>NZ_QBUB01000002.1:0-589809 GCF_003058125.1 Paraburkholderia sp. GV068
GAGATCATCGCCGCTCAAAGCGGCCATTATCCCTTCGTCGAGGTGTATCAATTCCTCAGTGCCGACGGTGTATCAATTTACAGGTGCCGATGACATCCTCAGGCCGGTGGCCTGATACCTGATCTGCCGGTCCATCTTTACGATCTCGATACGGGCCATCTGGGCAAGATCGCCTCTGACGCGCTGATTCCCGAAACCCGCGAATTCGAGTTCGCCGACCAGGGTCTCATAGCGCTTTCGTACACCAGCAATCACGACTACGCGTGCTTCTATTCCGCGCATTCGACGCAGAAGCCTGCTGTCTTCGACACGCGCGACGCTGCGGCCAACAGCCGTATCAATGCGCGCCTGCCGTACGTCTTCCTGCTCTCGCGTATCGCGCACCATCTCAAGTTGATCCAGCGCGAGAATATTGGCACCACGAAGGACCGCCGTCTGCTGGAACTTGAACTGAACACCTGGATCCGCTCGCTCGTCACGGTCATGACAACACCGGGGGACGACCTGCAAAGCTCGCATCCGCTGCGTGAAGCCCGCGTCGTGGTGGAGGACATTGAAGACAATCCAGGTTTTTTTCGCGTTGCACTCTTCATTGTTCCGCACTTCCAGATCGAGGGCATGGACGTGAGTCTGTCGCTCACGTCGCAAATGCCGAAGGCAAAGCGCTGAACCACTCATGAAATTCGCCACAGCACAACCGACCCATGATCTGCTGCCTGTCGCCCTGCGCGACGCGGCACGCACTGTCGTTGCACTTCGCAGCGCAAACCCACCCTCGCAGGAAGTCCTGCGCGAAGATTCCGACGCCCAGGTTGCCAGCCTGCGTGAGGAACTGCAGAGGCGTGGCCATCCGCAGGATGTGATCGATGACGCGCTCTATGCGCATTGCGCGCTGATCGACGAAGCGGCCCTGAACGGGCTCCACGGAACCGCGCGCGATGCATGGGAACGCGAACCACTGCAGTTGCGGGCGTTCGGCCGCAATGATGCGGGCGAAGAACTACTCCGGCGGATGGGTCAGCGCCTGCGCGACGCGAAGCCCGTGCTGCCTCTTCTGGCGATCTTCGCCGTCGTGCTCGGACTCGGGTTCAAGGGTCGTTATGCGCTGAACGAGGCCGAGGCGCGCATGAAGCTCATCGGTTCAATCGACGAACGTCTTGCGCGCGCCACGAGTGGCGGCGCAGACAGAAATGCGCCCGATCGGTCAGGCCCGCTGGTGGTGAACCCCTCGCGCTCGCGCCAGCGCCCGCTGTCACCGCTGGCGTGGGTTTTCGTCGCCTGTATCGCTGCGGGACTTGTCTGGCTTGCCATCGACCGGTGGCTGCTGTCGTCGATCGCCGGCATGGCGAATTGAGGCGCGCATGCGTACAGGACCAGGACTTTTCGAGCGGATCACGGGGCATTTTGCCGACGGCTCGACGGTGACCGATTTTTCACCGGAGGAACAGACGTTCTTTTCGGTGCGGGACAACATCGAACGCATCCTTAACAGCCGGCGTCGGTCGCTCGCGCACCTGCCGGACTTCGGACTCGATGACCTGTCGGAAATCTACCGGCATCTGCCCTCGTCGACACACAGGCTCCGCAATGCCATCGAGTCGACGTTGCTCAAGTACGAGCCACGCCTGAAGGCAGTCGAGATCGAAGTGCACGCTTCGGAGCCCGGCGTAATGGTCAGCTTCACGATGGCTTGTCGCCTGCATCAGGAAGGGCTCGTACGGTTCGACACGGTATTCACGCCTGACGGAAAGACCCGTCTGAAGATGTTGCAGGCAGCGCGCGAGCGGTACTGATCCGGTAGAACAACTTCAACTCTAGACGGAGATTGGCATGGCAATGATGCTGGCAGTTAAGGGCAACAAGACGACGACCGGCGGCGTGGTACTCGAAGGTGACGAGAACTTCTCCGACGAAAATGGCGCGCTCGCGAAAGATGGAGGACTTGCGTCGTGCGCACGCTGCGGACACAACGGTCCCATGCTCGGCACAGCGACAGGCTGGGGGTTGACGGGTGCAACAGCCGCCGTGAAAGACAACGATATCGTCGCATGCCAGTGCCCGCGCGGGACAAACCGCGTGATCGCCCGGTCCGAGTACTACGACGAATAGACCATTCGTAGCGACGTCATTTGGGCAAAACCGCCTCACCACGGATTTGTTGGACCATCTGGTAAACGACAAAGCCTGGCACATGGCCAGGCTTTGAAGTGGCTTGTCAGCAGTCGAAAACGGCACGCCGAGGCGTGCCTTTTTTTACCCATCGCGCGACGAACCTCGCCGCGCCGCCGTCAATCAGTGGCCGACATAAACCGGCGCCGAATACGAGCTCGAAGTGACCTCAGCCCGGCTGCCTGCTTGCGACGATCCATTGGTCGCCGAGCCATAGCCGCTCGTCTGAGCGGTGCCGTTCTGCGCGGCGACGCGCGCTTCGGCGGCCTGGATGTTCGCCGGGTAATCGTAGTCGTTCGACGTGGCCGGGTTGTAACCGGCCTTCTCCAGTTGAACCAGTTCGGCGCGAACCTGAGCGCGCGTGACCGGCTGGTTCGACTGGGCAAAAGCAGCAAGCGGTGCGGAAATAAGAGCGGCGATAACAGCAGCTTCGATCAGCGATTTCATGATGACCTACCTCCAGAGATTGTTTTGTCAGGCGCTGAAGGCGTTGTGTCTTCAGCCGATGAACACAGTCTAGGAGGCCGGCGACCTAGGGTAAACCCCGAATCGGTGAATTCACTGTTGCTGCGCTTGTGATAATCCTTCAACACGTGCATTAATTAGCGCTTTGGGTGGCACCAAACCGCCGCTCGCCTGCCGGTCGCTCCTCGGGCTTGCACCGAATCGCGCACGATAAGTCCGCGAGAAGTGCGACGGCGACTCGAATCCGCAGGCGACGCAAATCGACGTGATCGACATGTCGGTCTGTTGCAAAAGCTCGCGCGCGCGGCCGAGCCGCAGTTGCAGATAGAAGTGCGTCGGCGTGTCCTTCAGCGACGCGCAAAAGAGCCGCTCCAACTGGCGGCGCGTCACGCCGATTTCCTGCGCGAGCCGGTCGGGCGTCAGCGGCTCTTCCATGTGCTGCTCCATCACGCCGATCACCTGGATCAGCTTGCGGTTGTGCACGCCGTAGCGCGCGGCAATCTCCATGCGCTGATGGTCGGAGCGCTGACGGATGCGGCTCACCACGAACTGCTCCGACACCGCCGACGCGAGCGCCGCGCCGTGCTTGCGTCCGATCAGGTCGAGCATCATGTCGATCGATGCAGTGCCGCCCGCGCACGTGATGCGCCGCGCGCCGATCTCGAACAGTTCCTGACTGGCATCCAGCGACGGATAACGCTCGCGAAATGCCGAAAGCGCCTCCCAATGCACGGTCACGTTGTCCGCGCCGCCCAGCAGCCCGGCTTCGGCGAGCACGAAGCTGCCCGTGTCGATGCCGCCGAGCGTCGCGCCCGCGCGCTCGAGCCGCTTCAACGATTCGGCGAGTTCGCGCGTGTAGCAGGCGAGCGGCTCGAAGCCCGCCACGACGAAGAGCGTCGCCGTGCTGTCCGTGCCACCCAGATCACGCACGTCGCCGATGGCCGCGTCCGCGTTGATCGAAATCCCGTTGCTCGCTGCAACCGGCGCGCCGTCCAGACTGAGAATGCGCCATCGGTACAACTCGCCGCGAAAGCGGTTCGCCACGCGCAAGGGCTCGACGGCGGACATGAAGCCGATCGCCGAATAGCCCGGCAGCAGCAAAAACGATATTTCTTCAGGCATGTCGCGGGAATCCGGTGAAAGGCGGCGTGAAAGTGACAAGCCGTCGAAAGCAGCGAAAAGCGCAAGTGAACGTGCGGTTTCCGGCGAGCGTAGCAAGCAGACTGCGAGCGGACAAGGCGCGCCAAAATTGGTCCATAGCCGATGCCGTGCCGCAATGCCGCCGGAAGCTCGCTGCAATGCCGACGCCCGCTCGCGCATGCTGGTTTTCCCTCGTTGTCGCGTGGAAGCAAGAACGGGTCGCTGATGGTCGCTTTGGCGGCAATATGGGGCATTAACGTTAGTGCCATTCCAACCGCATCGTCGATGGACTCACATAGCACCTCACGCATCACTTAGCACTTGCCGGTGGGCCGCGCTTCGCATTCGCGCATCAAAGCGGCCCTTTCGAAAACGCGCTGTCAGACGTGCATAAGCGTCAATAGGGGAAGGTCATGAAGTCACGCATCACCACGCTGCTTGCACAGCTTACCCGGCTTGCCTGCCTCGCGGCCGCGGGCAGCGCCGCCGTCGCCGCGCTGCCCGCGTTCGCGCAGGACCCGCCCGCGTGCCGCGCGGTGCGTTTCGCCGACATCGGCTGGACGGACATCACGTCGACCACCGCGCTCGCCTCCACGGTCTTCGAAGGGCTCGGTTATCAGCCGGTCACCACCGTTGCTTCGGTGCCGATTTCGTTTGCGGGTCTGAAGACGAAACAGCTCGACGTGTCGCTCGGCTACTGGTGGCCGGTGCAGGAGAAAGCGATTGCGCCGTTCGTCGACTCGAAGGCAATCGACGTGCTGCAGCCGCCCAACCTGACCGGCGCAAAAGCAACCTTCGCCGTGCCCGGCTATGCGTACGACGCGGGCCTCAAGACATTCGCCGACATCGCGAAACATCGCGATCAGCTCGACGGCAAGATCTACGGCATCGAGCCTGGCAGCAGCGCCAACGCGGCCATTCAGAAGATGATCGCCACCAACAAGTTCGGGCTCGGCGGCTTCAAGCTGATCGAATCGAGCGAAGCCGGCATGCTCGTTTCAGTGGAGCGCGCGATCCGCGACAAGAAATGGGTGGTGTTTCTCGGCTGGGAACCGCATCCGATGAACATTCAGATCGACATGAAGTACCTGTCCGGCAGCGACGGCGTGTTCGGCCCAAACGACGGCGAAGCGCGCGTTTATACGTTGACGTCGCCCGACTACCTGACGCGTTGCCCCAACGCGGGCAAGCTCGTAAGCAACCTGCGCTTTTCGACGCAGCTCGAAAACGTGGTGATGCAATCGGTGATGAACAAGCAAAAGCCCGCCGATGCCGCGAAAGCCTATCTGAAGAAAAACCCGCAAATACTCGACGCGTGGCTCGCCGGCGTGAAGACCTACGACGGCAAGGACGGTTTGCCTGCGGTGAAAGCCTATCTCGGGCTTTGATTCCCGAAGCGTCGCGCATTGAACATCTACAGGAACTTGCACGCATGAACCATGAAGTCATCGTGACCTGCGCGGTCACCGGCGCCGGCGACACCGTCGGCAAGCATCCCGCGATTCCGGTTACGCCGAAGCAGATCGCCGAGGCCGCCATCGAAGCCGCGAAAGCGGGCGCGACCGTCGCGCACTGCCACGTCCGCGATCCGAGGACCGGACGCGGCAGCCGCGATCCGCAGTTGTATCGCGAAGTGGTCGACCGAATCCGCTCGTCGGGCACGGACGTCATCATCAATCTGACGGCGGGCATGGGCGGCGATCTGGAAATCGGTCCCGGCGAAGATCCCATGCGCTTCGGCGCGAACACGGATCTGGTCGGCGGCCTGACGCGCCTCGCGCATGTCGAGGAGCTGTTGCCGGAAATCTGCACGCTCGATTGCGGCACGCTCAATTTCGGCGACGGCGACTACATCTATGTATCGACGCCCGCGCAATTGCGCGCCGGTGCAGCGCGCATTCAGGAACTGGGCGTAAAACCCGAACTGGAGATCTTCGACACGGGGCACTTGTGGTTCGCGAAGCAGTTGCTCAAGGAAGGGCTGCTCGACGCGCCGCCGCTCTTTCAGTTGTGCCTCGGCATTCCCTGGGGGGCGCCCGCCGATACGGCGACCATGAAAGCGATGGCCGACAACCTGCCGCCCGGCGCGCAATGGGCCGGCTTCGGCATCGGCCGCATGCAGATGCCGATGGTCGCGCAGGCGATGCTGCTCGGCGGCCACGTGCGCGTCGGCCTCGAAGACAACATCTGGCTCGATAAAGGTGTGCCCGCAACCAACGGCACGCTCGTGCAGCGCGCGGTGGAAATCATCGAGCGTCTTGGCGGACGCGCACTGACGCCCGCCGAAGGCCGGCGCAAGCTCGGCTTGCCCGCGCGCGGCGAACGGCAACTCGAACGGCGCGCAGCCGGCGAATACGCGTGATCGCGACAACCAGCAACGCATAGGCAAACAAGGAAACGTCAGCAATGGCAGTGATCGTCAACATCAAAACATTTGCCGCGATCGGCGCGGGCGTGATCGGCAGCGGCTGGGTGGCGCGCGCGCTCGCGCATGGGCTCGACGTGATCGCGTGGGATCCGGCGCCGGGCGCGGAAAAACAGTTGCGCGAGAACGTCGCGAATGCATGGCCCGCGCTCGAGCGCGTCGGCCTCGCGGAAGGCGCGTCGCCATCGCGATTGCGCTTTGTCGATACGATCGAGGCGTGTGTCGCCGACGCCGACTTCATTCAGGAAAGCGCGCCCGAGCGCGAGGAATTGAAGCTCGCGTTGCACGAACAGATCAGCCGCGCGGCGAAGCCCGACGCGATCATCGCGTCGTCGACGTCCGGGCTTTTGCCGAGCGATTTCTATGCGCGCGCTGTGAACCCGGAGCGCTGCATCGTCGGGCATCCGTTCAATCCGGTTTATCTGCTGCCGCTCGTGGAAGTGCTCGGCGGCGAGCGCACGGCTTCTGAGACCATCGACGCCGCGCTGCGCATTTATCGCTCGCTATCGATGCGCCCGCTGCGGGTTCGCAAGGAAGTGCCCGGCTTCATCGCCGACCGGCTGCTCGAAGCGCTGTGGCGCGAGGCGCTGCATCTGGTCAACGAGGGCGTCGCGACCACCGGCGAAATCGACGACGCAATCCGCTTCGGCGCGGGCATCCGCTGGTCTTTCATGGGGACCTTCCTCACCTACACGCTCGCGGGTGGCGACGCGGGCATGCGCCATTTCATGCAGCAATTCGGTCCCGCGCTGGAGCTTCCGTGGACTAAACTGATAGCGCCGAAGCTGACGGACGAACTGATCGACCGCGTTGTCGACGGCACCGCCGAACAGGTCGGCCCGCGCTCGATCAAGCAACTGGAGCGCTATCGCGACGACTGCATCACGAGCGTGCTCGCGGCGATTGGCGAGGCCAAGGCGCGGCATGGGTTGACGGCTGCGGATTGACAATTTGCGGATTGAAGATCGGCGGATCGGCGTCCGCCGATCGGTGCGAGCGCGACCGCAAGCCACGCCGCGCACGGGGCGCGCGACCCGATTCGCGCGTCGCACGCCGCACGCCGCACACAAACCCAAGACCACGGAGACCCGCAGCATGCCGCAAACCGCTTCTTCCCTGCCCTGCTATCGCGACACGGTCCGCGCGGAATGGGTCGACTACAACGGCCATTTGCGCGACGCGTTCTACATGCTGATCTTCAGCTTCGCGACCGACGAGCTGATCGACCGGATCGGTTTGCCCGACACCGTGCGCAAGGAACGCGGCCGCTCTATCTACACGCTCGAAGCGCACATCAACTATCTGCATGAGATCAAGCAAGGCACGCGCGTGCGTGTGGATATGCGCGTGCTCGCGCATGACACCAAGCGGCTGCATCTCTACCTCGAAATGTTCGCCGACGAAGGCGACACGCCGGTCGCCGCCGGCGAGCAAATGCTGCTGCATGTCGATACGAGCGGGCCGCGCTCGGTCGCATTCGACGCCGACGTCGCCGCGCGCGTAAAAGAACTGGCCGACGCGCAAGCCGCATTACCCGCCGCCGCCTACGCGGGCCGCATGATCGGCCTGCCCGCCGCCGCGCAACGCAGCCGGAGCCAACAGCATGCTTGAGCCGCAAATGGCGGCGTTCATCGCGCGAGCCGCCGCGCTGTATCCCGGAGGACATAACACGTCGGGCGCGTCCATCGCGCCGCCCGAGCAACGCGAAGCCTATGACCGTTACGCGGCCGCGCTCACTCCGCCGTTGCCGCCGGAAGTCGTCACCGAAGATGCGCAATTCCAGACTGCCGCGGGTCATCCGATTGCGTTGCGGCTCTATCGCAACCGTGCCAAAGCGGACGACATGCCGCGCGGCGTCGTGCTGTACTTCCACGGCGGCGGCTTCGTGCTTGGATCGCTGGACAGCCATCAACTGATCACGGCGCGCCTTGCCGCGGACACGGGCCTCGACTTGATCGCCGTCGATTACCGGCTCGCGCCCGAACACCGCGCGCCGGCCGCGCACGACGACTGCCTGGAGATCACGCGCGCCGCTCTGCAACGCGGGCTGCCCTTCAATCTTCCCGCCGACGCCGCGTTGCAACTGGCCGGCGACAGTGCCGGCGGCACGCTCGCGGCCAGCGTGGCGATGCGTTTGCGCGACGAGGGCATCGACGGCATACGCGGTGTTGCGCTGATCTACCCGATGCTCGGCACCGACCCGCAGCCGCCCGCACGCGATACCGAAGCGCACGCGCCGATGCTGACGCTCGCCGACGTCCACGCGTTTCGCGACATGTATTGGGGCGGAAGTTGTGGCGAAAGTCGGGGCGGAACTTGGGGCGGAACTTGGGGCGAAAGCGCGCCGTATCCCGAGTGGACGGTGCCGCTCGACGCCGCACGTTATGGCAGCCTTCCGCCTACGCTCGCGATCGGCGCGGAGCACGATCCGCTCAGAGACGACGCTCGCGTATTCGCCGAACGCATTCAGGCGGCGGGCGGACAAGCGCGGCTATGGATCGGCGCGGGACTCGTGCATGGCTGCTGGCGCGCCATCGAATCGAGCCCTGGCGTGCAAGCCATGCATGACGAAGTGTGCCGCTTTCTGTGCGCGAACGCCGGAGCGGCTTGAGCGGCTCATTCGCATGGGCCTTATGGGCGATCAATAAAACCGCGCCAATGCGCCGTCATCCAGGCACCATTGCGCGAGCCCTATCGGAATTGCATGGCTCTTGTCGCGCATGAATGGCCACATCGCGCATTTCCCCAACAGCATGGAATGTCTCGTCGTGCCGGCAGCCCTAGCGTGCCCGGTCGCTGCGCCATTGCGCGAACGTCAGCGGCCTGACGCCGCCTTGCGCCACTTCCGGCGACTCCACCTGGCTCCAGCAGTAGAACGCGTCGCCCCAACCGGGAATGGGCTGCGGCTTGAGCATTCTGAATTCGACATTCGACCGGAACGCAAGATGCGGCCAGAAGAGCGGCATGACCTCGCGCACGGCCATCTGCCTGAGCAACTCGGCCGGGCCGCTTTCGTCCGCGACGATTTCGCCTTGCGCAATCCAGTCGTGCTCGGCCCACGCGACGAACACGCTCGCCCTTCCCTCGCGATCGAACATCAGAATGGCGTTCTGCTCGGGACGCCAGTAATACTCGACGATGCCTTTGTCCTTCACGACCTGATCGATCACGCTGCGCGTGCGCGGATCGCAATACGTGATGCCGTTCTCGCCCAACGCGAGCCAACCGGCCTCGGAGCAATGGCGGCTCTTCGCGTCCTTCAGAAAATGCACGAGCCGGTTCGCCGAATCCGCGTCGGTCTTGCGCAGATATAAATCGACAATGCCCGCATTGAATGCCTTGACGGCGACGGTTTCGTCGGCGACGCCCGTCAGCAGGATTTTCGCGCAATGCAGGTTGGAGATGGACGACAGAAACTCGACGCCGCTTATACCCGGCATGTCGTAGTCCACCACGACCGCGGCCACCTCGGAGAAACGCGAATCGCGCGCCAGCACGTCGCGCTGCGGCGACGTTTCGACGAAGCGTTCAAAGCCCGTCTCGCTCAAACACGCGGAAGCCGGCGCGAACTCGAGCGAGTTTTCGCGCGCGTGCTGACGGATAAAAGCCAGCGCCGTTTGCGGACGCGAGAAAAACAGATTGGTGGAAACATCCGGGAAGAAACGGCGCAGCGCGTCGAGGTAGTTGTCGTTGTCGTCGACGAAAACAACCGTGGTCGGATAGGAGACGGGTGGTCGAATAAACTTGTTCATATTTTCACGTGGTTCGTCAGCTCCGCCGCAGGCGGGATCGCCGTGACAGGCTCGCCGGTCGCCGCATGCGCTCACGTGGAACATGCCGGGCGCGCCGCCACTGCGTACACGCCGGTCTTTCTATCGCTGTTGCCGGGCCGGTTCCCGTTGATCCATATAGTACAGGGAGTGCAGGGCTCCTGGCTGCAACAGTACAAAGTTCCGTGTGTTTGCAGCAGCGTATGCGGTCTGAATGAAACCAATGGCGATGCAAAAAACGCGGCGCGGCCAGCGCATTTCGTCGCGGCCGCGTCATGCCGCAATGCGCGCGTCTACGGTCGCGAGGCTACTTCGTCGAGATGATCGAGCAGAGCCGCGGGGTCGTCGTAGACGCGCAGTGCGCCGGCCCGTTCGAGTTCTTCCGTGCCGTAGCCGCCCGACAGCAGGCCCACGCCGAGCGCGCGGCAGCGGCGCGCCGCGAGCATGTCCCAGATGCTGTCGCCGACCACGACCGAATGTTCGATCTGCACGCCGAGACGTTCGGCGGCCGCGATGAAAAGATCGGGATCGGGCTTCGCGTATTTGACGTCGTCGCGCGTCACGACGACTGCTTTTGACGGATCGACGCCGAGCGCCTCGAGATTCACCGCCGCGGTTTCCATGCGGCCGCTGGTCGCCACGGCCCACGGCGTGCCCGCCTGCGTGAGCGCATCGAGCAGCTCGCGCGCGCCAGGCAGCGGACATACTTGCGCGCGCAACCTTTTATACGCCGCCGCATGCGCATGACGAAGACGCTCGCCGCGCTCGGCGCTGATGTCGCCGTGCGTCTCGCGCAGAAGCTGATTGGTGAAGAGACCGCCGCTCATGCCGATCTTTCGATGAATCCGCCACACCGACAGCGAAATGCCTTCGCTGTCGAGCGCTTCTTTCCAGGCCAGCACGTGTTGATAGACGCTATCGACGAGCGTGCCGTCGAGATCGAACAGAAATGAGGTCTGGATACGCATGGTGGGCTCCTTTCGATGGCTACCCGCCAATATGCCACGTCAAGCGCCGCGAGGCATCAGCGCGTCTTGCCGCGCCCGCCCCTGGCGCCCGTCGCCGCGCGCGGCGGCTCCTTGCTGGGCGGGGCGCCGCCGTTCAATTGCTCGATCCACGACAACGCGTCGACATACGAGAGAAACTGTTTCAGATAGCCCGGCGACAACTCGCGCATCAGCGACAGCGAGCGATGCACGAGGCTGCTCGAATTGAGCGGCCCGGCGTTGCCGGGCGCCGGTTGCAGCGACTGCCGCAACTGCTTGTCGGTGCGGACTTTGGCCCACGTCTGCCGGAAATAATCGAGTTCGGGGAGTTCGGGATAGGCGGCGTGATTGCGCTCGCGGTGTTGCGGCGCGCTTTGCAATTCGGCGATGAGCTGGACGAGCGGGCCTGCGCCTGTTGTCGATTCGGCTGTGCGGGCAGCGTTATCGGTTTTCATCGCGCCGCATGCGTCGGGCTCGGCCGCAGCTATTTGCCGCGCATACGCATCAAGCAACACGGCGAGCCTCTCGTCAAGCACGCGGCGAGTCTCGCCGCGCTGCGCGGCGGCACGCCGCTCCAACGCGTCGATGAAACGAAACCGCGGCGGATCGACACGATCGGCGCCGCGCTCGCGCCACGCGTCGAGCGTGGCGCGCGGCGTCTGTGTGTCGCCTGCGGCTTCAGTCATGGGATCGCTCGCGCTGTTACTCACGAGGCTTTCCCGCGGCCGCCGAGAGTCTCGGCACCGGCGCGATTTCCACGCGACGGTTGCGCGCGCGCCCTTGCTCGTCGGCGTTCGAACTGACGGGCTGGCCGGAGCCGAATGCCGCCGCGAACAGCGACGGCGCCGGCACGCCCGCCTCGATCAACGCGCGCGTCACCGTCAGCGCGCGCTGCGCCGACAACTCCCAGTTGTCCGCGAAACGGCGATTGCCTTCGCGCAGCCGCTGATCGTCGGTAAAGCCGCTCACCATCAGGATCTGGTCGCTCGCGCGCAGATAGGCGGACAGCGGGCCGGCCAGGCTCTTCAATAGATCGCGCCCTTGCGGCTGCAACTGGTCGGAGTTGAGCGCGAACAGCACATTGCCGCTGATGCCGATGCGCCCGTTCACGAGCGTCACGCGGCCGGCCGCGAGCGGGCCGGCGAGCGCCTCTTCGAGCGTCTTGCGGCGCTGCGTTTCAACCTGACGCTGCTTGACCTCCTGCTCGAGCTTGTTCGACAGTTCCAGTTGCACGCCGATGACGGCCACCAGAATCAGCATGAACGCGCCGAGCAGCACGGACATCATGTCGCCGAACGCCGCCCAGATCGGCGTGCCCGGCTCGACGCCGCCGTCGATGTCCTCGCTCATCCCGCTCATGCCGCCTCGACTCCGTCAGCCGAGCGCCGCGCCGCAAGCTGCTGCAGATCTTCGACAATCTGCTTTTGCGACATCACGCTCAGATCGATAACTTCGCGCGCCTGCGCCACGTAGTAGGCAAGCTGTTCGTCGCTGCGCGTGAGCGACTTGTCGAGCGCCGCTTCGATTCTCTCCAGATGCGCGACGAGCTTGTCGTTCGATTCGCCGAACAACTGCACCGCCGCGCCGAACGCGTCGCTGAGGCTCGCCACTTCGACGGCGCCGCCCGCGATCTGCGCGGCTATCGCGCCGATCTTGTCGGCCTCGGCCTCGACCTTGTCGGTGAAACGCGTGCCGACGCGTTCGAGCAATTCCGCCGACGTCGCGACGAGCGCATCGACCGCCGTGCGCTGTTCCGTGGATGCATGGTTGACCGCGTCCAGCAGCGTTTCCAGGGTTTCGAGCAGACGGCTGCGCTCCTGCAGCATCGCCGTGTCGCGCACCATGCTGTCCGACAGCTTCTGCCGCAACTCGGCGACCACTTCGGCAGCGGCCTTCGGCGCCTCGGACGCCGCCTGCACGAGCCGCGAAATTTCAGCGATGGTTTCGCTGGCATGCGCCTGCGTCTGAGCCGAAATATCGCGCGCGGTCTGCTCGAGCGTGTCGCAAATCTGCTGCTGACGGTTGGCCGTCAGTTCGCCGGCTTGCTGCCATTCCTGGCTGAGGGCGGTTGCCATCGAGTCGAGCTTCGATGTCCATGCGGTGAGGCGTGCTTCGTTGTGTTCGCCCGCTTGCTGCCATTCCTTGGTGAGGGCGTTCGCCATCGAGTCCAGCTTGGATGTCCATGCCGCGAGGCGCGCTTCGTTGTGTTCGCCGGCTTGCTGCCATTCCTTGCCGAGCATCGCCACCATCGAATCGAGCTTCGACGTCCACGCCGCGAGACGCGCTTCGTTGTGCTCTCCCGCCTGCTGCCATTCCTTGCCGAGGGCGCTCGCCATCGAGTCCAGCTTCGACGTCCATGCCGTGAGCCGCTCTTCGTTATGCTCCCCGGCTTGCTGCCATTTCTCGCTGAGCGTGTTCGCCATCGCATCGAGCTTCGCGGTCCACACCGCGAGCCGCGCTTCGTTCTGCTCGCCCGCCTGCTGCCATTCCTTGCCGATCATGCCCGCCATCGACTCGAGCTTCGCCGTCCACGCCGCGAGCCGCGCTTCGTCTCGCGAGGCCAGTTGCGTCTGCAAGTCCGCATGCGACTCGCCGACGTTGCGCACCAGCGACGCCGAATGCTCCGCGAACGTCGCCGCCGCCGCAACCAGCGCCTGCTCGTGACGCGCCGCCAGCGTCGCGCCCGACTGCTCGTGGCGCGACAGCGCGTCGTTCCACGTCTGCGAAAGCTTGCCCGCGGCGGTTTCGAGGCGCGCGGAAACGCCGTCGACAAGTCCCGCCGAGCGCTCGTCGAACGTCTGCGTGAAGCGCTCCAGCGAAGCCTGCAATTGCTGCGTCATTGCATCGTTCGAACGTTGCTGGCCGGCAAGCGCCTCGTTCCAGATGCCCGCGATCTTGCCGGTAGCCGACTCGAAACCGTTCGACAGCGCATCCAGTTGCCGCTGCACCGCCTGCGAGACGCTCTCGTGCAACGAGGCGCTTTCGCGCGCGAGGCCGGCCATCGTCGCCTGCATGACCGGTTCGAGCGCCGCGCCGGCAGCACGCGTGCTGTCCGCGACGCTCTGCTTCAACGACTGCTCGACCGATGCGGCGAGCCGCGTGTACGCGGCCTGCGCCTTGTTGTGAAACGTCTCCTGGCTTGCAAGCTGGCGCTCGTTGAAAGCGAGGCTGTGCTGCTCCATCGCGGCCATCATCGTTTGCAGACGGTCGACCAGCGTCGGCATCAGTTCCGCTTGCCGTTGCAGGAGCCGGAAGCTCTCGTCGCGCTGATGAGCCTGCGAATAGATGCGCAGGCTCGTGGCGATCCTAAGGTCGAGCTGTTGCGCCGCTTCGAGCCGCTCGCGACGGCACAACGCCGACAACAGGCCCAGCATCGCGGAACTCGCCACGCCCGCGATCGACGTACCGAACGCGAAGCCCAGGCCCTTCACCGGCGCGGCCAGCGAAGCGCGGATCGCGGCCAGATCGGTTGCGCTTTCGAGCGCCATGCCGGTGCCGCGCAAGGTCACGACCATGCCGAGCAGCGTGCCGAGCATGCCGAGCAGCACCAGCAAGCCGACGAGATAAGGCGTGAGCGCAGGCCCCGGCAACGCGACGCGCTCGCCTTCGATGCGAAGACGAACCGTATTGCGCAAGCCCGGATGCAATTCCTCGAGCCACGCGCCAAGCCGCGGCGGCGGCTCGGCGAGGCGCGCGACGGCGCGAGTGAGCGTCGCAGTCGCCGTGCTATAGCGCCGCAATTCGAGCGCGCCAGCAAGATAAATCGCGCCGATCAGCAGCGTGACGGCCAGCGCCAGCCAGTTGGACCCGACATAGCCGATGGCAATGCCGCACACCGCGGCGAGACCTGCCGCGAACACAACGAGATCAATACGATATCTGGACATGGCGTCCCGGTTAGCGAGTACGAAGGGCGGCAAGCAACCCTTCGACTGGTTGTAAACGAATATCCAGCTCGGCAAGCAGCACGCTTTGCATGTCCTTGCGGAACACGTCGAGCCAGGGGCCGGGCGCGCCGGGGGCGGCTTGTGCGCCATCGCCATCGTCCGGCAGCGGCTGTGCGCTGTCGCGCAGACGCTCGAAGTGTCCGGCGAGCAGCACCGGCAGATTGGCCAGCAGGCTTCGCTCGCGTTCGCCGAGCGCACGTTCCATCACGGCATCGAGCACCGCGAGACGGCCCATCGCAGGATTCCTGGCGGCAAGCAACGCGCGCAGCCGGCCGCGCAGATTGCCGACACCCGTTTCCATCGACTGCTGCATGGCCTGGTAGCGCTGACGAAAGAGCGCGTAGTCGACGGGCGCGGCCTGCGGCTCCACATACGCGGGACCGCGGCGCCTGGCGGTCGCGAACGCGCTGTCGCCGGTAATCGTGGCGACGAGCGCGGCCCGCGCGCGCGCGCATTCCGCCTCCTCCGCGCTGCCGAATGCTCGCGCGCCCGCGGCCGGCGTGGGCGGCGCGCCGCTGAGCGCCGACGACAGCGCGATCGCATCCGTCCAGCCGAGCCACTGGCTCAGCCGGTCGGATAGCGATTGCCGTGGTTCGGGAACGTCGACATTGGCGAAGCGCGCCAGCAGGCGAACGAGCGCCGGGCCGCTGAGAGCTGTGCGCTGGGGGGCTTGCAACATACCACCGGATGCAAAAAAGTCAGCAGTTTACACGCTGACGCGCACGACGGCTTCGCTCCCCATTACAACGTCCTCGCACGCAGACATCGTGGCGCTCGGGAATAGGCGTTCAAATCGCTCCGCGCGGCCGATGCTCGTCCGTATCGACGCAGCACACCAGCGCATCCGCATCTTCCTCGCCGACGCTCACATAGATGTGCCCGACCGAGCTGTCGAAGTACAGGCTGTCGCCCGGCATCAGCCTGAACGACTTGCCGTTCTCGAAGCGCAATTCGAGCTTGCCGGAGAGCAGAAAGACGAACTCCTCGCCCGAATGCCGGATGTACTCGGGAAAGTCCGATACGGCGCGCGCATGGATGTGCGCGCGCATCGGCATCATGCGTTTGCCCGTGAGGTTGTTCGCGAGCATCCCGTACTCGTAGTTCGGCGTGTCGTACACCTGCTGCTTGCCCGCCGCGGTGAACGACGGCTTCATCGCGCCGGCCGCCGGCTTGCGGCGCCGGCCGAAAATCGCGTCGAACTCGAGCTCGAGCGAATGCGCGAGTGCCGCGAACTTGTCGTAGGTCAGCGCGATGTCGCCGCGCTCGGCCTTCGAGATCGTCGATACCGCAATGCCCGAGCGCTCGGACAATTCGGCGAGCGTCAGCCCGCGCGCCTTGCGCGCCTGCCGCAAATGCCCGCCCACCAGCTTGTGATCGAGCGACGGCGGCGCTTCATGCGCGTGCGCCTTCGGTTGTTTCACTACGGCTACGGCTTTGACCATGTCACTGATTCCGCCTGGCTTCCTTGCTTCCCGCCTGTCCACAAAAATTTCTCGTATGCGAGAAACTATTTTTTTCTCGTATATGATAACTCACGTCGATTCCACCTTTATGTGGGGCCCGTATCGTGTCTACCCTTGCGCTTAGTCAGTCCCGTTTGACGAAGACCCGCGTCATCACTGCCACGACCATCGGCACGGCGCTCGAATTCTACGACTTCACGATCTACAGCTTCTTCGCGATCCAGATCGGGCAGTTGTTCTTTCCGGGCGCGTCGCCCGTCAATCAGTTTTTACTGTCGATCGGCGTATTCGGCGTGGGCTTCGTGGTGCGGCCGCTCGGCGGCGTCGTGATCGGCGCGTATGCGGATCGCGCGGGCCGCAAGAACGCGATGGTCCTCACGATCATGCTGATGGCGCTTAGCTGCGCGATGATCGCGTGCGCGCCCACTTACGCGGTCGCCGGCTTCGCCGCGCCGCTCATCGTGCTCGCCGCGCGGTTGATACAAGGCTTCGCGGCGGGCGGCGAGTTCGGACCGGGCACGACGCTGCTCGTCGAATATGCCACCGACAACACGCGCGCGTTCTTCGCGAGCTGGAATTTCGCGGCGACTGCCGCAGGCCTCGTGCTCGGCGCGCTGGTCGCGACGCTCGTCAATGTGCTGCTGCCGAAGCAGGCGGTGCTCGAATGGGGCTGGCGCATTCCGTTCGTGCTCGGCATCGTCGCGGCGCCGGCCGGCATGCTGATCCGCCGGCGCCTCGAAGAAACGCTGACCGCGCGCAAGCCCGGCGAAGCCGCGCCGAGCGGCGCGCTGAAGGCCGCGCTGACCACGCATCTCAAGCTGACGATTCTCGGCACTTTCGCCGAGTTGGGCGGCTCCGTGTCGGTCTACATCACCGCCTTTTTTCTGCCGAGTCATGCGGTGCGCGCGCTGCATCTTTCGTCGACGTCGGCGGTGATCTCCGGTATCGTCAGTTCGCTTGCGCTGTTCGTCGCCGCGCCGCTCGCCGGCATGCTCGCGGACCGCTACACCCGCAAGCGCGTGCTCGTGATTTCGCGCGTCGTGATGCTGTTGCTCGTGTATCCGGCGTTTGCATTCCTGAGCGCGCATCCGTCGATGACGGCGCTTTGCATCGTGTCCGCGCTGCTCGCCGTGTTCGTGTCCGGGCAGATCGTGCCCGTGCTCGTGATGATCCCGGAACTGTTCCCGAAGCATGTGCGTGCAACCGGAATTGCATTGACGTATGTTGTGAGCGCATCGTTTTTTGGCGGCTTCTCGCCGTTTATCGCAAGCTGGCTGGTCGCGCGCACCGGCAATCCGCTCGCGCCGGCCTGGTATGTGGCCGCCGCGTGCGCAATTTCGCTGGTGCCGGTAATCTGGCTGAAGGACCGCACCGGCGAAGCGCTCGGCTGACCAAGAAAGACACAATGAGCACAATGAGTGGAGACGATATGAGTCGAGACAACGATTTGCCCGGCCGTAGCGCGGTCGAGTTGCGCCGGATGATCGGCGCGAAAGAGATCTCGCCCGTCGAACTGCTGGAGGCGTGCATCGCGCGAATCGAGGCGGTGAATCCGGCGGTCAACGCGATCACCGCAACCGACTTTGTGGCCGCGCGCGCCGCCGCCAAACGCGCGGAAAAGCAGGTACTCGACGGCGAGCCGCTCGGCCTTCTGCACGGCTTGCCGCTCGGCGTGAAGGACCTCGAAAATACCGCCGGACTCCTGACGACTTATGGTTCGCCGATGTCGCGCGGCAACGTGCCCACGCAAGACGTGGTGCTCGTCGAGCGTCTGCGTGCCGCCGGCGCGATCGTCACCGCGAAGACCAACGTGCCGGAACTCGGCGCCGGCGCGAACACGCGCAATCCGGTGTGGGGCGCGACCGGCAATCCGTTCAACACAGCATTGAATGCAGGCGGCTCGTCGGGCGGTTCGGCGGCCGCGCTTGCGTGCGACATGCTGCCCGTGTGCACCGGCTCGGACACCGGCGGCTCGTTGCGCATTCCCGCTTCCAAATGCGGCGTGGTGGGCTTTCGTTCGACGCCGGGACTCGTGCCGAATTCGCGCAAGCTGGTGGGCTGGTCGCCGATCTCGGTGGTCGGGCCGATGGGCCGCAGCGTCGCCGAAGCGTGCTTGCAGCTCGCCGCTACCGTGGGCATCTCGGCGGGCGACCCGCTCAGCTTTGCCGCCGATCCGCTCAGCTTCGCCGCGCCCGCCGACATCGACCTCGCCACATTGCGCGTGGGCTGGACCGAAGACTTCGGCAGTTGCGACGTGGATGCGTCGATCCGCAACGTGTTTCGCGAACGCATCGCGCTAATCGCGCCGTCTTTCCGTTCATGCGAGGAAGTGAGCTTCGATCTCGGCGACGTGCACCGCTGCTTCGACGTGATTCGCGCGGAGAGCTTCGTCGCCGGTCTGCACGATGCCTATACGCGCGATCCGGCGCAACTCGGCCCGAACACACGCGCCAATTACGAGCTCGGCGCAAGCATGAGTCTCGCGGACAGCGCGTGGGCTCAAGCCGAACAGACGCGCATCTTCAAACGCTTTCAGGCCGCGTTCGAGCAGTACGACGTGATCCTCTCGCCGACCACGCCCGTATCGCCGTTTCCGTGGCAGCAGTTGTACGCCGCGCAAATCGACGGGCGCGAGCAGGACAACTATTACCGCTGGCTCGCGCTCACCTATGTCGTCACGCTGACGACGCATCCGGCGCTGTCGCTGCCGTGCGGTGTCGATCACGCGGGCATGCCGTTCGGCTTGCAAATCGTCGGGCCGTTTCATGGCGACCGCAAGACGCTCGCCGTCGCGCATGCGATGGAGCAGGTGTTCGCGCAGTCGCCTGCGTTGCGCCGTCCGCGACCCGATCTGTCGAAGCTCACGAAAGCGGACGCGTCGTTGAAATCGATCGTGACGTCGCCCCCTCTTTTTAACGACGCCGACGCGAACGGCTCGGGCCTCTCAGCAGTTTAACGATGACAACAATGAAGTTCGATACCGTCGTACTCGGCGCCGGCATTGTCGGCGTGTGCGTGGCCGTGCATTTGCAAAAGCGCGGCCGACAGGTCGCGCTGGTCGACCGCAAGGCGCCAGGCAACGAGACCTCGTTCGGCAATGCCGGATTGATTCAGCGAGAAGGCGTGTACCCGTACGCATTTCCGCGCGGACTGGGTGCATTGCTTCGCTATGCGCGCAACCAGTCGCTCGACGTTCGCTACCACGCCGATGCGCTATTTCACGCGGCGCCGTTTCTGCGGAGATACTGGCGCAACTCCGATCCGGCGAAACACGCCGCGATTGCAAAGTCATACTCGACGCTGATCGAACATTGCGTGAGCGAGCATCGCTCGCTGGCCGCGCAAGCGGACGCGAGTGCGCTGTTGCGCCCCACGGGCTGGATCAAGGTGTTTCGCAGCAACGCCGCTCAGGACGCGGAACTGCGAGTCGCCGATCGATGGAGCCGCGAATACGGCGTCGAATTCGAAGCGCTCGACGCCGCCCACCTGCAGCACATCGAGCCCGATCTCGACAAGGCATTGCTCGGCGGCCTGCGCTACACGCAAGCGGATTCGGTGAGCGATCCGAACGCGCTCGTCACGGCCTACGCGAAATACTTCGAGGCGCTCGGCGGACGGTTCTTCACCGGCGACGCCAATACGCTGCGCAACGGCTGGGAGGTCACGACAAACGCAGGGACGATCGCGGCTTCATCGGCGGTGGTCGCGTTGGGGCCGTGGTCCGGCGTGCTCAGTTCGCGGCTCGGGTATCGGCTGCCGCTCGGCGTCAAGCGCGGCTACCACATGCATTACGCGGCACGCGCGGGCGCGCGCCTCAATCATCCGGTACTCGACGCCGAAAGAGGCTATCTGCTCGCGCCGATGGCGCGCGGCATCCGCCTGACGACCGGCGCTGAAATCGCATTGCTCGATGCGCCGAAAACGCCCACGCAACTCGCCGCCGTCGAACCGATTGCACGCACGCTGTTCCCACTCGACAAACGCCTCGACGATCAACCGTGGATGGGCGCGCGGCCCTGCACGCCGGACATGATGCCCGTGATTGGCCGCGCCGAAAAACATCAGGGCTTGTGGTTCGCATTCGGTCACGCGCATCACGGACTCACGCTTGGGCCGGTGACCGGCCGCCTGATCGCCGAAATGATGACGGGTGAAGAAACGCTCGTGGACACGCATCCGTTCAGAGTGGACAGGTTCTAACGTCAAACGCGGGCAGCGCGCCTGCCGCTTCGTGCGGGAAGCGCGCCTGCCGCTTCATTTAGTGCAGCGGTTGCAGCGCGGTCCAGCGCGTCCAGCCGCTGTCGCCTGCTACCGGGCTGATCCGCAATGCGCGCGAACCGTCGGCGAAAATGATCGATTCGGCATGACATGCTTCGGGGTCCGGAATATCGCGCGGACCCACAAAGCCGACGACATGTTTGAACGAAAGATTGCCTTCGCGCAATATGTCGAGATAGGCGGGCTCCTCGTTGTCGAATGGCTGAGCGGTGCAACGGTTCAACAGCACAGCAGCGATTTCTGCATCACACATGTTCTCTCTCTCCTGACTGACTAACGCGACACCTCCCATGCCGGTGGCGTTCAAGCTCGTCATTTTTATGAAATCATTCTAGAAGTCATGGCCGAAAACGCCAGCCCTCTCGCGCATTCGTTATCTGGGCATACGCTTTCTCCTGAAGCGGTCCCCGTCCGATAGTCTGCCGGCGCAATCGGCCGCGGTTCCAGGGCGGCCGAACAGATAACCTTGCAGCGCGTCGCAGCCCATCTCGCGCAGCATCACTGCCTGCTGTTCGGTTTCCACGCCTTCAGCCGTGACCGACATTCCGCATGCATGAGCCATTTTCACGAGCGCCTCTGCAATCGCAGCGCAATCCGTGTCGTCCGGCAAACCGGCGACAAACGAGCGGTCGATCTTCAGGCCATGCAGCGCAAAACGCTTCAGATACGACAGCGACGCGTAGCCCGTGCCGAAGTCGTCGATTGCGAGCGTGACGCCTAGTTTGGCGAGTGCGGCCATCGTCGCGCGCACGGTGGCATCGTCCGGCAGCAGAATGCCCTCGGTGATTTCGAGTTGCAAAGCGGAGGGGTCGAGCCCGCTGTTCGCAAGGCACGCAGCGACATGTTGCACGAGCCGCGCGTTGAACTGCACCGGCGAAATATTCACGGACACACTGACATCCGGCGCGATGCTCCAGCGCCAGTTCGCGACCTGTGCGCATGCCTGCTCGAGTACCCAATCGCCGATGTCTTCCATCAAGCCCGCCTGTTCCGCAATCGGGATGAATTCGGCGGGGGCCACGTCGCCAAGTTCGCTGCTGGTCCAGCGCAGCAATGCCTCCACAGCTATGGTTTCGCGCGACGCCGCCGCCACGACTGGCTGATACGCAATTGTTAATTCGCCCGCCTTGAGCGCATCGCGCAGCCGGTTCTCGATCGCAAAGCGGCGCTGCGCAGCCTCTTTCATATCGCGCGTGAAAAAGCACACGTTGCCGGGTGCATGGACTTTCGCGCGACGCATCGCGGCGCCGGCATCGCGCATCAGCAGCGACGCATCGCGAGCGCCGTCGTTGGAGCGCGCAACGCCCACCGACGCACTCACGCGATACTCGCGCCCCGCGATCACGAACGGCTCGGCGAATAACGCGAGCATCTGTTGCGCGAACGCGGCTAGCATCGGCATGTGGCCGTGATGTTCGGTAACGATCAGGAACTCGTCGCCGCCGATCCGCGCAAGCAGATCGTTCGTGGCGAGCGCGCGCGCGAGCCGCTGGGCGACGCTGCGCAACAGGCGGTCGCCGAGATCGTAGTCAGCAATGTCGTTGATCCTGCTGAAGCCATCCACGTTGACCACCAGCATTGCCACACGCGCCGCCCGCGCAGACTTCAGAAGCTGTTGAGCGCGCCCTGTCGCGTACGCGCGGTTATAGACACCCGTGAGCGAATCGACAAACAAAGCATGCAGGAGCCGTCCATCCGCCACCCTTTGCACAGTAGGGCTTTTCAATGTTGCGTCGTCATGTGCGAAGTGCAATGGGACGCCGGAAGCGGTTGCCGGCACGGAAACTTGCTCGGCCATCATTACACTCCTATGCTAGGCATTACGCATTCAGCAGACAGCTTGCCGTTTTATGCATGCAGCTAAATTTTTATAGCCGTCAAGACTACGAGGTGTAGAGCTTTATCGCGCGAGAAAAAACACGCGCCGCCATGCGGTAGCCGTGCCTCCACGATATTCCCGCATAGGCCGCTTGAGAACGCGCCACGCCGGTGAACGCGTAAAGCAACGGCAAACGCTTTACCACACGCGGTATAAACCGCTGGGCCACAAATGAAAATTCATCAGCTACGCGCCCTCATCGCCATTGCCGATGCGGGAAGTGTCAGGGGTGCCGCGCGAACGCTCAATTCGTCGCCGGCGGCCGTAACGCAAAATATTCAGCAACTGGAAGAAGCGGCACACGTTCAACTCGTTGTGCGCACATCGTCCGGAGTGACGCTCACCGAATGCGGGCAAACCCTGCTTTTGCATGCACGGCTCGTCGCCGCGCAAATGGTGCGTGCGCATCAGGCGATGGACGCAATGCGCGGCGAGCCAAGCGGGCGTCTTTCGATTGCGGTGACCGCGTGGGTCGCATTGACATTTCTGCCCGAAACAGTCGCGCGCTTTCGCGCCAGAATGCCGGCAATACAACTGGAATTATTCGAAGGCTTACTCGCGATCGCGACACCGCGCTTGCGCGACGGCAGCCTGGACATTTATGTCGGGCGTCAATCGCCGAGTGTCTCTGCATGCGATTTCAACTATCAGCCGCTGTTCGCCACGAGCCGCGCGGTCGTCGCACGCCTGGGTCATCCGCGCGCGGAATCGCGTTCTCTCGCGGAATTGCTCGACGACGACTGGCTGGTTGCGCTCGATCCGGAAACCGAGGGGCATGCGCCCTATCAGATGTTCTCCCGCTACGGATTGCCGGTGCCGCGCAGCATCCACTTTCTCCATTCGCTCACCGTGGCGGTCGCACTGCTCAAGCGCACTGACATGGTGAGCATTTTTCCGTGGCCGCTCGTCGAACTCTGCGCGGCGCGCGACGGTTTGTGCGCGATCCCCTTGCGCGAAGAACTCGAAGACTCGACGGTCGGCATCATCACGCGCACTGGCGAGCCGTCCGATGCCGCGTCGCAATGCTTTATCGATTGCCTGCTCGAAACGATCCGCGATGAATCGTGGGGCCGCACGACGGAGATTCGCCGCGCCATGCAATCGGTGGAAGTGCTGGTTTAGCGCGCCTCGCTCGCTTTAAATAAAAAACGCCGCGAGCCCGAAGGCCCGCGGCGTCAATAACACTCGATCAGTAAAGAACGATCAGGCGGTCACGGCCACTCGCCGCGGCGACAGCGCCGACACGACGAACGCCACCACGATGTTCGCGACCAGTGCGATCAGGCCGATATAAACCGGATACACGGCGTCGCCGAGATGCAGTGCGAACACCGGCTTGAGCCCTTGCGAAATCGCGAGCGACGTGCCGAGCAAAATGCCGACGAGCCAACCGCTAAAGAGACCCGGCGTATTCAGGCGCCGCGTGTACAGCGAGAACACGATAGCCGGGAAGATCTGCAAGATCCACACGCCGCCGAGCAATTGCAGGTCGATCGCATATTGCGTCGGCAGGAATACGATGAACAGCAACGCGCCGAACTTCACCACGAGCGACACGATCTTCGCGTTCGCCGCTTCGGCTTCAGGCGTGATATTCGGCGACACCAGCGGGCGCCACAAATTGCGCGTGAACAGATTGGCCGCGCCGATCGACATGATCGCTGCCGGAACCAGTGCGCTAATCGCAATTGCAGCCGCCGCAAAGCCGACGAACCACGACGGGAACAGCGTATTGAAAAGCGCCGGCACGATATCCGAAGCCGACTTCACATGCACGCCGGCCGCAATCGCCATATAACCGAGCAACGCGATCAGGCCGAGCAGCAGCGTATAAGCCGGCAGAAAAATCGCATTCTTGCGCACCGTTTTTGCCGAAGAGGACGAGAGCACCGCCGTCATCGTGTGCGGATACATGAAGGCCGCGAGCGCCGAACCCAGTGCGAGCGATGCATACGCGGTGAATTGCGTCGGCTTGAGAATGATGCCGGTCGCGCCGCCCTTCGCCTTGAAATAGGTATCCGCTGCGTCGAACACATGCGCGTAGCCGCCGAGTTTCGCGGGAATCAGCCACACCGCCGCGATCACGACGATGTAAATCATGATGTCCTTCACGAACGCGATCATCGCCGGGGCGCGCAATCCGCTTGCATACGTGTACAGCGCGAGAATCACGAACGCGACGATCAGCGGCAATTCGCCGGTCACGCCGAGTCCCTTGATCACCACTTGCATGCCGACCAGTTGCAGCGCGATATACGGCATGGTCGCCACGATACCGGTCAACGCGACCGCGGCCGGAAACCACTTGCCGCCGTATTCGCCGTGCACGTAGTCCGCTGCCGTGATGTGGTTCTTCGCGTGTGCGATTTTCCACAACTTCGGCATCACCGCAAACACGAACGGGTAAACGATGATCGTGTACGGCAACGCAAAGAAACCATATGCGCCGACGGAATACACGAGTGCGGGTACGGCGATCACCGTGTAGGCGGTATAAAAGTCGCCGCCGACGAGGAACCAGGAAATGACCGTGCCGAACTGCCGGCCGCCCAGACCCCATTCGTGCAACTGCGTGAGGTCGCCGCGTTTCCAGCGGGCGGCAAAGAAACCGATTACCGTGACAAGCACGAAGAATGCGATGAAGACGGTCATCGCCACCGGATTGACGGGGTTCAGGTCGCTCATTTGACACCTCGGTACACGACGTAAATCAGCAGCGAGGTCAACGGCACCCACAGGAACTGATACCAGTAAAAGAACGGAAAACCGGCGAACGACGGACGCGTGTCGTTATAGAACGGCAGCCACAAGAGCGCGATATACGGAAGCAAAAGAATGAGCCATAGCCATGACCGGCCGGCGGATGGGGAGGTCTCCATGTACATCTCCTAGGTCTATTATTGACACCACGCATCCGGACTTGTGATCCGGCGCGCGGAAATCCGGTAACGGGTATTCGTGTGAAATACCCGCGCAGTCATCTGCCGAAACCGGAATCTGCTTTTGCGCACTGCCGACGCATGAGCGCGAAAACGTCCGCAAGACGCAATGCGCCGCGGGGATGTAGTATTCGCCTTCGTAAGCGTCCTCACAAGCGCGCAACTACGTAAGCCGGCTACGTATTACTACGTAGTCAACTGGCCGTCTTTTCAACGATGAAACTCAAAGCCAAGATCGTCTTGCTGGCTATCGTGCCCTTTCTCGCGGCTATCGCCAGCATCGAAATCGGCGTGCGCCGCGAAGCGACCGCGCTCGCGCAAACACAGCACGCGACGACTCAGGCCGCGTACATGGCGAGCAAGGAAATCGAGCTCAAGCATTACGTCGAGTTGGCGACGTCCGCCATCGCGCCGCTTTACGAAGCCGGCGAAGATAACGCACGCGACGACGCGCTGCGCCGCACGCGCGCGCTCGACGTGCTCGAGAAGATGGACTTCGGCAAGGACGGCTATTTCTTCGTCTACGACATGCATGGCCGTTCGCTCATGCATCCGCGCGAGCCGCATCTCGTGGGGCGCGATTTGTCGGAACTGCGCGATCCGCAAGGCGTGCTCACCATCCAGAAGCTGCTCGCCGCGGCATCGCAAGGCGGCGGCTATGTGCGCTATCTGTGGCATCGTCCGTCGACGGGCAAGCTCGCTTCGAAACTCGGCTACGTGGTGCCTCTCGAACGCTGGGGCTGGATGATCGGCACCGGCATCTATCTCGACGACGTCGACACGACCCTCGCGCATATCGACGAGCGCGCGGCGATCAATATCGATCGCACGATGATGTGGATCGACGCGATCGCACTCGCGGGGCTCGCCGCTATCGCGCTGTGCGCGCTCGTGCTCAACGTCACCGAATATCGCAGCGCCGACGCGAAACTGAAGCGGCTCGCGCAGCAGGTGGTCGAATCGCAGGAGAACGAACGCGCGCGGCTTTCGCGGGAATTGCACGACGGCATCAGCCAGATGATGGTGTCCGTGAAGCTGCTGCTCGAATCGGCGCTCGCGCGTTTCGAGCGCAGCGAAACGCGCGTGCCCGCCGCGGAAGCCGCGTTGTCGACCAGTCTCACGCGTCTCGGCGACACGTTGCGCGAAGTGCGGCGTATTTCTCATGCGCTGCGCCCGTCGATGCTGGACGACCTGGGCGTCGCGGCAGCCATCGAGCAACTCACGCGCGAACTGAGCGAACAGTCGGGCATTGAAATCGGCTTCACGCAGATCACGCATACTCACGCCGCGGTTTTAACGGATGCGGTGAACACCGTCCTGTTCCGCATTGCTCAGGAAGCGCTGACCAACATCGTGCGCCATGCGCGTGCGTCGAACGCGGCGCTCTCGCTGGAAGTGTCGAACGATGCCGTCGCGCTCACAATCGCCGACAACGGCTGCGGTTTCGATGTCGCGCACGCGTTTGTCGGCCGCCGCTCGGGCGTTGGGCTGCGCAATATGCGCGAGCGCGTGGAAGCGTTAGGCGGCACGCTTGCGCTCAACTCGCAGCCTGGCCATACGCTCGTCACCGCGCGTGTTCCGCTCGTCGCCGGTACAACGGAGCCTCATAAGCAGAGCCTGCAGGAAGTGTCTTCATGAACGATATCTCACATCCCATTGCCCGTCTGATTCTGGTCGACGATCATCCGCTCGTTCGCGACGGCTTGCGTGCGCGGCTCGAAGCAGTGCGCAACCTGGAGGTAGTCGGCGAAGCAGGCAATGCACAGGAAGCGCTCGCGCTCGCCGCGAGCCTGGAGCCTCACCTCGTGCTGATGGATGTCGGCATGAACGGAATGAACGGCATTGCGCTTGCCGGCATGTTTCATGAGCGATTCCCCGCGATTCGCGTATTGATGCTGTCGATGCACGACAACCTCGAATACGTCACGCAGGCAGTGCGCGCGGGCGCGAGCGGTTATGTGCTGAAGGACTCGCCGTCGACTGAGATCATTCAGGCGATTAGCGTCGTGCTCGACGGAAAGACTTATTTCAGCGCGGGACTCGGCGCCCGATTGATTCAGGCTTCGGCGATGCAATCGCCGGTTGAACGGCTCACGCCGCGTGAACGCGATATTCTCGATGCACTCGCCGAGGGTTTGTCGAGCAAGCAGATTGCTCAACGCAACGATCTGTCGGTGCGTACTGTCGAGACACATCGCCTGAATCTGAAGCGCAAGCTCGATATTGAAGGCCAGGCCGAATTGATCAAGTTTGCGGTCGAGAACCGGCGCACGAGCCGCTAATAAGAAGAACGTCTCGCTGCGCAACGAGTGGAGACAATCAGCATGATACTGAGACGATTCACGCAGCGGCCGGCGAGTGCATTGCAATGCGCGGCTTTATGTCTATCGTTGTTTTTGGTTCTGTCTTTGGCTCGCGGCGAAGAACAGCGAATCAATCGCGGACATGACCCGTTCTTTCAGATTTCCAAAGCCATTGACGGATGCCCAGCACCGCTCGGCCCACTCGAAACCGAACAGGAATGGCTCGCCGACAGTCATTACCGCATTGAACGCGGCAACAGTTGCTGGATAGAAGGGCGTTGCCGCTTACCCAACGCTTATCTGTACGACAAGGAAATTGCGGAGGCCGTGCAGCGGCGTCTCGCCAATATCAATGCCGCGACTCATTGGCGCGAACATTCGACGCTTTGGCTCACGCTGCAACGTCGCTTTGTCTATGTGGAAGGCTGCGTATCGTCTGGCTTCGACAAGCAGGCGTTCCTCAGCGAACTCGCGAAAACTGCGGACGTCGAACGCGTAATCGACAATACGACGACCAACCCGCGCGCCCCGCAATTGCCTTATAGAACACTTGCAGAACCGGAGCGCCCGGTACTCGATCCGGGCAACTAACCTGGCGCGCGGCGAACAGGCAGCGCCGCTCTGGATAGATCTACCGTACCAGTGCAAATGCCTCGCGGCTTGCGATTTCAGCCGCGCCGTATACACCGACCAGCGTGTAATCGGACGCTATGCACTCGAACGTGGACTCCAGAAACGTAATGACGAAATGACGCTTCGCCAGTTCCGGCAATGACACTGCGGCGAGTTCATCGACAAGAGAAGAGTTGATCACTTCCTGTGCGGCAAAAGCGGCCAGACCTTGCGACGCGAGCGGATGAATCTCGAGATCGCCATCGCCCGGTGGCCCTAGCCGATGAAACACCGTGTCGGGGAATAACACTGCGCAGAACGGATCGTCGTCGGGATCGAACGGACCGAACCGCTCGAAGTCGGATTCCGCAATCGGATAAGCGAGAATCACGCGGCGATCGCTCGCGACAATGAACGGCTCCGCTGCGTCGGCTGCGGGATGAGGAACTGAGTCCAGCAGGAGAACCTGATCCTCCTGCTGGGGCGATTCATGTACGCTTGTCATGTACTTCGCTGTGCCAGTGCAGTGCGCTTATGCGCTCGCCGCGGTGGACGCGACCGGTGCCGCAGCGGTCACTGCGGGTTGCGAACTTGCGGCTTTCTTGCGGCCCGGAAGTTTGCTCGCAGTTTTGCTTGCAGCCTTCGTTGCTGCCTTTTTCGCGGTGACTTTTCGCGCGGCGGTTTTCTTTGCAGCGGGTTTTACCGCAGCTTTTTTAGTGGCAACAGATTGACTACCCGCCCGCGCCTTTTTCGCCACAACCTTTTTCGCAGCCGCGGATTTCACTTTACCGGCCTTACCCGCCACCGACGCTGCGCCGCCGTCGATCAGAAACCTGCTGCGATCCTTCACCGATGCAAGCCATGCAGGCGCCGGGCCGCGTCCGCTCCAGGTCGCGCCGGTTGACGGATTGCGATACTTCGGCGGTTGCGCGCCTTTCGGCTGACCTTTGGCTTTCGCGTTGTTAGCGGCAACGCTGCCCCACTTCGATTCGCTTGCGCCGTCGATGAGAAACACGCTGCGGTCTTTCGCGGTTGCAATCCAACCGGGCGCGCGGCCGTGTCCGGTCCAGGTCGCACCGGTTTTGTGATCGCGATACTTCGGAATCTTCTGTCCGGCTGCCGCGGCCTTTGCGTTGCCGGCATGGCCGTTAAGGCCCTTGGCCGCGCGCCGCGCTTTTGCTTGCGCTTCGATGTCGGCGGTAGTCAGGCCGTGCTTAAGCATCAATTCGCGAATCTGGTCGATTGCGACTTGCGCTTTCCTTGCAATAAGGGCGTCAGCTTGCGCCTGGAGCTTCTTAAGCTTTGCCTGGATTTGCTCTAACGTGGGCATTGAATTGCTCCTTATGTGGTAATCGAACGAACTATGCCATGAATAACGTGGGAACGGCATAGCCGGATGGCCATAAAAAACCGAATTCTGACTTGCTCTACGCGTGCGGAATACAAAAAGTTCTCTTCGATGCAATCGATAGACGCCTTTAGCGTGCATTCGTTCTTTGCCTGTGCCACTTTTTATGGACTCTTTATTACGCGTTGCTTCTTTCTTTATTCCGGCGCTCTCTTTCTTTCCAATTGTTGCCGGACAGATCAGGTCGGGGTAAAAACGACAACCTGACGGTCCGCAATGTATCTGACGCTGCGCAAAAAGCGATACTGCTGGCCATCGGCGGTGATCCGGTTAAGTCCTATGCGGGTCAGCGCGAGAATCTCGTCAGCCTGCTCGGCCTGTACCACGCCCTCATCGCGCAAATCTTCCAGAGAAGCGGACGGATCGCCGATATAAACACTGCGCACGTGCGCTCCAATTCTCATGAGAACGACGCTTTCGCCCTCGTCGAGCGCCAGTTCAAGATAGGCCGCCAGAATTCGCAGCGACTCGGGCGTGCAAGTCTGGGCCTGATAGATCGCGGCATTCGATGGCGTCATGTCGGTTCCCCGTCACCTGTATCGAGAAAAGGCGGCACTGTGCATTGCGGCAAGAGCCGCTTCTACTATAGGCAAGCATTCGGAGATTCAAAGGCTTCGAGTTCATTTTTTAACGCCGCAGTGGCCGTAACCGTGCGTTACCAATCTCGCAGCGCTGTTTCACCTGTGTCGTGGGCACGCTTCTACACTTCAACCGTCCATCGAGACAAAGCTCTGGCAGCGCACTTCAAGTGCAAGGAGAAGGGAAATGAACAAGAAGATCGTTGGCGCAGCACTCGGTCTGGCAGTTCTCGCCGCATCGTCGGTTGCTTCTGCTCATGTGAATCTCGCCGTCGGCGTCGGCATTCCGGTCGGCGTCTATGCGCCGCAGCCCGTTTATGTGGCGCCTCCGGTTGCGTACGGCCCTGCCCCGGTCGCGGTAGCCTATGGCGGTTATCGCGCTTATGACGGCCGCGACGCGTGGCGCGAACGCCGCGAATGGCGGGAGCACGAATGGCGCCGCGAGCACTGGCGCGAGCATGAATGGCGCGAGCGGCAACGCTGGGGTTATTGAGGCGGCGCCATCGCTTTAAGCGTTGTGGCGTTCAGTACTTTCATCTGAAACCGGGCCATAAAGACATAAAGAGGCCGCCCGCGTGGCGGTCTCCACTCATTCGCGCATGAACGCATCATGCGATTCGCAGGCCGTGAGCCGGCAGCACTTCCTGAGTCGTCACGAAACGGTGCTGTTTTACCGCGTCATGAAAGAGCCGGTAGTCGCTCTTTTCGAATGCCTCGCTCCATACGGGCTTTTCGCCGGAGTCGTCTTCCGCGCGAAGACCGGTGGCTTTGTACTTCCATGAGCCGACTCCCTTCGGCACATAGTCCGGAATGGCCTCTTTCAGGCCGGGAATGCCGCCCTCCTTCACGAACTCGCAGATCGCCCGCAACCGCTCGTTGTCGTCCATGATCCGGTTGGTATCGAGCAATTCGGTGAGCGTCGCTTTCACGTTTTGCGGCATGCCCTCTTCGTTTTCGAAGTCTTCGCGCCCGGCCACATACGCGCGAACCGCACGGCACGCCATGTCGGCGGCCTCGACAAACTCCGGCAGGTTGTGTCGCTGTATGAACATATTCCTGCCGTCGATGTAATGCCATTTCGCCCACGGCTGATCCGGATAATGCAACGCGGCGCCGTGGCCCACAGGTAGCGCAAGCGTCAGAACATCGGCTTCGACGTGCTGCACCAGGTGCTGCATGGCGAGTGTGAGATTCTCGAGCCAGCCCGTGCGCGTGCAATCTTGCGCCTCGAGAGAATGAACCCGGTTGCCCGGACTTTCGATGCCCGCGAACCCCTGATGCGCCCACGTATCCACATACGTATGCAGCGTCACGCCAAGACGATGCAAGCCCATCTCCGTGCTGCGCTGCCGGATGGCGCGCCGCACCACCTCGCGCGCGACCGCGCTGTCCGCGCGGCACACGGCTTTTTCGTCGAGCGTTGCACCCTCTCCTGCCGGCAGAAAATGAAACGGCGCCCACACGAGCCGGTTCTGGTCGTTCTCGGTATTGGCGTAGTCGAAGGTCTTGTGCGCGGTGGCGAAGCGTTCGAACGTCTCGCCGCCCTGAAAGCGCAGGATGCCCGGCGTGGTTGCATCGTCGACATACTGGCACGCATGGGCGACGGTCAGCGCCTGGCTCGGCGTCATTCCGCCAACTCGCGCGACGATATAGACCACGCCGTAATGAAAGTCGATATTCATGGCAGATTCTCCTCATGCACGATGAATGACTACAACAGCACTGGTAAACGAGCGAGTAGGCGGCGAGTTGAAAAGACGTCGTTCTTTATGCCGTACGCGGTGTTGTCGTGTTTTATTCCATCCTCTATCCGACTGCGGGCCACGGCGGGCCACTGCAGCCCATAAAAAAACCCCGCTACGTTATCCGTCGCGGGGTTGCGTTTCAGCGCACGTCGCGCCTTATTTGACGATGTCGACCAGCTCGACTTCGAACGTCAAGTCGCTGTTCGGCGGAATCGTGCCCACGGCGCGGCTGCCGTAGGCGGTGGCGGCCGGGCACGTCAGTTTTGCCTTGCCGCCCACTTTCATGGTTTGCACGCCCTGCGTCCAGCACGGAATCACGCGGTTCAGCGGGAACGTTGCCGGACCGCCGTGTTTCGCGGACGCGTCGAATTCAGTGCCGTTCGCAAGCGTGCCGCGATAGTTGACCTTCACGACATCGGTGGCGGCCGGCTGCGCGCCGGTGCCTTGCACGAGGTGTTCGACAACCACGCCCGAAGGCAGCTTCTCAGTAGAAGCGGCAGCCATCGCCGTCGACGAAAGTACAGTAGCGGCAAGCAGAGCAACGATAGATTTCAAAACGAATCTCCAGATGGGTAGTACGGTTCATTCTAGCGCACGGAATAGAGCGCGCTGCTAATCCAGCGGCAGCACCGCAACGTTATCGGCCGCCATATCGCCATGCGCGACGAAATCCGCCAGCGCCGTTTCCCGTTCGCGAACGTCGGCAAGCACGGCCGGATCGAGCCGCGCGACGATGACTTCTTCCCGTTCGCGGCTGGCTTCTTCAATCACATCGCCATAGGGACTCCAGACTGCGCTCGCACCGCATGTGTCCCAGCCGCCGGTCATGCCGACGTGATTCGACAGCAACACATACATCGTATTGTCGAACGCGCGTGCGGGGAACCAGATGCGCGACTGGTGATAGCCGGACTTCACGCTAAAGAGCCCGCTCACGAGATAGGCGTGCGCGCCGTTTACGGCCGCCATGCGCGCGTGCTCGGGAAAGCCCGAGTCGTAGCACACGCCGAGTGCGAGCCGCCATCCGTCGAGTTCGAGCATGCAGCCTTGCGTGCCCGGCCGGTAGATTTCCGTTTCGCTTCTATATAGATACTGCTTGTGATACGGCTTTGCGTCCTCGCCGCGGCAATCGAATATGAGCGACGAAATATGCAGGCCGTCCGCGCCGCGCGTGGCCGCGCCGACAATTGCCGCAATGCCGCGTCGGCGGCAAATCTCGCGGATCGGATCGAGACGTGCATCGGCGAGTTCGAATGCGTATTGCGCTGGGTCGCCGGCGATCAGGCCGGGTTCATAGCCGCTCAGGAACTTCTCGGGAAAAACCACCAGTCGGGCACCGCGATCGGCGGCAAGACCGGTCAATTCGACCGTCTTCATGATGTTTGCCGTCACGTCTCCGCAAACCGGTTGCGCTTGCGCGGCTGCAATTTGCAGGGGTGATCGGGGCAACGCTGCGAACTTGTTATTCACCGTCAACTCCGTTATTGAATCGAGCGCAGGTTCAGCGCGTACCCGCTTGCCGATGGCCAATGGCGGGAGCCCGCGCGTCTGAAGCGAGGCATTTAAACATGGACTGCGGCGGCGTGTCAGCGCAATTCTCTTGAACCAGCGCTTTGCGCGCGCGGTCCACGTAGAAGAGGTACGGCGAAGTATCGTCGTGCGCAACCCGATGCCAACGAGCGCTTTCAACTTTCAATGAACGAGCCGGTCGATCCCGACAAGCAGGACAGTGCGCCGCCTTCGGCCGTGCCGGAGCGACCCCGCGCGCCACGACCGCGACGCATTCCGCGCAGCCGCGAGCAACAGGCGCGGCTCGACGCTCGCGAGCCGGCATTCGAGCCGCTGCCGTTTTCCATCGACGAAGAGGCGGCGCGGCGCCCTTTCGCCGGGAAGCTGCATGCGTGGTTCGAAGCGCGGCGTTGGCAGCCGTTCGATTTTCAGCGCGAGGTGTGGCGCGAGATGGAGCGAGGCGCGAGCGGCTTGCTGCATGCAACCACGGGCGCGGGCAAGACGTGGGCCATCTGGTTCGGCGCGCTTGCCGCGTTCGCGCGAGCCGTACCTTCCCATTCAGCGGCGACGCGTCGGCGCGCCACAAGCATGCAGCCCGAGCCGCTCACCGTCCTCTGGATCACGCCGATGCGCGCCCTTGCCGCCGATACGGCACGCGCACTGCAAAGCTCAGCGATCGAACTGGCCGTGCCGTGGACGGTGGGCTTGCGAACCGGCGACACGTCCTCCGCGGAACGCGCACGGCAGAACCGGCGCATGCCGTCAGCGCTGATCACGACGCCCGAGAGCCTGTCGCTGATCCTGACGAGACCCGATGCGCGCGAAGTACTCTCGCACGTAAAACTGGTGGTCGTCGACGAATGGCATGAACTGCTCGGCAACAAGCGCGGCACGCAGACACAACTGGCGCTGGCGCGGCTCGCGCATTGGCGGCCCGATTTGCAGATATGGGGCTTGTCGGCGACGCTCGGCAACCTTCCCTTCGCCGCCGATGTACTGCTCTCCCCGGTCCGAACCCCGCGTGTCAGCGTGCACGGCAAGTTGCCGAAGGCATTGATCGTGGACACGGTTATTCCCGAGACCATCGAGCGATTTCCTTGGGGCGGTCATATGGGCATGCGCCAGGTCGAGGCCGTGGCCGATGCAATCGGCGAGGCGCAGACATCGCTCGTATTTACCAACACGCGCTCGCAATGCGAAGTCTGGTACCAGGCGCTGCTCGAAGCGCGTCCGCAATGGGCCGGCGCAATTGCGTTGCATCATGGTTCGCTCGATCAGGAAGTGCGCGAGTGGGTCGAGCGCGGCTTGAAGAACGGCTTGCTAAAGGTCGTTGTATGCACATCGAGCCTGGATCTCGGCGTCGACTTTCTGCCTGTGGAGCGCGTGTTTCAGATCGGCTCGCCGAAAGGCGTCGCGCGTTTGATGCAGCGCGCGGGCCGCTCGGGTCACGCGCCGGGACGGCCGTCGCGCGTGACCATCGTGCCCACGCACGCGCTCGAACTCGTCGAAGCGGCCGCCGCGCGCGAAGCAGTCGCGAAGCGGCAAATAGAAAGCCGCGAAACGCCGGACAAACCGTTTGATGTTCTCGTTCAGCATCTGGTGACAGTGGCAATTGGCGGCGGCTTCGACGCGCGCGATCTCTACGACGAAGTTCGCACGACGTACGCGTACCGGCAACTAACGCAAGATGAATTCGATTGGGCATTAGGTTTCGTCGAAGGCGGCGGCACCGCGTTGCGCGCGTACCCGGACTACCACCGCGTGGTGCGCGAAAGCGACGGCCTGTACCGCGTGCCGCGCGAAGATCTGGTGCGGCGGCATCGCAACAACGTCGGCACGATCGTCGCGAACGGCACGCTGAATGTCGCGTATCTGGCGGGCGGCCGCATAGGCGCAATCGAAGAGTCGTTTATTTCGCGGCTGAAACCCGGCGATATTTTTACCTTCGGCGGACGTGCGCTCGAATTGATTCGCGTGCAGGACATGACTGCGTGGGTCAAACGCGCGACCTCGGCACGCGGCGCGATGCCGCAATGGGCAGGCAGCCGCATGCCGCTCTCCTCGGAACTCGCCGAGGCGACGTTGACGATGCTCGCGCGCGCCGCCGGCGGCATCTATGACGAACCCGAGATGCGCGCCGTTCGGCCGCTGCTCGAATTGCAGCAGAAATGGTCGGCTCTGCCGCAGCCCGGTTTGCTGGTGGCCGAAGTACTCAAGTCGCGCGAAGGGCATCACTTCTTCTGTTATCCATTTGCGGGGCGCACCGCGCATATCGGTCTTGGCGCATTGCTCGCCTGGAGAATCGCGCGAGAGAAGCCCGGTACTTTTTCTATTTCAATGAACGACTATGGTTTCGAGCTGTTGTCCGCGCAACCATTCGACTGGGCCGCGGCATTGGAGAGTGAATTGCTCTCGGCGGAACAACTCGATCACGACATTCTGGCGAGCCTCAATTCGTCGGAGTTGTCTCGACGACGATTCCGCGAAATTGCGCGCGTGTCGGGGCTCGTGTTTCAGGGACATCCAGGGCAGCAGAAAAGCGCCCGGCAATTGCAGGCCTCCAGCGGCCTTTTCTATGAGATCTTCCGCAATCATGACAGCGGCAATCTGTTACTCGATCAGGCTGATACCGAAGTGCTATTGCAGGAACTCGACGCGAAACGCATTCGTAGCGCGCTAGAACGAATGAACGCGAGCCGCCTCGTTCTCATGCATCCGAAAAAACCGACTCCCTTTGCGTTTCCGCTTATCGTCGGACGCCTGCGCGAGAAAGTCAGTACAGAGAAGCTCGCGGATCGCGTACAGCGCATGCTTGCGGAACTCGAGAAGGCGGCCCGCGTATGAAGCCTGCGTCGTTGCCCGTTGAAATTGCCGGCCATCCGCTCGTGCTGTCGAGCTTGCGCGCGGCCTTCGATCCCGCGCTGCGCTGTCTTTTCGTCGCCGATGCGCATTTCGGCAAGGACGCCGTGTTTCGTGCGCGCGGCGTGCCGGTGCCCATCGGTTCCACTGCCGACAACCTGATGCGTCTGGACATACTGATCGCCGAATTCGAACCGTCCACGCTCGTCTTTCTCGGCGATCTGCTGCATGCACGCGAGGCGCACGCCGAAGAGATTCTCGATGCATTGCATGTCTGGCGCGCGCGGCATCCGAGATTGCGAATCGTGCTCGTAGAAGGCAATCACGATCGGCATGCGGGCGCGTTGCCTGGTACGCTCAATGTGGAACTTGTGCTGGAGCCGTGGCGCGTTGGACCGTGGGCGCTGTGTCATCACCCGCAGACCGTCGACGGCGCGTACGCGCTCGCCGGCCATCTGCATCCTGTCTATCGAATCGCGACGCGCAACGACTCGGTTCGCGTGCCGTGTTTTCGTTTCGGCGTGCAAGGCGGCGTGCTGCCCGCATTCGGCAGCTTTACCGGCGGTGCGCGCGACGACGGCCGCGTGAGTGGAGAAAGGGTTTTCGTCGTGGCTCACGACAAGGTCATTGAAGTGCCGCGCTGAGCCTTTCACGCAACGCGCGACTCACGCGAGTTTCGTCATACCTGTCACGCCAAAACTCCGCTATTAGCAGAGTTCGCCAACACTTTCACACGCGATCTTTTCCGCAAGCACATGCACCATTCGCGGCGCCGGCATTCCGTTGTTGGCGATACACGCTCGCAAAGGCACGCTGCGCGTGCTTCGCAGCAAACAGCGAAGCGCACGCGGGTTTACGTGCGTTTGAGTAGCGCGAAGCTCGCCGTTTACTGGACGCTGAACCAGGCTGTCAACATTCTTTCGGTCTGCTTGGGTCAGCCGACAGCGCTTGAAAAAGCGCCCTTACAACACCAGGAGACAAGCCATGGCTCAAGTGTCGAGCAGCGCCATCGAAGAACTGAAAACCGCCATACGTGGGCAGCTAGTACTGCCCGACGATCCCGGTTTCAACGAAGCCCGCAGCATCTGGAATGCAATGATCGACTGCCGCCCGGCGATGATTCTGCGCTGCGCCGGCGTCGCCGACGTGCGTCGCGGCATCGCGTTCGCGCGCGCGAATGATCTGCCGCTTGCGCTTCGCGGCGGCGGTCATAACATTGCCGGCAGCGCGCTATGCGAAGACGGTCTCGTGATGGACTTCTCGCAGATGAAGTCCGTGCGAATCGATCCGATTGCAAGACGCGCGTATGTGGGACCGGGCGCAACGCTCGCGGACTTCGATCACGAAGCGCAAGCCTTTGGACTCGCGACACCGCTCGGCATCAATTCGACCACGGGCGTCGCGGGCTTGACGCTCGGCGGCGGCTTCGGCTGGCTCAGCCGCAAATACGGCATGACGATCGACAATCTGATTTCAGCCGACGTGGTCACCGCCGAAGGCGAACTGCTTCGCGCCAGCGCCGAATCGAATGAAGATCTGTTCTGGGCGATTCGTGGCGGCGGCGGCAATTTCGGCGTGGTCACGTCGTTCGAATTCGCACTGCATTCCGTCGGACCGATGGTGTACGGCGGGCTCGTCGTGCTGCCGTTCGCCGAGGCGAGAGACGCGCTCGTCAAATATCGCGCGGCCGCCGCGCAGATGCCCGACGACCTGAGCGTGTGGGCGGTTCTACGGCTCGCGCCGCCGCTGCCGTTCCTGCCGGCCGAAGTGCACGGCAAGCCGGTGATCATCTTCCCGATGTGCTACACCGGGCCAATCGCGAACGGTCCTTCGGCGGTCGCGCAAGTGAAGACGTTCGGCACGCCCGTCGGCGAACATCTCGGCGAAATGCCGTATGCGATGTGGCAACAGGCATTCGATCCGCTGCTCGCGCCGGGATCGCGCAACTACTGGAAGTCGCACAATCTCGCCAATATCGACGATGGTCTGATCGATGCACTGCTTCAGTCGATTGAGAATCTGCCTTCTCCACAGTGCGAGATTTTCTTCGGGCAGATCGGCGCGCAAACGCAACGCGTGCCGGTGAATGCGACCGCCTACTCGAGCCGCGACACGCAATACGCGATGAACGTGCATGGCCGCTGGGAAGATCCTGCCGACGACGAACGTTGCATCGCGTGGGCTCGTGCATTCTTCGAGCAGGCAGCGCCGTTCTCGCTCGGCAGCGTCTACGTGAACTTCATGACGCAGGAAGAAGCGAGCCGCGTCGCCGATGCATACGGCCCGAACTTCGAACGGCTCGTCGCGGTTAAGAGCCGCTACGATCCGCACAACCTCTTCCGTCATAACCAGAACATTCGTCCAGCCATGTAATGCGTGGCAGCGAATAAAGGAACCCGCGGAGGAACCCGCTGAGGAACCCGCGCGAGTCTCAGCGCGGATTCCTCGCACCCGACGCATGAATGTCCCTTTGCGCGGGCGGCATGGATCAGGCACGGCAAATGCTGCTTTATCATTGATGCTGGCCCTATTGGCCAACGTCACAGCATTACCTTTTGATCCATAAACAAAAACCGCCTCGATAACGTAAAAGGACAACTATCATGCGCAGACGACAATTCATCACGACGGCCGGCGCGGCTTTCGCTACCGCGGGCCTCGGCCTTGCCGGTTGCACCACCACGTCAGGGTCGTCGGGCACGTCGGCGTCCGCGAACGCCAACAAGCGCGACACGATCAACGCGGGTATCGACTCCACGCTTTCGCGTCTGTATGCGAACGTCGGCGGTTCGCGCGAGCTCGTGGCGAAAGCGCGCGGCGTGCTGGTGTTTCCGTCGGTGATCTCGGCGGGCTTCTGGGTCGGCGGCCAATACGGCGAAGGCGGGCTGCGCGTGGGCGGTCGCACGACCGGCTACTACAGCACGGTGGCGGGATCGTTTGGCTTGCAGATCGGCGCGCAGTCGAAAGCGCTTATCTTCCTGTTCATGACGCAGGAAGCACTCGACAAATTCCTCAATAGCCAGGGCTGGGCAGCGGGCGCCGACGCAACCGTCGCGGTGCTCAAGGTCGGCGCGAACGGCGCGATCGATACGTCGACCGCCACAAGCCCGGTCGAAGCATTCGTGCTGACCAACGGCGGCTTGATGGCGGGCGTATCGCTGGAAGGTACGAAGGTGTCGCGCCTCATCATCTGATCGTCGACAAGCCACGCGGCCGCTGTGCGGACCGCGTGGCGCTTCTGCATTACTCAGTCAGTCACTCAGTCACTCACTTAACCGGCGATAGTTACTCCGCCGCGAGCGTCATCTGCGCCACTTCGCAGCGCGGCCATTGACGCAACACGTCCGGCGCGAGCAGCAGTTTGGCCGCGCGAATGCCCGCGCCCATGACGATCTGCGCGCGCTCCATGACGGCGGCATCGACGAGAATGCGCCAGTCCTGCGGCAAGCCGAAAACCGTAATGCCGCCGAACTCCATGCCGCTCAGTTCGACCGCAAGCTCACGCTTCGCGAACGACAGCCGCTGCGCGCCGAGCGCCGCCTTCACCGCGCCGTTGATGTCGAGCCGCAGCGACCCGAGCGAAACGAGCGCCGCATAGTGCTCGCCGCCGTCCTTCTTGTAGCGCACGACGATCGTATTCGCGCAGTCCTCGAGACCGAAGCCATAGCGCGCGCTGAAGGCGGCGGTGTCCGACGCGTCGTCGGTGACGGAGAAAACCGTGACGCCCTGTTGCGGCAACTGCGCCAGCACTTGCGGCGGCAAACGCGTGGCGAGTTCATCGGCGGGGATCACGTCCAACTGCTTTACGGCTTCGTGCGAATGCATGGCGATGGAGAGAAGTAGAGAGGAAGGCCATCGCATTCTAGCGGCATGCGCGCGGTACGGCATGCAATGCGGCGCGCGGCGGGGTGTGCAATGCGGCGTGCGGCCAGTGCGCTTGCTATAGTCACAGGCACAACGCTTGCGAACGACGGCCATACGGAGGCTGCGCCCGGCCGGCCCGAGCGGCTCGCGCGTGCGCACCGCCCGAACCAGTGAGACTTCGACCATGGACATCGACACGCTTTCCGCCGGCAACCTCCAGCACATGGCTCGCACGCAGGCGAACTGGGCGATCGGAGCACTCAAGCAGTTTTCCGAAGACCGCTGCACTGCGCTGGCAGCGAGCATCGCGTTCTACGCTGCGTTTTCTTTGGCGCCGACGCTCGTCATGGTGATCGCCGTGGCCGGCTGGTTCTTCGGCGCCGAGGCCGCGCGCGGCGAACTGTTCGACCACATCCACGGACTGCTCGGCGACCAGGCCGCGGCAGGCGTGCAGACGATCGTCGAAAACGCGCATCACAGCGGCAGCGCGGGCGGCGTGGCCGCGATCATCTCGTTCACGATGCTGGCCATCGGCGCGTCGGCCACTTTCTCTTCGCTGAACAGCGCGCTCAACGTCGTATGGCCGTACACCGGTCCGCGCACGTCGAGCGTGCTTGCGCTGGTGCGCGTGCGGCTGATCTCGTTCGGGCTCGTGCTGGGCGTCGCGTTTCTGCTGATCGTCTCGCTCGTGCTCGATACGGTGATCACGTATGTCGGCAAGTGGCTGTGGGGCGACTCGCCTTATGTGGTGATCGGCAATCTGCTGCAACTCGGTGTTGGCTTGCTCGTGCTGGCGTTCGCGTTCGCCGGCTTGCTGAAGTTTCTGCCCGACGCGAGCGTGCGTTGGCGCGATGCGCTGGTCGGCGGCGTGGTCGCGGCGGTGCTGTTTTCGGCGGGCAAGAAGCTGTTCGCGCTGTACCTCGCGCACGCCGGCATGGCGAGCTCGTTCGGCGCGGCCGGATCGCTCGCGGTGCTGCTGATGTGGCTGTACTTTTCCGCGGCGGTGCTGCTGCTCGGCGCGGAATTTTCGGCGGCGCGCGGCCGGCTGAACGATCCGCGCGGCGGTTGGGGCATGCAGTCCGACGCGCCGCCGGGCAGCCGCGCGAAGCTGGCGTCGGTGCTGGCGGCGTCGACGGTTCCGGGCGGCGCGGCGTTGCACGCCGGTTCGTCCGATTCGAGCGACGCGCGGGCTTCGAGGATTGGCGCTGTGTCCGCCGAAGCTGAACCGCCGCGGTTCGAGACACACGCAAAAGCATCGGTAGGCGCGAAGGCGCTCGGCGTCGGACGCTCGGTGCTTTCCGCCGAAGCGGGCGCGACGCATCTGGCGGCCGTTACGCTGCTTGGCGCGAGCCGCAAAGCCGTTGCGGCGAATCGCTACGTGCGCGAGCATCCGTGGAAGTCGGTCGCGCTGGCCGCGGCCGCCGGCCTCGCGGCGGCCCGCATGGCGCGGCACACGCGCGCGGACGACGACGGTCCCAAATAGCCCGGCGGTTACACAATCAGCGCCGCACCTTGTTGGTGCGTGTGGATCACAATCGCACCCGTCTGTCTACTCCCCTTTTCGGCCAAAATGCATGGCGCCGCTTGGGCGCGCTCCCGCCGCCGTCGCTTCGCTAGACGACTTCATTACATATCTATTACAAATAAATGCGGGGAGTAGGCACACTCAAACGTTCATCGTCAACGAAACAACAATAATGCGAATGCAACGAATCAATATTGCCGAAAAGGCAACAATCCCGGATGAGCTTTAAATACAAGGGTTTGCGCGGGTTGTCGGTTTTTGGCGACACTCTTTTTTTTCCAGTTCTTGCCGATTGACGCAGTGAGCTATTCTCCTTTCCGCAACAAGTAAACTAATCATCTGCGTGGAGAAATGGATGAAACGAATCGCACTGTCTACCCTCTCGCTGGCGCTCCTGGGCGCAACGGGCGTCGCTCACGCTCAGAGCAGCGTGACCCTGTATGGCTTGATCGATGAATCGGTCCAGTACGTTCACAACGCCAACCCGGCTAACAACAATCTGTGGCAGCTCGCAGCGGGTAACCTGCAGGGCAGCCGCTGGGGCCTGAAGGGCTCGGAAGACCTGGGCGGTGGCTTGAAGGCGATTTTCCAGTTGGAAAGCGGCTTCAACCCGAACAACGGCAAGATGGGTTCGTACGGCACGGGCACCAAGCTGTTCGGTCGCCAGGCATACGTCGGCTTGACGCAAGATGCATACGGTACGCTCACGCTGGGTCGCCAGTACGATCCGCTGGTCGACCTGGTTCAGCCGCTGACGGGTGACAACTTCTTCGGCAGCACGTTCACGACGCCGGGCGACGTTGACAACAACGACAACAGCTCGCGTACGAACAACGCAATCAAGTACGTTTCGCCGGTGTGGGGCGGCTTCCAGTTCGAAGGCATGTACGCACTGGGCGGCGTTGCGGGCGCAACCGGCGCAGGCCAATCCTGGGCAGGTGCAGCAACGTGGTCGGGCGGTCCGTTCAGCGTTGCAGCTGGCTACTTCCGCATGCAAAACGCGAACACGCTGACCAGCCGCGGCGTCGCTCCGGGCAACCAGGGTGGCACGTGGAACGCAGGCGTGACGTCTGACGGTACGTTCGACGGCTCGAACATCAACGGCGCGTACGCATCGGCCAAGCAGATCGACATCACGTCGGCGGCTGCACAGTACGTGACCGGTCCGTTCACGTTCAACGTTCGCTATAGCTTCGCGCAATACAAGCCGGACGCGTTCTCGGGCTTCACAGAGCAAGAGAAGTATCACGTTGCAGGCGCGTACGCTGGCTACCAGCTCACGCCGGCAATGCTGCTTGGTCTGGGCTACACCTACACGCACGGCGCAGGCGACACGTCGGCGAACTACCACCAGGTTTCGCTGGGCGGCGACTACTTCCTGTCGAAGCGCACCGACCTGTACCTCGTTGGCGCATACCAGCACGCAAGCGGTCATCAGCGCGATGCAGCGACCGGTGGCATTGTCAACGCCGGTGCATCGGTTGGCTCGTATGGCTACCAGGCCGGTTCGAGCAGCCAGGAAATCATCAGCCTGGGCATTCGCCACAAGTTCTAAATGGGCTTGACGGACTGCTGAAGCTTACGCAGTTCGAAACCAGCCACGGGCGCAAGCCGGTGGCTGGTTTTTTTTCGTCCGTAGGTTTTGTTGTGGCGGGCAGCGGTTGAGCCTACCGCTGCGCCTTGCCCTTTTCCGCCTGCGCCAGAGTCTGCGCCGGCTTGGCGTCGAATTCATGCTCGATGCCGTCCGCGCCCACCGGCGCGCGATGCAGCACCAGCGCCCGCTCGCGCTGCAACGTCGGCACCTGCTGCGACTCCTGCCAGTCAGGATCGGGAATCTCGCCGAACACCTGACGCAGCCGCTCGCCCCACGTGCGGTGAATCATCTGGAAGTAAGCGTTGTCGTGATCGATCGACACGAAGCGCGTGACGCGCAGCGTGTCCTTCTCGTAGACGAGCAGATCGAGCGGCAGCCCGACCGACAGGTTCGAGCGCACAGTCGAGTCCATTGAAATAAGCGCGCATTTCGCGGCTTCGTCGAGCGGCGTGGACGGCGTCAGCACGCGGTCGATGATCGGCTTGCCGTACTTCGCCTCGCCGATCTGAAAGTACGGATTCACCGCCGACGCCTCGATGAAGTTGCCCGCCGCGTAAATCATGAAAAGACGCGGCCGGTTGCCCGCAATCTGGCCGCCGAGGATAAAGCTGCAATTGAAGTCGACGCCGAATTCCTGCAGCGCCTCCGCCTCGCGCTGATGCACGGTGCGCACCGCCTGGCCGATCACGCGCGCGGCGTCGCCCAGGGTAGGCACGTTCCACAGCGTGGGCTGCGACGCATCGGCCGGTTCCGACAGTTCGTGCAGCACCGCTTGCGTAAGCGACAGATTGCCCGCGCCCAGCAGGACCAGCATGCGCTCGCCCGGCTGCTCGAACACCGCCATCTTGCGCGCGGTGCTGATGTGATCGACGCCCGCATTGGTCCGTGTATCGGAAAGGAACACGAGACCTTCCTCGACGGTCATCGCTACGCAGTAAGTCATAGTGAAACGTACCCGCAAAAAAAGACTTGAACGACGCTATTGTAATGCGGCGCCGATGCGCCCTTTCTCGTATTACGGCGTCTGCGGTTATGTTCTTGATAGCGATGCCGCGTTGGGTGGGCGAAGCGCCGCCGCTGCCTCGTCGCCGGCTACTGCGGCGTGCTTGCGCTGACCGTCACCGACACGTTCAGTTGCTCCTCCCTACCGCCGATGCGCCGTCCGCGCACCGGCGCCGCGGCTTCGTAATCGCGCGCCACGGCCAGGCGGCAATAGATCTCGCTGGCAAAAGCCGCATGCGTGACGTCGACGGAAACCCAGCCGTCGAGCCACACGTCCACCCACGCGTGGCTCGCCGCGTGCGGCACGTCGCCCGGTTCGATATAGCCGCTCACGTAGCGCGCCGGAACGCCGCGCGCCCGGCAGCATGCGAGCATCAGATGCGCGTGGTCCTGACACACGCCGTTGCCGAGTTCGAGCGCCTGCGCCGCCGTGCTGGTCACTTCCGTCACGCCGGGGTGATAGCCGACGCGCTCCACGATCCGCTCGGACAGCGCAATCAGGCTCGACGTGCTCGTGAGGTCAGGAACCGATCCGGCCAGTTCGCGGACCGCCGCATCGGCCTCCGTCAAACGCGTCGCGCAGGTGAAATGCTCGAGCGGAATCGGGCCGGCATCGTCGCGAAGACGGCCGTCGATGAGCGGGATCGTGTCGACTTCGCCGGATACGTGAAGGCGGATTTCGTTATGCGGCTTGTTGATGACGAGCGTGTGCAGCGCGTTGCCATAGGCGTCGACGGCCGCGTCGAGCTTGCCCGGCGCGTCGATGTTCCAGCGCCGCACGACCTGCGACGCGCCGCTTGCCGGCGTCAGCCGAAGTTGCTGGATCGAGTAATGGACAGTCGCTTCATAACGATAGGACGTCTCGTGGCGGATCGTCAGGTACATAAGCACTCCGTCAGGCGACTGGCAGCATCAGATAAGTACGCGCGACGAGATTGCCCAGCTCGAACACGCGAGCCAGGAACTGCGTCAGATACGCGTGCAGGCCGGCTTCGAAAATTTGCCGGATGTCGGAGTAAAGCAGTTCGGCGCGCAGCTTGCCGGCAAACCGTTCGCACTGGTTCGAGCCCGGCGTGCGCAGCATCGCCAGATTCGCGCAGACGCCTTCGAGCGAAGCCAGCAGCGAACGCGGCATCTGCTGATTGAGGATCATCAATTCGACGACGCGCGCCGGCGTCACGACGTCGCGATAAACCTTGCGATAGATCTCGAGCGCCGACACCGAACTCAGGATCGACGTCCAGTAATAGAAGTCCTCCAACTGACGCGCGGCGTCGCGTGAATTCGGCTCGACGTCGGCAAAGCGCACGTCGAGAATGCGCGCGGTGTTGTCGGCGCGCTCCAGAAAGGTGCCGAGCTGCGTGAAGAAAAATGCGTCGTCCTGCAACGCGGTGCCGATCGTTACGCCCCGCGAAAGGTGCGAGCGAAACTTCACCCATTCGAACAACGCGCCGGGGTTGCCGGACGCCTGACCAGACGAAATGCGCTCGTTGAATTCAAGCCACGTATCGTTGATGGTCTCCCACCATTCGGTCGTCAACGTGCCGCGCACCGCACGCGCGTTTTCGCGCGCCGCATGCAGACACGAGTGGATGCTCGACGGATTGGTCGCGTCCGCCACCATGAAGTCGAGCACGTGTTCGCGCGTCGGCTCGTCATGACGCTCGGCGAAAGCGGCCTCGAGTTCGGAGATGCGCAGCACCGAACGTTGCGCGCGCGCCTCCTGTTCGGGCGTCTGCGGCAACAAAAGCGCCTTGAGGTTGATGTCGAGCATGCGGGCGGTGTTCTCCGCGCGCTCCATGTAGCGGGCCATCCAGAAGAGGTGATCGGCGGTGCGGCTTAGCATGACGGCGTTCCGTGTCTGATGACGCGAGATGTTGAGTTAAAGGCTCGCGCTGGTTATCCCGCTGGTTTCCTATGCGCCCGCGGCACCTGACAAATGCCCCGGCGCGCTGAGTTGCACGCGCGGCTATCGGGAGCCGTGCGGCAACCGCTTCAGTCGACCATCCACGTATCTTTGGTCCCGCCTCCCTGCGACGAATTGACGACGAGCGAACCTTCCTGCAACGCGACGCGCGTCAGTCCGCCAGCGACCATCGTGACCGTCTTGCCCGACAGCACGAACGGACGCAAATCGATATGGCGCGGCGCGATGCCGGCTTCGACGAAGGTCGGGCATGCGGACAGCGCGAGCGTCGGTTGAGCGATATAGCCCGCCGGCCGCGCGATCAGACGCTCGCGGAACGCTTCAATCTCGGCCTTCGTCGATGCGGGTCCGACGAGCATGCCGTAGCCGCCCGCGCCATGCACTTCCTTGACGACGAGTTCCGCCAGATGCGCGAGCGTGTATGCAAGATCGTCCGGCTTGCGGCACTGGAACGTGGGCACGTTATTGAGGATCGGTTTCTCGCCCAGGTAGAAGTCGATCATGTCGGGCACGTACGGATAGATCGATTTGTCGTCGGCGATGCCGGTGCCCATCGCGTTCGCGAGCGCGACGCGTCCCGCGCGATACGCGGTCAGCAAGCCAGGCACGCCCAACGCCGAATCGTTGCGGAACGCGAGCGGGTCGAGAAAGTCGTCGTCCACGCGGCGATAGATCACGTCGACACGCTTCGGTCCCTGCGTCGTGCGCATGAACACGTAGTTGTCGTCGACGAACAGGTCTTTGCCTTCCACGAGTTCGACGCCCATCTGCTGCGCGAGGAACGTGTGCTCGAAATACGCGGAGTTGTACATGCCAGGCGTGAGCACGACGACGACTGGATCGTCGACGCCTTCCGGCGACACCGAGCGCAACGTGTCGAGCAATAGATCGGGATAATGCGCGACCGGCGCGATGCGGTTGCGCACGAACAGCTCGGGGAAAAGCCGCATCATCATCTTGCGGTTTTCGAGCATGTACGAGACGCCCGACGGCACCCGCAGGTTGTCTTCGAGCACGTAGAACTCGCCGTCGTCGCCCGCACGCACCACGTCGACGCCGGCAATGTGCGCGTAAACACCGAGCGGCACATTCACGCCCTGCATTTCCGGCCGGTATTGCGCGTTGGTATAGACCTGCTCGGCGGGCACGATGCCGGCGCGCACGATCTTGCGATCGTGATAGACGTCGTGAATGAAGAGGTTCAGCGCCTGCACGCGCTGACGCAAACCGGCTTCCAGCGTCTGCCACTCGTGGCGCGGAATGATGCGTGGAATCAGATCGAAGGGAATCAGCCGCTCAGTGCCGGAGAGGTCGCCATTCACGGCGAACGTGATGCCGACCCGGCGGAACAGCAGGTCCGCTTCCGCACGCTTGCGCGCGATTGCTTCGTTGCCCTGCTTCTCTAGCCACCGCTCAAAGCGCGCGTAATGTGGCCGCACGGCATCGTCATGATGACGCATCTCGTCATAGCATCGCATGTCACGCCCCGCTCTTGTTGTCGGATAGAAGGCGAATGCGCTGCGCATTCGGTGTTCGACTTCTTTCAAGCAAGCGCTATGCCATTGGGCTTTTAGCGCGGAATCCGACAGACATGCACATGAAGCGCGCATCGCAAAGCCTGGCGCCTCGCTGCCATCGTACTGCTGCGGCCCACGATGCGCTAGTAGAGTGCATGGATCGATCGACGATGCACCACGCCGTTGTTCGCCATGAAAAAATCCCCGTGGATTTGCATCCACGGGGATTCAGACTACTTGCAGTGCGAGGCTCGAAATACGCTACGTCAACTGTAGCCGTGAGCGACGCATCAAGTGACGCAGAAGCGCGATTAGCCTGCTGCAGCGTCCTTCAGCTTCTTCAGCGGGCGTGCCTTGATGCGCACGCTAGCCGGCTTGGCCGGGAACCAGCGCTCTTCGCCCGAGAACGGGTCTTTGCCGAAGCGCTTCTTCTTGGCCGGCACAGCTTGCACGACGATCTTCAGAAGACCCGACAGCGTGAATTCGCCCGCGCCCTTCTTGTGGACAGCGCCGAGGATCGTGTCTTCGAGCGCGGCCAGGACGGCCTTGGCAGCCTTCGGTTCGACGCCAGCGCGTTCAGCAACGTGAGTAGCCAGCGAGGCCTTCGTGAAGGTGTCCTTGATCGGCGACGGTGCGCTGGACGCCTTCACGGCGACCTTCTTAGCTGCGGAAGCTTTCTTCGCAGGGACTTTCTTTGCAGCAACCTTCTTGGTCGGTACCGGGGCAGCAGCCTTCTTGGCCACCTTTTTTGCGGAAGTCGGCATGTTTCTCCTACCTGTTGTGGTCAGTGAATTGCACGAAGCGCACACGGTATGCGCACGCTTCAACGCCGGATTCTACAAGCGCTCAAGCGATTTGCGCGACTCTTTTATGTATAACAGCGCAGGTTTGTTGCGCGGCGCAGACTGCGCAACACATTTTGAGCCTTGTTTCAGGGGCTAAACTGCTTCGGCGGAGCTGGCGGCGTCGATTCGTAAAGTGCGTTACAAGCCGTTTCAACCCATGTATAGCGGCATATTCTGCGTGACCGGCTTGTGCGGGACACACGATTGCCGCAACCTTTTTAACGCTTCGGGTAACTCCGCATTGGCCGCGCGATGTTGGCCGTTGCAACGCCATGACGTCGCGCCGCGGTCCAGGCGCGCTATCAGGCGATGCCTGGCAGGATGTCCGCGAGCTTCGTCAACGCTGCGTCGATATGCTGCCCGGCGATGCTGCCGTAGCCGAAAATCAGACCGGGCCGCGGTTTTGCGCGCTGGTAAAACGGCGCGAGTCCATACAGACCAATCGACGCCTCGCTCGCCGCCGCCACCAGAACCTGCTCGGTCAACGGCGCCTTCAGGTGCGCGGCCAGGTGAATGCCGGCCGTCGGCACGATCGGCTCGAACCACGGCGCGAGATCGCCTTGCAGATGCGCGAGCAACGTCGCGCGCCGCGCCGCGTAGGTCTTGTGCATGCGCCGCAGGTGCTTGGCGAAATCGCCGTTGAGCATGAACGATGCAAGCGCAGTTTGTGTGAGCGTGCAGCCGTGCCAGTCCGCGATTTGCCGCGCCTTGAAAAGCGGCTTGTATAGCGACGCGGGCGGCACCACATAGCCGACCCGCAACTCCGGGAAGATGGTTTTCGAAAAGGTGCCCACGTAGGCGACGAGTCCCGCACGGTCGAGGCTTTTCAACGGCTCCATCGGCCGGCCTTCGAAACGGTACTCGCAGTCATAGTCGTCTTCGATAATCACGGCGCCGCGTTTTTGCGCCCATTCCAGCAGTTCGACGCGACGCTCGAGACTCATCGGCATGCCGAGCGGAAACTGATGCGACGGCGTCACATAGACGAGCCGCGCATTGTCCGGCAGCTTGCCGACGATCAAACCTTCGCGATCCACCGGCACGTGCGCCACCTGTGCGCCGGTCGCGGCGAAGCACGCATGCGCAGGCGGATAGCCAGGGTCTTCGATGGCCGCGACTTCGCCCGGACCGAGCGTGACGCGTGCGAGCAGATCGAGCGCGTGCTGCGCGCCTTGCGTGACGATCACCTCTTCCCAGTTGCTCGACACCGCCCGATTAAATGCGAGGTAGCGTGAAATCGCGAGCCGCAGTTCCTGTTCGCCGGCAGCGTCGCGGTATGTTCCGGGGCCGCGCGATTGCGCGCGCAGCGCGTGATTCACGCAGCGGCGCCAGACGTCGAACGGAAAGAGCGTCTTGTCGATCGCGCCGCCGACGAAATCGTAGGGCGACGCAACCGAAGGCCGCGGCAACGGCAAGCTGTCGGGCATCTGGTCCCACAGCGGTTGGGCGCGCACGGCGTCCTTCGTCGCCTGCTCGCGGTCGCGCGACGAGTCGGCCGCGCGCGCATGCGGCGAGCGCTCGGTCGGCAAGCGCTCGAGTCCGTCGGCGACGAAAGTGCCCGAACCGGCCCGCGCGGTGAGATAACCCTCGGAGAGAAGCCGCTCGAAGACGTCGAGCGTCGTCTTGCGCGACACGCCCAGTTGCGTCGCGAGATCGCGCGTGGACGGCAGGCGCGTGCCGCCGGCGAGACGCCCTTCGAGTATGCCGGCCCGCAGTTGCCGATAGATCTGTCCGGAGAGATCGTGATGGCCTTCGACGGCGATGTGAATTTCCATTCTGGCTGCTACCTGCTGGCTACCTGTTATGTCATCGCCATGATACTTCCGCGAGACGTATGGCAAGCGCCAGTTGAACGCGCCGGCGGGCTTGTTACTGCGCCACCGCGCCGCTTCGTGCGGCGCGCTCTTTGGCGTCGTCACGCGCGGCGTCGCTGCATCGTTGATGCTCGCGCGAGAGCTTGCGCATCAGCGGCAACAGCAGCACGGCGACCAGCGCACCCGCGGCCGCGAGCCATCCCAGGCCGGTAAACAGCTTCGTATAGAGCGGCAGCGATTCGAGCGGATGCATGTCGCCGGCCGGCATCTGCGCGAAATTCGCGACTACGCTGCCCAGATACTGCGACACGCCGGTTGCCACGAAGTACGCGCCCATCATGAAGCCGCTCATGCGCGCGGGCACGTAGCGCGCGATCATCGCAAGGCCGAGGCCGCTCACCAGCAGTTCGCCGAGCGAGTACAAGCCATAGCCGCCGACCATGAACCACGACGACACGCGCCCTTCCACCGCATAGCGGCCGCTAGCCGCGTAGACGAAGAAGCCGGCCGCCACCACCGCAAAGCCGACCGCGTATTTCGCCGCGACGGGAACGTCCTTGCCGCGCTTCGCGAGCCGCGTATACAGCAGCGCAAGCAGCGGACTCAGCAGCATGATCCAGATCGGATTGAGCGCCTGGAACTGCGCCGCGCTCCAGGTGAACAGCGTCGCGCCGAACAGCGAGAAGCGCGGATCGACATTGCGCAGCGCGAACAGCGTGAGCGACGTCGACATCTGCACATAGAACACGAAAAACAGGATCACCTGTGCCGTGAGGATCAATGCGGCCACCAGACCCGCGCGTTCGGAGCGCTCGCACTTGAGCAGCATGTAGCCGAAAATCGCCAGAATCGCGAGGCCCGCCGCATACACGCACGCCACCGCGATGGCCTTGTGCTGCAGCACGAACATCGCGATCGCGCCAAGCGCAATGCCGCCGAGCGCAATCGCGCCGACGCGCTTCCAGCGCACGGGCTCGGCATCGGGCGCGGAGCCGATATGCGCGAGCGTGCGGAACATCACGAAGTAATTCGCCACCGACAGCAGCATCCCCGCACAGCAGACGGCGAAGGCCGCGTGCCAGCCCCAATGGTCCTTGATCCACGGCGTGGCGAGCATCGACACCGTCGAGCCGATATTGACCGCCATGTAGTAGATCGTGAACGCGCTGTCGATGCGCGCGTCGTCGCCTTCATAGATGCGCCGCACGAGATTGGCCGCGTTCGCCTTGAAAAGCCCGTTGCCCACGACGATCACGCCCAGCGATGCATACATGAACGCGAGCTGGTCGTTCGGCAGCGCGAGCATCAGATAGCCGGCCGCGAGCACGATGGCGCCGAAGATCATCGTGCGTCGCGTGCCGAGAATCTTGTCGCCGATCCAGCCGCCGATCGACGGCGACGCGTACACGAGCGCCGTGAACGCGCCCCACGTGAGCGTCGCGTGGCTGTCCGCGAAATGCAGCTTGTCGATCATGAACAGCACGAGCAACGCGGCCATGCCGTAATAGCCGAAGCGCTCCCACATTTCGATCAGAAAGACCGTGGAAAACGAGCGCGTCTGCGAGACCTGCGCTTCAGGGCGTTGTGGTGAATCCATCGAGTACCTCTTGTTTCAAATAGTGGGGCTGTCGGCAAACTGCCGCGCGCCGTGAATCATCGGATTGCAAAAACGGCCGGACGGCGATGCGTTGTTCGGCAGCATGCGCAAGCTTGCGTTTCTTGTCATGCGCGGGCCGCGCTCATATCCAGAATGCATGGATGCGGACACTGCCTAAAGTCGCCGCATGCCTGTCTGAATCGAAGCGCGGCTTTTCGCGTCGCCCGTCGGATCGGCGGACCGGCTGTTAGCTTCTGGCAACATAGCGTGTTGTCTCGAAAAAGGCGTTGCGTTTGAAGCCGGGATCTCAGGCCCGCAGTCCCGGCAAGGCGCCATCAAACCATATTTGCTTATATCAAACAAATTTTGACGGGCTAATTTCCTCCTGCTATGGTCACGACAATTCATAAGAGCAATTCGGCACTCGAAGTAGGCAGCAAGATTCGCGCGTTGCGGCAACGGTTGAAGCGCACGCTGGACGACACGGCAACGGCGGCGGGTATCTCCAAGCCGTTTTTGTCGCAGGTAGAGCGGGGCCTCGCGTCGCCCTCCATCACGTCGCTGGCGGGCATCGCTCACGCGCTCGGGGTGACGGTGCAGTATTTCGTCGATACGCCCAGCGAAGAGCGTTCGGTCAGCCGCGGCGATCAGCTGAAGTTTTTTGGCTTCGCGGACTCGGCGAATCTGTTCGCCCGCTTGACGAACGTGACGGGCGGCCGTCAGCTCGAGGCGATCCTCGTGAAGATGCCGGTCGGACAAAAGCGTTCGGAAGTCACGACGCATGCCGGCGAAGAGTTTATGTATGTGATCGACGGCGAAGTGTCGTTGACGCTGGAAGGCAAGACCTTCGTGTTGCGCGCAGGAGACAGCGCGCATTACGAATCGACTGTGCCGCATAGCTGGGCGAATACCGCACGCGTGGAGTCGGTGGTCGTCTGGGTCGGCACACCGAGACTGTTTTAAAGAAGCAGGCTAGTTTTCCGGTTCATCCGGCAGGACAGCCTGCATTACTAAATGTAAGGATTCCTGCATGTCTGACAAACAACAAGGGCCGCCCAGGCCCGAACAAAGCAGATAGCAAGGCGCTTTAGCGCCGGCGCGTTCTTCTCCCGACCTTTCCTGCGATTCCGAACCGATGAAAACCCCGTTTGCTTACGCGACGGCGCTGAGTGCGCTCGTCCTTACCTTGACGTCTTCGCTTTCTTCTTCGGCGTTTGCCGTCACCGTGCCGGCCGGCGTCACGCTCGCCGCCAGCCAGGAAATGACCCGCCAGGTGCCGGGCGAAACCGAGTCGCTCGATCCGGCGCACATCGAATCGTGGACCGGCAACACCATCGGGCTCGACATGTTCGAAGGCCTCACGCGCATCGACGCGGCCGGCGCGATCGTGCCCGGCGTCGCGCAATCGTGGACGCGCACGGGGCCCGACACGTGGGTCTTCAAGCTGCGCCACGACGCGCGCTGGAGCAACGGCCAGCCCGTCACCGCAAACGATTTCGTCTATGCGTGGCAGCGCGTGCTCGATCCGAAGACCGGCTCGAAATACACGGTGCTGGTCGAGTTCGTGAAGAACGGCAAGGCGATTCTCGCGGGCAAGGCGCCGCTCTCGAGCCTCGGCGTTCGAGCAGCCGACCCGTACACGCTCGAAGTCACCACCGAGGTGCCCGCCGCTTTCTTCCCGCAACTGGCCGCGATGACGACAATGGCGCCGGTCAACCGCGACGTCGTGACGAAGTTCGGCGGCGACTGGACGCGGCCGGGCAATTTCGTCGGCAATGGTCCGTACATGCTGGCCGACTGGCAGCCGGGTAACCGGCTCGTCGGCGCAAAGAGCAAGACGTACTGGAACGCAAGCAAGGTCGTGATCACCAAAGTGACCTATCTGCCGATCGAAAACGACGAAACGGCAATGCGCATGTATCAGGCCGGCCAGTTCGACTACACGTATTCGATTCCGTCGGGCATCTATGCGCAGGTGAGCAAGCAGTTCGGCGGTGAGCTGAAGACCGGCCTGCAGATCGCGACGTACTACTACAGCCTGAACAACGAAGATCCGCTGTTCAAGGACAAGCGCGTGCGTCAGGCACTGTCGATGGTCCTCGACCGCGATCTGCTCACGCAGCGCCTGACCGCCGACGGCGAGCTGCCCATGTACGGCCTCATCTCGAAGGGCACGCAAGGCGCGGACATTTTCAAGCCCGAATGGGCAAGCTGGCCGATGGCAAAGCGCGTCGACTATGCACGCAATCTGCTGAAAAGCGCGGGCTATTCCGATGCCAAGCCGCTCACCTTCACGCTCACGTACAACACGAACGATCTGCACAAGAAGGTCGCGCTCTTCGCGACATCCGAATGGCGCAGCAAGCTCGGCGTTACCGCGAAGCTTGAAAACGTCGAATACAAGGTGCTGCTCAAACAGCGCCACGACGGCAAGGTGCAGGCTTCGCGCGACGGCTGGTTCGTCGACTACAACGACGCGATGTCGTATTTCGATCTGATCCGCTGCCACAGCGTGCAGAACGATCAGCGCTACTGCAATCCGCAAGTGGACAAGACCGTCGACGAAGCCAACCAGCAGCTCGACGACGCAAAGCGCACGGCCCTGCTCACCAAGGCGCACGACATGGCGATGAACGACTATCCGATGGTGCCGCTCTTTCAGTACTCGGCGGTGCGGCTCGTGAAGCCGTATGTAGGCGGCTACACATCGACCAACTACGTCGATCAGCGCGCCACGCAGGACATGTATCTGATCAAGCATTAAACGCGGAGCATCGACATGCTGGCCTATACGCTGCGCCGCACGCTGTGGGCGATCCCGACGATTCTCGCCGTGATCACCGCGTGCTATCTGCTGCTGCATCTCACGCCGGGCGGGCCGTTCGACACCGACAAGCAACTGTCGGCGGCCGTGCTCGCGAACCTGAACGCAAAGTATCGGCTCGACGAACCGCTGTGGCTGCAGTATCTGCACTACCTCGGTTCGCTGCTGCACGGCGATCTCGGGCCGTCGTTCCGCTATGCCGACTGGTCGGTCAACGACCTCGTGTGGAAAGCGTTGCCCGTTAGCCTCGGCGTGGGCGGTGTGTCGGTGCCGATCGCATTGCTCATCGGCGTGACGCTCGGCACGCTCGCCGCCGTGCGGCGCGACCGTTTCGTCGATCACATGGTGATGGTGCTCGGCAATATCGGCAACGTGGTGCCGCCGTTCGTGCTCGGGCCCGTGCTCGTGTGGATCTTCGCGGTCCTGCTGAAGACGTCCGACGGCCACGGCTGGCTGCCTGCCGGCGGCTGGGGCGAAGGCGAATGGCGTTACCGCGTGCTGCCGATCGTGCTGCTCACGTTCATCAACGTGGCCGCCATTGCGCGTGTGATGCGCGGCAGCATGATCGAAGTGCTGACCGGCAACTTCATTCGCACAGCACGCGCGAAGGGCTTGCCCGGCCGCACGATCGTTCTGCGCCACGCGCTGAAGCCCGCGCTCATGCCTGTCGTGTCGCTGCTCGGCTCGGTGTGCATTTCGTCGATCACCGCGGCCGTCGTCACCGAATCGGTGTTCGCGCTGCCGGGCCTCGGGCAACTGGTCGTCAACGGCGCGATCAATCGCGACTACACGCTCGTGCTCGGCCTCGTGGTGCTGACCACGGCCGTCGCAGTGCTCTTCAATCTGCTGGTCGACCTCGCGTATGCGTGGCTCGATCCGCGTATCCGGTATTGATCATGGCCCGCTCTCTTCAACCGGCTGCCGCGGCGCTCGATCCGCTCGCGGCCATTGCAAACGCTCCGCGTTCGCGCGGCCCGCTCGCCACCGCCGCCGCGCGTTTCGTGCGCAATCGCGCCGCATTCGCCGGCTCGGTCGTGCTGCTGCTGATCGTGATTGCGTGTGTCGCGGGTCCGTGGCTGCTGCCCAACGGTCCCATCGACAGCGACTGGTCCGCGATCAGCCTGCCGCCCACGCTGCAAAACATGCACTGGTTCGGCACCGACGAACTCGGCCGCGATCTGCTCGCGCGCACACTGCAAGGCGGGCGCGTGTCGCTCGAAGTCGGCCTGCTCGGCACGCTCGTGTCGGGACTGATCGGCGTCGCGTACGGCGCGACCGCGGGCTATCTCGGCGGACGCGTCGACGCGGTCATGATGCGCATCGTCGACATGATGTACGCGATCCCCTACATGCTGATCGCCATTCTGATGATGACGATGTTCGGCCGCGCGTTCTATCTCGTCGTGCTCACCATCAGCGCGTTTTCGTGGCTCGACATGGCGCGCGTCGTCCGCGGGCAGACGCTGTCGCTGCGCTCGCGCGAATTCATCGACGCCGCTAAAGCGATCGGCGTGAGTTCGCGCTCGATCATCGCGCGCCACATCGTGCCGAACCTGTTCGGCGTCGTGGTCGTGTACGCGAGCGTCACCGTGCCGAACATCGTGCTCACCGAGTCGGTGCTGTCGTTCCTCGGCCTGGGCGTGCAGGAACCCATGACGAGCTGGGGCGTGCTGATTCAGGACGGCGCGCAGAAGCTCGAATCCATGCCGTGGCTGCTGCTCTGCCCGGCTGTGATGCTGTGCGTGACGCTCTACTGCGTGAATTTCGTCGGCGACGGTCTGCGCGACGCATTCGATCCGAAGGACCGCTGACATGCCGCTACTCGAAGTCAAAGATCTCAGCGTGCGCTTTACGCGCCGCGAAGGCGCGCCGGTCGACGCCGTGCAGCGCGTGTCGTTTTCACTCGAAGCAGGCCGCACGCTCGGCATTGTCGGCGAATCGGGATCGGGCAAAAGCCAGACGGTGATGGCCATGCTCGGACTGCTCGCAGGCAACGGCAAGGTGTCCGGCGAAGCGCGCTATCGCGGCGACAATCTGCTCGCGATGAAGGAAAGCGAGCTCAACAGGATTCGCGGCAACCGCATCGGCATGATCTTTCAGGACCCGATGACGTCGCTCAATCCGTTCCTCACCATCGAGCGGCAGATGACCGAGACGCTGCAACTGCATCGCAAGATGACGCGCCGTGAAGCGCGCCGCCGCGCGGTCGAAGCGCTCGAATCGGTGCGAATTCCCGATGCGCCGCGACGCATCGGCATGTATCCGCACGAGTTTTCCGGCGGCATGCGGCAACGCGTGATGATCGCGATGGCGCTGCTGTCCGAGCCCGAAATTCTGATCGCCGACGAACCCACCACCGCGCTCGACGTGACCGTGCAGGCGCAGATCATCGAGCTGCTGCGCGAACTGAATCGCGAGCGCGGCACCGCGATCATCCTGATCACGCACGACATGGGCGTCGTGGCCGGCCTGTGCGATGACGTGATGGTGATGTACGCCGGCCAGACCGTCGAACAGGCGAGCGCCGCAGCGCTCTTCGCGGCGCCGACGCATCCATACACGCGCGGCCTTCTCAACGCATTGCCGCGTTTGACGAGCGATGACATCAGCGACAGCGGCGACAGCGACGACGGTCGCCCGTTGCAAACCATTCCCGGCAATCCGCCGCTGCCTGGCGAAATCGTCGCGGGCTGCGCATTCGCGCCGCGCTGCACGTATTGCACGGACGTGTGCCGCGAGTCGCGTCCGTCACTCGTTGCAGCGGACGGTTATCCAGAAGCGCGTCGCGCCTGTCATCGTCCCGTGAGCGAAATTCTGGAGGCACAACACGTATGAACGCGACTTCCATTACAAGCGGCGAAGCCGCGACGCTGCTCTCGGTCGAGCAACTTAAGGTGCAATTCGGCGTGCCGCGCGGCGCGTACCCGTGGTCGGGCAAGACCATGCTGCGCGCCGTGGACGGCGTGTCGTTCAACGTGCGGCGCGGCGAGACCGTGGGCCTCGTCGGCGAATCGGGTTGCGGCAAGTCGACGCTCGCGCGCGCGATCATCGGACTCGCGCCGGTGGCAAGCGGCAGCGTGCGCTGGCTCGGCAACGAAACGGTGCTGCCCGGCTCGCGTCGCGACACCACGCTGTTGCGCCGCAACGTGCAGATGATTTTCCAGGACCCGCTCGCGTCGCTCGATCCGCGCATGACGATCGAACAGATCGTCGCCGAACCGCTCATCGCACATGGCAGGAATCTCGCGCGCGCCGACGTGCAGCGCCGCGTTCTGACGATGCTCGAACGCGTCGGTCTCAACGCGCAGCATTTGCGCCGCTATCCGCACGAGTTTTCCGGCGGCCAGTGTCAGCGTGTCGGCATTGCGCGCGCGCTGATCTCGGAGCCGCAACTCGTGATCTGCGACGAACCCGTTTCCGCGCTCGACGTGTCGATCCAGGCGCAGATCGTCAACCTGCTGCGCGATCTGCAACGCGAGTTGTCGCTGTCGCTGCTGTTCGTCGCGCACGATCTCGCGGTCGTGAAGGCAATCAGCCACCGCGTGCTCGTGATGTACCTCGGACGCGTGATGGAGTTCGGCGATAAGCGCGACGTTTATCGCACGCCGCTTCATCCGTACACGCGCGCTTTGCTCTCCGCCGTGCCGGTGCCAGACCCGACGGTGGAGCGCGCGCGTCGCCATCTGCTGTTGCGCGGCGAGATTGCTTCGCCGTTGAATCCGCCGTCGGGCTGCGCATTTCGAACACGGTGCCCGGACGCGATCGACGCCTGCGCGGCGCAAATTCCCCAGCCCGTCACGCACGGCGCGAGCGCGACACGGGTGGCCTGCATTCGTGTCGGCGACGGCTAAAGCCAGCGGCCTTTAAGACAACGACCTCATTCACCGGCGCGGCGCTTACGTCACGCCGTGGGATTCGCTCGTCATGTCATCAGCATGACGAGCGATCAGCATGGACTGGCTAAGCGCCAGCCAGAGTTTCAATAACAACTGTCGAGACATTCCCAATGAAACATAACCCAACAAAAAACCGGTCAAAAAAGTCCGGACTCACTGCCGCGATCTGCTGTGCCTTCACCCTTCCCGCGCTCGCCATCGCGGCCAACGCGTACGCCGACGACAGCGTGACGCAGCCCGCGCCCGACGCAAGCAATGCTGCGCCTGCCGCGCAAACGTTGTCGTCGCCCGCGCAAGTGACGCAGGCCCAGCCCGCGAACAAGCGCCGCGCGGATCAGGGCGGCCAGCTTCGCAACGACCAGCCGGATACGACGAACGCCATCGTCAACGCCGAGGCTTCGCAAACCGTTCTTCCGCCGACACCGCCGTCGAGCCAGGCGGCGAGCAAGGGCTTCATCGCCGATAGTCATCTGAATCTGCAGTTCCGCAACTACGCGGACTACTTCCAGGCGCCACCTAACACCTATCGTCATGCGTGGGTGCAAGGCGCGCAGGTCAACTATGAATCGGGCTTCACGCAAGGGCTCGTCGGCTTCGGCGTGGATGCGTCGCTGTTCGGCGCGCTCAAGCTCGACGGCGGCAACGGCGCGGGCAACATGGTGCATGTGGGCAAGAGCGGCGGCGGCTCGCAGCAGCTCGCGTGGGCCTATCCTGGCATGTACGACATCAAGGGACGCATCTCCGAAACGGTCGTCAAATATGGCTTGCAGGACGTAACGAATCCGTTTCTCGAACCGCACGACAACCGCGCGCTGCCGCCGACTTTTCTCGGCGTCTCGCTCGTCAGCAACGATCTTGCTCACACGACGCTCGAGGCCGGCAGCTTCACCAAGGTCGATGCACGCGGCCACACGAATCTGAGCAATCTGACCACTTCGTATGGCGGCACGCGCATCGACCGGGTGACGTATCTCGGCGGCACCTGGCACTATGCGAAGAACGGCGAGATGGCGCTCTACGTCGATCAGGCCGACGATGTCTGGCGCCAGTACTACGGTTCGGTCGCGCAGTCGTTCGGCGACCCGACCACGATCAAGTGGAGCGGGCTCGCCAACATCTACTCGACGCACGACACCGGCGCGTCGCGTCAGGGGCACATCAACAGCAATGCGTATAGCCTTTCCGTGTCCGCGCAGCATGGGCCGCATGCGCTGTTGCTCGGCTATCAGCAGGTGCTCGGCGACCAGTTCTTCGACTACGTGAACGAGACCAACGGCATCTACCTGACCAATTCGATGGATGTTGACTACAACGCACCGCACGAGCAATCGCTGCAATTGCGCTATACGTTCGACGGAAAATACGCGGGCGTGTCCGGACTCAAGGCGATGTTGTGGGGTGCATATGGCTGGGGCGCGGACGCATCGGCGGGAGCTGCGGAGAACGCGTCGCCGAGCGCCGCGCTGCATGATCTGTACTGGAAGAACGGACAGCCGGTGCACGGCCATCATCACGAGTTCGGCTTCATTCCGAGCTATACGCTGCAGAGCGGCCGCTTCAAGGACACCAAGGTCACATTCATCGCGATGTGGCACAACGGCAGCAATTACTACTCGGACGGTAACAACATGGAGTACCGCCTCGTGGTGAATGTGCCGGTGAAAGTGTTCTGAGCGCCGCGCGTTTGCGCTGCGAGAGAAGGCGTCACGTTGCGCATGTCGGCACGTGACGCCGACCATGCAGGCGCGGCGCGTCGTACTTTTTATTCCTGCTCCGAGCCCGCAATACGCACGCTCGTCATCGCGCGCGAGAGGCCGTGCATGGGCCGGCGCAACGCGACGTCGAACGGATTGGTTTGCGGGCCGATCGCCTCGGCCTGACGGCGCAGCAACTCCACCACCATCGGCAGGCGGTCGTCGCTCAAACGCGCCGCCAGCGTGCCGACGCTCAACGCTGCGACGGCCACGCCGGTACGGTCGAGAATCGGCACGGCCACGCCCGCCATGCCGTCGAGCACGCCGCTATTGCGGCCCGCATAACCCAACTGCCGCACGCGTTCGATCTCGGTGCGCAAATACACTTCGTCCAGCACGCCATAGCCACGAATGCGCGGCACGTTAAAGCGGATGATTTCCTCGCGCTCCGCTTCGGGCAGAAACGCGAGAATCGCGAGACTCCCTTGCCCCACGCCGAGCGCCACGCGTCCGCCAATATCGCCGGTGAACGAGCGGATTGGAAACGGCCCTTCGCAGATGTCGAGACACACTGCGTCGAAACTGCTTTTGACGAGCAGAAAAATCGTATCGCCGAGGCTCGCGCACAATCTCAGCAATGCGGGACGGCATAGCGTACGCATGCCGCTCGGATTGCCCGCCTGGGCCGCGAGCGCGAAGAAGTTCACGCTCAGCCGATAAAGCTTCGAGCCCTCGTCCTGTTCGACGATGCCCTCCGCGATCAACGCCTGCAGGATGCGATGCACCGTGCCTTGCGTGAGCCCGACCGCTTTCGCGAGACGCGTGACGCGGGCGCCGTCGGGCTGCGCTTCGGATAACGCGCGAATCACGGCAAAGGCGCGCTCCAGCATTCCGGTGCCGGGCGCCGCGCCGGTTTCATCGACGTTCTGGCTGAGATCTCGTTTGACGGCAGCATTCATCGTTCTGGCTCTCGTTTATTCCATTGACCGGAACACTATAAGGCGCGTCGTCCGGCAGCGAAATGATGCCCGAGTTTCGTTCCGTGTTGTACGTTAACGTGGAAACGTAGGGATTCTCCCAAGCTCACGCAGCGGAACGATTCGGCGCGGTGCCGCCGCGAGTATTCCGCTTACCGGAATTTTTACAAAACTTATATCGTCAATCGGAATTCGCAATTGACGCCCGGTAATTTGGCTGGCTAGAGTCGGCTCCATCGAGGCATTCAAAGGCCACACCCCATGTCTTTCCTCACACTCACAGACGTCGGCAAATCGTTCGGCGAGCTTCAGGCGGTCGCGGACGTCAACCTGTCGGTGGAAAAGGGCGAGTTCGTTTCGCTGCTCGGGCCGTCCGGTTGCGGAAAGACGACCACGTTGCAGATGATCGCCGGCTTCCTCGAAACGACACGCGGACGCATCACGCTCGACGGCCGCGACATCACGCATATGAAGCCGAACAAACGCGGCCTCGGCGTGGTGTTTCAAAGCTACGCGCTGTTCCCGCATATGAGCGTGGCGGACAACGTCGGCTTCGGGCTCGAAATGCGCAACGTCGACAGGGCGGAGCGCAAGGAGCGCGTGCGCGAAGCGCTGTCGCTCGTGCGGCTCGATCAGCTAGCGCATCGTTTTCCGCGCGAATTGTCCGGCGGTCAGCGGCAACGCGTGGCGATTGCGCGCGCCATCGTCATCGCGCCGCCGGTACTGCTGCTCGATGAACCGATGTCGAATCTCGACGCCAAGCTGCGCGAGGACATGCAGTTCGAACTGCGCGGCATTCAACGCAAAATCGGCACGACGACGATCATGGTCACGCACGATCAGTCCGAAGCGCTGTCGATCAGCGACCGCGTGGTCGTGATGGAAGCGGGCCGCATCACGCAGATCGATACGCCGTATGAAGCCTACGAGCGGCCCGAGAATCGCTTCGTCTCGCAGTTCATCGGCAAGGCGAACATGCTGCCCGGCACGGTGATCGCGCGCGACGGCGACGCGATCCGCATCGACCTCGGACACGATCTGTGCGAAACCGGACGCACCGCGCAACTGCCGGCGCGCGAGCGTGTAATCGCCCCAGGCGACGCCGTGACGCTGTGCATTCGCCCGGAAAAACTGCGCCTGTGCGCGCCGGATGCGGGACGTGTAAGCGCCACCGTGACGAGCCGCTTCTTCCTCGGCAGCCAGTGGCTTTACCGGCTCGACAGCCGGCTCGGCGAAGTGCTGGTGTGTTGCCAGAACGAAGGCAATGAGCCGCTGCCCGAAGGCGCGGCGGTCGGCGTCGACTGGAACAGCGAGGCGATCCGCTTTATTCAACGGGATGCGCAGCATGGATAGCACGCTGCCCGCAACGGAAGACGGCAAGACGGCATCCGCAAGCGCAAGGCGCGCGCCGTGGCGCGCATTCGTGCCGCTCTGGCTGATGTGCCTGCCCGCGTTCCTGCTGTTCGTCGCGCTCGTGCTGGTGCCGCTTCTGATGACACTGGTGCTGAGCTTCTATCGCTTCGATCCGGCAAGCGGCCCGATCGCCGCATTCCAGTTCGGCAATTACGCGGAAGTACTCGGCTCGTCGTATTTTCACGCGATCTTTCTGCGCACGTTCGGCATTGCGTTTCTCGTCACGCTGCTGTGCGTCGTGATCGGCACGCCCGAGGCTTACGTGCTGTCGCGCATGCGCGATCCGTATCGCTCGATGTTTCTGCTGGTGATTCTCGCGCCGCTGCTCGTCTCTGTTGTAGTGCGCGCGTTCGGCTGGAGCATGTTGCTCAACAGCAGTGGTCTCGTGAACCAGGCGTTCGCTCTGATCGGCCTTGGACCGTACAAGCTCGAATACACGACGTTCGCGATTGTCATCGCACTTGTGCACGTGATGCTGCCGTTCATGGTGATTCCCGTGTGGACCGCCTTGCAAAAGCTCGATCCGCAAACGGAAAACGCCGCGCTCTCGTTGATGGCGTCGCCCGCGACCACACTGCGCCGCATCGTGTTGCCGCAACTCACGCCCGGCATTCTGTCGGGCAGCCTGATGGTGTTCGGTTTGTCGGCGAGCGCATTTGCGATTCCGGGCTTGCTCGGCGGACGTCGTCTGAAGGTGGCCGCGACCGCCGTCTACGACGAATTCCTCGGCTCGCTGAACTGGCCGCTCGGCGCGACCATCGCGCTGCTGTTGCTGGTCGCGAACCTGATCGTGATGCTCACTTACTACCGGGTTCTGGAACGCAGGTACACCAGAAGCCTCGGTTGATACAACGTACAACGGCTGCGCGAGAACATCATGAGAAAGAACGGTCCTGTTGCGCTGATTTTCCACACGCTCGTCATTGCGTTCGTGCTCGCGCCGCTCGTGATCGTGGTGCTGGTTGCGTTCACGCCCGACGAAACGCTCACGTTGCCGACGCACGGCGTGTCGCTGCGCTGGTTTCGCGCGATCCTCAATTACCCGGATTTCATCGCGGCATTCGTCAATAGCCTGAAGCTCGCGTTTGCATCGGCGACGCTCTCGCTGATCGTCGCGCTGCCCGCCGCGCTCGCGATCGGCCGCGCGCGCTTTCCGGGCCGCGCTTTTCTGAATGGCTTGCTGCTCTCGCCGCTCGTGATTCCCGGCCTCGTGCTCGGCATCGCGTTGCTGCGCTTCTTCGCGATGATCGGTGCGACCGGCTCGTTCACGTGGCTGATCGTCGCGCACATGATCATCATCACGCCGTTCGTGATGCGGCTCGTGCTCGCCTCGGTCAGCGGTCTGGATCGCAGCGTCGAGCACGCCGCGCATTCGCTCGGCGCAGACCCGTGGACCACGTTCCGCCGCATTACGCTGCCGATGATTCTGCCTGGCATCACCGGCGGCTGGCTGCTTGCGTTCATCAACAGCTTCGACGAACTGACGATGTCGATCTTCGTCACCTCGCCGCAAACGGTCACGCTGCCGGTGCGCATGTACATGTACGCGACCGAGTCCATCGACCCGATGATGGCCTCCGTGTCCGCGCTCGTGATCTTCATTACCGCGGGCGCGATGCTGCTGCTCGATCGCGTGTATGGGCTCAATCGCATTCTGATCGGCCAGCACTGATGTCTTCTTCCGCTCACGCTCTCATGCCGTCCAACTTGCCGTCATCTCACCCTTCAACGTCCGCGCGCGAGCCCCAATTCGTGCGCGTGGCCGAAACGCGGCGCGAACCGCTGCGCTTTTATATCGACGGCGATGAAGTCTCCGCGCTGCAAGGCGATACGTTGCTGACCGCCGTGCTGATGCAACAGCGCCGCGTGCGCGACAGCGAATTCAGCGGCGCGCCGCGCGCGGGCTTCTGTCTGATCGGCGCATGCCAGGACTGCTGGATGCGCACCGAGGAAGGCAAGCGCGTGCGAGCCTGTTCGACGCTCGTCACCGACGGCATGCGCGTGCTCACACGCAACCGTTCGGCGGATGCCGCAATCAGCGGAGACGCGCCATGAACGACGCTCGCCGCGTGGTGATTGTCGGCGCCGGACCGGCCGGCGTGCGCGCCGCCGAAACGCTGGTCGCGGCAGGCGTGCGCCCTATCGTGATCGACGAAAACGCGCGTTGGGGCGGACAGATTTATCGCCAGCCGCCCGCGAACGGCGGCTTCGAGCGCTCGAAAAAAACACTGTACGGTTTCGAGGCGCACAAGGCCGACGCGTTGCATACGACGATGGCTGCACTGCTGCCGCACATCGACTATCGCCCGGACACACTGGCATGGGCTTGCGAAGCGGGCCGCCTCGATACGCTCGCCGCGGGGCGCGAAGTCAGCGTGCCGTTCTCGCATTTGATCATTGCAAGCGGCGCGACCGACCGCGTTCTGCCGCTTCCTGGCTGGACGTTGCCCGGCGTCTACACGCTCGGCGCGGCGCAGGTCGCGTTGAAGGCGCAAGGCTGTGTAATCGGCCGACGTGTGGTGCTGGCGGGCACGGGACCGTTGCTGTATCTCGTCGCTTATCAGTATGCAAAGGCCGGCGCGCAGGTGGCCGCCGTGCTCGACACAAGCCCTTTTTCGCGGCAGATCGCAGCCGCGCCGAAACTCATCCGCGTTCCGTCGACGTTCGCAAAGGGTCTGTATTACGTGGGTTGGTTGAAGGCACACGGGATACGCATCGAGCGCGGCGTGCAGTTGGTCGGCATTCGCGGGGCACTGAATGTCGAATCGATTGAATGGCGTAACTCGGGCAGTAGTTCGCCATCCGAAGTAATTGATTGCGATGCGGTCGGCGTCAGTTTCGGCCTCAAGCCCGAAACGCAGCTTGCGGATCTCGCGGGCTGCCGCTTCCGCTTCGACGCGCTCAATCGCTGCTGGCTGCCCGAACTCGATCCCGCCGGACGCAGCTCCGTGCGCGGCCTCTATCTGGCCGGCGACGGCGCGGGCATCGCCGGCGCCGATGCCGCCGAACTCGCCGGACGCCGCGCCGCGTTAGCCTTGCTCGACGACCTCGGCATCGCGCATCCGCGCGGACCCGGCATGGCCGATGCCGCATCGCTCGAACGCGGCCTGCAACGTATCGCCGTCTTTCGCGCGGGCATCGAAACAGCTTTCGCGCCGCCCGCGAACTGCGCGGCGCAGTGGCCCGACGATATGACGGTGTGCCGCTGCGAAGAAATCGACGCGGGCACGTTGAGGCACTGTATCCGCGGCGGCGAGGCGAGCGAGATCAATCGGCTGAAGGCGCTCACTCGCGTCGGCATGGGACGTTGCCAGGGCCGCATGTGCGGCGAGGCGGCGCTTCAACTGCTCGCCGAGGAAACCGGCCAGCCGCTCGAAGCGGTTGGCCGTCTGCGCAGCCAGCCGCCGGTCAAGCCGATTCCGCTGTCGCCTGCGCTCTATGCGGACGACGTCGCCGAGATTCCCGAGGAGGCGCGCGATGAGTGACGCCGTGCACTACGACGTCGCGATTGCAGGCGGCGGACTTGTCGGTTCGTCGGCGGCATTGGCGCTTGCGAAACGCGGCTTGCGCGTGGCTCTAATCGAGCGGCGTTTTTGCGGCGCGCAGGCGAGCGGCGTGAACTACGGCGGCGTGCGTTGCCAGGGCCGTCCCGTCGAACAGATGCCGCTCGCGATGCGCGCGCGGCGCGTGTGGGACCGCTTGCCGGAATTGATCGGCATCGACGGCGAATTCACCGTGTCAGGACATTTGCGGCTTGCGCGCAGCGAAAGCGATCTCGCCGCGCTCGAGCAATGGGCCGGCATGGCGCGCGAATACGGACTGCATGCGCAGTTGCTAAGCGGCGAGTCGTTTCGACGGCGCTATCCGTGGCTTGGCGAAGCGGCGATTGGCGGCTCGCTGTGTGCGAGCGACGGTCACGCGAATCCGCGTCTCGTCTCACCCGCGTTCGCACGCGCCGCGGGTGCCGCGGGCGCGGACGTGCGCGAGCAAACCGAACTGGGCGACATTCGTCACGACGGCCGACGCTTTCAGATGCGTGCCGGCAATGACGACATCAGCGCGGACTGGCTGATCAATTGCGCGGGCGCGTGGGCGAATACCGTTGCAGGCTACTTTGGCGAAAGAGCGCCGATGAAGCCGATCTATCCGAACATGTGGGTCACCGAGCCATTGCCGCTTTTCATCACGCACAACCTCGGCGTATATGGCGGCGGCATCTATGCGCGGCAAGTGGCGCGCGGCAATTGCGTGATCGGCGGCGGACGCGGCAGTGGCGACGGTGAATACGGCCGGCCGTCGACGGAAACCACGCGAGCCGTGATGCGCGATGCGTGCGCGCTGCTGCCCGCGTTGCGCGAGGCGCTCCTGATCCGCACATGGAGCGGCGTGGAGGGCGAGACGCCCGACAATAATCCGATCATCGGAGCGAGCCGCGCGGTGCCGCGTCTTCTGCATGCATTCGGTTTTTCGGGCGGCGGCTTTCTGCTCGCGCCCGGTGTCGGCGAAGTGCTCGCCGATCTCGTCATCGACGGCGCCACGGCCACGCCTCTCGACGCGTTTTCGATTGGCCGCTTTGCGCAGCTTGCTACGTCATCCGTCGCATAGAACCACGCTTGAACACCACATTCACGAAACCTGGAGATCATCAATGAAACTGTTCCGAACGATCGCGGCACTCGCCGCCTTGTGTGCATTCGGCGCGGCAGCGCCTGCGTGGTCGCAGACCAAAACCATTTACATCGGCATGAATGGCGGGCCGATGGAAAAGGCTTATACGAGCCAGGTGCTGCCCGACTTCGAGAAAGCGAACAATGTGAAAGTGGTGGTCGTGCCGGGCACGTCGTCGGACATTCTTGCCAAGCTGCTCGCGAACAAGGCGAGTCCGCAAATTCATGTGGTGTTTCTCGATGACGGCGTGATGGCGCGTGCCGTGAGCATGGGCGTATGCAAGAAGCTCGACGATTCGCCGGTGCTCAAGGAACTCTATCCGTTTGCGCGCATGAAGGACGACATGGGCGCGGGCGTGCAACTCGGCATGACGGGCATTGCGTACAACAAGAAGCTGTTTGCCGAGAAAGGCTGGGCGCCGCCCACTTCATGGATGGATTTCGCCGATCCCAAGTACAAGGGCAAGGTGGTGTTCCAATCGGCGTCGAGCAGCACGTTCGGCCTGCACGGCTTTCTCGCGATCAACCGTCTGATGGGCGGCAGCGAGCAGAACGTCGAACCCGGCTTCACGAAATGGGCAAGCACGGTGGGCCCGAATGTCGTCGAATACGTGCCGAACTCGGCGAAGATTTCGGAAATGGTGCAGACCGGCGAAGCAGGTCTCTTTCCGTTGACGCCGACTGCCGTCGGCGATCTCTCCGACAAGGGCATTCCGGTCGCTTATGTGAATCCGAAAGAAGGCCCGGTGCTGTTGCTCGTCGATCTATGCGTGGTCAACAACAACCCCGATCCGCAGCTTGCGCAAAAGCTCGCGCAATTCCTGCTGTCCGCGCCGGCGCAGACCAAAGCCGCCGAAGCGGGCAAGCAGATTCCGACCAACCGCCTCGCGAAGATGACGCCGGCAATGCAGCAAAGCCTCGGCAATCTGGAAGACCTCGTGCGCAAGGTGACGGTGGTAGATTGGGACACGATCAACGCGCATCGCGCGCAGTGGGACACGCGCTGGAACCGGCAGATCGAACGCTGAGCGCAGCGGTTCGTGCTTCGACATAAATGAAAAATCGCGCGCCTCGTTGCATAGAGGCGCGCGATTTTCTTGTGCGCGAATGCGTTTTAGAAGATGACCGACACCGCCACCGCAAGCCAGATCGCCGCTACGCCGCCGAGAAACAGATGTCGCGCAATGCGTATTTTCGCGTCGCTCGTTTCGGGTTCGACAGGCGTCGTGGCCATCCACGGTACGAGCCCGAGGCAGCCGAAGCCGAGTAGCGCGAGGATGAACACGATCACGTCCGCTACCCGCCAGCCGGTCGGCTCATACATTCCCCAATAGCCGAGAAACGCGATACCGATCGAGAAGATGGTCGCCGACGCAGCGCTAAGCGCGGGCACCGATCCGATTGGAGCCGGCATGTTGACCTCCTCCGGTCATGGGGCTACGACTCACGACTCACCACTCACGCTCACTTTCACTACGTCACGAGGTACGCGTTTGCCTTGCCTCATACGTCTTCAGATGGCTATACGCGATGCGCAGCAACGACAAACTCTGCTCGCTCTTTTGCGCTTCGCCGCCGCGCGCGATCAGATCGCCGAGAATATGATCGGCCTCGGTGTGCGAGTGGTTCTCTACATCGCGCAACATGGAAGCGGTAAGCGGCGACGGCGTGAAAAGCATTTGCGTGGCACGCGCATCGAAATCCGGCGCCATCGTAAAGCCGTGATGTTGCGCAACGGCGCGGGCCTCGGCGAGCAGATTCTCGATCACGCGCTTGCCGTCCGGTGCGGAAAGAATCTCGCCGATCGAACCGCGCATCAAACATGTACTCGCCGCGAGCGTCGCAAGGAACACCCACTTTTCCCACATGCGCAGCAAGATGTTCTCGCTGACCACGACGTCGAAGTTCGCGTCGGCCATCGCGTCGGCAATCGCCTGCACGCGTTCGGAGACGCCGCCCGCCAGTTCGCCGAACGTGACCGCATGCGTGTCGTTCAGATGCACGATCTGCTGATCGGCGTTGAGCGTGGCCGCAATCACGCATTGGCCGCCGAGCACGCGCGCTTCGCCGAATCGTTGCGTGAGCACGTCGATATGACGCATGCCGTTCAGCATCGGCAGAATCACAGTCGATTCGCCGACGAGCGGTGCAAACGAATCGATTGCATCGTCGAGACTGTATGCCTTGCAACTCAGCAGCACGACATCGAACGGTTCGGCGTTCACGCCGGCCAGAATCGTCTTCACGTCACGCTGCGTAAGATCGCCGCGCGCGCTTTTGATCACCAGTCCGTCGCGCCGAAGCCTGTCCGCCCGGCCCGCGCGCACGAGAAAAGTGACGTCCTGTCCCGCCGCTGCGAGCCGTCCGCCGAAGTAGCCGCCCACGGCGCCCGCGCCTACAACCAGAATTCGCATCTTTGGCCTCTCGAATGAATGTCGTCGCTCGAAGCAATGTAGCAAAGATTGGCGCAATGCACCGGACAAGCGCACATGCTCACGGCTTCGCGCAGAGCGTGTTCTCGTATAACGCGAGCATGCCGGCCGCGTCGACGCCGACGCATGCCTTGCACGCGGGCCGCGAGTCCCACGCAGGCGCGGGCACCGGCATCGTGGACGGTTTCTGGATCGTCTGGCCGACGGCGATGCCTTCCGTCAACACGCGCACCGGACCGCTGCGCGTGGTGTACAGATGCGGCGCAAGCACATACGCGACCGCCGACGAGTCGTGCACATAAATGCCCTTTAACTGCGCGCTTTGCTGATGAAACGCCTCGTAGTGCCGCGATACGTCCCAGATGAACTGGCCCGCGGCGCCACCGCGATCGCGGATCGACGCAAGATACTCCTGGCTCATGATGGTGCGCTGCGTGACGTCGAGCCCGACGATGGCCACAGGCCACGGCGCGCCGAACACGATGTCGGCGGCGTCGGGGTCGCCGAGAATGTTGGCCTCGGCTGCGGGCGTCACGTTGCCGAGCACGCCCTCGGTGCCGAACGCGCCGCCCATCACGACTACCTGCTTCACGAGCGGCGCGATCTGCGGATCGTCGGCGAGCGCGAGCGCGAGATTGGTCAGCGGGCCGACGGCCAGCAACGTGACTTCGCCGGGATGCGCACGCACGCTGTCGATAATAAACCGGTGCGCGGGCCGCGGGTCGAGCGGTGCAGCCGGCGAGTCTCCCAGCACGATGTTGCCGAGGCCGTTGTCGCCATGAATCCACGCGAGCGGCTGCGGCGCGGCGCGTTTGAGCGGAGCCGCGGCGCCGCGCGCGACCGGCACGCCGGGCGCGAAGCGGCCCGCGAGAAAGCGCGCGTTATGCGTGGTCGTCTCGATCGTCGCGTTGCCGAATACGCTCGTCAATCCGAGCAGTTCGATATCCGGATGCAGCGCCTGGAAGACGAGCGCCATCGCATCGTCGACACCGGGGTCGGTGTCGTAAATCACCTTGTGCCTGCTCATAGATAGAACGCGTCCGGCAGTTGTTCGCGCGCGGTCGTGTCACGCGTCGCGCCATGCAGGTTGCCGAGTCGAATGCGCAACTCGGGGCCGCCGAGTTCAATGATCACCTGGCGGCACGCACCACAGGGCGCAATCGGCCCATCGGTGTCGCCGATCACGGCTAGCGCGGCAAACTGGTCGCGCTGGTAGCCCGCTGCAATCGCGCTGAAAAACGCGGTACGTTCAGCGCAATTGCACAAACCATACGACGCGTTCTCGACATTGCAGCCGTCGAATACGCGGCCGTCTTTCGTCAGCAACGCAGCGCCGACCTTGAACTTCGAATACGGCGCATAGGCCTTTTCTCGCGCGGCACCCGCGCGCTCCAACAGTTGTTCCATGTTCATGCGAGACGTCCTCGAATCAATTGAGCGTAATGAACATGCCCGCGATGGTCGCGCTCATCAGATTCGAGAGCGTTGCCGCGAGCACCACACGCAAGCCGTAGCGCGCGACTTCGGCGCGTCGTTCCGGCGCGACGGCGCTAAAGCCGCCCGTCAGCACCGCGATCGACGCAAAGTTCGCAAAGCCGCATAACGCAAACGACAGAATAGCAAGCGTACGCGGATCGAGCGCCTGCAGGCCCGCTGCGCTCACGCTCGCGGCATCCTTCAGATAGGGCGACAACGATGCGTATGCAACGAACTCGTTGAGAATGATCTTCTGCCCGAGAAAATTGCCGGCAATCGCGGCCTCGCTCCACGGCACGCCGATCAGCCACGCGAGCGGTGCGAACACCATGCCGAGGATAGATTGCATCGACAGATCCGGGTGGCCGAACCAGCCGCCTATGCCGCCCACCAGGCCGTTGAGCAATGCGATGAGTCCGACGAATGCGATCAGCATCGCGCCCACCATCACGGCGATTTTGAGTCCGACGGTCGCGCCCGAGCTCGCCGCTTCGATCACATTGGCGGGACGCTTTTCGTCGAAGTTGAGGTTGTCGAGATGAACGCGGCTCGGTTCCGTCGACGGATGAATGATCTTGGCGAACAGCAGTCCGCCGGGCACGGCCATGAACGACGCCGCGAGCAGATATTCAATTCGCACGCCGAGTCCCGCATAACCTGCGAGCACCGAGCCCGCGACCGCGGCCATGCCGCTCGACATCACCGCGAATAGTTCGGCGCCCGTCATGTCGCGCGTGAACGGTTTGACGACCGCGGGCATTTCGCTTTGCCCGAGAAAGATCGTGGTGACGGCGGAAAACGATTCGAGCTTCGACACGCCAAGCAGTTTCTGGAAGACAGTGCCGAGTACGATCACGATCCAGCGCATCACGCCGAGGTAGTACAGCACGGAAATGAGCGCCGTCACGAAGATGATGGCCGGCAGCACGCGCACCGCAAACACAAAGCCGCCGTCGCCGAATACCTGAAACATCTTCGCCTGCACGAGTCCGCCGAACAGGAATTCAATGCCGGCATTGCCGTAGCCGAGCACGTTATTCACGCCGGCCGCGGCGGCCGCGAGAATCGTCTTGCCGAGCGGCACGAACAGAATGAATGCGCCAATGCAGAATTGCGCGAGCAACGCGCTACTTACAGTCCGTAAGCGAATGGCGCGACGGTTGGTCGAAAAGATAAAGGCGATGAGCAGCAGTACGGCAATGCCGAGTACGTCGCGAGCGATAAGTGCCATGTCTCTTGTTCTTCATATGAAAGTGGCACTGATGCTAAACGAAACTGCTGCGGGAGAGAAATGTTTAAAGCGCGAATCAGTGAGATTTGGAAAAGAACACGACAGCGCCTTCTTGCGGCGTCAGGCCGAGGCTGAAATAACCTTCGAGCCGCTCAGCATCGGCGTCGTTCAGTTCGAAGGGCGCGCGAATGAAACCAGACACCACTGCATGGTCGTACCACACACTCATCCACATGCGCAGCGCCAGTACTTCCGGCGACACCAAACCCCATTCCTGTCGGGTCATGATCCTGCCTCCGTTGCGCAAACTGCCGTTTAGGCGGCCATCATGGCGATCCTCATGGCCGGCCGCTCGTCAGGCGGAAAGACGTGCCAAAGGCCGTCGCCGTGTCGAAAGAAAAACAGCGTGAGTGCGCCGGCCTCGCGTTGCGCCTCGACGCAGACGCAGCGCTTCATCCCACGACGCGGGGACGGTTGCAACTGCACGCGTGCCGATGCGGCACCTGTTGCGTCGAGCCACTTCTCGATAAGGTCACGCAATGATCGCTCTGACGCTGCCATTAGGTCCTCCGCCGGTTCCCATCATGCATCGTAAGTCGGCGGTGGCAACGCCTCCATCGGCGGCGGCGGAATGTCGGTTCAGGAATGCCTGTTTTTGGGCTCAGGTTTTCCTGACGCGTCAAAATTGCGCGTTCGTGACCTATTCGGCGACGAGTCCGTGTCTGATCGCATAGCGAATGAGATCGGCGTTATTGGCGAGGCCGAGCTTCTGCATGAGCCGCATCTTGTGCGTGCTGATCGTCTTCGCGCTGAGCGCGAACGCGTCGGCGATGTCATTCAGGCTCTTGCCGAGCGCGAGCATCTGCAGAACCTGAAACTCGCGATCGGAAAGAATTTCGTGCGGTGGCGCATCGCCCGAATAGGTTTCGAACACGATCCCCTCAACCAGCTTCGGATCGATAAAGCGCCCGCCTTCGGCGAGCTTGCGAATCCCCGCGAGCAACACGTCGGGGTTGCTGTCTTTCGTCACATAACCGGTTGCGCCCGCGCGCAGCGCGCGAGAGACGACTTGTGCCTCGTTATGGATGCTCAACACGAGTATCGGCAGCGATGGACGCTCGGCACGCACGCGCCGGATCAGATCGACACCGCTAATGCCGGGCATCGTCATGTCGAGCAGCAGCAGATCGACCTGACAGGTGCGCAGTTTTTCGATTACTTCGGAGCCTTGAGCCGCTTCGCCGGCCACCACGATGTCGGGCGTCGTTTCGATTATCTGCTTGAGACCTCCGCGCACCAAAGGGTGATCGTCGGCAATCAAAAGGTTGATCATGTCTGAAGCCCGTCCTGAAGCGGTATATGAATCGAAACCGAAGTGCCGGTGCCCGGCGCGCTGTCGATCAGCAACGATCCGCCAATCAGACGCGCCCGCTCGCTCATGCCGAGCAGTCCGTATGAATAATCGCGGCGCACCGCCTCCTGATCGAAACCGCAGCCGTCGTCGCTGACATGCAGGTCCAACGCGGCCTGCGTACTCGTGAGCGTGACGTCCGCGCGCGTCGCGCTGGCATGCCGCGCGACGTTGGTCAGCGAAGCCTGCACGATACGGAACATGGCGGTTGCGTGCGCATCGGACAGTATGGGCTCGTTGCCGTTCAGGCGGAACTGGCAGGCGAGCCCGCTGCGCCGCCCGAAATCGTCGACGAGCCATTCGAGCGCCGACACGATACCGTAATTGAGCGCGGCCGGCCGCAAATGACTCGCGACGTTGCGCACCATCCAGATGGTTCTCTCGACGAGTTCACGCATATCGTCGGCTCTTCTCGCCACTTCCTGATCGCCGGGAAGACGCATCTTGAGCAGCGACACATCCATTTTTAGCGCAGTGAGAAGCTGGCCCAATTCGTCGTGAATTTCCATCGCGATGCGCTTTCTCTCTTCCTCGCGAATCGCTTCCATGTAGGCGGAAAGTTCTCGCAATTGCTCGCGCGACTCGACCAGTTCCTGTTCGATGCGTTTGCGTTCCGTGATGTCGTTAAGGCCGACGAAGATCGCCGGCGCATCGTCATAAGTCGCGACGCGCGCGGTGGCGATCGCCCAGAACATCGTGCCGTCCGGCCGCCTGAACTTGACCTCGGTATTGCGAAAGTTTCCTTCATGACGCAGTTGGTCGACCAGCCGGTCGCGGTCGTCAGTGTCCGCATAAAGCTCGCCGATATTCGTGATGTGCGTGGTCACGTAGTCGACGCCGAATAGTTCGCGCAACGGTTTGTTGGTATAGAGAATGCGCCCTTCCGGCATCGACGTAATGCAAAGCGGCACCGGACTCGTCTCGACAATCGTGCGAAAACGGAACTCGCTCGCAACGAGCCGCGCTTCGGCGCGTCTGCGCTCCTCGATCTGCGCTTGCAGCGTGGCATTGGCCCGCGCAAGTTCGTCGGTGCGCTGAGCGACGCTTTCTTCGAGACCGTCGCGCACGCGCGACAATGCACTTTCCGCCCGCTGGCGCACGAATACTTCTTCCTGCAATTGACGGTTCTGCGCAATCAGCTTCTGGTGCATGCCTCTTAACGCGAGATGGGTGCTGATGCGCGCCATCATCTCATCGACGTGAACGGGTTTTGTGAGGTAATCGACGCCGCCCGCGGAGAAGCCTTCGACCATGTCATCGCTGCCCGTTAGCGACGTCATGAAGATCACGGCGATATTGCGCGTGCGCTCGTCGGATTTCAGGCGCCGGCAAGTTTCGAAACCGTCGATGCCCGGCATTCTCACGTCGAGCAGAATCAGATCGGGCTGCGAGAATTGCGCCCGCTGAATCGCCTCCGGACCGTCGAGCGCGACCAGTACCTTGAAGCCGCGCGCGACCAGGCTTTCGACGACGACCGCGAGATTCGCGGGGTTGTCGTCGGCGATCAGAACAGTGGGCGAAGCGTCGCCAGGAAGAGTCATCTCGCTCATCTTACCGCCTGACGTTCGAGTTGCTCTTCGACAAGATGCAGCAGCGTCTTCGACTGATAGCCCTTCGCGAGAGAAAGAATCCGCGCGGTGAACGCGTGGTAATGCGGGGCATGTCTGCCGACGCGCTCCGCCCACAGCGCGATTTCCTGCATATCGCCGCGGCGCGCGAGCAGATGCAATTGCTGAAGTTCTTTTTCGGGCACGGGGACGAGCGGTGCAGCGGGTGCATCGAGCACGACCGCAGGATCGTTGGCTTGCGTGTAAGTCCATTCGAGGTCGAGCAAACGCGCGAGTTGCGCGAGCAGTTTGTCGAAGTCGATCGGCTTCGAAAGAAACGCATTCGCGCCGGCCGCGAGGCTGCGTTGTTCGCCCACGCCGGAAGGACTCGCCGATGTCGCGATGACCGGCACATTCGCAAAGCCCTGAATTTGCCGCAATCGGCGGGTCGCTTCGAGTCCGTCCATATCCGCCATCACGACGTCGGTGACGATCAGCGCGGGACGTTCGCTCAAGATCCTCGCAAGTCCTTGCCGGCCGCCTGTCGCCTCGACGATCTGGAAGCCGAGCCGGCCAAGATACTCGACCATGACCGCGCGGTTCATCGCGACGTCGTCGATCACGACGACCTTGCGGCGCGGCCCTTTGTAACCCGTCGCCATGCGCGCGTCCGTGCGGGCAGGCGCCGCGAGCGGCGCGACGACTGCCGCCGCGTCGAGTTCGAACCAGAACAAACTGCCGCGGCCAGGCTGGCTTTGCACATGAATCTCGCTGCCCATTGCGCGAAGCAACTGCTGACTGATCGTGAGGCCGAGCCCCGTGCCGCTCGCGCCGCGCTCCGTATGCATGATCTGTTCGAAAGGCTCAAAGATAGTCTGGAGCTGATCGGCATCCATGCCGATGCCCGTATCGCGCACTTCAAAGCAGACCTTGCCCGCCGCGCTCATTTCGATCAACAGGCTCACGCTGCCCTGATCCGTGTAATTGAATGCGTTGACCAGCAGATTCAGCAGCACCTGACGCAAGCGCCGTTCGTCAGCGCGTACTGCATCGGGCACATCGGGCGCAACGCGCCAGATAAACTCGACATGCTTCTGCGCAATCTTCACTTCAATGATCTCGCGAATTGCGTCGAGTGTGCCGGCGAGCGGCACGTCATTCATCTCAATGCGCAAGCGGCCCGCTTCGACCCGCGCGAAATCGAGCGCGTCGCCAATCAGTGCGAGCAGATGTTCGCCGCTGCGTTGAATCACGCCGACGCCTTCGCGATGGTGCTCGCTCAGGCTTGCGTCGCGCCGCAAGATCTGCGCGTAGCCGAGAATGGCGTTTAACGGCGTGCGCAATTCGTGACTCATGTTGGCGAGGAACTCCCCTTTCGCGCGATTCGCCGCCTCGGCCGAGCGACGCGCTTCGCGCTCGGCGGCGGCCTCGCGCTCGTCGAGATAGGCGTGGTGCAGGCGCGCGCCCATCGAATTGAAGGCCGTCACCACGCGTTCCAGTTCGTCGGGCTCGCGGGGCGCGCGCCGATTCAGTTTCAACGGCTGCGCGGGCTCCCGAAAATCGTAGTCCTCGACAGTATGCGCGAGTACCGCGAGATGACGCGTCACGAGCCGCGTGAGTACGTAGAAGATGAAAAGAGAAACGAGGAAGGTATTGGCGGCCTGAGTAACGAGAATGAGCAGCGCCGTGTGCGTGAGATCGTCGTAGAGATCGTTCAACGTCGCCTGCACATATAGCGTGCCAATGCGTTGCTCCTTGCCGAGCACGCGATAGACGAGCGGGTACTCGCGCGTGATTGCGGGTCCGCTTGCGGGCTTACCGGCGGACACGAGCAGCGGCGCCGTGCCGCTTCCGGACTGACGCACCTGAGCCGTGCTGACGTCCGCGAGACGCACAATGCCGCCCAGTTCGAGCCGCAATTGCGCATCGTCTAACCGCCACAGCGCCTCGCCGAGACTATCGCGGTAGCTTTTATCGATATCCGCGAGACGGTTCTCGATCAGCGCAACACCGGCGCTGTAATCGCGCTCGATCTGCAGCGCGGTCAACAACAAGGTGAGCACGCAACTAAACAGAATCACGACTGCGAGAAGCCGGAGCACGACACTGTGCCGCAACCGCCTGAGCGGATACCGCCACTGTCCCATGAGGTCGACAGCCATATTGCCCCCGCAAGCATGGTGATGTCAGTTCGTGTTGCGCGCTCGTGCAGCGACTGCGGTTTTACGGCACCCGCCTTAAACAAGCGGTTATTACGTTATGACGCCATGCGAGAGCGTTGCCGGATTACGTGTCCAGCGTGCTGTATTCGACTCACGACGACAGCCGGATTCCGGTTGCCCCTGCCGGCTCGTGCACTGCGCGAAGCAGGAGATCGTCCACGCAATCGGCCAGTTCGCGAAGCATTGCCGCGACGTCGCCATCCAGTTCCGTATGATGAGACTTGCGCAATTCCCGCAGTGTTTCGCCTACTCGCCTGATCGCCTTCGGTCCGCTGTCGACCAGCGGCCAGCAATGCAGCAGATACCCCAGCGGCGTGATGCAGCGTCGTTCGCACCAGATATCGAATAGCCGGAAGCAGATCGAATTGATATGCTCCACCTCGTTTTCGCGCTGCGACAGATACGGAATCATTTCTGCTCATCCGGTTAGGCCATTTTGACCCGCTCATCATAGAACGAAGCGCATCGCACGGCAGTCAGTCAGCGCGGAGAATGCGCCAGGGGTATCCCGATTCGCAGGTAAGGAAATCCTGACCCCGCTCGCACATTGCCATTGTCCTAGCGGTTGCGCGCCACAATTGGCCACTGCATCCAGTACTCTTCCGGAATCTTTCGGTCTGCTGCGGAAAGATAGCGATTCTCCAGTTCAATCACTGTCCGCTCGCGCAAATCGGCCTGCGCCAACGCACCCTGAATGTACGGATGCGCATTGAACAGCCGCATATACGAGCCGTTTTTATAAGCCGCCATGAAGCCGCGCTCGATTGTCGATGCCAAAGCCGGATTCCGGCGAGCGACATAAAAGAGAAAGTCGGACCGGTACTTCAATAGCAAACGTTTTTCCACCGTCAACTCAGGGTCGATCCGATTGTGCGCTTCAATTTCGGGGAACGCCTCGATGAGTCCCCTGGGGTAATAATCTATTCGCCCGGCGCGCGTCATCGCGAAGAGCGTGTCGGTGCTCGATGTTTCGACCTTCAAACCGGCGTCGAGCAGAATGTCGGTGTCGACCCAGCCGAGCCCTTGGCCGGCCGTCAACTGCCGCAGATCGGCGAGGTTTCGGACGCGGTCGAATTGGGCTTGCCGGTCTTTTCTTATGACGAAGAGGCGATAGCCGATCAAGCCGCGATTCACCGGAATAGGGACGACGTTCAGACCGCTTTCGGCGCGCCTGTCCATACTCGTCCAAAGAAGATTGATCGAATTGCCGTCGGCCAATTCGGTTAACGCGCGGCGGCGCTCCATCGCGACATCGGCCTGACGAATCGAGTACGTGACGTTGGCCGTCTTCATGGCCAGATCCAATACTGCGAGTGCGAATGCCGCGTGCACCTCGCCGCCAGTGCGGATTCGCGGATACACGATCTCGAAGTCGGCTGTCGACATGGTGGGCGGGCGGCCGAGCATGCCGGCCGTGCCTAACGCTGCGAGTACAAAGTCCCTGCGCTGCATGATGTGTCGACGTCTGATGAAATGCGCGGGGCGTCCGCATCGACGCCCTGCATGTAAGCATCCTGTCACTGCAATGAAAGCTTTGCAATGAGGGGAAAGGCGGGCTAATAGCGAATGCGCTGGTTGCTATGTCAACGTTTTCGATTGCTTATACAGCGTTGCTTAGCTCGTTTGTCGCGGCACGAATGATGCTTCCCAGAAACACGAAAGTTCTCACGAGGAGTCGACGCCATGACGCTCTGGAGCCTTTTGCGTTCGCCCGCAGAACAGCAGATAGCCGGCATGCCGGTGCCCTGCGCCGTCGCGCTGCCCGACGGCCATCGTATCGGCGCGCGAGAACCGCGTCTGTCGTTTGAGATTCGCGACATGCGGGCGCTGCTGCACCTGCGGCAGGGCGCGATCGGGCGGCTCGCGGAAGACTATGTGGAAGGCCGGCTGGAAATCGAAGGCGACATGCACGACCTGATGGCAGCCGCGCCGGCTTTGCTGCGCGGCGACCCTACGCACGAATCGCATGGATGGCTGGTCGATCGCGTGAGCCGCACGCGACGCGCCGTGTGGGAGCGCACGCATCATAGCCGTGCAAAAGACGCCGCGCAGATTCAGCACCATTACGACATCTCCGATGACTTTTACGCGCTGTGGCTCGATCCGCTGCGCGTGTATTCGTGCGCCTACTTTTCTTCACCGGATATGTCGCTTGCCGACGCACAGAAGGCAAAGCTCGATCACATCTGCAAGAAACTGATGCTGCGCTCCGGCGAACGTTTTCTCGACGTGGGCGCGGGCTGGGGCGCGCTGTTGCTGTGGGCCGCGGAACACTACGGTGTTGCCGCTACCGGCATTACGCTGTCGAAGAACCAGCATGCGTACGTCAGCCGGCTCATCGAAGAAAAAGGACTGCAAGGGCGCGTCACGATGCTGCTGCAGGACTATCGCGACGTCGACGAATCCGCGCCCTTTGACAAGATCGCTTCGGTCGGCATGTGCGAACACGTCGGCCGCCCTAACCTGCCTTTGTACTTTGCCAAGATGCGGCGACTGCTTCGACCCGGCGGTCTGATGATGAATCACAGCATTACCGCCGGCGGCGTGGAAAACGGAGAAGTCGGCGGAGGCATGGGCGATTTCATCGACCGATATATTTTCCCCGGCGGCCAGCTCGTACACGTGAGCGTCATCATGGATGCGATGACGCGCGGCAACCTCGAAGCGGTCGACGCGGAATGCCTGCGCCCGCATTACGCGCGCACGCTCTGGCATTGGGCCGATGCGCTCGACGCGCATATCGACGAAGCGCGCCGCATTCTCGGCGAGGACGCGGAAAAGATTATTCGCGCGTACCGGCTGTATCTCGCCGGGTCGGCAATGGGATTCGAACGCGGCTGGACGTCGCTGTTTCAGATCGTTGCATCGCGTCCCGCAGAGCCGGCGACGATACACGACGAATCGGCCGGCCGCCTGCCGTGGACCCGCAGCGACTATCCATTCAATCGCGCGTACATCTATGCCCGCAACGCCGCGATCGATCAGGTGAATGAACTGGAACACGCGAACGGCGGCGGGCAGATCGATTGAGGCGTCACGAATGCTCGACTGGAGACGTCGTTTCGCCGGGACTCGCGGCACCGCGTGATTCCGAGGCTGATTCCGCGGCCGATTCGGTTTGCGGCCCCATCGTGACGAGCACGCTGCAACTCACCCTGTCGAGCAACAGGCCATCGGTTCTGCCGCCCCACCATCGTGCGAGCCGGCCTGCCCGATGATGTCCCACGACAATCAGATCGACGTTCAGCTCTTTGGCGAAGTAAGGAATCTGATCGAGCGGATCGCCGATCGCAAAGTGCCCGGTCGCGTGAATGCCCTTGGCAGCCAGCTTTTTCAAGCCCTCGTCTAGCACGCTTTTGACCGAATCGTTAATCATATCCACCGGTATCGCCGACGTAATATCCGCGCCTTGCACCCACGCGGAATTGTCGATGACAGAGAGCACATGCACTTGCGCTGCGAGTTCTTGCGCAAGACGGGCACCGTCCGCAAGCGCGTGCTGCCCTTCGCGGGTTCCGTCATAACAGAGAAGAATGCGGTTGAAGGCCGACATGTCGTTCCTCCTCCAAGAAAAACGAACCTGCGCAATTCAGTATATGCCGCTTTGCGGCATAAGCGAGGTAGACCGCAACGCTGCTGTGCACGGCCTCCAAGTATTCATCGCCTGATACATCATAATATGACATATAATGAAGGCGAGCGTGATCTGCGCAACATGTTGTCGATGCCGGTCGCGCTTCCCGTGGGAGGATCAAATGATCATTGGCAACGATTTCGAAATCGGCTTTCTGCTGGTCGCCTTTGCGCTGCTCGGCATCATTCTGATCGGCGCGCTGCTCGACACGCTGCACCTGCAGAGACTGCATCCCCGGCTCATAGGCGCGACAGTCGGAGCGCTAGTCGGCTTCGCGCTGATCGAAGCCGTGCCGCTATTCACCTAGCCGATAAACGCGGCCGCAACATCTGAAGAACGCGTCGGCACGGCGGGGGTTACAGCCCCCAGATAATGTCCGCGCCGCGTTTGCGCGCCTCGCGCAACATATCCAGAAATGGCCATGCACGTTGCGAAAGCCCATTGCTCGGCTCACGCCGATTGCCAGGCGAGCGATGCAACGCCTCGAGCGCGACTTCGGCGCTGGCGTCTTCGGTAATGGCCGATTCCAGGCGGTTAATCGCGGCGGGCAATTCGTCGTGCATGATCACGCCCCGCTCGTTCAGACGCTTACCGATCAGCCCCAATAGATATTGGGCGAGGTCGCGAAGCATCACCACATCAGGTGACGCACTGGATTGAAAAGTGATCAGCATGATGGCTCCTTTTGCATACGCACGCAGCGCGGTTGAGTGCCGTTAGGCACCCATCCCGTTTATATCACAACGTGATTTAAATGACAGGTGAAATCGCGCCGCTAGCGCGGCCGGCGAATGGAGCCCAACGCCGTACTGATACGCTGCCCCGCTGAATCGGAACCCCTCGTCGTCTGCCCACGCGCGGGCCGTTTATATCATATTGAAATATAATCATGACCAGACGGTATTCGCGTTGCCCGGGGTTTCCCTGGTACCGTCGCACTCCAGCACAATCCACTCACTCGCCTTTTTCGCACCTTGTCCCGCTCTCTCGTCCTGCGCTGGCTGTCCAGCTTCGTCCCCGTACCAGTCACAGTGCAATGGCAGGAGCGCGCGCGTTCCTGTCTGGGCGCGCTGATCGGCATCGCGTTCACCGGCGGCTCGATGTACCTGCTGTTCGGACCCGGCGCGAACATTCCGCTGCTGGTTGCGCCGATGGGCGCTTCGGCCGTGCTGCTATTCGCGGTGCCGGCAAGTCCGCTGGCGCAGCCGTGGTCGATCATCGGCGGAAATCTGGTTTCGGCGACGATCGGCGTGACCTGCGCTAACGTGATTGCCGACCCGACACTCGCGGCCGCGCTGGCAGTCGCGCTGGCGATATGCGGGATGTTCGCGCTTCGCTGCGTGCATCCGCCCTCGGGCGCGGTCGCTTTGACCGCCGTGCTCGGCGGGCCGGCAATTCATGCGCTCGGCTACCGCTTCGTGCTCGAGCCGATCGCCGTGCAATCCGCCGCGTTGCTGGCCGCCGCCATCGCCTATCACGCGGCGACGGGCCACCGCTATCCGCATTCGGTGCGCGCGGCACGCGGCGCGCCGGGCAGTGCGGCCGACGCGTCGTCGCGCGCCGGCTTCACGCGCGCCCACCTCGAAGCGGTGCTCAGGCGGCGCAGCGAAATGCTCGACATCGATCCGGACGACCTCGAATCGCTGCTGCGCGAAACCCAGCTTCAGGCCTTCTCGCGCAGCTTCAACGAGTTGACCTGCGAGAACATCATGTCGCGCCACGTCGTGTCGGTATCGGCGGCGACGCGCGCGGTCGCCGCCTGGGCGCTGCTCAAGCGCAACAAGGTCAAAGCCCTGCCCGTGATCGACGCGGACCACACGCTGGTCGGCATCGTGACGCGTGCCGACCTCGTCGATAAAAGAATCTTTGGCCAGTTCGTGCCGTTCGTCGCCTATTTCGACGGTTGGCTGCGCGGCGATGCACTGCGTGCGCCGACCGTGGGCAGCGTGATGACGACCGACGTGTGCACCGTCAAAGTGAATGCGCCGATAACGGACCTCGTGCCGATGTTCGCGGACTACGGGCACCACCATATTCCTGTACTCGATGCCGCCGGACATGTAGTCGGCATGATTACGCAAGTCGATCTGATTTCCGGTCTTTATCGTCAGACCGTGGTGAAGGCGCAGCAGGCCGCCTAAGGATTGCGGCAAGCTATCGGCAGACGAATAGCACCGGTCGATTACATCATTTTGTGATATAATTTTTGTCTTCTTCAAGCAGGCAGACGAACAATGAAAGAACGGGCTCGCGGGCTGCGCAAAGCCGACTTTGAGCAACTGTCGGAGTTCCGCTATCAGATGCGGCGCTTCGAGCGGTTCTCGGAACAGGCCGCGCAGAGCGAAGGCATTACGCCGCTGCAGTATCTGTTGCTGCTGCACATCAAGGGCTATCCGGAGCGCGACTGGGCAACGGTCGGCGAACTGGCCGAGCGGCTTCAGGCTCAACATCACGGCGTCGTCGCGCTGGTGTCGCGTTGCGAGGCGCTCGAGCTCGTGCGCCGCCGGACTAGCGAGACCGACCGCCGCCAGGTTGAAGTGCACATTGAAAAAGCCGGTGAGCGGGTGCTTGCGAGACTCGCGGAACTGCACCGCGCCGAGCTGAAATCGCTGAAAGGCGCGTTCCAGGTTCCCCAGATCGACCTCGACTAACTATGACCATGGACTCCCACAAGCGCGACTTCTCCGCGAACGCACGGCTGCCAGGCATCTTCGCGCTCGCTGCGTGCATCGGCGCGGTCAGTACGCTGGCAGCATTCGTGCTGCTCAATCTGATTCATCTGTTCACGAACCTGTTCTTCTTCGGCACGCTGTCATTCGCCGAACATTCGCCGGCGCATAACAGCCTGGGCGGTTGGGTCATTGGCGTGCCGGTAGTCGGTGGACTGATTGTCGGATTGATGGCGCGCTTCGGCTCGGAGAAAATCCGCGGTCATGGCATTCCCGAGGCAATCGAAGCCATTCTCTTCGGCAAGAGCCGGATGTCGCCGAAAGTGGCGGTGCTCAAGCCGCTGTCGTCGGGCATAGTGATCGGCAGCGGCGGTCCGTTCGGCGCCGAGGGGCCGATCATCATGACGGGCGGCGCGCTCGGTTCGCTGATCGCGCAATGCTTCAAGGTCACGGCGGCGGAACGCAAGACGCTGCTCGTCGCAGGCGCCGCCGCGGGCATGACCGCCGTGTTCGGCACGCCGCTGGCGGCCGTGCTGCTGGCGGTCGAATTGCTGCTGTTCGAATGGCGGCCGCGCAGTTTCCTGCCGGTCGCTGTGGCCTGCGCGGTGGCCGGTTTTGCTCGCGCGGCATTCTTCGGCACGGGTCCGCTCTTCCCGCTCGAAACAGCCGCGCCCGATGGCTGGTCGCTATTTTCCTGCCTGATTGCAGGGCTTTTGTCCGGTGCGCTGGCGTCGGCACTGTCCGCCTCGCTCTACAAGACCGAAGATCTTTTCGGCAAACTGCCGATTCACTGGATGTGGTGGCCCGCGCTCGGCGGCATCGTCGTCGGTATCGGCGGATGGCTCGAACCGCGCGCGCTGGGCGTGGGCTATGACGTGATCGGCGATCTGCTGCATCAGCACATCGCGTTGCAGATCGCAATCGTGCTGCTCGCGGTGAAGGCCGTCATGTGGGTCGTCGCGCTCGGTTCCGGCACGTCCGGCGGCGTGCTCGCCCCGCTGCTGATGCTCGGCGCGGGGCTCGGCACCGTCCTCTCGCACTGGCTGCCGGGCAATGAGCCTGCGTTGTGGCCGCTCGTGTGCATGGCCGCGACGCTCGGCGCCACGCTCGGCGCGCCGCTCACCGCAATCGTGTTCGCTTTCGGGCTCACCCACGACAGCAACGCGCTGCTGCCGCTGCTCACTGCAACGCTCGTCGCGCATGGCTTCGCCACCGTGACCATGCGCCGCTCGATCATGACGGAAAAAATCGCGCGGCGCGGCTATCACATCTACCGTGAGTACGGCGTCGATCCGCTCGAGCGCCATCACGTGGATGAAGTGATGACCGCCTCGGTCGACTCGATCGATGCCGGCATGACGGTCGGCGCGGCGCTCGACACTTTCTTCGGCGCGAAGCAGACTCGCCGCGCGTATCCCGTCGTGCGTGAAGGCGCGGTAATCGGCGTGGCCGATCGCGCATTGCTCGAACAGTTCCGCGATGAGAACCCCGATTTGCGCACTGCCATGAACGTAGACAGTGTCTTCGAACGGCGCTCGCCGGTGTTCGCGTTGCCGACCGAAACATGCCGACTGGTTGCGACGAGACTTGCTGTGCACAGCCTCGAACGGCTGCCCGTCGTGGCGGATTCGAAGTCCATGCGTCTTGTTGGCATCGTCTCGCGCAGCGATCTCGTCAAGCCGTCGCTCACTTACTTCGAAGAAGAGCACAAGAAAGAGCGGTTCCGTCGTTTGACGCCGACGCGCGCGAAACGCCGCTTCGCTCCTATCGGCAAGGCCGGCTAAGCGCAACCGGCTAGCCGCAACGATTCCGCTTCAATGCGAAGCGGAATCCGCACGATAGATCAGCAGGCCGTCAGGCTGCGCCTGTGCAGCCGGCGTGATGGTTGCGGTGTCAACGTGCTGCGCGCTCAAGATGTGGCACACCGGTTCGCCGTGCATCAGCAGGTAATCGGTAATGATGCGCCGGTGGCAACGCCACCAGACTGCTTCGGAGCACATGATCGCGCAACGTCGGCGATGCCCCAGTTCCCGCAGTTCCGCCAGTCCCTTCTGAAAAGCGTCCGTCATTGCGTAATCGGCGTAGTTACGAAACGCGGGATGCGTCCAGTAGTCGTTCACAGACGGACCTTCGTCCTTGCGGCGCCCGCGCCGCCCACCCAGTTCCTCCAGATGCACGTAGTCGATATGAGCCGGCGCCAGCGACTCCGGCAACGTATCGCGGTTAAACTGCGGGTTCGTTCGCGAACGTGGAATGCTGCGCACGTCGACTAATACTTCGACGTCCGAATTTTCCAGCAGACCGATGAACTCGGAAAGCGCGCGCGTGGAATGCCCGATCGTGAAAAACGGCCGCGTCATGATCACCTCGTGACTTCGCAGTATGCAAAGGATTATATTGCCAGCAAGGCGTTGGCCGATTACCTGACTCGCTGCACATTCAGCACGCATCAGCCATGCCCGAAACCGGCGACGCCAGCGAAACGCGGCACGGACATTGCGCAAAGCCCAGGCTTCTTACTGGCACTTCAGGCCACTCACCGCTCGAGCTTCGTCATGAAAACGTTCCACTGCAACCGCTGCTCGCAACGAGTGTTCTTCGAAAACGTCCGCTGTGAACGCTGCGCGGCACTGCTCGGCTATCTGCCGCAACTGCGTGCAATCAGCGCGTTTGAAGATGCGGGCGAAGCGCGCTGGCGCAGCCTGCATCCCCAAGCAGACGGTGCGCTTTACAAGCAATGCCACAACTACGCGGTGGAAAACGTCTGCAACTGGATGATTCCGGCCGATTCGCCCGACACGCTATGCCGCGCCTGCCAACTGACGCGCACCATTCCGAATCTCAGCACGCCGGATAACCGGCTCTACTGGTATCGTCTGGAAGTGGCGAAACGGCGGCTGCTTTACACGCTCGCCGAACTCGGTCTCGACGTCAAATCGCGCCGGCAAGATCCGCAGCAAGGTCTCGCGTTCGAATTTCTCGAAGACAGTGGCGACGGTTCGCGTGTGATGACCGGCCACGACAACGGGCTTATCACGCTCAACATCGCCGAGGCCGACGACGCGCATCGCGAGAAAGTCCGCACTGCAATGGGCGAACCGTATCGCACGCTGCTCGGCCACTTCCGCCACGAAACCGGGCACTACTATTTCAGCCGGCTGATAGCGAACAATCCGCGCTGGCTCCCAGCGTTCCGCGAGCTTTTCGGCGACGAGCGCGCGAATTACGGCGACGCACTCGACACCTACTATCGTGTCGGCGCGCCGGCCGACTGGCAGGCGTCGTACATCAGTGCGTATGCAACGATGCATCCCTGGGAAGATTGGGCGGAGACATGGGCGCATTATCTGATGATCGTCGACGTGCTCGACACCTCGACCGCGTATGGCATCGCGCTGCTTTCCGACGATCCGCGCGAGCCCACGCTGACTGACCGCACGCCCGTTGAAAACGCGAGCTTCGATACGCTCATGAAGCGCTGGTTTCCGCTCACCTACGCCTTGAACGGCCTGAATCGCAGCCTCGGCATGCCGGACGGCTATCCATTCGCGTTGGCCGCGCCCGTCGTGGACAAACTGCGCTTCGTGCATCGCGTGATCGCGGAAGCGGGGGACAAATCGCCGGCTTCGCCGCCAGCACAGCACTAGCAGCGCCGGAGTCCGCGCTCACAGCCGCGCCGGCCTGCAGGAGTCGTCCAGGAGTTCCGTCTCAAAAATAAGACTGCTCCTAGATACCTGCCCGCTCAAATCTCTGAAAATCGTATTTAGCCGACGAGACATGCGTCGCAGTCTGATCCAGGCTGCCCGCATTTCCGCCGCTCGCGTTTTCCATTGATTACGACGGCCGCGCAGAACACCGCAAGCCGCTCACTACTGACCACGGCCATGAGCACACAATTTTCCCTCGATCGTTTCGAATCCCAGGTCCACGCCGGCGACTACGACGCCGCGCATGAAGAGTTCGCCGCACTGCTGGACACCCTGCGGCAAAATCGCGGCGGGCTCGGTATCGAGCGCTTTGCGAAAAACCGCCCGAATCCCGCCGACGACGAAGCCGCGCGGCAAACGCTGCAGCGCATCGCGGACGCCTTCACTGCGCTGCTCTCGGCACCGGAATACGCGCTTGACGCCGACAGGATCAACGTCATGTTCTGCGGCCGTTCCTGGATCGATATGATTTTCGCGGTGAGTTCGTACGGTTCGACGGACCACATCGTCGAGAAACTGCTCGAGACGTCGCGTGACAGCGACGACGCCGCGGCTCGCGACGTATTGACCCGCAAGCAACTCGTGCTCTACACGTCCGGCTCGAAGTACGACATCGATTTCGAGGAACTTCACAAGTGCGACCCCGTGCTTGCGACGAGTCTCGCCATTTCAATCGTCAGTGCCGCGGTACATATCTCTCCCGCTGCGCACGACAAGCGCGAACGTCTGCTCGAATGGCTTCCGGCAAAGGTCGACTTGGTGGAAGACCTGGACGATCTGCCGGCCAACGCGGTTTTCGGCTCGTATATGCACTGCAGCTATTCCACTTCGCCGAAGCGGCATGAGCTCAAGCGCAGCATCAGTCGTCTGGTACGCAAAAAGCTGGAGACCCTCGAGTTGTTGGGACCTGAATCCAGCGTTGCCCATAGGCCAGTTAAAGGCCGCAAGCCAATCATGCTTGTCGTGCTCGAATGGTTTTCCGGCGGCCATTCTATTTACCGGACGCATTCGCGCACCATGCTCGCGGCACGCGAACATTTCGAAGTCGTCGCGTTCGGCGAAGATCAGCACGTGGACGAAACCGGGCGCGCGGTTTTCGACCGCTTCATCGAGTTCGAGCATCCGGAGTTTATCGGCGACTGCATTCGGCAGATTCAGGAATTCGCCGAGCGGGAACGACCCGACGTGCTGTATATGCCGAGCGTCGGCATGTTCGCGCACACCATCTTTCTATCGAACCTGCGCGTTGCGCCGTTGCAGATTGCCGGACTCGGCCATCCCGCGACCATGCATTCCGCGCACATCGACTATGTGAGTGTCGAGGACGATTTTGTGGGCGACCCGGCGTGCTTCAGCGAGAAGTTGCTTCGTCTTCCGAAGGATGGACAGCCGTATGTGCCTTCAAAACTGCTGACGCCCATCACGGCATCCGTTCCCGAACGTCGCGACGTCGTGCATATCGGCGTGACGGCAAGCGCCATGAAAATCAACCCGGACTTTCTCGAGACATGTAAAGCGATCGTGCAGACAGCGCGTGTGCCGGTGCACTTCCACTTCATGACCGCCTGGAGCGAAAGCATCGATCTGGCCTACGTCAGGAAATCGATTCATGCAACGCTGCCCGAATCCGACGTGGACGTGTACGGCTCGCTCTCCTATCCGAACTATCTGAAAGTACTGAACGGCCTGGACATGTTCGTGAGCCCCTTCCCGTTCGGCAACACCAACGGTATCGTCGATTCATTCACGATGGGTCTGCCGGGCGTCAATCTTTGCGGGCCGGAAGTCTTCGAACATATCGACCGCGGACTTTTCGAGCGCGCGGGTCTGCCAGACTGGCTCACGACCTACTCCAAGGACGAATACGTGAAAGCCGCAGCACGTCTCGCAGAACAGCACGACGAACGCGAAGCGCTGCGCCGGCGGCTGATCGAAGATAAAGCCGTCGAGCGGATCTTTAAGGGCCGCCCGCAGGCATTCGGCAAATCCGTACTCAAGCTGCTACAAGAGTTGGACAAGCAATAAAGAACAGCAGGTCAAACGAGAGCCACACCGGCCTATAAGCCGGTGTGGCTTTTTTTATTGGCCGACTCTCGCAACGGTTCAATACGCGACGTAAGGCCCGACGCCGCTCGGTGTGGCCTGCTGCTCGATGGCGGCGTACACGTTGCGTCCATAGAAGAACGGCAAGCCCCAATCGAAAATCGACGATGTCACGAAAACGGGCCCTGCCAGCAGCGGCAATGCGGAGTCGCCGGCATAGGTCTGCGCAACCGTATTCGCATTGGCCACGCTGAAATTCACCGCGCTCGTCGCGCCGTTCGCGCCTTCGATCATCGCGCTCAACTGCTGTGTCGAAGACGGGCAGTAATACGCGTTGTTCGGACTCGCGCAAACCGGCAACACGCTGCTTCCGAAAAGGAGCCCCGTGGCACGCAGCGAAGCGAACGATGTAAGCGCGCGCTGAAATTTCCGCCGCTTTAAACGAGCAACGACGAGCGCGGCACATGAAAAAGCCGCGAAACGTTCGCCGGATTTCGACGACCTTCCGCGGCCTGGCTTGCGAACGGCATCAGCCGTCCGCGAGCGGCAGACTACTGGGCAATCACGTCTTCTGCTGTTGCTGCTGCAAAAGCGAGCGCAATTCCTGCAAGTTTTTTTCGACGCGTTTTGCGATCACCGCATACGACTCCGCTTGCGTCTGATACGCCGCCTGCGCGAGCTGCTGCATGTCCGCGAGCGACTTGTGCAGGCTTTGCTGGATCAGCTCCGCGGTTTTTGGCGAAGGCGTGCTGCCGCTTGCCGATAGTTGCGTCGTCAGCGATTGCAACTCGGCCAGCGTCGTGCGCAACATCTCCGCCTGTTTCTGCGCGAGCGACTGCATGCCTTGAAACGCAGTCTGATTCGCCTGAACCAGTGCTTCGACATCCTTGCGCCGTGCTTCCATGATGGCGGGCACGTCGAAGCCGGGCAGCTTGAACTGCTCGAGCATTTTGGTGAAATCGCCAAACGGATTGGCGGTATCAGGTCGGTCCATGCGAAATCCTCCTTTACGGTTGAACGATCGCCGGCGGCGCTGCGCCGCATGATTCACGCGACGCAAACACAGACACACACGCAAACGCAGGCGCTCCCGGTGCGCCGCGCCCCTGCGGCCGCGCTGCGCGGTTGCGGGGTCGGACGGCACATTGCGTCCATCATGCGCCATCCGACGTCATTGCGCCAGCGCATGCGCCGTTCCACGCGCCGTGCGAAGTTCTTCGCGGCGCGTCTCCATCCGCATGCACACGCGCATCGGCAGCAAGAGTTCGTAAGTGTGCGGACACGCGTTCGTAACCCGCGGCGACGGTGTCTCGTCTATCTTTTCGATGAACCGGCGCACTGTCGCGCCGGCATTTGTCGAATGGGAGCGACGTGATGAAAAAACAGATATTGGGCGCGGCGCTGGCCGCCGCGATAAACCTCGCCGCAATCGCGGCAACAACCGCATCGGCAGAAGAAAACGCGCCGCAGCCCGCGCACGCGCAAGGCGATGCGCCGCATGGACCTCATGCCGCGATGGAGCCCGCCGGTCCAATCGGCCCGATGGGTCCCGGCTTCGCAGTCGTCAACGATCTCGAACAGTTGCGCCGTCTCTACGCGCTGAGCGGACGACCGGGCGACATCGTCGCGGTCTATCACGACGTGCTGAACAAAACGCAGGATCCGATGCTGCGCCACTACGTGTACGACTCGCTCGCGCGCGAGCAGTTGAAGCCCGCCAATCCCGAGCAGGCAATCGCCACGTTGCGCACGAGCCTGTCGGAAGACCTCGCGGCAATCGACAAGCTGCCGCGGCCGCCGTTCGATCGCGCGCCGCAAAGCAAGCCCTAGCAAACACGCATCGGCAACTGGAAGCGCTACCGCAAACACGCTCGCGCCGACGTTCTTCGCGCAGCGTTGGTTCTCCCACATTGCTGTTCACTGGCCGCTTTTTCGTCTTCCCTCTGTTGATTAGGATAAGGACTGTTTAAACGTCAGTGCGGGTGAAGCATGCGCTATCCAGTCGATGTGGCCGTCGCCGCCGGGTTGCTGGTGTTCGTGCTGTGCTGCATCGTCACGCTCGCCTTGCACTGATCGATCGCATGCTCAGTTTCTCTCGCGCCACAGCGTGCGCATCAAGGCGAGCAGCACGTTAGGCGCGGTGCCCTTCTGACAATAGCCGTCGAAATTGTGTCGGCCGCGGCCGGTCTCCCGCACGTGTTCCTCATCGAGCGAAGTGAACGCAACAATGCCGAGGCTCGGCGTGGGCAGATAGCTGCGCAGCGCGCTTGCTGTTTCGTAGCCGTCGCGCCCCGGCATCATGATGTCGAGCACGACCACGTCGGGCACCCAGTCTTTTACGCACGCGAGCGCCTCGTCACAGCCGTTCGCCGAGCGCGCTTCCACACCTTCATACGATAGATACGTCGCGAGCGCTTCGGCCGCATCCTCGTTGTCGTCGACCACGAGGACACGCGGCACCTCGTGTAATACCCGCACCTGGCGGGCGCTCCACCTTTGACAGGTACTCGTTGTTGCTGACATGTATGGCGACCTGCGAGAGAAAAACCATCGCGATCCAGCAAGTGGCATACCAAATGGCCGTGAACGTGGCCGGTGAAGCGCGAAGCGCTAGCACGCCGCCGTGGACCCGCGAACCACGAGATCGCCAGGCAGCACGAGCGAACGTGTGGACATGGAAGGATCGGCGAGACGCTGGGTAAGCAATTGCATGGCGATCTTGCCGATCTCATACACCGGCTGCGCGACGACGGTGATGCCCGGCGTGACGAGGTCGGTCCACGCGTCGTTGTCGAAACCGGCGAGCGCGATGTCGGTTCCAGGCGTTACGCCGCGCGCGCGCATCTCGCGATACGCGCCGAGCAGCAACAGCCCGTTGCTCGCGACAATCGCATCGGGCCGCGTATCCGCGTCGCGCGCGAGCCACGCGCCGACATGCTCGAGCGCGCTCGCCGGGTTCGGTTCGACGAATTCCGCCAGCACCGGCAAACCGTGTCGGCCAAGCGCGTGCGCAAAACCATCGTGACGCTCGCGGCCCGTGGTGCTCGCGTTGCCGAATAGCCCGGCGATGCGCCGGTAGCCGCGCCCCACCAGATGCTCGACGAGGCGCGCCGCCGCGTCGCGGTTATCGAGCACGACGGCATCCGCGCTGCCCGCCGGCCCGGCGCGGTCGATCATCACCACGGGAAAGTCATAGGCCTGCGCCTTGAAACGCTGCGCCGCGTCGTGCGTCGGCGAATAGATGCAACCCGTGACGCGCTCCTCTTCCATCAGCCGCAGATACATGGCCTCTTTCTCGGCGTTTTCGTCCGTGTTGCAGAGGATCACGCGCAAGCCCTGCTGATAGGCGGCGTCTTCGACGGCGCGGCTGACTTCGGTGAAAAACGGATTGCGCACGTCCGATACGATCAGGCCGATGGTCGCCGTATCGCCGGAACGCAGACGCCGCGCCGCCGCGTTCGGCCGATAACCCAATTGCTCGATCGCGCCCAGCACGCGCTGACGCACCGCATCGCGCACCGGCCCATTGTTCGACAGCACGCGCGAAACCGTCGTGACCGACACGCCGGCGGCTTGCGCAACATCCTTGATTCGTAGATTCATGAAAGTGGTATCGATTCCTCGAATCGCTCGGTATTTTCCCTGGATTGCCCGACGACCTCGGCATTTGCCCGCTGTCGCCGGACACAGGCTGCTCGGCTCTTTCGAGCCATTCTACCTGCGTTCATGCCATTTCAAGTGAACTATGCCGCTTGCGGGCAACGCTTGACGGACAAAGTGGTATCGATTCCAATAACACCCACTTCAACGATTCGATTTCAGGAGACGCGATGCCGTCGCTGCTTACCGCGGAGCTGGTTCGATTGAACGCACGGGCCAGTTCGAAACACGACGCGATCGTACAGGCGGGCGAACTGCTGGCCGCGGCCGGCTATATCGAGCCCGGCTACGTCGACAGTCTTCACGCTCGCGAAACAGTCTCGAATACGTATCTGGGCAGCGGCGTCGCCATTCCGCACGGCATGCAGGAAGACCGCCATCTGATCCGGCGCACCGGCGTCGCGGTGCTGCAATTGCCCGAGGGCGTCGAGTGGCACGACGGCGAGCGCGCCAACCTGGTCGTCGCGATTGCCGCTCAGTCGGACGAACACATCGCGCTGCTGCAACGCCTCACGCGTCTGATCGGCGACGCGGACAAGCTGCGCGCGCTCATCGACGCACGCGATCCGGGTCTGATCGTCGATGCGCTCAACGGCGCCTCAGTCGATCCGGTGACGAGCGTCGTCGACAGTACGCCCGCCGATTTCGCGCAGCGCGTGGAACTGGTGCTCGACTATCCGCACGGGCTGCACGCGCGGCCGGCAAGCGCATGGGTGGCCACGGCGAAGCGCTATCAGGCCGCCTTGCGCGTGCGCAACGGCAAGCTCGCCGCCGATCCGAAAAATCTCGTCAGCCTGTTGCAGCTCGGCGCGACCGCGAACGCGCAACTGGTGCTGTCGGCGCAAGGCGTGGACGCCGCCGACGCGCTCACGGCCCTCAAGCGCACCATCGAGGCGCTGTCCGCCGAAGAGCACGAGCGCGCCGCCGCGGCGCGCGCACGTCGGCAGAAAGCGCAGCCGGTGTCGTGGGAACCGGCCGATCCGGCGACGGTGTTCGAAGGCGTCAGCGCCGGGCCCGGCTTTTCCATCGGTCCGATCCGCGTGATGCGCACCGCGCAGCTCGACATTCAGGACCAACCGCAAGAAACCGTCGAAGCGACGCATCGGCTCGACACAGCATTGCGCCATACCGCCGGCGAACTCGACGCGCTCACACGCGACACGACCGCACGCCTCGGCGCGGAAGAAGGCGCGATCTTCGCGGCGCACCGCGAACTGCTCAACGACACCGACTTGCTCGCCGAAGCCGCACGCCTGCTGCTCGACGGACACGGCGTTGCGTGGTCGTGGCATCAGGCCGCCGAACGTCAGGCCGCGCGCCTCGCCGCATTGCCCGATCCGCTGCTTGCGTCGCGCGCGACCGATCTGCGCGACGTCGCGCGGCGCGTGCTCAAGCACCTCGGCGAAAACGTCGCGGCAGACACGCGCTTCGACACGCCCGCCATCCTGATCGCCGAAGATCTCACGCCATCGGACACGGCGATGCTCGACCCCGCCGTCACGCTCGGCTTCTGCACGGTGTCGGGCGGCCCGACCTCGCACACCGCGATCCTCGCGCGTACGCTCGGCGTGCCGGCGGCGGTCGCGTGCGGCGTCGCATTGATGAATATCGACGACGGCAGCGCCGCCGTGCTCGACGGCACGAGCGGCCGTCTGTATGCCGGCGTGTCGGCGCGCGACCTCGAGCGAGCGCGTCAAACGCAAGCCGAACTCGCGGAGCAGGCTCGACGCGCCGCGGCAAATCGCGCGCTGCCCGCCGCGACGCTCGACGGCCACGTGCTCGAAATCGGCGCGAACATCACGCGTCCGGATCAGGTGCGCGACGCGATTGCGAACGGCGCGGACGGCGTCGGCCTGATGCGCACGGAGTTCCTGTTTCTCGAACGTCACGATGCGCCGAGCGAGGACGAACAGTACGACTGCTATCGGCGCATGGTCGAAGCGAGCGGCGGACGTCATCTGATCATTCGCACGCTCGACATCGGCGGCGACAAGCAGGTGCCGTATCTGAATCTGCCGCACGAATCGAATCCGTTTCTCGGCGTGCGCGGACTGCGTCTGTGCCTGCGCCGCCCCGACCTGTTCGTGCCGCAGTTGCGCGCGCTCTATCGCGCGGCCAAAACAGGTCCGCTGTGGATCATGTTCCCGATGGTCTCCACGCTGGACGAAGCGCGCCAGGCGCTCGCGCTCGCGGAAACCGTGCGCGCCGAACTCGACGCGCCGAAGGTGCCGCTCGGCATCATGGTCGAGACGCCGTCGGCGGCCGCGTTTGCCGATCACTTCGCCGCGCTCGTCGACTTCTTTTCGATCGGCACGAACGACCTGACGCAATACGTACTCGCCGTCGACCGCGAACATCCCGAACTCGCGCGCATGGCCGAAAGCCTGCATCCCGCCGTGCTGCGCATGATCAAACAGACCGTCGACGGCGCGCGGCGTCATCGCAAGTGGGTCGGTGTATGCGGCGGCCTCGCGGGCGATCCGCTCGGCGCGTCGATTCTTGCGGGCCTCGGCGTCGATGAACTGTCGATGAGCTCGCGCGACATTCCCGCCGTGAAGTCGCGGCTGCGCGCATCGCGCCTCGACGCATTGCAGGCGCTCGCGCGCCGCGCGCTGGATTGCGAGGACGTCGACGCGGTTCGCGCGCTCGAAGCCACCGAGATCAAGGCGGCCGCATGAACACGGTCGTCACCGTCACGCCGAACCCGGCGCTCGATCAGACCGTGCGCGTCGCGAATCTCGCGCTCGGCGAGGTCAATCTCGCGGCATCGCTCGAATTCAACGCGGGCGGCAAGGGCGTGAATGTCGCGGGCTGTCTCGCCGACTACGGCATTGCGACGATCGTCACGGGCCTGCTCGGTCGCGACGACGCAACCGCGTTCGACGCGATGTTCGCCGACAAGCAGATCGTCGACCGCTTCGTGCGAATCGCGGGGCGTCCGCGCATCAACGTGAAGCTGGTCGATACCGCGCGCGATCAAACCACTGACATCAATCTCGCGACCTCGCTGCCGAACGCGGCCGACGTCGACGCACTGGAACGGCGCGTGATCGAACTCGCCGCGCCGGGCCGCTGGTTCGTGCTGGCGGGCAGCTTGCCGCCGGGCGTGGACGTGTCGTTCTATCGGCGGCTCACGCGCGCATTGCATGCGGCGGGCGCGCAGGTCGCGCTCGACACGAGCGGCGCGCCGCTCGCCGACGCGCTCGCGGCGAACGAGCCCGGCGCGCTGCCGGATCTCGTCAAGCCGAATCGCGCGGAACTGGAAGCCGCGCTCGACCGTTCGCTCGCCGACGACGACGCGTTGATCGAGGCCGCTTGCGAGCTGGCCGAACGCGGCGTCAAGTACGTGGTCGTTTCGCTCGGCGAGCGTGGTGCGCTCGGCGTGACGCGCTTGCATTCCGAAGCGCATTCTTCGCAAGCGCACTCCCAAGCAGCGGCAAGTGCCGGAGCCTATGAAGGCTGGCGCGCGGCGCCGTTGCGCGTGCCGGTGGCAAGCACCGTCGGTGCCGGAGACGCGCTCGTCGCGGGGCTCGTCGCAAGTCTCGCGGAAAAGCGTCCGTGGCAGGAGGTCGGCCGGCGCGCCACCGCCTTCGCCGCGGGCAAGCTCGCGCGCGTCGGTCCGCATCTGCCGGATCGCGCGACGCTCGACGCGCTCGCCGCGCAAGTCGAATTGCGCACCTTCAGCGTCGCCGCGAACCCGCTGCGCGTGACCCAACATCAAGCCGTGTAAGCCAGGAAGAGCAATGGACAAGCTGATTGGACTGGTATCGTCCCCGCAACAAAGCGCGTCGCCGATGGTCGCGGCGCAGGCCTTGAACCGCGCGGCGCAAAAACGCGGCGCTTCGCTCGCCGTCGAAACGCGCAGCGCGCTCGGCGTCCAGCATCCGTTGAATGCGGCGCAGATCGACGCGGCGCACGCGGTGCTGATCGCAGCGGACGCCGATGAGCGCATCGACGAAACGCCGTTTGCGGGCAAGACGATTCACCGCGTGTCGCTCGACGACGCGATCCGCGAAGCCGATGCGGTGCTCGCACGCGTCGCCGCGAATGTGGCTTCGAATACGGCGCAAGGCGGAGGCAATGCACACGCCGCGCAAGGCCCGCAAGCCTCGCCACGCGCGCTGAAAATCGTTGCGATCACATCGTGCCCGACCGGCATCGCGCACACCTTCATGGCCGCCGAAGGATTGGCGCAAGGCGCGAAGTCGCTCGGTCACGCGATTCACGTCGAAACGCAGGGCTCGGTCGGCGCGCAAAACACGCTGAGCGACGAACAGATCGCCGCAGCCGACCTCGTCGTGATCGCCGCCGATACGCAAGTCGACAAAAGCCGCTTTCGCGGCAAGCCCATCTACGAAACCGGCACGAAGGGCGCGATCGGCAAAGGCGCGGCGTTGATCGAACGTGCGATTGCCGAAGCGTCCGTCGACGGCAACGCGCCCGCTTCGCAAGCAAACGCAAGCGCAAACGGTCAATCGGCGGCGGGCGGCGCGCTCGCCGATCAGGTCGCCGCAGCGAAGAAGCAGCGCTCGGCGAAAGCGTCGGGACCGTACCGGCATCTGATGACCGGCGTGTCGTTCATGTTGCCGTTCGTGGTGGCGGGCGGCCTGCTGATCGCGATTTCGTTCGCGCTCGGCGGCATCTACGCATTCGACGACGCGCACAAAGGCACGCTGGCGTGGGCGCTGTTCCAGATCGGCGCAAAGTCCGCGTTTGCGCTGATGGTGCCGGTGCTGTCGGGCTACATCGCGTATTCGATTGCGGACCGTCCGGGCATCACGCCCGGCATGGTCGGCGGCATGCTCGCCGCGAGCCTCGGCGCGGGTTTTCTCGGCGGCATTATTTCGGGCTTTCTCGCGGGCTACACGGCTTTGCTGATCAGCCGCAAGCTCAAGCTGCATCGCAACCTGGAGGGTCTCAAGCCGGTGCTCATCATCCCGCTAGTCTCGACGCTCGTCGTCGGTCTGCTGATGATCTACGTGGTCGGCACGCCCGTCGCGACCGCGCTGCACGGCCTCGAAAACTGGCTTCGCTCGATGCAAACCGGCAGCGCCGTCACGCTCGGCCTGCTGCTCGGCGCGATGATGGCCTTCGACATGGGCGGCCCGGTCAACAAGGCCGCGTATGCGTTCAGCACCGGTTTGATCGCAAGCCAGGTCTACACGCCGATGGCGGCGGCGATGGCCGCGGGCATGACGCCGCCGCTCGGCATCGCGCTCGCGACGTGGATTTTCCGAAACCGTTTCGTCGCCGACGAGCGGGAAGCGGGCAACGCGGCCGCGGTGCTCGGCATCGCGTTCATCACCGAAGGCGCAATTCCGTTCGCCGCGCGCGATCCGATGCGGATCATTCCGGCATGCGTGATCGGCTCGGCGATCACGGGCGCGATTTCGATGGCGTCAGCGGTCGATCTGAAAGTGCCGCACGGCGGCATCTTCGTGCTGCCGATTCCGAATGCGGTCACGCATCTCGGCATGTATGTGCTGGCGATCGCGGTGGGCACCGTCGTCACGGCGCTCGCGGTCGGTGTGCTTAAGCGGCCGGTTCAGGTGGCGGCGTGAGCGGCGCGAGCGCCGTGAACGTCGCGAGGGTCCATTCGCCTCGACGGCAAAGCGTGCGTGACACGGGACGGCACGACATGACGCAACGCCTCAGCGAAACTTATCGCGGCTTCGACCTGCTGATCGAAGCCCTTCCCGCCGACGACATGCAACGCATTCGCGTACAACGCACGATTACGCGAAAGCTCGGCGAGCGCATGCTTACCGTCGATACGCGTTGCGACACGACTGCGTATTCGACTGACACCTCGCATGAATTGCTGACCAACGCCCTGCGCGATGCGCGCGAAGCGGTCGACCGTCTGCTCGGCGGCTGGCATCCGGCCTATGCGCACGCGCACTCCCTGCATAAGCCGTCGGCGCATTAGCCCGTATGCGAGTAGCGCACGGCTCGTCGCGTTTGGCTAACCAAACGTGAACGCATACGCGCTCGCGCCGGCATCCAGAAACTCGATTTCAAACGTTCGATCCTGAACCGCGCCGCTTTGGCGCACGAGCTGGTAAAGCCGCTCTTTATCGACGACGCCCACGCCGTTTGCATCCGTGTCGGCGCCGTGCGAAGCGCCCGGCGGCTTGCCGTCGAGCGTCACTCTGAAACGCACCGGCTTGCCGTCCGTCATCGGCCCCAGCACGAGATGCAGATCGCGCGCGTGAAAGCGATAGGCGATCTTCGCGCCGCTCGCGCCGGATTGCGCGCGCTCGCCGGCAACGTTCCATTCGCCGTCGAGACTCCAGCTTCCTGTACGCAGCCGCGCGGGACTGCTGTACGCGCGGAGCATGTCGGGCGCCAATGTTTCCGGCGACGCAAAACCTTCTGCCTGGCGATAACCGACGTACGTCTCGCCCGAGCGCAAATCCTGCGGATCGGCGGCGGCCTCGATGCCCGACGCTTTCGCGGCGCCAGCGGATGCGGGCAGTTTCGAATGCCCGGCGTCCGCGAGCAATTGACGGATGACTGCTTCCGACTCGTCGTATCCGCCTTCGCCAAAATGGTGATAGCGAATCTCGCCGCGCGCATCGACGATATAAAAGGCCGGCCAATACTGATTGTCGAATGCCTGCCACACAGCGAGGTTGTTATCGATGGCAATTGGATAGTCGATATGCAGATCGGCCGCCGCGCGCTTCACATTGGCGATGTTGTGCTCGAACGCGAACTCGGGCGCGTGCACGCCGATCACGACGAGCCCCTGATCGCGATACCTGTTCGACCACGCCTTCAGATACGGCAGAGTGCGCAGACAGTTGATGCACGAGTACGTCCAGAAATTGACGATCACCACTTTGCCGCGCAGATCGCTGGTTTTCAGCGGCGGCGAATTGAGCCAGTCGACGGCGCCGGACAGCGACGGCATCGCGCCTTCGGCCGGTAACGAAAGTTTTGCGGCTGCGGGCGTCGGGTTTGTCGCGGCCGCGGGTTCTGCGGTCATGCTCACTTTCAGAAGCGCGCCAGCGTTTGGCTGCTCTGCATTCATGGCTTGCGAATCCGCGGCCTGTGAATCAGCAGCCTGTGAATCGCCGGCCGTTGAATCGACCTGCTGCGCATTCGCCTTCTCCGCTTGAACGTTCCGCGAACCAGCACGCGGCGACCAGCGCTGCACCAGTTTCTCTTCGATACCGGTCGTATTCAGCGACGGCAACAGCGCCAGCACGCGCGTATCGAAGCCGAGTGCAATGGCCGCAGCGGACAGCACCACGGCCGCGCCGAGCACCTGACGCACGCGCTCGCTCACCGCATACGAGCGCCTGAGCGACGCGACGACCCGTCCGCCGATTGCGAGCACGATCGCAAGCGATGCCGCCGCGCCCGCTGCGAACGCGAGCAACGGCAACACGCCCGCGCCGCCTGGCCGATGCAGGATCACGCCCGTCATCACAAGACCGAGGATCGGTCCCGCGCACGGCGCCCACAGCAAGCCGGTCGCAACGCCGAGTACCACCGACGACATCACGCGAGGCTCGCCGCCGTCGCGGCGCACCGCGCCATCCAGACGATTGCCGAGGTTCACGAGCGGATGCGTGAGCCGCTCTGCCATCGACGGAAACAGCAGCGACGCGCCGAACACGGCGAAGAACGCGAGCGCGATCCAGCGGCCGTATTCGTTGACGTGCGCGACCCACGCGCCGCCGGCCACCGCGAGGCTCGCGACGGCGGCGAATGTCAGCGCCATGCCGGCGAGAAGCGGCACGCCGTGACGCACGAACGACTGATCGACGCGCGCGAACACGAGCGGCACGACCGGAAGAATGCACGGACTCAGGATGGTAAGCATGCCGCCGGCGAAGGCGAGAAGTATGAGCAGCATAACGGTGTCCTTTTTGTTCAATGAGCGTGTTACGGCATTCATGCATTGAACTACCGGGACGTATCGCGCTTGTGTCGGCGAACGCGGCGTTGTGCAAGCTCGTGTATCGGCCTGCTGCGTAGATACAGTGCGATACAAAACGCGTCCGACGAGGCATGTGAGCGGCACACACACGCACGCGCGCACGGGTTTGTATCCCAACGTATCGCACAGCGGCGCGGACACAGAACGTTGCACAGGCAGCCCGAAAACGACACACACCAGATACGTCCACGGCGTCCAATGACTATCCAAAGACATCGCGCTTGCCGATCAACCCTCGCGCGCACCGCGCCTCTCATGCAAAGGACGATTCCATCATGCACGCCCGACTCAAAACCCTCGCCACTATCGGCTCCTTCATCGCGCTCGCGTTGCTCGCCAGCCTGCTTGCGACGCGCGGCAGCGCGCTCACTGCCGCCGAACGGAATACGCCGGTTGCGCCGCAAATAACCGGCATCGACACATGGATCAACGGCTCGCCGCTGACGCTTTCGCAACTGCGCGGCAAGGTCGTGCTGGTCGATTTCTGGACCTACTCGTGCATCAACTGCGTGAACACGCTGCCGTATGTGAAGAACTGGTACAAGCAGTACGGCAATCAGGGCCTGCAAGTGATCGGCGTGCATACGCCGGAGTACCCGTTCGAACGCGATGCCGGGCATGTGCGCGCTGCCGTGAAGAAGTTCGATATTCAGTATCCGGTCGCGCTCGACAATCAGTACGCGACCTGGAACGCGTTCAATAACCAGTACTGGCCCGCGGTGTATCTGTTCGACAAGACAGGACATGTCGTGTATAGCCACTTCGGCGAGGGCGACTATGCGCAGACCGAAGCGAAGATTCGCGAGCTGTTAGCGCAACCGGGCTGACGCGGTGCCGCATTGAAGTGTTGACGCCGCCATGCCCGCCTGCGAGCATGCGGCAATCGAAATCAATCAGCCTGTCGAGCGGCCCATGCGAGCACCCAATCATCTCAATGCACTGCGTGCTTTCGAGGCCGTCGGCCGGCATCTGAGTTATGTCGCCGCTGCGGAAGAACTGCATGTGACGCCCGCGGCAATCGGCCAGATGATTCGCGGACTCGAGGAGACGCTGGAAATCGAGCTGTTTCATCGCTCAACGTCGGGTGCGTCGCGCCTCGTGCTCACCGACGCGGCGCGCGCCGCCATGCCGGAATTGCAGGGCGGCTTTGAACTGCTCGCGCAGGCGGTCGAAAGGCTGAAGGCCAGCAAGGCGCGCATAACGGTCACCGTGACAGTGCCGCCAGCGCTTGCCGACAAGTGGTTTTTGCATCGCGTGGAGCGGTTTCAGCGCAAGTATCCGCGCTACGATTTGCGCATCGACCTGTCGCTGAAACTCGTCGACTTTGTCGCGGATAGAGTGGACGCCGGCATCCGCTACGGCACCGGTCAGTGGCCGGATCTCGCCGCGACCTTCCTGATGCGCGACGAGTTCTTCCCTGTGTGCAGCCCCGCGCTGCTCGAAGGCGAGCATCCGCTCAGAACACCGGCGGATCTCAACTACCATCCGTTGATTCACGACATATCGATGCGCGCGGCGCCCACGTTTCCCACCTGGCGATCATGGGTGCAAAAGACGGGCAACGCAGGGCGTGTCGATTGCGATCGCGGTCTGCAGATCAACGACTCCGCCGCCGCGATTCATACGGCTATCTCGGGCAACGGCGTCGCGCTCGGCAGAACGTGCCTCGTCGAGCGCGACATCGCAGAAGGCCGGCTGGTGCGGCCGTTCCCCGACGCGCAGACGTGCGAGCTCGCCTATTACGTGGTGCATAGAAAGGACAACGGCAACGAGCCGGCTGTGGTCGCGTTCAAGGAGTGGCTGCTTGCCGAGGCGAACGCGCGATAGCCGCGCGCCGCGTTAGTACTCTCTAATCTGTCTTCGCGCCGCCCGACGCCTTCAGCGCCAGTTGCTTGCGGTATTGCTCCACAGGCAAGCCGCCCCAGCCCCAGTTATTCATATCGACTTCTTCGATCACGACGAACGTCGCTTCAAGCGGCTTGTTCAGGACATCGAGCAGTACATGGCTGACACCGCTGATCAAGCGCGCTTTTTCTTCCGCCGTGACGGCAGTTGCGCCAGGCTTCGTTCCCTCGCGCGTGACCTGAATCGTGACGATAGGCATGTCGTTCTCCGTGGCAAAGGCGGGCGCCGCGAATCGGCGCCCGTTGTTCCGCTGTTGTTAAAAGCCGCGCTTAGTGGCCGGCGCTCTGGCCGCCGTCGACGTGCAGGATCTCGCCCGTCACGAACGGCGCCGAATCCAGGTACAGCACCGCTTGCACGATGTCGTCCATTTCGCCCATATGACCCATCGGATGCAATGCGCCGAGCCCCGCATGCGTTTCCGGCGCGTGCATCGGCGATTTGATGATGCCAGGCGAGACCGCGTTCGCGCGAATCCCGGCTTTAGCGTACTCGATCGCGATGGACTTCGTCGCCGCATTCAACCCGCCCTTGGTCAACGACGCGAGCACCGAAGGCACGCCGCTAATCGCATGATCGGTGAGACTCGTCGTGATGGTGACGATGTGGCCGCTTTCGTGCTTTTCCATCTCGGCAATCGCGAGCTGCGTGATATTGAAGAAGCCATCGAGGTTGACGCCCTTCACCAATGCGTAGTCTTCAGACGTATAGCTCGTGAACGGCTTGGCGACAAACACGCCCGCGTTGTTGACGAGCGTATCGACGCGCCCGAAACGCGTCACCGCCTCTGCAATCACGCGGCGTGCGGTGGCGGGATCGGCGATGTCGCCCGCCACCGTCGCGATGTTCGGATCGTCGAACGGTGTAATGCCGCGAGCCGTCGCAACCACGCGATAGCCGCGCTGACGAAACGCCTTCACCAGTTCCGCGCCGATGCCTTGCGATGCGCCAGTAACGATCGCCACTTTTTCCGACGTATTCATGTTGTGCTCCAGAGTTGTTGTCATGCAATTCAGAAATGAGAGCGGTTGCCTGGCCGGCTGCCGCTGTGTGCCGCGAGTCTTGCAGTGCGCCCTCGGTGACTGAACTATCGGCTTTGCGCAGGCATTAAACAAACGAGAAGATTTGCGTCGGCGGGAAAGAAAAACTACGGCGGTTCTGGATGCCGATGGCTAAACGGTCGTGCCGAACGCACCGGCCACCGTGACACGCCCGCCTGGCGGGCACGCGACATGCGGCGTGCAATCCAGCGCTGCGGCTTCGGCGGCCCGGTTATCGGCTACTCGAATGGAATGCGGCGCGCAATCACGCTCAATGGCGAGGCGTTTATGAACAAGGTCTCTTCACCCGCTGCGGCGCCGAAAAAGCACGGAAAGCTACGCGGCGCTTTCACCACCGTGGTCAACGCAGGCAAGCGCTTCATGTCGGACCGCTGCCCGATGATGGCCGCGAGCGTCGGCTTTTACTCGGCGTTCTCGCTTGCGCCGACGCTACTGATGGTGCTCGCGGTCGCCGGCTGGTTCTTCGGCGAGGACGCCGCGCGCGGACGTCTGTTCGAGCAGGTGCGCGGCATTATGGGCAAGGACGCCGCGGAAGCGATGCAGACCATCGTCGAACACGCGCATCGCGCGAGCGGCAGCGGCATTGCCGCCGTGGTGTCGGTCGTGTTGTTGATCATCGGTGCGTCGGCGACTTTTACTTCGCTGAACACCGCGCTCGACGTGGTGCTCGAGGCGGAGAAAAACGTCAAAAGCAAGGGCAGCATTACGTGGCTCGTGCGCACGCGGCTGGTGTCGGTCGGCATGGTGCTCGGCCTCGGCTTCTTGCTCGTGGTGTCGCTCGTGCTAGACACGGCGATCACGTTCGCCGGACACGCGATATTCGGCGATTCGCCGTTGGTCGTCGTCACCGCGATCGTGCAAACGGTACTCGGCCTGATCGTGCTGGGCGCCGCGTTCACCGCCCTGCTTCGGTGGATGTCAGACGCGCCGGTGAGTCTCGCGCATGCGGCGGTCGGCGGGATGACGGCGGCGATACTGTTTTCGGTCGGACGGCATCTGTTCGGGCTTTATCTCACGCATGCGGGCACCGCGAGTTCTTTCGGTGCCGCAGGCTCGCTCGCCGTGCTGATGATGTGGCTGTATTTTTCGGCGGCGGTGTTTCTGTTCGGCGCGGAGACGACAGCCGAACTTGCGGGACGCAATGAAGTAAAAGACGAGGAGAAAGACCGGCCATTGTCCGTAGGCGCGGCGCGCTCGCGCGGTTAAAACGCGCATTGCAAATGAAAAAAGCGGCCTCGCGGCCGCTTTCGCATGACTAGTGCTGCACGCCCCAGCGCCGCACCGTCACCCGTTCCAACGTATCGAACACGAGATGTTCGATCAAGAGCCCGATCACGATTACCGCTGCAAGTCCCGCGAAAACGCGGTCCGTGTAAAGCTCGTTGCGATTCTGGAAAATGTACCAGCCGAGTCCGCCGTTGCCGGAACTCGCGCCGAATACCAGCTCGGCCGCGATCAGCGTGCGCCACGCAAACGCCCAGCCCACCCGCAAGCCGGCGAGAATCGACGGCAACGCGGCCGGCATCAGAATCAGCAGTACGTGGCGCATTCCCGTCAGGCCGTAGTTGCGTCCGGTCATGCGCAGCGTCGCCGGGACCGACTGGAAACCTGAGTACGTGTTGAGCGCGAGCGGCCACAGTACCGAATGCACGAGCACGAATAACAGACTGCCGGTGCCGAGACCGAACCAGAGCAACGCGATCGGCAACAGCGCGATGGAAGGCAGCGGGTTGAACATCGCAGTGAGCATCGACAGCAAATCGCGGCCCACACGCGTCGACACAGCCAGCGACGTCAGCACGAACGCAAGCGCCGCACCCAGCAGATAACCGCGCAGCAGCACGGACATCGACACCGCCGTTTTTTGCAGCAATTCGCCGGACAACACGCCCTGCACGAACGCGATGAAAGTCGCGCCGAAGGTGGGCAGCAGCAGATCGTTGTTGACCACGCGCGCGGCGATTTCCCACACGGCGATCAGCACCAGCGCGATCAGCACCTTGCGCACCCAGCTTTGCGCGAAGACGCGTTTGCCGAGCGGCAATGGCGCTTCGAGCACGATGTCGCCAGGCGGTTCGAGCGGGCGTTCGTATTCGTCGCGAATCGGCGGCAATAAAGTGGCGGGCGAACTCATTGCGCGGCCTCCGTCTCTTCGAACAACAGGCGATGAATACGCGCGACGCTGCGTTGAAAATCGTTGCGCCCGAAACTGTCGTGCGAGTACTGGTGACTGTTCAACTCGGCACGCACGCGGCCCGGATGCGGCGACAACAGCAGAATGCGGTTTCCCACGATCAGCGCTTCCTCAATCGAATGAGTCACGAACAGCAGCGTGAAATTCACTTCTTCCCATAAACGCAGCAGTTCTTCCTGCATCTTGCGGCGCGTCAATGCGTCGAGCGCGGCGAACGGTTCATCCATCAGCAAGACGCGCGGCTGCATCGCGAGCGCGCGCGCAATTGCCACGCGCTGCTTCATGCCGCCCGACAAGGTGTGCGGATACGCATTCGCAAACGCAGCGAGGCCGACCTTGTCGAGATAATGCAAAGCGCGCTCATTTGCTTCGGCACGCGCAAGCTTCTTCGCGACGCGCAGCGGAAAGGCCACGTTTTGCAGCACCGTTTTCCACGGCGGCAACTGATCGAACTCCTGGAATACGACGATGCGATCGGCGCCAGGACCGCGCACGATCTGACCGTCGAGCGAGATGGTGCCCGAGCTCGGCTCGATGAAACCGCCCACGGCCTTCAGCAACGTCGACTTGCCGCAGCCCGACGGCCCGAGCAGCACGAAGCGATCGCCGCCGTAGACGTCGAAGCTGACCTCGTGCGTCGCGCGGACAATGCGCTCGCGCGTGCGGTATTCGAGGCTGACGTTCTCCACTGCGAGCAGTTTTTCGCTGACGGCGGGACCGCTGCGCACGGCGCGGTCAGCGCGTTCGGGAAAGAGTAGCGTGGGATTAGCCACCATCGGATCGCTCCCAGGTTGCGGATTGCGCGAGCGGCTCACCACCGCCCCGCACTCCGCTGAAGTTAGAAACACGAAGCGCCATGCTTAACTGCCTGCCGCGGTTGCCGGGTCGTCGAAGAAATAGTCTTTCCACGACTTCGGCTCGTTTTTGATCGCCCCCACGCGATACATGAACTGCGCGAGACCGAGCGTGTTTTGCGGCGCGATCTTGAACTCCACTTGCGGATCCTTGATGATCTTCAGGAGCAGCGCGCGATCGATTTTCGACTTGTTTACGCGCAGATAAATATCGGCGGCGGCGTCCGGATTCGCGGCAATAAAACGCGATGCGTCGGCGAGTGCATCGACGAACGCGCGGTACGTTTTCGGATTGCCGTCGCGGAATTTTTCCGTCGCATAGAGAACCGTTGCGGAACTCGGGCCACCGAGCACATCGTAGGAATTCAGCACGATATGCGCCTTCGGATTGCCCGCGAGTTCCTGATCCTGAAACGGCGGATTGCCGAAGTGACCGGTAATTTCCGTGCCGCCCGCGATGATCGCCGCCGCCGCATCAGGATGCGGCAGCGCCTGCGTGTACTTGTCGAGGCGGTTGTATTCCTTGTCGCCCCAGCGCTTCGCGGCCGCGTATTGCAACACGCGCGACTGCACCGACACATTTACCGCCGGCACAGCGATGCGGTCTTTCGCGCCGAAATCGGCAATCGTCTTCACGTCCGGATTGTTGCTCACGAGGTAGTACGGCAGATTGCCGAGCGAAGCGACGCCCTTCACATTCTGCTTGCCGTGCGTGCGGTCCCAGATGGTCAGCAACGGGCCCACGCCCGCGCCGGCGACATCCACGGCGCCCGACAGCAAGGCGTCGTTGACGGCGGCCCCGCCCGAGAGCTGCACCCAATCCACCTTGATGTCGAGGCCCTGCTTGCGCCCTTGCTTTTCGATGAACTGCTGATCGCGCGCGACGTTCAGCAGCAGATAGACAATGCCGAACTGTTCGGCAATGCGGATCTGTCCTTCGGCATGCGCGGGTATAGCGGCGCTCATGCCGGCCGCGCCGATAGAAACGGCGAGCAACGTCGCGGTGAAACGACGCTTGAAATGATTGACTGTATGACTGAAAGCGGTCGAATGAAACCTGGCGAACATCGAAACTCCGATCGGCGAGTGGCGTTTAAGTATTTGAGTTGTGTGAATGGCACGGCGCGCTGGTTGCGCGCAAAAGATCAGAAAGGCACGTCGCCTTCGATCGTCGTGCGATACAGCTTGCGCCGCTGGTCATCCGGCGTGCCGGCCGCGAGGTGCATCAACGAACGGTTGTCCCAGAACACCATGTCGTGTTCCGCCCAGCGATGCCGGTACACATGTTCGGCGCGCACGCTGTGCGCGAAGAGTTCTTCGAGCAATTGCCGGCTTTCGTCTTCGGGCAAGCCGATTACACGCGTCGTGAAATGCTCGCTCACGAACAGCGCCTTGCGCCCCGTCTCCGGATGCGTCCGCACGATCGGATGCACGACCGGCTTCACTTGCGCGATCTGCTCAGGCGACAGATTCGGCCGCCACGGGCTGCGCTTTTGCAGTTCGGCGTACTTCGCGAGATACGTGTGTTCGGCCGTGCGTCCTTCGACCGCGCTGCGCAGATGCGCGGGCAAGGTGTCCCACGCGAGATGCATGTTGGCAAACAGCGTGTCGCCGCCTTCGGCCGGCAATTCCTGCGCATGCAGCAAGGAACCGAGGCTCGGTTTTTCCTTGTAGGACAGATCGGAATGCCAGTAATGACCGGCATCGCCGAGACCGATTGGCTTGCCGTTTTCGACGATATTCGACACCACCAGCACTTCCGGATAGTCCGGCAACTGGAACTGATGCAGCACATGGATCTGCAACGGACCGAAGCGGCGGCTGAAAGCAATCTGCTCGTCCGGCGTAATGCGCTGATCGCGAAACACCAGCACGTGATAGTCGAGATGCGCGCGATGAATGCGCGCGAAATCCGCCTGGGCAAGCGGCTTGCTCAGATCGAGGCCGAGCACTTCGGCGCCGAGCGGGCCGTCGAAAGCGCGAATCTCGATGGGCTGATCGGCAATGGCGCCGCCGGCGGCGTGGGAATCGTGAGAATGCTGGGCGGCGGTGGAAGCAAAGGCTGTCGTCACGGGAAACTCTTCGTCGTATCGGGTCGCAGTCAGATGAATGTACCGGCGCGCGCACCCGACGACAACGAAGCAAATCCGATACGTTTATCTGCTGGAGTGATAAACCCGATGTTTTAACGCGCGACGACGCGCACGAGCGATATTACGGCTCCATGTCAGAGCTGGCCCGGACGCGGATCGGGCACGAAGCCATCGCGATTCGGCATCGCGACGCGCGGCAGCGATGCCGCGTCGAGCCGCGTGTCCGCGGGCACAATGCCGTTCTGGTTCAGCAGAAACGCGCTGACCGCATAGACCTCGTCGGCGGAAAGGGATTCGGGCGCGTTGTACGGCATCGCGCGGCGAATATAGTCGAAGAGCGTCGTGGCGTACGGCCAGTAGCTGCCCACGGTGCGCTTCGGCTTCGCGCCCGACAACGTGCCTAGGCCGCCCACGAGCGGGTCGCCGAGACCGCCCTCGCCGCGCGCGCCGTGACACGCCGCGCATTTCGTGGCGAACACGCGCGCGCCGGTGGCCACGTCGCCGCTCCCGGCGGGCAGGCCGCGCCCGTCGGGTGCGATGTCGATGTTCCAGGCAGCGATGGTCGTTTCGTTAAGCGGCGTGCCGATGCCGTAGGTCGCGCTTGCATCGCGGGAATCGGGCTTGATGGACGAGCAAGCGGCGAGCGTCGTCATGAAAACAAGCGCGGCGATGCGCGTCGAAGGGCGTTCACGCATTGCGCACCTCGCCGCTCGCATCCACGCGCCATTGCTGGATCGCGTTGTAGTGGTACTGCGAATTCAGGCCGCGCGCGGCGACGAGTTGCGCGCGCGTGGGCTGCACGTAGCCGGTGGAATCGGTGGCGCGCGAAAGTATCTCGGCCGGCGCGCCGTCCCAGCGCCAATCCGCTTCGAAACGAGTCAGCGCACGGTCGCGTGCCGCGCCATCAAGACGCGCGAGCCGCCATGACGCGCCGCCATCGGTGGAAACTTCGACTTTGCGGATCGTGCCGCGCCCCGACCACGCAATGCCGCTAATCGCGTAATAACCGTGCGTGGTGAGACGATGCCCCGGCGACGGCCGCGTGATGACCGACTTCGCATCCATCTCGAACACGAACTGACGCGCGGTGCCGTTCGCGAGCAGGCTGGTATATTTCGACGTCTCCTCGCGCGTTTGCAGCGGCGCGTCGACCACTTTGAGTCTGCGCAGCCACTTCACATTGGTATTGCCCTCGAAGCCGGGCACGATGAGCCGCAACGGATAACCGTTCTCGGGCCGCAAGCGTTCGCCGTTCTGCGCATAGACCACGAGCGCGCGCTCGAGTATGCGATCGAGCGGCAGGCTGCGCGTCATCGCGGCGGCGTCCGCGCCTTCCGCGAGCAGCCACGCGCCGCCGTTAGCGTTGCTTTGCACGGACACGCCGCCGACCTCTTCCAGCAACGTGGAAAGACGCACGCCTGTCCACTCGCAACACGACAGCAGACCGTGCGTCAGTTGCACCGGCAAGCCGCTCGGACCGTTCCATTCGCTGCCGGTATTGCCGGAACATTCGAGGAAGTGGATGCGCGACTCCGCCGGCAGCCGCAGCAGGTCGTCCATCGTGAAGAGCTTCGGCGTGCGCACGAGGCCGTGAATCGCGAGCCGATGCTGATCGGCGTCGATGTCGGGCACGCCGCCGTGATGACGTTCGTAGACGAGGCCGTTCGGCGTGATCGTGCCATGCAGATCCGCAAGCGGCGTCATCGACGAAGCCGCGCCGGGCAGCGGCCATTGGCGGGCACTTCGGCGCACGACGCCGGCTTCGCGCGGCGACGGCACGCCATACGGATGCTCGAGCACCGGCGCGCCCGGCACACGGCTCGACGGCGCGACTTCGAGCGGCCTGAGCAGTTCGCCCGCTGCTGCCGCCGCGCCTTGCGACGCGACCAGACCGCCCGCCGCAAGACGGCCGAGCAGACGGCGGCGGCTACGCGACGAAGGTGGATCGGGCGGCAGATTTAACGGCGTGTTGCTTTGGCTCATTGCGGCAGCGGCGCTTCATGGAGAAGTCGACGATGCTAGCAATGCGATGCGCCGCGGCAAAACGATCAATCGTGATATGCATTGCAGCGAATGCGGGCTTTCGCTTTATTCGCTACTGGCCACGCTCACTCGACCGTAGCCGGCGACGCCTTCACGAGATTGCGCAGCGTGAGCCTCGCCTCCAGCCCGCCGCCGGCGCGATTATGAAGTTCGAGCGTGGCATCCATCGCAAGCGCGAGTTGGCGCGCGATCGCAAGGCCAAGCCCTGTGCCGCCCGTTTGCCGATTGCGCGATCCTTCGATTCTGTAGAACGGCTGGAACACATCTTCCAGCGAATCGGCGGGAATGCCCGGGCCGCGATCGAGCACGGAGATGGTGGCGTGCTTGTCCGGCGACATCGCGATCTCGATCTGCGCCGCGCCGCCGAACTTCAGCGCGTTATCCACCAGATTACCGACGATGCGCCGCAGCGCCTGCGGCCGCGTCATCAGCGGCATGTCGAAGCGGCCATGCAGTGACACGGCCTGGTCGGCATCCACGTAATCGCAAACGAGGCTGTCGAACAGCGCATCGGGATCGATGCGGCACGGCGTTTCGGTCGCGCCGTGCAGCGTGCGCGCATACGTGACGCCTTCTTTCACGAGCGCTTCCATCTCCTGCAAATCCTGGCGCAGCTTCGCGCCTTCGGCTTCGGCGTCCATCATGTCGACGCGCAAACGCATGCGCGTGATCGGCGTTTGCAGATCGTGCGAAATGGCCGCGAGAATCTGCATGCGTTCGGTGACGTACATCGCAATGCGTTCCTGCATGGCGTTGAAAGCGCGGGCCGCGCGCGCGATTTCGGAAGGCCCGGTTTCGCTGAGACGCCCGGCCTTGAGATCGGGGCCGAGCGCATCGGCGGCGACCGCCAACTCGTTGAGCGGACGCGTGGCCGTGCGCACCGCGAACCAGCAGCAGCCGAGCAGCACCGCGAGTTCCAGCAGCAGCACGAGCGGCAACCAGCGCGACAGCGGCGCGCCGGACATCGGCCGCATGTCGATGGTGAGCGGCGAGCCGTCGCTGAGCTTCAGATGAACCTGCAGCCGTTCGCGCTCGCCCGGCACCGCATTCACCGTGAGCGGGTAGTTCGTGCCGATGCCATCCGCGATGGAGCGCGCGACGCGCGCCGACAGGTTCGCATCCACCGGGCCGCCGCTCACGCCGGGGCCCAGCATGAACTCGTAACTGCGCCGCGCGAGACGCGGCAGCCATTGAGCGCGTTCGTTAGCGGGCAGATGATCGAGCAGCGCGACCGAACTCACGACCTCGCGTTCGATGTAACCCATCATCACGTTCGTCATGGTCTGGTCGCGTTCGGTCATGGTGAGCCAGAACGACAGCGCCTGCGCCGACGCGAGTCCGACGAAGAGAATCAACGTCAACCTCGCGAACAGCGTGCGCGGCCAGTGCAGCGACCGAAGAAATGTCATTGCGGGTCCCCGATCACGTTCACGGCCGCGGAAAACACATAGCCTTCGCTGCGCAGCGTCTTGATGTAACGCGGCTCGCGCGCCTCGTCGCGCAAGCGCTGACGCAGACGGCTTACCATCAGATCGATCGAGCGGTCGAATTGATCGGCCTGACGGCCTTGCGTGAGATTGAGCAGTTGATCGCGTGTCAACACGCGCTGCGGATTGTCGAGGAATACGCGCAGCAAGCGGTATTCGGCGCCGCTTAGCGCGACCATCGTGCCTTCGGCGTCGAGCAGATGACGCGCCGTGGTGTCGAGCCGCCAGTCGCCGAAGCCGAGCATTTGCGCGCTTTCCGTTACCTGCATGCCGGGCGGCAGCATGCGCGCGCGGCGCAGCACCGCGCGAATGCGCGCGAGCAGTTCGCGCACCGCAAAGGGCTTGGGCAGATAGTCGTCGGCGCCCATTTCGAGGCCGAGAATGCGGTCCGCTTCTTCATTGCGCGCGGTGAGCATCAGCACGGGCACCGTGCGAAATTTGCCCGCGCGCAGTTCGCGGCATAGCACGAGGCCGTCTTCGCCGGGCATCATCAGATCGAGCACGATCAGGTCGGGTGCGCCCTGCTCGAGAGCGGCGCGCATTTGCCGCCCGTTGGCCGCGAGCGAAACCCGCATGCCGTTCTTCTCCAGATAGCCGGCGATCAGTTCGCGAATGCCGCGGTCGTCGTCGACGATCAGTACGTGGTCGATCGTGTCCATGAATGGATCATCTCTTTTGACGTTTCACCTGCACCCGGCTCGCGCACAGCATCGAACACTGGACCGGATGCGCCCATTCGGCCGCCACACCGCCCGCGATGAACGCGATGATTGCAAGCAGCCGCTTCATGCGTCCTCCACGACGGAAAGACTGGCGCCGTCGGAAAGACCGGCATCCAGCGTATACGGATCGATCCCTTCCAGGCAACCGATATTGACGCGCCACAGCTTCGCGTCCCGGCGCGTCTGATGAAACGGATAAATACCGCAGTGCCTGCAGAAGAAATGCTTCGCGACGCGCGTGTTGAACTGATACAGCGTGAGCGCGTCCTCGCCTTGCGTGATCGTCAACCGGCCGGCCTCGAACGGCGGGCTCATCAGCGCGCCCTTGCGGCGGCACAGGCTGCAATTGCAGCGCGCGGCGGGCGCAAGCGGTGTCCTGACCTCGAATTTGACGGAGCCGCAGTGGCAGCTTCCCTTTAGCGTTTCGGTGTTCATCAGCATCTCCGTGACTCTCGATGCCTGCTTTATAACGCGCGTCCGACCGCGGTTTATGTCGCAATGTATCCGAACCTGTATCTGACACAAAACATTGCACCGGTGCGCTCTAGCTGGGTTGGCCCGCGTTCGGCCGCGTTCGCCCGCGTTTCGCCATTTCGCGGCGCGCGGCGTCGATCTATTTGTATCGCACTGTATATGCGGCGCCGCGAGATACACAGCATTGCAATACGCCGCTTCGCCGACACAAGCCAGATACCCGGCGCGACTCTAATCTCATCAACGACGGATTCGAGGCCACGCCAGATGTTGCGATGCGGACATCGCCGCTCTTCGGCAAGCCTCGCTGAAACCCGACGGATGCTTGGCTTCCTACCTATTCTGGAGAACGACATGAAAGTTTCGATGATCGCTTTGGCTCTGGCTGTTTCCGCTACGACGCTTCCGGCTTTTGCCGCCAATCCCGCCGCTGCCGTGAGCAACGTCGACGGGCAGCACACGCAGCAATGGACGCCGGCGCAGAACACTGCCGCGAAGAGCCGCTTCGAGGTTCGCCAGGAACTGGCGCGTGCGACGAAAAGCGGCGAGTTGGCATCGCTGAACAAGATTTATCAAGGGAGCTAAAGCGGGCTGCTAAGCGGCCACGCTCTTGGTACTTTTCCTTATCTACCGACTTATTACCGACGAAATCGATCATGACCCAATCAGACAAAGTGCTGTACACCGGCAAGACCCACACCACCGGCGGACGCGATGGTGCGTCGCGCAGTTCGGACGGCCGGCTCGACGTCAAGCTCGGCTCGCCCGGCGCATCCGCGACCGGCACGAACCCCGAGCAGATGCTGGCCGCAGGGTGGTCCGCGTGCTTCATCGGCGCAATGGGTATCGCAGCGAAGACGCTGGGAGTCGCACTGCCCGCCGAAACGGCCGTCGACGCCGAAATCGATCTGGCAATGAACAATAGCGGCTATTTTCTGCGTGCGCGGCTCAATGTCAGCCTGCCCGGAATCGAACGCGAAACTGCGCAGAAGGTCACCGATATGGCGCACCAGACGTGTCCGTATTCGAAGGCGACGCGCGGCAACATCGACGTGGTGATTACTGTGGTTTGATGGCGACTGCGTGTGGCTCGCTGCATGACGCCGGCGCTCTTTGCGGAGCGCCGGCGTGTTTCGCTTTGCGTCTGCACCGCAGCGAGCGCGCTACGGTGCTACGTTCCCATCGTCATCGCCGGTTACACCGAATTCCACGGGCGTCTTCACGTAGAACAGATGCACGTCCTCAGCGCGCAGGCGCTCGAATAACCTGGCGGCTTCGTCGCTCGTTACTGCCATCACGACCGATAACGGCTGATCCGCCAGCTCGAAAAAATGCGCCGAATGCACACGATGATGGTGGCCGATACCCTCGCTCGCCGGTATCACGGTCGCGCCGCGCAGACCGAGTTCGCCGGCGAGAACGACGAGCCAGTCGGCCATCGGCTTGCCGCGATGCCGCCGATCCTGCTGCGTGAAAAAAGTGATCTGATAGCCGTTCATGGCGACGTCTCCTGGATGCGCTGCGGCGCCGTGCCGTCCGATTGCGCCGCATCGGGCGCGGGCCACGCGTCGGCGCCGACGAGCGGCACGAAGCTCACTTCGCCGAGCGAGCAGCTTTCGTAGTCGTCCTCGCTGCGGCGCACGAGTTTGACGAGCTTCTGATAGTGCCGCTCGCGGCCGACCGGCATCACGATCCGGCCGCCGATCGCGAGCTGTTTGCGCCATATCCCCGGAATATGCGGGCCGCCCGCTGCGGCGATGATCGCGTCGTACGGCGCATGTTCCGCGAGTCCCGCCGTGCCGTCGCCGAGATAAACGGTCACGTTCGAAATGTTCAGCCGCGCGAGAATGTCGCGCGCCATCGCGACCAGGTCCGCGTGACGTTCGATTGAATGGACATGCGCGGAAAGCGCGGCCGCGACGGCAGCCGCGTAGCCGGAGCCGGTGCCAACGTCGAGCACGATGTCGGCGGACGAAAGCTCCGCGGCCTCGATCATCGTCGCGACGATCGCCGGCTGCGAGATGGTCTGATCGTTGCCGATGGGCAGCGGCCTGTCTTCGTAAGCGAGATCGCGCAGACAGTCGGGCACGAACGCTTCGCGCGGCACGCGGCGCATCGCATCCAGCACACGTGAATCGCAAATGCCGCGGCGGACGAGCTGCCGCTCCACCATCCGCTCGCGGGCCTCGTTGAAATCGCTCATGGCCACCTCCGTCTTGCAGCCGACGCCCGTTCGTCTGCGTGCCGCGTTGCAGCAGAAACCGCAGCGCACGCATCGACACGTTTGCCGGCGAATGCGGGACCTACATTCAGTCTACGCGCAGAACGAGTCCGACAAAACGGGCGGCGAAGATGGCATTAAACGGTGGACGTGCCCGTCAAACCGGCTCGGCCGGAATCTCCGGTTCGACCAGCTTCGCGAGTTGCATCAGCGATTCCTGCCAGCCGAGGTAGCACATCTCCACCGGAATCACCTCGGGCACGCCTTCCTGAAGAATCGAGACTTCGGTGCCGCACAGCACCGTGCGGAAGGTGATCGTCGCGGACATTTCGCCGGGGAGATTAGGATCGTCGAAGCGGTCGGTATAGCGGATTTTCTCGTTCGGCACGAGTTCGACGTACTCGCCGCCGAACGAGTGGCTGTGGCCGGTGCCGAAGTTGCGAAACGACATCTTGTAGGTGCCGCCCACGTGCCCTTCGAAGTGATGGACCTGGCAAGTAAAGCCATACGGAGGCAGCCATTTCGCGAGCGCGTCCGGTTCGAGGAACGCCCGATAAACGCGTTCGGCAGGCGCGCGCAGCACGCGGTGGAGTTTGATGGTTCCGGTAGTCATGGTAAGCCGCCTTTCGGTTGAGAAGTTGGACACACTGCTACGACGATTCGACGGCAGCGGAATCGACACGATGCGCGATAAAAATCGTCACGCGTTGTGGGTGCCGTTACGTCGGCCGGACACCGCGGACGGCTCGACTCGCCTCTGAGCGATAGACTACCAACACAGCTCTTGCAGGAGAATCTCATGCGGCTCGTCGACTGGAATATTCAGTGGGGGCGCGGCGTGGATGGCCGCGTCGATCTCGCCCGCATCGTGCGCGAGGCGCGCGCGCTGTGCGATTTCGACATCATGTGCATGCAGGAAGTGACGCGCGGCTTTCATGAGCCGCAGCAGATGGGCGGACTGGCCGGTGGGCCCAGCGCCGATCAGTTCGCCGAACTCGCCGCGTTGCTGCCCGGCATGACCGTAATCGACGCGATCGGCTCGGACCTTCCGGGCGTCGGCGGTGGCGTCGGCGGCGGCAAGCAGCGGCGGCAGTTCGGCAACGCGATCGTCACGCGTCTGCCGGTCAGGCAGGTACTGCGCCACTCGCTGCCGTGGCCCGCCGACCCCGCGAAGCCGTCGATGCTGCGCGTCGCGCTCGAGGCCGTGATCGATACCGACGTCGGCCCGTTGCGCGTGATCAGCACGCACCTGGAGTTTTATTCGGAAACGCAGCGGCTCGCGCAGGTCGAGAGGCTGCGCGAGCTGCATCAGGAAGCATGCGGGCACGCGCGCCGCCCGGCGCGCGCCGAGAAGCAGGACAGCCCATTCGCCGACACGGGGCGTCCGATGAGCGCAATCGTCTGCGGCGACTTCAACAGCGCGTTCGAAAGCGCCGCGTATCGCAAGATGCTCGAGCCGATTGCCGGCGCGCCCGCATTCGCCGACGCCTGGACGCTCGCGCACGGCAACGACGCACGCGCCGCGACGGTCGGCCTGTACGACCGCGAGCAATGGCCGGACGGACCGTTTGCCTGCGACTTCGTGTTCGTCACCGAAGACCTTGCGCCGCGCGTCGTGAGTTGCGAGGTCGACGCGCACAGCCGGTCGTCGGATCATCAGCCGATGTGGCTCGAACTGCGCTGAGCGGCAACGTACGACGAAAGCGCGGGCCGCGCGCTAGATGCGCGGCAGGTCGTCGATGCATTTTTCGATGTGGCCGTCGGGGACGTCGGTGTCGATTCCGTCATGCCCGTTGGTGTGGGAGACGGCCACGATTTTCGGCCCGAGAAAGCGCGTGCCGCCGAGCGTGAAGAGCGACCAGACAGCGTCGCCGCGACGGATCGCGGCCACCACCTGAGCGACTTCGACGATCGAGGTCGGCGACAACCAGCTGCGCGTGGCGGGGTCGACCGTGGCCCAGCGCACATGCGTGATCCGGTCGTTCGAAGGGTTGATGCGCACAGCGTCGATACCGAATGTAGCCATGATATTTCCCCCAGCACCCTGGCACTGACGATCCTAGCATGATGGTCCAAGCCGTCCGGCGGGGCAAGGGGCAGCGTTGCGGGGCTTCCGCGTCATTTGCCCGCGCCGGGAAACTCGCGGCAACCGAGCAACAGTCGGTCGCCCGGCGCCGCGCCTGGCGCAAGCGCTGCGGCGTGCGTCCGGCCGTCGCCGCACTGCCATTGCGCTGTCAGATCGCTGCGGCATGACAGGACGCCTCCACCGGCGACGTCACCGGTCAGCATGTAGGTGCAGGCTGTGCGGCCATCGCATCGACGCGCGAGGTCGAGCGTGGCGTTGCCCTCCTGCTGGCCGCAGTTTCGGCCGTAGGTTCCTGCGACGATTGTTATGGTGTTCGATGGATTCGCCTCGGCCGCAGGTGCGCCGTAGCTGGCGGACGCCTGGAATGTCAGGGATGCCAGGCATGTGGCACTCACAAGCACTCTGGCGCGCGACGCAGCGAGTCGGCGGATTTTCATGAGCGGCCTCCGGGCGGCCGGACGGCAGGGGTAAACCCATTTTAGACGCTGCCATGCGACACGCGGGGCAGCGAGACGACTAATCGAAGAAGACCAGCCAACCTGCGAAGGCGCGGCTCAATTGCCTGATTGCGGTGGCTCTGCCCGAGCACTTCGCAAATCCGGGGTACTGGCGAGCGGTCACCGGAACAACCGCTCCCCACACTACCCCCACTGCATATCACCGCAACCCCAACCACCAACCCTCACCGCTGCCCGTAAATCGCAATCGTCACCCGCCGGTCTTTCTGCAGGCAAGCAATGACGGCAGGCGTTTCACCCGGCGGGCAATGGGAAACCGGCTGCGACGATCCCGCGCCCGAAGCGCGAATGCGCTCAGCGTCGAGGCCGTGCGCCACCAGATACGCCTTCACGGTTTCGGCTCGCGCCTGCGACAGCGCACGGTTGCTCTCGTCTGAACCGATACGGTCGGTGTGGCCCACCACGTCGATGCGCGTCACGCCGTCTTCCTTGCGGATTTTCTCGATCGCGGCGTCCAGTTCGGCGCGGCCGCGCGGCAGCATCGAGTTGAGGCTCGATTTCCCGAACGGAAACAGCGCCTCGCCTTCGAACGTAAACTGTTCGAGCGCCGCCGGCTTCGCCGCGACCGGAGCGGGCGCAACCGGTGCGGCGTCACTCATCAAGTCCGCACACTGTGGATCGCGCCAGTACGTCGCGCTCACGCGCATGTTCTTGTCGAACTGCACCTGATATTGACACGACACCACCCGGTCGCCGCGACGGAAATCGAACAGGTAGTTCCAGACATGATTGCCCACGAACCACTCGTTAAAGTGCGGCGGCCCGATCAGGTCATAGAGCTGGTCCTTGTTGAGCCCGGTACTCACGTTGCGCAGGTTCGCCACGTTCACGAACGTGCCGCCGGCCGGCGACGCGGACGTGGCGTCCGGAAACTTCGGCGGCGTCTGCGGCACCGCGCATCCCTGCATGACGACGGCAGCCGCGAGGCACATCGAAAGCAGCATAGCTGGTTGTAATTTCATGATTCGCTTGTTGTCTTGTTTGAGGTTTCGCATCGGCTTGGCTACTGCGGCTAGTGCGCTTTCCGCGCCTTCCGCGCCTACCACTGATAGCCCGCGCCCATTACGGCGCCGTAGGTGCCGCGCGTGTTCGTCGAGACGGCCGCCTTGTAGACCCAGTGGTTGTTCTCCGAGATCGTGGAAACGCCGAGCGCCTGGCCCGACTGACCGCGATACACGCTGCCCGCAATCGACACCATGCTCTTGCCCGGCCCCGACGGCTGCGGCAGGCCGGCTACAGCCATCGCCGTGGCGGTGCCGCCGTCCGCGTCGCGGCGATACGAGTCGAGGTTGTTGCGCAGGCCGGCCACCTGGCTGTCCGTGTAGCTGTTCGCCTGTGACAGCGCGTTGCTCACGCTCGCGTTGAGCTGGCCGACGTTCACGGCATCGGTCGGCGCCGTGCCCGCCGCGACGTTGACGACCTGGCGGGTCGAACCTGCGGAGCCCACGGCAACCACGTTCGAGCGGCCGCCGTCGTCGCTGCCCGCACCGATTGCAGCCGATCCGCTGCCCGACGAAGTCGCGCCCGTACCCACCACCGTCGAGCCGTTGCCCGTCGCCTGCGAGCCGTTGCCGACCGCCGTGCTGTTCGAGCCCGAGGCGACGGCCCCGGAGCCGCCCGCGGACGAGTTCGTGCCCGTCGACGAGGGCGCCGTGCTGTTGCCGGTGCCCGGCGTCGACGTATAGCCACCGCCGTTATTGGTGGTGTTCTGGTTGATGAGCGTCGTGAGCTGGGAAGCGACGGCGTCGAGTTGCGAGACGTTCACGGCGTCGGTGCCGAGGCGCCCAGGGGCCAGGCCCGTGATTTGCCGGTTGCCGACGTTGATTTCCCCCGCCGACGATTGCGGACTGCTCAACCCATACGCCACGTAGTTGCTGAGCGCGCCGACCGTTGTCAGCGAGCCGGCGCCGAGCGCGATGCTGTTCGCCATCGTCGCGCTAGCTCCCGAGCCAAACGCGATGGCATCCACGGCACTGCTGCGCGCGCCCGAACCAATCGCAACGCTGCCGACGTTGGCCGCGCTCGAATTCGCGCCCTGCGCAATCGACTGTGCGCCGCCCGCCACGCTGCCGCTGCCGAGCGCTATTGCGTCGGCCTGCGCGGCGCTTGATGCCTGGCCGATCGCCACGCCGCCCGGCGCCGTCGCATCCACGACTGCGCCGTTGCCGATGCCCACGCCGTTGTCGCCGTTCACGACCGTCGTGGGGCCCACCGCGATGGACTCGGCGCCGACGGCGAGCGAGTCGGCCGCCGTCGAGTTCGCGTGGAAGTACAACTGCCCGGTCACGGCAAACGACGACAACGCGCCGGCAAGCTGACGCACCGTGACGGCGTCCTGCGCTTCAGTGCCGTCCGCGACATTGGTGAGCTGGCGATAGGTGTTCGTCGACGCATTGCCGAACGACACGGCACCGAGCAGCGTGCGATCCGACGTGTTGTAGGGAATCGAATGCGTGCCGTTGGCAATCGAACCGACGCCTGACAGCACGGCGCGATCTGATACGGAGCCCGAACCAATCGCCACGCCGTCGTCGACGGTGACACTCGACAGCGTGCCGAGCGCAAGCGAATTGGCGTTCTGCGCCGAGGCCCCATTGCCCGCGGCGAGACTCGAGGTGCCGGCCGAGACCGCGGCCGGGCCGATGGCGATGCTGTCGGTGCCCGTCGCCAGGCTGTCCGCGAGCGTCGAGCTTGCGTGGAAGTACTTGATGCCCGCGCCGTTGTTGATGTTGTCGATGGCGGTACTGTTGGCCGTCACCTGCTGGTTGGTCGCGTAGAGCTGCGAGCCGTTCACGGCGTCCGTGCTCGACTGGCTCAACTCGCCCGCGGCCACGTTCTGGATCTGCCGCGTGGCGCCCGACGTGCCCACACTCACGACGCCTGCGGGTGCGCCGCCGGCGAAGGTGTAGCTCACGCCGCCAATGGTCGCGCCCGACGTCGGCGTGGCGGCCGTGGTGGTGGAACCCGCACCCAGCGCCACGCTGTTCGCGACACTGGCGATAGCGTTGGAGCCGACGGCCACGGCGTTCGCCGCCGTCGATTGCGTGTTGCCGCCCACGGCGATTGCATCCGCGCCCGTGGCGACAGAATCGGCCAGCGTCGAATTGGCGTGGAAGTACTTGATGCCCGCGCCGTTGTTGATGTTGTCGATGGCGGTGCTGTTGGCCGTGACCTGCTGGTTCGTCGCGTAAAGCTGCGAGCCGTTCACGGCGTCCGTGCTGGACTGGCTCAACTGACCCGCGGCCACGTTCTGGATTTGCCGCTCGGCACCCAACGCGCCCACGCTCACGACGCCCGCAGGCGACGCGCCGGCGAACGAGTAGCTCACGCCGCCGATGGTCGCGCCCGAGGTGGGCGTCGACGTGGTCGTCGTGGAACTCGCACCCAGCGCGACGCTGTTGGCCACGCTCGCGTTGGCGCCCGAGCCGAGCGCGAGCCCGCGCGATGCGGCAGCCTGCACGACGGCCGTATCGCCGAGTGCAACTGAGCCCGCGCTGTTGGCCTGCGACGCGTTGCCGAGCGCGACGGAGCCTTGTCCGGTCGCCAGGTTTCCGTTACCGAGCGCGATCGCGCCCTGGCCGTTGGACGTGTTGTTCGCGCCCATCGCGATGGCGCCGTTGCCGATGGCCGAATTCGGATCGCCGATCGCCACTGCGCCGTTGCCGCTCGCCGTCTGGGCTTCGCCGAGTGCGACCGCGCCCGTGCCGCTCGTGACCTGCGAATTATGGCCGCCCGCAATGGCGCCGGTGCCGGCCGCGGCCGCGACGATGTTGTTGGCGCCGAAGGCGACCGTCATCGTGGCAAGCGCCTGTGAGCCGATGCCCATTGCCGTTGCGCCTGCCGCCGACGCGACCGCCGTATAGCCGACCGCGGTGGCGTTGTTGGCGCTTGCCGTGGTCGCGCCGCCCAACGCCGTGGTCTGCACGCCGGTGGCGAGCGCGTTGATGCCGAGGCCCGTCGCGTTCAGGGCCGTTGCATGAACGCCCGCACCCAGCGCCGTCGCGGAGGTTGCCGTGGCGCTCGCGTTGAGACCGAGCGCCGAGGTGTTGTCGACGGTTGCATTCGCGCCCGCGCCGAGCGCGACGGCCGAGGTGCCGGTCGCCCTCGCGAGATTGCCGAAGGCGCTGCTCGACAGTCCGGATGTCAGCGCGCCGACGCCCACCGCAACCGAACTGTTGCCGCTGGCCGTCGCGCCGCTGCCGAAGGCTTGAGCCGACGCGCCGCTCGCAATGGTGTTGTTGCCCATCGAGATCGCGAAGTTGCCGGTGGCCTGCGTGCCGGAGCCCGGTACACCTGCGGTGCCGCCCACGCCGATCGCAATCGCCCCAGTGCCCGACGCGCCGCTGTTCACGCCGACCGCGACGCCGGATGCGCCGCTCACCATCGCGCCCGAACCGACCGCGACACCGGCATCGCCCGCGGTGGTCGTGATCGCCTGATTGCCGATGGCGACCGACGTGCCGGCGGCCGCAGTCGACAAGGGTCCGAGGGCCGTCGCGTGATCGCCCGATGCCGTTGCCCCGGCCGCTCCCGCGAACGAAGAGGCGCCCGAAGCGTTGGCAGCGCCCGCCGCGACAGCGGCCGCGCCGGAAGCGTTGGCGAACGATCCTAACGCGGAGCTATTGGTATCGGACGCCTTGGCGCCGGGTCCTAGCGCACTGGAATTAAGCCCGGTTGCGCCTGCCGAAGTACCGTAAGCGGCAGCACCTTGAGCCGTTGCGCTGGACAGATAGCCCGTCGCAGTACTGTTGACGCCGCTCGCAACACTGGTGCTGCCGATCGATACGGCGCTGGCTCCCGACGAAACGGCGCCGAGCCCTACCGCAACGGTGCCCGTGGTGCTCGCCGTCGAGTTAATACCCACGGCCGTCGAATTGTTTCCGGAAGCCAGCGCGCCAGGTCCTAATGCGCTTGCAGAGATGCCCGTGGCGATCGCCAGGTTGCCCAACGCCGTGGAGTTCTGCTGCGAGGCAGTCGACCCTATACCGATTGCGATTGCACTGGTCGATCCGCTCGCGCTGCCGCCGTCCAACGCAAACTGCGCATGCGCGCTCGGGGCGGCGAGTCCGCTGCCCAGCAGCACCAACGCCGCCGCGGCAAGCGATGGCATGGCACGACCACGGCTGCGCGCGTCGGTTGCGTCGCTGCTTGCAGCCGCGGCGCAGACATTGACGACGCCCGCAGACGCGCCTTTGCCCTTGCCGTTGGCCCGGTCGAGTTCGGACGCGGCGACGAAGGCGCCGAGCGCCGCGTTCCACACAGTGCGGTAAGTTCGATTCATAGATTTCCCTGCCTGTAAGCGGCGTGTTCCACACAGACGCATCACGCACTCATGGCAGCTTGAATCTGCATAAGTGCGATAAACGTCTGCCGAGCTAAATAAATAACCGTTTGTTATCGATGAATGAGGTCCTCGCCTCGAATAATTCGAGTCGAACGAATAACGTCAGACAGGGGCGAGCAAAAATACCGGCAATCCGATCGATTGCGTATTTTTTAAGCGCTGGTTGTCGTAATTCCGTTACCTGAATCAGGCGAGAACCCGGTGAAACATAGAGTAAGGGATAGGCCGATGGAAAAGAGAGCGGACAATATTGAACAATTGTCACTGAAATGTGACAAAGTTGAACGGGCATGCCGACAGTCACGGCTGGCCTGCCTCGTCGGGCGCCGGGAAAGTCAAGAAACAGGCCGGCGCATGTCACATTTGACGTTTTTTTGTGCAGCCGGATTAATGCGGACTGATTGTTTATCCGTAATTCTCGAACCGATCGAAATGCGAATTCTTTAAGCGCAAGATGCAATTGGCGTACCGCGCCATATATCGCGGCGCGATCCGGTTTGTCCCAAAGGTTTTTCAAAGCTATTGAAGATTCTTCAGGAAACGCCGGCGCGCGCATTTGGCGCTATCAGCGAATGACTGTTATTCAGGCGAGCCGGATTTTTTCGGCAATAGAAGCGTAAAGAGGGAACCGTGTCCCACTTCGCTTTCGACATCAATGTGCCCGCCGAGCGTGTCGATGACATGCTTGACGAAGGCGAGCCCGAGCCCGTGTCCAGTCGCCGGATGATCCGACGGAAGCCGGAAGAATTCCGTGAACAGGTTGGGTATCTGATCGGCCGGTATGCCGCTGCCCGTGTCGGCGACGGTCACGGCCCAGCGCTCTCCGCGCTCACCTGCCGCCACTCTGACGGTCGCGCCCGGTGGGCTGAACTTGATGGCGTTGTCGATCAAATTGGCGAACGCGCGGCGCAGCAGCGGCGCATCGGCCACTACCAGCATGCCGGGTTCGGCGGCGAGGTGCACGGCTGTCTGCTTCGCGCTGGCCTGCGGCCAGAGATCGTCGACGGCGTCGCCCAGCAGCAAGGCCAGATCGACGGTGCTCGCTGCGGGCGGCCGGCCTTCGGCACGCGCGAGCAACAGGAACTGGTCGGCGAGGCTGAGCGACCACTGCGCGTAGTGGCCCACGAGTTCCACGAAGCGTGACTCCGGCAGATCGCCGCCCGCATGGCGACGCTGCTCGATCAACGCAAGTATTGCGGCTTGCGGCGAGCGGATGTCGTGCGACAGGAAGCGCAGCGCCGAGTCGCGCTGACGTTCGGCGATGCGCATCGGCGTGACGTCGGCCACATGAAAGATGAGCGCAGCGTCGCGCGCATGCAGCGCGGGCACCACCGCGCACTTGATGAGCAGCGAACGACGTTTTGCGTCGACAATTTCGATGCCGTCCATCTGTGCCGCAGATTCCACGCGCGATGCTGCGCTGCTCTCACTTGCGGCACGAGTAGCCGGCTCGGAACGCGCGGTCTCGGCAAGGCGTTGCAGCGCTCTTTGGACGTACTCGACGGCATGCTCGGAGGCCGTCATGTCGCGCACGACATCCGTCGCAAGCCGGCCTGCGGGACGCCGGGGCGAGTCTGGCGCGTGCGAGTCGGACTCGTACAGCGCGACGGCCTTCCGGTTCGCGAGCATGACGACGCCCGAAGACGCCACCACGAGCGTCGCCTCGGGCAGGCTGTTCATCCACTCGGAGATGAAAGACGCCGAACGCCGCAACCGCGCGACGACAGCGCTCATGACCATGACGCGGCGATGCAGCGGGTCGATCGCGGGTCGATGTATGAGCGGCTCGCCGGGGAAGCCAAGCTCTGCCATTGCGCGCGCCGCCGCCTCGCTCAGATAGCGTAACAGCGCCTCCTGCCGCCGCCACGCGCTGACCGGATAGGCCACGAGACAGGCGGTCACCGCGGTGCCTGGAAAGAAGAATAGGTGCATGGTGTCGAGCAGCACGAGCGACGCGATGCACGCCGCGAGTGCGAGCGCCGCGGCGGCGATCAACCCCGAGCGCGGTCCTAGCGTGAACTGCGCGGCGCACAGCAACGGCAGCATGCACAGACTGAACAGAAGTTGAGCGGCTGTCGGCGCTGCACGCACGAACGAGCCGCTCGCGAGCGCACTCGTCGCTTCGGCGAGAAACTCCACGCCCGACAGCAGATGCCGTCCGCGGCCCGGCGTGACGAAATGCGTGTCGGCGGCGCTCGCCGTCGGCCCGACGATAACGACCGCGTCCTTCAACGCGCTCGAAGCCACGCGGCCTTCGAGCATATCGACGAACGAATACGACGCGTACGACCGCTCGCGTCCGAGCGGCACGTAGCGGCGGCACGCGCTGAACCAGCGGCTGGCCTCGCGTGCCGGCGCTTCGCCGCATCGCGCGACAGACAAACCGCCGGTACGCAGCAGCGCCACGCTCATGTGCTCGTAGACGGCGGACGGTCGACCTTCCTGTAGATAGAAACTGCGCGTGGCGCCGTCGGCGTCCGGTGCGGCGTTGGCTTCGGCAAGCGCAAAGGCCGCCTCGGCCATCGGCGCGACGGGTTCGATGACTTCCGGCATGCCGGCTGTATCGGCGTCGCCCGAGACAACCACCACCGGCAGCACGACGCGGCCATTGCGCTTCATCGCGTCCGCGAGTCGTTGGTCGCCGGCCGGCTGGAGCCTTCCGTGGTTGGTCATGGCCACGTCGAGTCCCACGGCTGCGGCTCCGGCGGCGGTCAACCGGTCGATGAGCGCGGCGTAGTCCTTGCGCGGCACGGGCCATCCGCCGAGCGCCTGCACGCTCGCGTCGTCGATGGCGGCCAGCACGATCTTCTCCGGCGACGGCCTTTGAAGGCGCGGCTGCGCGATGTCGAAGAAGAACAGATCGGCGCGGCGCAATACGCCCGACATCGTCAACGCCACACATACGAGCACGAGGAACACGCCGAGCGCGAGGCATTCACGCGCCATGTCGACGGGCGCGGGACTGTCGTCGGCGTGCATCAGCGTGCGCCCGCGAGATTGCTGACCGGCTGTCCAGTTGGCCGGACACGCTCACAGGCCGCCCGCTTCGGCCGCTTAGCCCGCTTACTCATAGGCGAGTCCGGCCGGCGCCCACTGCGCCGCCTGCATTGGTTGCGCAGGCGAATGATGGCTCGGCGCCGCGGGATGAAGCGTGCGCGCCGGCACGGCCTCGAGACGATAACCGTGCGTGTAGACGGAACTCAGCCGCAGTCCGTTTTCAGGTGCGAGCGCAAGCTTCTGGCGCACGCGATAGATGTGCGTGTCGAGCGTACGCGAAGCCGGATCGAGTTCACGCCCCCACGTGCTGATGCTCACCACCTTGCGCGATAACAGCTTGCCCAGATTGTTGAAGAAGAACGCGATGAGATCGAATTCCTTCGGCGTGAGTTCGATGCGTTGACCGCGCAGCGACACGGTGCGCTCCACGGAATCGAGCACATACTCGCCCGCGCAGATGAGGCCGCCGTGCTCGTTGCCGCGCGTTGCGCGCCTCAGCAGCGCGTTCACGCGCGACACCAGTTCTGCGACGCGAAACGGCTTCACCAGGTAGTCGTCGGCGCCCGCTTCCATCGCGAGCACGACGTCGTCTTCGAGCGATTTGCTGGTCACGAACAGCACGGCAGGCGATGCGCCGAGCGTGCGGCGAATCCAGTAAAGCAGTTCGAAACCGGTCATTCTGGGCAGCAGCCAGTCGACAATCACCAGGTCGAACGGCTCCGAGCGCAGCAGGCGGACCGCCTGCTCGCCGTCACTCACCTCGACGATCTCGTGCCCGAGGGGCTCCACGACCCGCGCCGCGGATTTCGCGTGAACGGGATCATCTTCGACTATCAGCACACGCATGGGGTGTCATCCTTCATTAGCACTTGGGCGGCATGGCCTTCACGGTCGTTGCGCTGAAACCCGGCGGCATCTGCGCGACGCATGCTCGTTGCACGACACGGCGTGCAAGCACGGGCGCAGCAGACCCGTCCTCGACATGCAAGGAGGCATTAACCGTTGGCATCGAGACGCGAAGTAGCAGGCCGAAAATTGCTCAGCGGCCGGCGCAAGGAGCGCGTGGGAATGCTGATTGAAGTAGATTGACTACCTGTTTTTGGCCGTATCGATGGCCTGTTAGCCTCTGGGTGCTCATATTGCCGTGCCCTCACCAAGCCGCTTGTTCGGTCGTTCGGTTTGTTCGGTTGCGCTATCGGTGCGTCCGCGTGGCACGGACTCTCCGACAATCGTCAGTATCTCTTTTCGAAAACTCTGCGAGCACTATCTTTTGTCCAATGCGGCAACACACGTCACAGCGCTGTAACGGTTGGTAAGGCAAGTGCTCGGCGGGACTTTGGCATATGGCCATTTATTTGTCTACGTAAATCCACAGAATAACGACGTGTATTGTTTATTTAACAATCGGGGCAGGATTGAATGGTCTCGAGCAACTACCTGGCATCGGCCTCGTGACCGCCAGATGACGGCGTGGCGGGCGTGCGTGGCCGACGTGTGTTTTAAACAACCGGACGCCGATGCAGAACCGCCGGTGATGGCAAACCGTCTGGCCGGCTGGATTGTTTCGGCATTTCTGGAACAGCATTGGCGATCTTCGGTGCGAATTGAATGAATGCCGCGATAAGCTCCGACTGATATTTTTTTGCCGTCGAATTACTTAATTTACAAAAACTGTCAATTGCCCGTTCTAAACGCTGTATGAGAATTACAACAAATGGGAAGGGCGATTATTTATCGTGTACTCGGCTTCGGTGTGCATCTCGTCAGCGATATCGGTCGATGATCTCAAAGAGTCGCTGACACGACGTGGCCAGGTGCTGCTCAGGCGCCGTCGCAACGCCGAGCAAAAGCCCCGGTAATGTCCACGACGGAGTCGCGAACCACACGGACAACGGCGATGGCGCCATGCCGACGGTCATCGCTTCGCGAACGATCCGCACGTCGGGCGCGCCGTCGGGGAGTCGGAGAAGGACTGCCAGGCCGGCATTGACCCACTCCGCGTCGCGCATTCTTAACTGCTCGCATAGCGCGTCGCGCTGGGCGGAATAAAGACGCTTGAGCCGGCGCACGCGCCGGATGTAGTGACCGTCACGCATGAATTGCGCTGTGGCGAGCTGAATGACTGGCGATGGCGCCGGGGCAAGCGTTGCGGCGACCTCGGCGAATGCGTTGGCCAGTTCGTTCGGCGCGACGACAAATCCAAGCCGCAGCCCCGGGCTAATCGTCTTGCTGAACGAACCGATGTGAATGACCCGTTTGCCCTCGTCCAGCGACGCGAGCGCAGGTGCCGGCCTGCCTTGCAGTTGGAGCTCGCCGAGGTAATCGTCTTCGATGATCCAGGCGTGGCTCGAGGCTGCCCATTCGAGCAGTTGAAGCCGCCGCCTGAGCGACAGCGTCGAGCCGAGTGGCGCTTGTTGACCTGGCGTCACGACTGCTAACGCGGCGTCCGCGGCGTTCTCGATGCCATAGCCTACGTTGAGGCCTTCTGCATCCACCGGGACCGGCACTATGTTCAAACGCGCGAGCTCCAGGCCTTTGCGCGTGACCATGAAACCGGGCTCTTCCATCCAGACCTTCCTGCCTTCCAGACCTAGCACTCGCAGTGCGAGGCCCAAGCCGGCGCTGTATCCGGAAGTGATAAAGATCTGCTCCGGGTAGCAGTGGACGTTTCTGGCGATGGACAGATAGCCCGCGATCTCTCTGCGCAGTTCGAACTCCCCTCTCGGATCGGGATAGAGCAGCGACGACAAGCATCCGGTCTTCAGCAGATTGGAAGAACGCGCGCGCGCAAAAAGCTGTTCGGGCAGACCTTCAAACGCCGGAATGCCGAGCTGGAAGATCGCCGGCCCGGCGTTCATCTCCTCATAAGCCCGCATAAAGGCGCCGAGCTGCGGCGCTTGCGCCTGAGTCGCCACCACGCGCGGCCGCGGGGCGACGCGGGTGCCGCCCGCCCCGAATGTTTCGATCATCTGCGCGTCGCATAACCGTTCATAGGCCGCTTGAACCGTACCGCGCGCCACACCGAGTTGCGCCGCCAGGTCCTGCCACGAGGGCAGCCGCGTGCCGGGTGCGAGCAGCCCGGCCTCTATGGTCCTGCTAATGCTCGCACGAATCTGTTCTGCGAGGGGCAGCTTCGCTGTCCGGTCGAGCCGAATTTTCAGGTCTGGATGCATGTTCTTGGTACACACGAAAATGGGGAATCTTGGTTCTTCTATTCGTACCATCGATGGTACAGAATATTCCCACCATAGCAGGTAGAAATGTGAGCCCAATAGGGAGATACCAGGCCATGCCCGATCGACCGATTCGAGCGGGTAATAATTCGCATATCGAACTATCTATTCACCCATAGGATTAACCATGACCAATGCAGTCATCGAATGTATCCTGAGCCGCAGCGCCGCCAAGTACTACGACACGGCTGCGACGTTGAGCGACGACCAGATCCGCGAACTCGTGCGAATCGGCACATCCGCGCCGACATCGTTCCACTTGCAGAACTGGCGCTTTATCGCAGTACGTACGCCCGAGGCCAAGACACGGCTTAGCCCGATCGCGTGGAATCAGCCCGCGATCAAAGATGCGGCGGTTACGTTCATCGTCTGCGGACAACTGGTCGATACCAGCGTCATACCGGAACGCCTCGCTCCGCTCGTGGAAGCGGGCGTCATGCCCGCCGCGATGGTGCCGGAATGGGAAAACCCCGCACGCGATCTGTACATGGCGCACCCGCAGCGCCGGCGCGACGAGGCGGTACGTACGGCCACTTTCGGCGCATCGGCGATGATCTATGCGGCCCGTTCATTGGGTCTCGGTTCGACGCCGATGATCGGTTTCGATGCCGAAGCCGTGCACCGCGAGTTCGGACTCGCCGACGACGAAGTGCCGGTGATGTTGTTGTCGATAGGCGCGGAGCGTCCGGGAAACTGGGCGCAAAAGCCGCGCCGTCCCGTGGCCGATGTGCTGGCGCTCGTCTGATGATTAGTAGAACCGGCGATGTGCGGGAACAGGTGGCCGATTCCGCCATTGCCTTTGTGAAGCTGCTGGAGAAAGCCGCATGAATATCCTGCACATCGATTGCAGTCCGCGACGCGAGTCGCACAGCCGGCAGCTATCGTCGGCAGTCGTCGACAAGCTCCTCTCGATCCTCCCCGACGCGAGTATCAGCCGCCGCGATCTGGGCTATGAACCGATACCTCACGCGGGCGCCGACTATGCCGCCGCGCTCGCGACGCCCGCGTCGCTGGCCGCGGCTGGACGCTCCGCCGACGCGCTAGTGCTCGCCGAGCAACTCATTGACGAAGTCGAGCGTTCCGATGTCGTTGTCATCGGCACGCCGATGAACAACTTCACGGTGCCGTCCGTTCTGAAGGCGTGGATCGATCAGATCCTCCGTGTGGGCCGCACGATGAAGTCGACACCAGCCGGCAAAGTGGGAATGCTTCAGGACCGCCCCGTGTTCGTCGCGATCGCTTCGGGTGGCGTGTTCGCTGGTGAGCGAGCCAATCAGCCGGATTTCCTGACGCCTTACCTCACCGCCGTACTCGGCTGCATCGGTCTCAATACAGTCCACTACCTGCCTTTGCAAGGCACAGCGTTTATCGATGAGGCTCGCGCCAACGAACTTCGCCGCTCGCTCGTCGCGACGATCGAACCGGCAATGGTCAGCCTCGTGCAGACCTCGCTTGAACAAGCGTCGAGCCGGTAACTTATCAGGAACGTTCGTCCTTGCGCGTCTCAATCGTGGAAAAGCTGTCGTCGACAACGATCAGCGTATGCTGGAGCGATCCTTGTTCGGGTCATTGCGCGGCCCAGGTCTGGGGCATCTGTGTCGCGCGTGTGGATGCCGTTTGCGTGCTGTCCGGTAAGCCGATACGCCGCGGGGATTCGATATTTCGTCCGCGTGTGTATCGATCGCAAGTGCCGCTCAATCGCCACCGCATGATCCTGGCTTCCGCAGTAGCTGGATTCCCCGAGAAACCATCCTTTTGAAAAGTACTAAAGTATGAGCACATGTATGAGTACATCGAGAAAGGTTGTCGTCGTTACCGGCGCCTCGCGCGGGATGGGCGCCGCGATCGTTCAGGCGTTTCTCGAACTCGACTGTGCCGTCGTTGCCACCTCGCGTTCGATCGAACCATCGGACGACGCGAACCTGCTGACGGTAGCCGGCGACATCGGCGACCCGGCAACCGCGCGACGTGTCATCGCCGAGGGCGTCGCACGATTCGGGCGGATCGATACGCTCGTGAACAACGCCGGCATCTACATCGGCAAGCCTTTTACCGAACACACCGCGGAAGACTATGCGGCGGTGATGAACGTGAACATGGCGGGCTTCTATTACATCACGCAGCTAGCGATCGCCGAGATGGAAAAGCATTCGAGTGGTCATGTGGTGAGCATCACGGCCAGCATCGATCAGGTCGCAATCAGCGGGGTCTACTCGGTCCTCGCGGCGCTGACGAAGGGCGGCATCAACGCGGCCACGAAGTCGCTGGCAATCGAGTACGCGAAGAAGGGAATTCGCGTGAACGCCGTCGCGCCCGGCAACATGGACACGCCGATGCACGCGCCTGAAATCCATGAAGCGCTGCGAGCTTTCAACCCCATCGGGCGCCTGGGTGAAACACGCGATATCGCCGACGCTGTCGTCTTTCTCGATTCGGCGCCGTTCATTACTGGAGAAATCCTGCACGTCGATGGCGGACAAAGCGCGGGCCACTGAAACGCTCTTCTCCATGCCGAAGCCTAACGGAGCCCTATGTCTCAAGTCGATTGGCTGAGCCACCTGCTGCAAATGATCACCATCACGGGCCGGCTGGAAGTCCGTTGCGCGTATGGTGCGCCTTGGCGCGTGGCCTGGCCGCAGGCCAGCGCGCAAGAGGTTCCCTATCACGTCGTGCTCAAGGGCCGGGCCATCATCGAGGACCCCGAGACAGACACGGCGCGCGAACTGGTAGCCGGCGATGTCGTGCTGCTGCCTCACGGCTCGGCGCACGTGCTGCACGACGGCAGCGGACATGCGCCCGGACCTACGTGCGAACGCCGTGATTCCGCCGGTTTGATGTTCAGCGAGAACGACGGCCAGGGCGAGCGTCTTGACATGCTGTGCGGGCGATTTCTGATCGGGCCGCCTCATGATCGGCTGATCCGCAATTACCTGCCCACGAATGTCGTCGTCCGGACCCTGGAAGGTCACGGTGAAAAGGATGTGGGGTCTGCACCGAACCACCTGGCGAGCTTCGTGGGGATGATGCGCGAAGAGTCGACGGGTGACAAAGTCGGCGGATACGCGATCGTCAACGCCCTCTCCTCGGCGCTCTTCACGCTCGTGTTGCGCGAGGCGAGCGAATCCGAAGAAGCCCCGGCGGGCCTGCTGGCACTGGCCGGCAATCCGCGACTCGCGCCGGCCATTTCAGCCATGTTCGCCGATCCCGCGCGGCCCTGGAACCTGCCTGAGCTAGCCGACTTATGCAGCATGTCGCGCGCCACTTTCATGCGGCACTTTCAGGACACGCTCGGGTGCTCGGCCGTCGATCTGTTGACCGATATCCGGATGAGCCTCGCTGCCAACGAGTTAAAGAAACCGATGATGACCACCGAGGCCGTGGCCGAGTCGGTTGGGTATCAATCGGTGTCGTCATTCCGCCGTGTATTCACCGAGAGGATGGGCATGACGCCGGGGCAATGGCGGCGGCTGGCGCGCAACGGCCAATAGCGGTCCCGGTGCCGGTCCCGAATCATCGCTTCACGTCGACTTGATCCTTTTGGATACTTTATTGAGCAAATCCAGTCTCGAAAGCCGCATCGACGAGGCCTAAAGTGGAGGCTCCTAACCGCCTGACACAGCATCGACGCAACGCACGCTGATACGAGAGAGACCGACTTATGAGCGCACAAGCTTTCGAATTTGACGGACCGCACGGCTACCGTCTCGCCGGCAGGCTGGAATTGCCGGACGGCGAGCCGCGTGGCTGGGCCATCCTCGCCCACTGCTTCACGTGCGGCAAGGACAGCCTCGCCGCCAGTCGCGTCGCACGAGCGCTCGCCGCTCACGGCATTGGCGTGCTGCGCTTCGACTTCGCCGGATTGGGTAATAGCGGTGGAAGCTTCGCCGACACCACTTTCGCCGCTGACGTGGACGATCTGGTTGCGGCCGGCAACGCGATGACCAGCGACGGCAAGCCGCCATCGATCCTGGTCGGCCATAGCCTCGGCGGCGCAGCCGTCCTGATGGCCGCGGGCCAGATGCCGGGCATTCGTGCGGTGGCCACGCTGGCTGCTCCATTCGATACGCGCCATGTGTTGCATCAGTTCGCACCGCAAAGCCTTGAAACCATCGAGGCGCACGGCGAAGCGGAAGTACTGCTGGCTGGCAGACCGTTCGTCGTGCGCAAGAGTTTCGTCGACGACCTGGCGTGTCACAACCTCGAGTCGCGAATCGCCGGGTTGCGCATCCCATTGCTGGTGCTGCATTCGCCACTGGATTCGACAGTGGGCATCGAGAACGCCGCGCGTATTTTTGCGGCTGCGAAGCACCCCAAGAGCTTTATTTCGCTGGACAACGCGGACCACCTGCTGACGCGCCGCGCCGACGCCGACTATGCCGCCGCAATGATTTCGACCTGGGCGAGCCGGTATCTGATCTCCTGATTTGAATGACATGTGCTTTGCGCTCCGCGTGGAGCGCGGGCACTCGTACGCCTGAACCTACCCTCCTACACACAGGAATCCTTATGAAAACCGAAATCAACCCGACCAACCCCGTCATCGAATGCATTCTGAGCCGCAGCGCGGCCAAGTACTACGACCCAGCCGCGACCTTGAGCGATGAACAGATCCACGAGCTCGTGCGGATCGGTACGAGTGCGCCGACATCCTTCCACTTGCAGAACTGGCGTTTTATCGCGGTACGTACGCCCGAAGCCAAGGCGCGACTGAGCCCGATTGCGTGGAACCAGCCTGCGGTCAAAGATGCAGCGGTCACTTTCATCGTCTGCGGCCAACTGGTCGAAACGAATGTGATACCGGAGCGTCTCGCGCCGCTGGTGGAAGCGGGCGTCATGCCGGCAACCATGGTGCCGGAATGGGAAATCCCCGCACGCAATCTGTATATGGCGTACCCGCAGCGCCGTCGTGACGAGGCCGTGCGCACCGCCACTTTCGGCGCGGCGGCGATGATCTATGCGGCCCGCTCGATGGGCCTAGGTTCTACGCCGATGATCGGTTTCGATGACGAAGGCGTACACCGCGAGTTCGGACTGGCCGCGGACGAAGTACCGGTTCTGCTGTTGTCCGTAGGCGTGGAGCGAGCCGGAAACTGGGCGCAGAAGCCGCGCCGTCCCGTGGCCGAAGTGCTGGACCTGGTATGAGTGAAAGACAGGCACAAGGTGTCGCCTGCTTGAAGGGCAAAACCGCTTCGATCCGCAACCTGGGCGCGAAGCAAACCAACGGATGGTCTCCCAATGACCGTTCTCAATCTGTAAAACCAGCAATTAAGGATGACTACGATGGCAAGGACTACTACTTTAACGCCGGAACAGGTGCCGGCCGATTCGAAGCCGACGCTCGACGCGTTCACCAAAAATATCGGCTTCACGCCGAACATGATGTCGAGCTTCGCGCAAAGCCCGATCGCGTTCAACGCATGGGCCACGCTGCTCGGTTCGCTGAGCAAAGCACTCGACGTAAAGACGCGTGACAGCATCGGTCTCGTTGTCTCCGAGGTGAACGGCTGCAACTACTGCCTGACGGTGCACAGCTTTACCGCCGAGCATATGGCGAAGCTGTCGGCCGATGAAATCATCCTCGCCCGCAAAGGACATGCTGCCGACCCGAAGCGCGACGCCGCGGTTCAGTTTGCGCGCAAGGTCATCGAGACCCGCGGGCAAGTCAGCGACGCCGATCTGAAAGCCGTCCGCGATGCCGGCTACACGGATGCAAACGTAATGGAGATCGTCGCGCTGGTGGCCATGTACTCGCTGACGAACTTTTTCAATAACGTGTTCGATCCCGAGAAGGACTTTCCCCCGGTTACGCCGGCCGGCTCGATCTGAACTTTATTCCCTCGTCTGCGAGGGAATTGGGAAACGAGGCGGAAGAGCCGGCCATACCCCGGCTCCGCCCCGCTGGCTTACCCAGGAGAACAAGCATGACACTCGATCATCCAATTTTCACGCGCTGGCCGGCGCGGCACCCTGATCGGCTCCAGCTCTTTTCGTTACCGACGCCCAACGGCGTGAAGGTCGGGATCATGCTTGAGGAAACGGGTCTTGCGTATGAGGCGCACCGCATCGACATCATGGCAAACGAGCACCATGACCCGGCTTTTCTCGCCCTCAATCCGAACGGCAAGATTCCGGCGATCTTCGATCCCGACGGTCCCGGTGGACGGCCGCTTGCATTGTTCGAATCGGGAGCGATCCTGATCTATCTCGCCGAGAAGACCGGGCAACTCCTTTCCACCGATCCCGTTACTCGCTACGAAACGATCCAGTGGCTGATGTGGCAGATGGGCGGTGTCGGGCCGATGTTCGGCCAGGTTGGCTTCTTCAACAAATTCGCCGGCAAAGCGTATGAGGACAAGCGCCCGCGCGATCGCTACGTCGCGGAATCAGCGCGGCTGCTCGGTGTTCTCGACCAACGGCTCGCGGGCCGCGACTGGGTAATGGGCGCTGAGTACAGCATCGCCGATATTTCACTGCTCGGCTGGGTACGCAACCTGATCGGCTTTTATGAAGCGCGTGAGCTTGTCGGCTTCGACCGCTTCTCGCATGTCGAGCGCTGGTTCGAGCGCGGTCTCGCGCGCCCGGCGGTGCAGCGCGGGTTGGCAGTGACCGCGGCCTGAAGCGAGGCTGTCGAAACGTTCTGTATAGCGAAGCATAAAGCCGCTCACATTCTTTTCAAGCGAGGATCTCCGTGATCGAAATCAACGCCGACGCAGAGGCGATCATCAAGCGGGCGATATTGTCATTCGTCGCGACGGTCAACGACGATGGAACGCCGAATCTTTCGCCGAAGGCATCGTTGACAGTCAGGAACGGTGTTCTCTACTTCGCCGATATCGCCTCGCCCGCGACGATACGAAACCTGAAACGCAAGCCCGCCGTCGAGATCAACGTAATCGACATCTTCGAGAGGCGCGGTTATCGATTCAAAGGTCATGCGTCGATCCTGCCGCCAGGCGATGACGAGTACTCGATGATCGCGGACTGGGTCCGCTCGACGAACGGCCCCGAGTACCCCGTCGATCACGTCGTCAGGATCGAAACGCTTTCGATCTCTCCGCTGCTGTCGCCGGCGCATGTATTCGCGGAGCCTGCTCGAACTCAGGATGAAATCAGGAACACTTACTATCAAAAGTACGGTGTTAAACGCATCGGCGAATAGGCGAATAGCGTGAGAAGTACTCGCGCAAGCCAGGAGAAAATCTATGCTATCGGTTGAGATCAAAGCCATTGAAAAGAACGACTTTGATATTTGGCTTCCTCTGTGGAAAGGCTATCAGCGATTCTACGAAGTGAATATCCCCGAGTCGGTGACGCTCGAAACATGGGCACGCTTCGTGGACCCGTTGGAGCCGATGCATGCGGCGCTTGCCATGATGGGCGAACACGCGTTCGGGCTGGTGCATTCCATCTACCATCGATCCACCTGGACAACAGCCAACTACTGCTATCTGCAGGACCTGTTTGTGGCAGCCGATGTGCGTGGCGGCGGCATCGGCCGCGCGCTGATCGAGCATGTTTATGCGGACGCGAAACGTCGCGGGGCGGCGCGTGTGCACTGGCTGACACACCGAACGAACTCTGCCGCCATGCGGCTTTATGAAAGCGTCGGACATCGCTCGGGCTTCGTCCAGTACCGGAAACTGCTCACCTGAAAATTCCCGTGCGGGATCTCATCAAGACTCCTGCGACACATCACGCAGCCCCGCGTTCTTTTGATCCTTTTGAGCATTTTATTGAGCAATTGCAGTCTCGAAACCCGCATCGGGCAAGCCTAAAGTGAAGGCTCCTGATGACCGACCCACAACCTGAATTGGAAACCCAAAATGTCTATTCCCACAGATCAGCTCCGTCTTCAAATCGCCGAGAAAAGCGCAGGATCGCTCTCTAGTCTGGCTCTACTCAGATGGGCGCTTGTCATCGTCTTTCTTTGGTTCGGTGCAATGAAATTCACCGCCTACGAAGCCAACGGCATCGCTCCGTTCATTATGCACAGCCCGATCATGAGCTGGTTGCATTCCCTGTTCGGAATTCAAGGGGCAAGCGACGTTATCGGCGTACTCGAACTGTCGACTGCGGCAGCGCTGACTATCGGAGCCTTCGTGCCCGTTTTCTCCGCATTGGGTGCAGCGATGTCGGCCGCGACCTACTTCATCACGCTGACTTTCTTCCTGAGCACGCCAGGCGTAGCCGAAGCGACGGCGGGTGGGTTTCCTGCAATTTCAGCCTTGCCTGGCCAGTTCCTTCTCAAAGATGTCGTTCTACTGGCTGCATCGCTTTCTCTCCTTGTGGCGTCCATTCAGGCCTCGTGGGCTAACGCTCAGAAGCCGTGACCTGGATGAACTTTCGATACCGCGATTAACGGTACCGCGCGAAGCATTCCACCCATGCAGATGAAGAGGAAAGCAAACGTGAACGAGTCCACTGAGATCGGCGACAGAATCGCCGACAAATCTTCGCAGCCCGACGAGCGCACTATCCGCGACTGGATGGGGCCGGAGGCTTTCGAGCATTGGGTCGAACTGCGGAGCTGGATCGACGCATCGTATCCCGGTGTTTTTGTGCCAGACTGGCTATATGGCGGCAAGAAGCGCGGTTGGTCGCTGCGCTACCGGAAGACCAAGGCGCTCTGCACGCTGTTGCCCGCATACAGGCTGTTGTCGGTTCTCGTGGTCCTGGGGCGAGCTGAACGGGAGAAGTTCGAGGCGCGGCGTTACTTCTGGAGCCCACAGTTGGTGAAGCTCTACGATGAAGCCCGCGCCTACCCCGACGGCAAATGGCTGACTGTTCCAATTACATCCGCGGATGATCGGCATGAGGTGACCGAGCTGATGCGTATGAAGCGCCCTACGCTTTCACGCGATTGAATCGTACGTCGCGGAAGCCACGTTCTCTGTACCGGATATCATCCCACAATCCGTACCGGTACTGTACCGGCAACGCTGGCTAGAATGGTCAAAATCTTCTAGCCTCGTTCCGGAGCCCGCCATGTCCTACCTCACGCTCAGCGCGCTGCCCGCCGGCATCCTGTTCGCGCTCGTCACCAGCATCACGCCTGGCCCGAACAACACGATGTTGCTCGCGTCGGGCGTCAACTTCGGTTTTCGTCGCACCTTGCCGCACATTTCAGGCATCAGCGCCGGCGTCGTGCTGTTGATGCTGTCGGTCGGCGTCGGACTCGGCGAAGCCTTCGTGCATTTCCCCGTGCTGTACACGGTGCTCGAAGTGGCGAGCGTCGCCTACCTGCTTTATCTCGCGTGGAAAATCGGCACGTCGGGCGAACTGAAGGTCAGGCAGGGCGAGCGCCGGCCCATGAAGTTCTATGAAGCCATCGCGTTTCAGTGGGTCAATCCGAAGGCGTGGATGATGGTGCTGACTGCGGCCACGACCATCCATCTGAGCGAGAGCTACAGCATGAACGCAGTGGCAATGGCGGCGGTGTTCTATGTGATCGGCTTTCCGTGCATCTGCCTGTGGGCCGGGTTTGGCACCGCGATGCGGCGCGTGTTGTCCGACGCGAGGCGTCTGCGCGCTTTTAACATCACGATGGCGCTGCTGCTCGTGCTTTCGCTGTATCCGATCGCGCTGAAGCTGCTGGACGCAGCCCCCGCGTAAGCGTGTGAGAGGGGCGCCAGGCGATGCGCATCTAAACCGCCCCGCGTCCTACTCGCTCGATGAAGCGCCACAACGCATCGTCGGTCGAATAAGGGGCGTTGAAGCGAAACCATGCGCTCGGCGCGTCGTCCGGCCGGAAGTATGAGCCGGGCGCAAGCCAGATGCCGTGCTGGAGCGCGGCCGTCGCGACGTCGCCGGCAGACGCAGGATCAATCGGCAGGCGAGCCCACAGAAACAACCCCGCTCGCGGCCGATGAAACACTTCGAGCCCAAGCGAGTCGAGCCGCTCCTCGACGGTGCCATGCGCGAGCTTGAGCCGCTCGTTGACCGCTTCCACGTGACGCGCGTAGCGGCCCTCGAGCAGCACCTTATCGACAATCCGCTCGATCGCCTCCGACGACGTCAAGCCCACCGCCATCTTCGTGCGCGCCAGTTCGCGCAGCACCGCGCGCTCCGCGACCACGTAGCCGCAGCGCAGCCCCGGCGTCACCGTCTTCGAAAAACCGCCCACATACAGCACGCGCTGCAAGCCTTCCATCGCGGCAAAAAGCGGCGCGCCGGACGGCGCCAGTTCGCGGCTCACGTCGTCCTCGATCACCCACATGCGCTGACGCTCCGCGATCTGCAGCAGGCGGAACGCCGCCGACATGCCGAAGGTCGCGCCGGTCGGATTCTGCAGCGTCGTGTTGACGAAAATGGCCTTCGGCTTGTGCTCCCCGACGAGCGCTTCGAGCACCTCCGTATCGACGCCCGCGGGTGTGCGCGGCACGCCATGCACGACGAGTCCGGCGAGCTTGAGAATCTGCAGCAGGTTGCAATAGCCGGGATCTTCCACGATCACCGCGTCGCCCGCGCGCAGCAACGTGCGCACGATCAGATCGAGCCCTTGCGTCGCGCCCTGCGTGAGCAGCACGTTGGACACGTCGACGGGCAGGCCGCGCCGGTCGAGCTGCTCGGCGATGCGCTCGCGCAACGGCGCGAAGCCGTAGGGATGGCCGTAATCGCCGAGCCGCGCGGCAGGCACCCGGCTCATCGCGCGCAACGCATGCTGCAAACCGGTCTCGTTGATCCATTCATTCGGCAGCCAGCCGCCGCCGGCCTTGATCGGCACCGAATGATCGGCGAATACGTCGGACAGAAGCCAGGTCGCGGTGAGGCTCGGCGGCTGCCAGTCGGTCACGGCCGCTCGCGGCGCAGGCGAGCGCGCCGCCACGCGATAACCGGAGCCGCGCCGCGCGACCACGAGCCCCATCGACACCAGACGGTTGTACGCCTCCGTCACCGTGAAGGTGCTCAACTCATGCGTCTGCGCAAGTTGCCGCACCGACGGCAGCAGCGCGCCCGCGCGCAGCGACTGCGCTTCGATGGCTTGCGCGAAGCCTTGCACGACCTGGTCGACGAGCGTGGGAGCGGCGCGCCGGTCGCGCTCGAGATTCAATTCGATCATGGTCGGGGATGTGGACTCGGAACGAAAAAGCCGGCCGCGACGCACGGCCCGAAGCGGATCGCGTCGGCACAGTTACCGCCGATCCACCAACACAGTTAGCGCGACACCGCGTCAACTGTTTATGCCGCCATTAAACCGCGAACGCTACAGTTTTGGCTACGCCCAAAGGAAGTCCCCTTGGCAGACGCCCCGAAGCAACTATTCTTGGGGGACGCCCAAAGGAAGTCCCTCTTGGGAAACCACTTCGAGGAGAAACCCATGACTTCGCGCCCCGTCATCGACGATCTGTCGTCTTTCTGGATGCCGTTCACCGCCAACCGCCAGTTCAAGGCCGCGCCGCGCCTGCTGGAATCGGCGAAAGGCATGTACTACCGCAGCACGGACGGCCGCGAAGTGCTCGACGGCTGCGCGGGCCTATGGTGCGTGAATGCGGGCCACAGCCGCGACGAGATCGTCGCCGCGATCACGAAGCAGCTTTCCACGCTGGACTTCGCGCCGACGTTCCAGATGGGCCATCCGCTCGCGTTCGAAGCGGCCACGCGGGTCGCCGAGTTAATGCCCGAAGGGCTCGACCGCATCTTCTTCACGAACTCGGGTTCCGAATCCGTCGACACCGCGCTGAAAATCGCGCTCGCCTATCACCGCTCGCGCGGCGAAGCGCAGCGCACGCGCCTGATCGGCCGCGAGCGCGGTTATCACGGCGTGGGCTTCGGCGGCATTTCGGTCGGCGGCATCGCGCCGAACCGCAAGACGTTTTCCGGCGCGCTGCTGCCGGCCGTCGATCATCTGCCGCACACGCACAATCTCGAGCAGAACGCGTTCTCGAAGGGTCAGCCGGCGTGGGGCGCGCATCTCGCGGACGAACTGGAGCGCATCGTCGCGCTGCACGATGCGTCGACGATTGCCGCGGTGATCGTCGAACCGGTCGCCGGCTCGACGGGCGTGCTGATTCCGCCGCAAGGCTACCTGCAGAAGCTGCGCGACATCTGCACGAAGCACGGCATCCTGCTGATTTTCGACGAAGTGATCACGGGCTTCGGCCGCGTCGGCAAGGCCACGGCCAGCGAATATTTCGGCGTGACGCCCGACCTGATCACGATGGCGAAGGCGATCAACAACGCGTCGATTCCGATGGGCGCGGTCGCGGCGAGCCGCACGGTGCACGACACGATCGTCAACGGCGGCGCACAAGGCGCGATCGAGCTGTTCCACGGCTACACGTATTCGGCGCACCCGGCCGCGGTCGCCGCCGCCATCGCGACGCTCGACCTGTATCGCAGCGAGGGCCTGTTCGAACGCGCCGCGTCGCTCGCGCCGACGTTCGAAGCCGCCGTTCACTCGCTGCGCGGCGCGAAGCATGTGAAGGACATCCGCAACCTTGGGATGATCGCCGGTATCGAACTCGAATCGCGCGACGGCGCACCGGGCGCGCGCGCTTACGAGGCGTTCGTCAAATGCTTCGAGGCGGGCGTGCTGGTGCGCTTTACGGGGGACATCCTGGCGTTTTCGCCGCCGCTCATCATCAACGAAAAGCAGATCGCGCATCTCTTCAAGACGGTCGGCGACGTGCTGGCCACGGTGCAGTAAGGCGACAGCGAACAACGGCGCGCGACTCGCGCGCCGTCCGCCGTCAGTGATGCTGATGCGCGCGCGCAGCGCGTGTCTGCGCCGCCTTCTTCGCCGCGGCTGAACGTCCGGCTGCGCCCTTCGTCGCAGCAGCCTTCTTCGCCGCCGCCGAGCGGCTCGCGGCCGGCCGCTTGGCCGCCGCCGACTTCGCCTGCTTCGACATCGCCGAGTGCGATGCGCCGGCCTTGCTTTCGCGCTTCAGCACATTGGTGGTCGTGCGCGAGCGCTTCGCCGTCGACTCCTTGCTGGCGGTCTTTTTCGCGGCGCCCTTCTTGTGTCCCGCGGCGCTGTCCTTCTCCGCCTTCTTGCGCGTCGCCTCGCTCGTGCTGCCCTTCTTCGGCGCCTTTAGATCGACGCCCGCGCGACGCGCTTCCGACAATCCGATCGCAATCGCCTGTTTCGGCGAGCGCACGCCGTGCTTGCCGGCGCGCACCTTGTCCACCTGTTCCTTGACGAACTCTCCAGCTTGCGTGCTCGCCGACTTGCCGGCGCGTTTGTCGGCTTCCGCACGCTTGAGGGTTTTCTTCTCGGGCATGACAGTTCTCCGGTTGACTGTGGCCCATGCAGTGAAGCAATGGCTGTGCCGCAGCGCCGGGACACTTCGCCAGGACTCGCGCCGTTCACGGGGACGGCGTATGGTGTGGTCAAGGGTCGGCGCACTGGACCGGTCCGAATGGGAGACACTGATGAAGATCCCCACCGTGCGCGCAGGCGCGCATATCGAAGGCGTTCACTGGATCGCGGAATACGCGGAAGACGTCCACGAAATTCGCATCTTCCGCGAAGGGCAGGAAATCGACGTGCACGACGCGCCATCGTCGCTGTTCGGCGACGAGGAGAACGCGGGCTCGAAAAGCACCGCCGACCATCGCGCGGTCGAAGCGGCGGTGCTGGCTTACTTGCGGCGCTTCGTGGCGGAGCACGACGCGGAGGAATAGCCGCCGAGGCCGACGCCGACGCCGACGCCTGCTTACTCGCCGGGCCGCAGCTTTTTCACGTCGGCATCCGACGGCTGCACGCTCGCGCCGTCGATGTAGCGATACGACGTCATCACGCCCTTGCCGTCCTTCAGACCGGTCACGCCGACGTAAGCGCCCATCGTCGACTGATTGTCCTGCGCGCGATAGGTGATCGGCCCGAACGGTGTATCGACGGCGAGGCCCTTGAACGCGGCCGCGAGCTTGTCGGTATCCGCGGAACCGGCCTTTTTGATGCCCGCAGCGATCGACATCAGCGCCGAGTAGCCGACCACCGAGCCGAGCCGCGGGTAGTCGTGATACTTCGCCTGATAGGCGTCGACAAACTTCTTGTTCGCCGGAGTGTCAATCGAATACCACGGGTAGCCCGTCACGATCCAGCCGGCCGGCGCTTCGGCGCCCAGCGGATCGAGATAATCCGGCTCGCCCGTCAGCAGCGACACCACCGTGCGGTCCTTGAAGAGCCCACGCGTATTGCCCTCGCGCACGAACTTGCCGAGGTCGGCGCCGAACAGCACGTTGAAGATCGCGTCGGGCTTCGCATCGGCGAGAGCCTGCGTGACCGCGCCCGCATCCACGTTGCCGAGCGGCGTGGCCTGTTCGGCCACGAACTGCACGTCGGGCTGCGCGGCGGTGAGGAGCTTCTTGAACGTCGCGACCGCCGACTGCCCATACTCATAGTTCGGATAGACAAGCGCCCAGCGCTTTTTCTTCAGCTTGGCCGCTTCGGGCACGAGCATCGCGACCTGCATATACGTGGAAGGACGCAGACGGTACGTGTATTTGTTGCCGTCGGCCCAGACGATCTTGTCCGTCAGCGGTTCGGCGGCGAGGAAGAAGACCTTTTTCTGCTTCGCGAAATCGGTGAGCGCGAGGCCGGTGTTCGACAGGAAACCGCCGAACAGCAACTGCACCTGTTCACGAGCGATCAGCTCCTGCGCGACGCGAATGGTGTCGCCGGGGTTGCCGTTGTCGTCGCGCGAAACGACTTCGAGCTTTTTGCCGAGCACGCCGCCCGCGCCGTTGATCTGTTCCAGCGCGAGATTCCAGCCGTTCTTGTAAGGCCCGAGAAAGGCCGGCTGCGCCTTATAGCTGTTGATTTCCCCGATCTTGATGGTCTGCTGGGCGTTGGCGCCGAGGGCGGCGAATGAAACAACCGTCGATAGCGTCAGGCGAGAGATCCATCGTGCGCGCGTGGTCATGCGTTTCTCCGTATCAATGGGATTGCGGGAATGCGTTGGTCTTCTAACAGGCTGTTCTATCAGGCGTTGCGGCGGTGTTCAAGCGGCCGGGCGGGCGGTGGCTCGTGCGTTCGTTCTTGCGCTTACTGTTGCGTTCGTTCTTGCCCTCACTCCGCGCTCGCCGTCGCGCGAATCCTCGCGACGCTTGCCGCCACATTCTGCCAGGCAGGCTTGCCGCCCGCGAATTGCTGCCGCAGATACGACACCAGCTCGGCGACCTGGGCGTCGTTGAAACTGTCGCGATAAGCCGGCATCGTACCGAGTTCGGGCCGCGCAGGCGAGCCGATGCCGTCGAGAATCACGCGGATCAAGTTATCGGGCGTCGCGCCATGCAGGTTCGTGTTGAGCGCAAGCGACGGATGCGCACCGAACAGTTGCGGCCCGCTGCCGGTGTGATGACACGCCGCGCAAGCGCCGTCGAAAAGCCGCGCGCCGACGCTGGACGGCGCGCCGTTGATCGTGCTCGCCGCTTCGTATTGCCGCGCCATCGCCGCGACATCGACGTTCGGTTCCACTGGCGCGAGCGACGCGAGATACGTCGCCATCGCGCGAATATCGCTGTCGGGCAGCGCCGCGAGATCGGCGACGACGGGCGCCATCGGTCCCGCCGCGACGCCGTGCAGCGGCGCATGGCCGAAGCGCAAATAGCGGAACAGCTCGTCCTCGGTCCACGGCACCGGCGCGTTCGACAGCGACGATAACGCGGGCGCTTCCCAGCCTTCCGCGCTGCCTCCGCCCATGAAGGCCGCGCCGCTTTTCTCGGCGCCGAACGCATTGCGCGGCGTGTGACACGCGCTGCAATGCCCGAGCCCGTTGACGAGATACGCGCCGCGATTCCATTGCGCGCTTTGCGTCGCGCTGGCGGTGAACGTGTTGCGTCCGAGAAAGAGGCCGTTCCATGCGGCCATCAACGGACGCGCGCTAAACGGAAACGGCAGCTTCGTTTCCGGCGGACGAAAACGCACAGGCGTTTGCGACATCAGATACGCGTAGAGCGCGTTGAGGTCGTCGTCGGAAGTATTTTTGAAGGACGTGTACGGGAACGCCGGATAGAGCCGATGTCCGTCGCGGCTGACGCCTTCACGCATCGCGCGGACAAACGCTTCGAGCAACCATGCGCCGATGCCCGTCTGCACATCCGGCGTGATGTTCGTGCTGTAGACGGTGCCGAAAGGCGTCTCGAGCGGCTTGCCGCCCGCGTTCGGCACGCCGTTCTTCGCGGTGTGGCAGACCGCGCAATTGCCAAGCGACGCGAGCACCTTGCCGCGCGCGATTAGCTCCGGCGCGAAGGCGCTCGCGAGCGGCGGCATGATCGGCGCGAGCGCGGACGGCGCCAGCGACAACGCGCCGAGCCAGCCCGCCGCGCCGGCCGCGAACGCCCCTAGAAAACCGAGCCGCCAGCGCTTTTTCCTGCGCGCGGCGGCCTTCTCGGCTTGTGCATCGGCGAGCGCCGCGCGAATCCTTTCGGGCGTGAACGGCGGCCTGCGAAAACGCACGCCGGTCGCGTCGTACAACGCGTTGGCAATCGCCGCCGCGCCGGGCAGCGACGCGGATTCGCCCGCGCCCATCGGCGGCTCGCCGTGACGCGGCATCATCACGACGTCGATCACCGGCACTTCGCGAAACGTGAGAATCGGATACGCGCCCCACTCCTGGCTCGTCACCGCATTGCCGCCGAACGTCACGCGTTCTTTCAGCGCGCGGCTCGTCGCCTGAATCACGTTGCCGTGAATCTGGTGACGCACGCCGTCCGGGTTGATCGTGGTGCCGTTGTCCTGGCCGACCACGACGCGCGTCACCGCGAGTTCGCCGCTTCGGCGATTGACTTCGACGTCGGCGACCCACGCGCACCACGCGGCGCCGAAGCCGGGGAATTTGCTGTGCACGTAGCGGGCGTAGGCGATACCGCGGCCTCGTGCGATGTCGCCTTGGTCGCTTTGTTCGCCTCGTTCGTGAGCCTCAGCGTCAGTGGCTTCGCGCACGCGCGGCTGCCAGCCCGCGCGCTCGGCCACCGCTTTCACGAGATCGGCCGCGCGCGGGTCGCGCAAGTGCTTCAGCCGAAACTCGACCGGATCGGCGCCCGCTTCCACCGCGAGTTCGTCGATGAACGACTCGTGCGCGAAAGTGTTCGGCAACGCCGACACGCCGCGCAGCCACGACGCGCGAACAATAGGCGGCGTGTCGTCGCAGACGACGCGCATCGCCTCGTAGTCATACGGCGGCACGGCCGTACGGTCGCCCATCTCGAACACCTGCGGCTCGCCGGACAGCGTGCCGGTCAGCAACAACGCCAACGTCGGCGCATCGTTCGATGGATAACGCGTGGCGAAGTCGTAAGCCACGAGTTCGCCCTCGGCGCTCAACGCGCCGCGCACGTCCATCAATTGCGCGGCGCCCTTCGGCTCCCACGCATGCTCGTCCTCGCGCGACAGTTGCACGCGCACCGGCGCGCCGGCCGCACGCGAGAGCAACGCGGCGTCGGCGGCGACATCGTCTGCGCAATTGCGGCCGTAGCAGCCGGCCGCATCCATGCGCACGATCTCGATGTGCGCTTCGTTCATGCCCATCAGCAACGCGAGGTCCGCGCGCAGCGAATGCGGATTCTGCGTGCCGGACCATACCTTCAACGCACCGTCGCGATAGTCGGCCACCGCGCACGACGGTCCAATCGACGCATGCATCTGAAACGGCCATACGTACGTGCGATTCAGCGTGCGAGCCGGATCGCGTGAAAGCGCGGCGTCGACATCGCCGTCGATTAAAAGCTCGCGCCGCTTCGCAGGATTCGCGCGCAATGCGGCTTCGACTTCCTCGCTGGTATCCAGCGGCGGCAAGGCTTCGGTGGTTTTCCATTGCACGTCGAGCCGCTTCGCGGCCTGCTGCGCGATTTCCTCGCGCTCCGCCACGATGCCGACGAAGTCGCGTATCACCACGACCTTGACGATGCCGGCCATGTCGCGGATCGACTCTTCATCGACACGCAGCAAACTGTTACCAATGAAGTTGCCCTGCGCGATGCCCGCATATGGTGGACGCACGACGCGCCCATGCAGCATGCCAGGCACGCGTACATCGTGGACGAAGCTCAATTCGCCCGTTGCCTTCGCGGGAATATCGACACGCGGCGCGCGCTTGCCGACGACGTTGTATGCGGTCGGGTCTTTGAGCGGCGCGTCGGTAGTCAACTGGAGTTCGATGCGTTGCCCCGCGATGAGTTCGCCGTAGGCGATGCGCTTTGCACTCCCACTTGCATTTGCATCGTCGCGTTCGAACACGATGCCATCGCGCACATCGAGCTTTTCCACGTCAACGCCAAGCCGTAGCGCCGCCTGCTCAACCAGCCATTGCCGCGCCTGCGCCGCGGCGTGCCGCAACGGCACGGCCGTTATCTGAAGCGTGGCGCTGGCAATCGTCGGCCCCTGATTCGGCGTCTCGTTCGTATGACCGAGCACGATCGACACGCGCGTCAACGGCACATCGAGTTCTTCCGCGACGATCTGCGCAAGCGCGGTGCCGATGCCCGTGCCGAGATCGACGTGACCGTTGAACGCGATCACGCTGCCGTCGTCGCGCACGGCGAGGAACATGTCGGCGTCAGTGGGCACGAACGACGACCGGGAGCCCGGCTGACCGGCCGCCGGTTGAACCGGTGCTTGCGGCGGCCGCATGACGATCAGCACGCTCTGCGCGTCGTAAAGCTGTTTGCGCGACGGCGGCGCCGCGCGTCGATCGACGCTGAAGTCCGGTCCCGTCATGCGCTCGCCTCTTTATCAGCGGTCTCTTGAACGCGCTTCTGCATGGCGAGCAACTCAGCGGCGCGCTGCACGGCCCGCACGATTTCGACATGCGTGCCGCAACGGCACAGGTTGCGCGACAACTCGCGGCAAATCGTCTCGACGCTCGGATGCGGATCGCGCTCGAGCAGCGCCTTCGTCGTCATGATCATGCCGCTCAGACAATAGCCGCACTGCGCGGCCTGTTCGTCGATAAAAGCCTGTTGCACCGGATGCAGTGCGGCACGCGTGCCGAGTCCTTCGAGCGTGGTGATCTCGTGGCCGAGCGCAACCTTCGCCGTCGTCACGCAAGCCCGCGTCGGCATGCCGTCGAGCAGCACCGTGCATGCGCCGCACTCGCCCAGTCCGCAGCCGAATTTTGGACCATTGAGCGCGAGGTCGTTGCGCAGCAGGTAAAGCAAAGGCGTGTCCGCGCTGGCGCAGACGACATGCGTCGCGCCGTTGACCTTCAACGCGAGCGGCGCCGGACCGTTCATGAGCGCGCCGACCGCGCTCTAAGACGCGCATTCATAGCACCACCGGCACTTCGGTCGCGGGCGGCGTATTGCGGCTGCGCCGGCAACGGATCAAGCCGTCGATCATCACCATGCCCACGCCTGGAATATCGCCGAGTTGCACGCTTTCGAGCAGCGTGTCCGCGGCCGTATGCTGCGCGCGGTCCATGAAGACAAGGTCGGCGGGACGGCCCACTTCGATGAGCCCCTGACGCAAGTTGCGTTGCCGCGCCGTGTTGCCCGTCGCGAAGCAGAACGCGATTTCCGCAGGCACGTCGGCGAGGCTCGAAATCAACGCAATCATGCGCAAGATGCCGAGCGGCTGCACGCCCGAGCCGGCCGGGCTGTCGGTGCCGAGGATGATCCTGTGCGGGCATTTGAGTTCGATCGCATGACGCGCCGTCAGCAATGCAATGCGTTCGTTGCCGTTATGAACGATTTCGAGCGCGCGGCTCGACTGCTCGCACAAGTCGCAAACATGGCGGTAAGACAGCGACGTATGCCCGCCGTTGACGTGGCCGATCACGTCCGCGTCGGCTGCAAGCACCACGTCGCGGTCGATCAGCCCCGAGCCTGGAATCGACGGACCACCCGTATGAATCGTGCTCTGAATGCCGTACTTGCGCGCCCACGCGACCATTTGCGCGGCTTCCTCGCCGGCCTTCACGCTGCCGAGACCGACTTCGCCCAGCAGCTTCACGCCGGCTTCGGAGAGCTCCTTGAAGTCCTCTTCGACCATGCCTTTTTCGATCACCGGCGCGCCCGCCATCACCTTGACGCCACCGCCGACGCCCGCCGCACGCATGCCTTCGAACGAACGCTGCGCGGTGATCGCAAGCGCCTTCACGCCGAGCACATCTTTCGGACGGCCAGGTAAATGCACTTCGCCGGCGGAGATCATCGTCGTCACGCCGCCGTTCAGATTCGATTCGATCCAGCCGAGCTGATTCTGACGCGGCGTCCAGTCGCCGAATACCGGATGCACATGCGAGTCGATCAGGCCAGGTGCTACCGTCGTGCCCTTGCAATCGACGGTAGTGCGCGCGCCTTCGAGGTCGCAGTCCGCTTCCTTGCCGATCGCGACGATCACGCCGTCGTCGATCACGAGCGTATCGGCGTCGAGAATCGGCTGATCGATGTCGCCGGATAACAGCAGGCCGATGTTCGTCACCGCGACCTTGCCGGACAATCCTGTCAACGTCTCTGCTGCCATCTGCCTCTCCTTTTGCAACGACGGTTCGATTACACGCTCAGATAAGCGCGCCTCACGGTTTCGTTCTTCGCCAGTTCGCCGATGCTGCCGCTAAAGCGAATTTGCCCTTTTTCAAGGACATAAGCGCGGTCGCTGACCATCTCGGCGAAGTGCAGGTTCTGCTCCGACAACAGAATGGACAGCCCCTCGCGCTTCAGTTCGAGGATCATGTTGGCCATCTGCTCGACGATCACGGGCGCGACGCCTTCCGACGGTTCATCGAGCAACACGAGGTACGGGTTGCCCATCAGCGTGCGCGATACCGTCAGCATCTGCTGCTCGCCGCCGCTCATCTGGCCGCCGGGACGCTTCGGCATTTCGCCGAGATTCGGGAACAGGCGGAACAGCTTTTCCGGCGTCCATTGCGGCGCGCCTTCGCGCGGTGGCTGACGGCCCGCGTCGAGGTTCTCCATCACCGTCAGATCGGCGAACACGCGCCGGTCTTCGGGAACGAAGCCCATGCCCATGCGCGCGATCTTGTACGGCGGCAGCGCGGCGATGTTCTGTCCGCGAAACGTCACTTCGCCCTGGCGGCGCGGCAGCAAACCCATGACCGCTTTCATCGTGGTCGATTTACCCGCGCCGTTGCGGCCCATCAACGCAACCACTTCACCGCGTCCCACTTCGAGGCCGACGTCGAACAGAATATGTGCGCGGCCATAAAACGCGTTGAGGCCCGCGACTTTCAGCATCGGCTCGCTCATTGCAGGACTCCTTCGCCGGTGTGGCCGCCTGCCGTGTCATGCAGCGCCGCATGCGGCTGGAAGGTCTTGCCGGTGCCGAAATACACTTCCTGCACGCGCGGATCGTTGCGGATCGTCTCGCCGTCGCCTTCGGCAATCAGCTTGCCGCGCGCGAGCACGATCATGCGGTCGGCGTAGGCAAACACGACGTCCATGCTGTGCTCGGTGAACAGCACGCCGATCTTCTGCTCGGTAACGAGCCGCCGCGTCAGCGCCATCAATTCGTTACGCTCCTTCGGCGCCATGCCCGCAGTGGGTTCGTCCATCAGCAGCAGCTTCGGACGGTTTGCGAGTGCAATCGCGAGTTCGACGCGCTTGACGTCGCCATATGCAAGCACGCCGCAGGCGCGCTTCGCGTCGGCGGCCATGCCGACTTGCTCGAGCAGTGCGAACGCTTCATCGGCGTAGTGCGAGCCCGCGGGTTTCCACAGGCCGAACGTTTTGCGTTCGCGCGAAACGAGGGCCATCTGCACGTTTTCGAGTACGGTCATCGAATTGAAGGTCGCGGCGATCTGGAATGTGCGGCCCACGCCGAGCCGCCAGATGTCGCGCGGACGCATGCCGACGAGTTCGTGTCCGCCGAAACGGATCGAGCCCGACGAAGGCGGCAACTGTCCGTTGACCATGTTGAAGCACGTCGATTTACCCGCGCCGTTCGGGCCGAGCAGCGCGAGAAGCTGGCCGGCTTCGAGCGTGAACGACACGTTGTCGACGGCCTTCAGTCCACCGAACGACTTCGAGAGGCCGGACACTTGCAGCAAGCTCATAGCCCCTCCTTGATCGCCGCGCGTTGCGAAGTGGGTGTGGCGGTTTTGCCGGCCGCGTCGTTCGCATTGTCGTTGATGTCGTCACCGAAACGATCGCGAATAAAGCCAACGATGCCTTGCGGAAACGCGATCACGAGCAGCAAAATCGCGAAGCCCAGCAGCGCCTGCCAATAGTCGGTCTGCCGCGCGACGGTGTCCTGCAGCCACGTGAACACGGCCGCGCCCACGATGGGGCCGGTGAGCGTCTGCAAGCCGCCGAGCAGCACCATCACGAGACCGTCGACGGAACGGCTCACGCTGATCACCTCCGGCGAAATCGTGCCTTTCGAGAACGCATACAACGATCCCGCAAGTCCGCAGAACAGCGACGCGATCACGAACGCCGCCCACTGCACGCGCTTCACGTCGATGCCGATGGCCTCCGCGCGCAACACCGAATCGCGCGACGCGCGCATCGCATAGCCGAGCGGCGAAAACAGCATGCGCCGTAGCAGCCACACGCCGATCACCGCGCACACGAGCGTCACGTAATAGAAGGCCACCGGCGACGAAAGCCAGTCGGCCGGCCACAAGCCGAGAATGCCGTTGCTGCCGCCCGTCACATCGTCCCATTGGAAAACGACCGACCAGACGATCTGCGCGAACGCGAGCGTCAGCATCGCGAGATAAACGCCGGACAGACGCACGCAGAACCAGCCGAACACGAGCGCGCCGCCGACTGCGAGTAGCGGCGCGAGCAGCAACGCCGCTTCCATCGGCAGATTGAGTACTTTGAGAAAGAGCGCCGCGCCATACGCGCCGAGCCCGAAATACGCGGCGTGGCCGAACGAATGCATGCCGCCCGGTCCCATGATGAAATGCAGACTCGTTGCAAACAGAACAGCGATCAGAATTTCCACCAGCAGCACCGGCATATACGGGAATGCGTTGGCCAAAAGCGGCGCGAGAAGCAGAACCAGTAGTACGATCGCAGCCAGCCATTTGACGCGCTTGCCTGCGGGACGCAACGGCGCTTCGGGCGCCGCCATGCCGCGCACCGCGGCACTCGCGCGGCCGAGCAAACCCCAGGGCCGCACGACCAGCACGACCGCCATCACGACGAATTCCGCGACCAGCGTAAAGCGGCTCAACGACAGGCCGACGCCGAAAATCGTCACATGCCCAATGCCGATGCACAGCGCCTTGATCTCCGCGATGATCAGCGCGGCCACGAATGCGCCCGGAATCGAACCCATGCCGCCGACCACGACGACCACAAACGCATTGCCGATCGTCTCGAGATCGAGAGAGAGATTCGCCGACATGCGCGGCCCTTGCAGCGCGCCGCCCAGACCCGCGAGAAACGCGCCGACGAAGAACACGCCGGTAAACAGCCATGCCTGGTTGATGCCGAGCGCGCCGAGCATCTCGCGGTCCTGCGTCGCCGCGCGCACAAGCGTGCCCCAACGCGTGCGCGTCAGCGCATACCAGAGCAGCAGCAACACGACCGGGCCGATCACGATCAACGCGATGTCGTAAGTCGGCAGCGGATGGCCGAGGAAATTCACCGCGCCCGCGAGATGCGGCGCGCGCGGCCCGAACAGATCTTCCGGGCCCCATAGCCACAACGCGGCATCGCGAAAGATCAATACGAGCGCGAACGTGGCAAGCAGATGAAATAGTTCGGGTGCCTGATAAATACGCCGCAACACGATGACCTCGACCAGCGCGCCGAGCACGGCGACGACGAGCGCCGCGGCCAGCACCGACAGCCAGAAGCCGCCCGCCGTATGTCCGAAGCGGCTCGCGATGCTGTACGCGATGTAGATGCCGAACATATAGAACGAGCCGTGCGCGAAATTGACGATGCGCGTCACGCCGAAGATCAACGACAAACCGGCGGCGACGAGAAAGAGCGTCGACGCATCGGCGAGTCCGTTGACCAGTTGTACCAGCAAATTCGAAAGCATCGAGACCCTCGGCAGCTTGCCGACCGCCCGCACGCGACATGCGCATGCCACTCGGCCAGCAGACGTTGCGGCGCGTGCGGCACCGTGCTCGCACGCATCAACGGCAGCACACTACCTGAAAGAAGTCCCTTGTGGGGACGCGCGAAACAAATGCATGCACACCTCAGCGCAAACCATCCTCGCCCTTGATCTCGTTCGCCTGCAAGCCGCCGATACGCGGCAGCGGCCGGCCCGACGCCGTCACCGCGACCGCGACGACGATTTCATTGGCACGCGGCGCGTCCGACACGCGCGCCTCGATCGCGTCGAAATGACTGCGCACGAAGGCGGCGTCCTTGTGGCCGAGCGGCACGTCGATTGCCGTGCCGAGCGTGCCCATTTTTTTCGCCGACGGCACGAGCGCCGCGCCCTTTTCGACGGCTGCGCGCAGCGGCGCGCCGAGCTTCGGATGCAAGATCGCGGCCGCGTGTTCGAGTTCGCCCGCCTCGCCGACAATCGCGGCCTTGCCGTAGCTCTGCGCTTCGCCGGGTTCGATACCGAGCGCTTCGACGCAGCGCTTGCCGAGCAGCGCGCCGAGTTCCTCGCCGGCGTCGATCAGCGCGTCGAGCTTCGCTTCATAGCGGCCCGCATACGGATTGTCGATCACCGCGATCGCCACCGCGCGGCGCGTGGGCGGATCGATGCTCTGGCGCATTTCAATGCGGGTTTCGTCCACTTGCACGACCAGCTTGCGAAGCCTGATTGCCATTTCGCTCTCCGAGATTCGATGTATGTGTTGCGACCTTCAGCGTGGTTCAGCGCAAGCCGTCCTTGCCCACAATCGCCTCCTTGGCGAGCCCGCCGACGCGCGCATGCACGCGCTGTCCCGTGCTCATGACGAGGATGAACACCACTTCGTCGGCGGCGGGCGCGCCCGGCACGCGCACTTCGATTGCGTCGAAGTGACTGCGCACATAGCTCGCGTTGACATGCGTGAGCGGCACGTCGAGCGCGGTGGATGGCGCGCCGACTTTTTTCGTCGACGGCACGATTGCGTTGGTCGGCACGCCGTTCTTTTCTAGCAGCTCGCGCATTGCATAGCCGCCCGGCACATGCCACAACGCGCCGTGTTCGAGTTCGCCGCGCGAGCCGACAATCGCGCCCTTGCCATAACTTTCTATCGACGCATGCGGCACCGCCATCGCCGCGAGCAGACGCTGCGCCATGTCGAAGCCGATCGGCTTGAGCGCTTCCATCGCGTGTTCGATGTTCGGCTCGTAGCGGCCGGCGAACGGGTTCGTCATCACGGCGGCGATTGCGCCGCGCCTTAAAGGCTCTGCCCGCGCGGGGCCGAACTCGTGAAAGATGTCTTCGACGTGCGTCAGCACGCGGCGTATTTCGAACACGGAGCCTCCGTTGTTGAGTGAGCGCGATGCATCGTCAGCAACGCGTGTGTGCCGTGCATGCCGGCCGTGCGCACGCGTCCTTGCAGGAACAACGCAGCGCCTTCTATCAGGCCGCGCTGGACCAAGCGCCGCGCGGCTTCCACGCCGCGAGCAAGCGCGAAGTCGATGAGCGGTTGCGGCAGCGCAGGGACATCCACGGTCACGAGCCGATCGCCGAGGTCGGTGTCGTCCTTCAGCGACGAAGCCGGCTTTCGCACGATGCCCGCATGATCGAGGTTCACCGCGTTGGCGATCATCGTCGCGGCCGCGTCCGCGCTGGCTGCGTCGCGTGCGAGGACGGCCACGCTGTCGGCAATGCCGAGGCTGAAACTGCGGCCGCGCCAGCCGCTCGTCGCGATGCCGCGAATCGGCATGCTTGCGTCGATTGTGAGGTTGGCGTCGAGCGTATCGCCGTTTGAACGCTGCGTCTTCGTGAGCCACTGCGAGAGATCCGCGAACACGCCCACGCGATATTGCTGACCTTCGGTCAAATGAAACGCGATGTCGCCGCCGTTGTTGATGAACGCGCGCGACACGCCTTCGCGTTTGAATGCACCGATCAGTTCGTCCGCGACGCTGCCTGCAACGGCTGCCATCGGCGTGATAAAGCGCGCGCGATGCGGATGGCACACAGCCCACATGCGGCGCGCCACGCGGCCTTGCAGCGGGCATTCGTTGAGCGGTGCATCGGCGCGCACGGGTTGCCGAAGCGTTTTGAGTTCGCTGACCAGCTCGGGCAATACATCGACGAAACGCGCCCAGCACGCTTCATATGCAGCTTGCAGCGCGGCGGGTTCGCCGTCGGCGCTGAGGATAAGATCGATCGGGCCATGCTGCCAATGCCAGCGCGTCGCGTCGATACGGGTGCGGGTTGGATTCATCGCGTGGTTGTGGGCCGAATTGTTAGCCGCGTTAGTCGGTTAGCCCAGCATCGGCGGCATGGCGGGCGGCCACGGATTATCCGGATTGCGCGCCAACGTTCGACGCGCGAGCGGCGCGCCTTCCGTATGTTCGGGACCATTCGCGAGCACGCTCTCCAACGAACGCACCGCATCCAGATGGCCGCCGAGATCGCGATAAGCGTCATACGTCATGGTGAATTCGATCGGCGCGACGATCGCCGGCGTGGGCACGGTGCCGAACGAACGGTCAGGCATGCGCGACACGTCGACCATCACGGTGATGCCGCCGCCTGGCCACACATAAGCCGGCGCGCCGCCGCACGTGACGTTCACGAGCTGCTGCTTGATCGCACGCGTGAGCAGCACGGGGTTCTCGGTCGCGCCCGCGCGCAGACTGCCGCCCGCGCCGCCGAGAAACAGCACCGTGGCAAGCGACGGCTCGCAGTTTTCGCCGATGCGTTCCACCGTGCGGCGCACCGCATCGGGCATCGCCGCGACGCGCGGCACGAGCTCATGATCGAGTTCATACCACTGCGCGTGCTCGCCGGTAGTCGACACCATCAGGAGACGCATGCCGGGTTGAGCGACAGCGGGATCGAAGCCTTCGATAATCGCGAGCGGGTCTTGTATGTCGGTGCCGCCCCAACCGATGCCTGGATTGGCCACCTGAAAATAGCGTCCTGGCGTCGATTTGCGTCCGCGAATCTTGATGCCCGAGCGCGTCATGCCGAGGCAGCGCCCCGCCTGATGCTCGGTCAACACGCCGGTGATGTGATCGTCGACTACAACGACTTCGTCGACATGGCCGAACCATTGCTTCGCGAAGATGCCGATGGTCGCGGAACCGCAGCCCACGCGCATGCGCCGTTCCTCGACGCCGTCGACCACAGGCGCCGCGCCCGCGCGAACCACGAGGCTAGCGCCGCCGTCTATGCTGAGTTCAACCGCCTGCTTGTTGCCGAGTGCAAGCATCATGTCGCAGGTCACGCGGCCTTCTTTCTTGCTGCCGCCGGTCAGATGATGCACGCCGCCGAGGCTCAACATTTGCGAACCGTATTCCGCCGTCGTCACATGGCCGACGATCTCGCCCTGGCAACGCACGTTCGCCTGCTCGGGTCCGAGAAAGCGGTCCGTGTCGATTTTGACCTTGAAGCTGCAATAGCTGAAGATGCCTTCAGTGACGACCGTGACCATGTCGACGTCGTCGAGCTTCGAGGCAACGATGAAAGGCGCGGGCTTGTAGTCGGGATATGTGGACGATGCGCCCACGCCCGTCACGAAGAGCGCGGCGTCGGCCGTATCGTCTCGCGCTTCTTCTGGAGATGCGCCGAATTCGACCAGGGCATCTGCGCTATCGGCTTGCGAGCGCGACAGGAATACGACAGGGTCGACGCGAATCAGCCGCCCCTCCGCATTCGCATAGCGATCGCATGCGCCGGTACGCCCTTCGGAAATCTGGCACAGCACCGGACAGGCATTGCATTCGATCTTGTTCGACGCCATACGCTCGCTGCGCGGCGCCGCCTTCTCGAGCACGGTGGGACCCGGCGTCGACGCGATATCGCCGTCGACGCGTTCCGCACCGAAATCGACCTTCGTATGTTCTGTCATAGTGGGGTTCCATACGACGACATCACAATCGGTCCTGCCCGGCTGACGAATAGCCCTTGTTTCAGGGCACTTTCGCGTGACTCGCATGTTTCCATGTTGCGGTCACTTACCGTTCGTGTAGTATTCGCTACACCAAACCTGTCTGAAATCTACCCGATCAAAATAGACTGCGCAATGAGTTTCCGGCCTGCGAGCGGATGGTGCGCCGCCGCATTCAAACGCTGACTCGAACATTGAACGCGGCCTCGTCGCCAGAGATTCAATTTACGCCGAAGCAGTTCACCGTGCATCGCTAGAAAGAGACTCGGCAGTCTGCAATGCGCACGGTATGATGAGGACGCCTGCATGCCGAACGAAGCGCGCGCAAGAGAGTTCAATCCCTTCAACACGCCAACGAAGAGATACCAGATCGCCATGAATTCCACTGCCGGCCGCAAGCCGGGCGCCACGGGCATCCGTGCGAAACAGGCACAGGACACGCGCGCCAAGATTCTGAAAGCGGCAATCAAGGTCTTCGCGAAGCAAGGCTATGCGAGCGGCCGGGTGGAAAGCATTTCGAAGGCCGCGCGCTCGCACGACCGCATGATCTACTACTACTTCGGCAGCAAGGAGCAGTTGTTCGTCGAAGTGCTGGAGACCATCTACACGCAATTCAACGAAGCGGAAAGCAAACTCGATCTCGATCTTGAAGACCCGGTTCACGGCCTCGAACAGATGGTCGAATTCGTCTGGCAGTACTATCTCGATCACCCTGAGTTCGTCACGCTGCTATCGAGCGAGAACCTGCATCAAGGCAAGCATGCGAAGAAGTCGTCCAAGCTGAAGGAGATTTCCGGCTATGCGATTTCAGTCGTGCAGAAATTGCTGGACGCGGGCAAGGCGCAGCACGTTTTTCGCGCCGACGTCAAAGCACGCGACGTGTATCTGATGATCGCGTCGCTCGGTTATTTCTATAACGCCAATCAGTACACGTTAGGCGCGTTTCTCGGCGAAGCGCTGATGGACAAGGCGGCGCTCGCGCATTGGCGCGAAGTGATCAAAGACACGGTGTTGCGCGCGGTGCGTCTGCAATTGCCGGTTGATGTCGCGTCGAATGCTAGCTTGAATGCGGACACGGAGGCATAAGTAAAGCACTCAAGAGAGACAACCGCACAATAAAAAAACGCGCGCCGTAGCACAGGCGCGTGTTTCTTCATCAAACCATCGCCACAGCAAAACCCTCAAGTCTTCGCCGCCGCATCGTCTTCGCGGAACAGCTTATCGGCGAGATGAAACGCCGAGTTCGCCGCCGGCACGCCGCAGTAAATCGCGGTTTGCAGCAGCACTTCCTTGATCTGCTCGCGCGTCACGCCGTTGTTTTTCGCGGCCCGCAAATGCAGCGCGAGTTCTTCGCTGCGATTGAGCGCGACCATCATCGCAATCGTGAGCAGGCTGCGCGTGTGCCGCGGCAAACCTTCGCGCGTCCACACTTCGCCCCACGCATAACGCGTGATGAAGTTCTGAAACTCCTCCGTCAACTCGGTGCGGTTGGCAAGCGAGCGGTCCACATGCGCATCGCCCAACACCGCGCGGCGCACGCCGAGTCCGGCTTCGTAGCGGTCTTCGTCGTTCATTTTGGCTCCGTCAAAAAGTCGATCACAGCCTTCGTGAACGCATCGGCCTTCTCGATGTTCGAAATATGCGAGGCGTCCAGTTCGACGTAGCGCGCGGCGGGAATCGCCTGCGCCAGTTCGCGGCCTTGCGCGGGCGTCGCGGCCACGTCGTGCGTGCCGCTGATCACGAGCACCGGCAGCTTGATGCCAGGCGTCTCAGGACGCAGATCGGTCGCGTCGATCGCATCGCAGTTCGACGCGTAGCCTTCCTTGTCGGTATGCACGAACACGTCGCGAATCATCGCAAGCACGACGGGCTCGCGCTCGAAGTAATCCGCTGTGAACCAGCGCGGCAACACCGCGTCGGCGAGTGCCTGCATGCCTTCGCTGCGAGCGCGCGCGGCGCGCGGCACCCACACTTCCGGCGAGCCGATGCGCGCCGCCGTGTTCGCGAGCACGACGCGCTCAAAGCGGCTCGCATGACGCGCGGCCAACGCGACGCCCGTGAGTCCGCCCATCGACACGCCGCAAAAATGCGCGCGCGCGATCTTCAGCGTATCCATCAGGCCGAGCACGTCGCCCGCCAATTGTTCGATCGTGTACGGTCCTTTCGGCGCTTCCGAATGCCCGTGACCGCGCGTGTCGTAGCGCAGCACGCGAAAGTGCTTCGACAAGGCCGCGACTTGCGGCGTCCACATGGACAGATCGCTGCCGAGCGAATTCGACAGAATCACCCACGGCGCGCTGCCGTGACGATCGCCGTCGATCCGATAGTGAAGCTCGGTGCCGTTGACTGCGGCGTATGGCATGCCGGTTACTCCTTCGAAGTGGCGCGCTGCGAACGCGCGGTATGAAGCGCCAGCGCCGCATCCACGTAAGCGTGCGCCTGGCCGACGTATTGAGCGGGATCGAGCAGTTGCTTCAGGCGCTCGACAGAAAGATGCTGAGTCACGGCGGAGTCCGCGGAGAGCACGTCCAAAAGCGTCTGCCCTTCGCGGATCGCCGCCTTCGACGCGCTCTCGACCAGATGATGCGCGTCGAGCCGGCCGATGCTGTCGCCGAGCGCGAGCATCACCGCTTCGCCGAGAATCAGGCCATGCGTGACGTCGAGGTTCGCGGCCAGGCGCGGCATGTTCACGTTGAGTCCGCTCGCGATCTGCCCGATGTTCGCAAGCGCGCCGCCCGCGAGCCGCGCGAGATCGGGCAACGCGTCCCACTCGGCTTGCCAGCCGCCGAGCGCGCGCTCGTGTTCCTGCACCATGCCCGCGAACACTGTGGCGACGAGCCCCGGCGCGCGCGTGGCCGCCGTGAGCACCGCCGCGCAGCCGACCGGATTGCGCTTGTGCGGCATCGTCGACGATCCGCCTTTGCCGGCCGCGGCCGGTTCCGATAGTTCGTCGATTTCCGTTTGCATTTGCAGCGAGATGTCGCGCGCGATCTTGCCGAGCGTGCCGATCAGCATGCCGAAGAACGATGCCGTTTCAGCGATGCGATCGCGCTGCGTATGCCACGGCAAAGTGGGCACCGCAAGACTGAGTTCCTGCGCGAGCGCTTGCGTGACCTGCGGCGCCGCATCGCGCAGACTCGCGAGCGTGCCGGCCGCGCCGCCGAATTGCAGCACGAGCGAGCGAGCGCGCAATGCGTCGAGCCGTTCGCGATGACGCAGCAATGCGTCGAGCCATTGCGCGAACTTGAGACCGAGCGTGATAGGCAACGCCTGCTGCAACCACGTGCGGCCGATCATCGGCGTCGCGCGATGCGTGGCCGCGAGCTTCGCGATGGCGTCGCAGGTGGATTGCAAGCCGCTGTCGAGCAAATCGAAGGTGTCGCGCAGTTGCAGGACCGTCGCCGTGTCGATGATGTCCTGACTCGTCGCGCCCCAATGCACGTATTTCGATGCTTGCGCGTCGGCGGCTTTCACGCGCGCGGTGAGTTGCTTGACGAGAGGAATCGCGAGATTGCCGCCGAGCGCGGCGTCGCGTGCGAGCGCGTCGGCGTCGAGTTGATCCGCATGGCACGCGGCTTCAATTGCCGCGACGGCCGCTGCGGGAATCACGCCGTGCGCGGCCGAAGCGCGCGCGAGCGCCGCTTCGACGTCGAGCATCCGTTGCAGTGTGGCGCGCGGCGCCCAGATGTCGTTCATCGGCTGCGTGCCGCAAAGAAGGCCGGTGAGCCGGCCGCTGGAGTCGAGCATGATGACGTCGATGATCGGATGATCTGGTGAATGTAGCACTGCGGGCAGTATGACGCGTTGCGCGTCACAGTGCCCGCAGTTGTCAGCGCGCTTAAGCCGCCCGCGCCGCCTGCGTGCCGTCGATCAGCGGCACGCCCGTGAGCTTCAGCAAGGCATCGAAGTCGATGTCCGAGAAAATCTCGCGCACGACGAGGCCCTGGTCGGTCACGTCGATCATCGCGAGATCAGTGTAGATGCGGTCGACGCAACCGACGCCCGTCACCGGATACGTGCATTCCGCGGCGATCTTGCTTTCGCCCTGCTTGGTCAGATGCTCCATCATCACGTAGACCTGCTTCGCGCCGATCGCGAGGTCCATCGCGCCGCCGACCGCCGGAATCGCGTCGGGCGCTCCGGTGTGCCAGTTCGCCAGGTCGCCCTTCGCCGAGACCTGGAATGCGCCGAGCACGCAGAAGTCGAGGTGGCCGCCGCGCATCATCGCAAACGAATCGGCGTGATGGAAAAACGCGCCGCCCGTCAGCAGCGTGACGTGCTGCTTGCCGGCGTTGATCAGTTCGTCGTCTTCCTCGCCCTTCGCGGGCGCCGGGCCCATGCCGAGCAGGCCGTTTTCGCTGTGCAGGAAGATTTCCTTGTCGGCGGCGAGGTGGTTCGCCACCAGCGTCGGCACGCCGATACCGAGGTTCACATACGCGCCTTCCGGAATATCCAGTGCGACGCGCTTGGCCATTTCATCGCGGGTCAGTTTCTTCATGTCGGTCTCCGGTTCAGGCTGCGGCGTCGCGCGGATTGGGTTGCGGGGCATGTGCCGCTTGCGGCACTTCGATCACGCGCTGCACGAAAATGCCCGGCGTCACGATGTTTTCCGGGTCCAGCGCGCCGAGCGGCACCACTTCCGACACTTGCACGATGGCGGTCTTTGCGGCGCTTGCCATGATCGGCCCGAAGTTGCGAGCCGTCTTGCGATAAACGAGGTTGCCCCAGCGGTCGCCCTTATACGCTTTGATCAGCGCAAAGTCCGCGTGAAGCGGCGACTCGAGCACGTAATGCCGACCGTCGATCAGACGCGTTTCCTTGCCTTCGGCGAGCTTCGTGCCGTAGCCGGTCGGCGTGAAAAATCCGCCGATGCCCGCGCCCGCCGCGCGGATGCGCTCGGCCAGATTGCCTTGCGGCACGAGTTCGAGTTCGATTTCGCCGGCGCGATAGAGCGCGTCGAACACATACGAATCGGTCTGACGCGGAAACGAGCAGATGATCTTGCGCACGCGCTTCGCCTTCAGCAGCGCCGCGAGGCCGATGTCGCCGTTGCCCGCGTTGTTATTGACGATGGTGAGTTCGCGCGCGCCCTGCTCGATCAGCGCGTCGATCAGTTCCGACGGCATGCCGGCCGTGCCGAAGCCGCCGATCATGACGGTCGCGCCGTCGTGGACATCGGCGACGGCCGATTGAAGTGACTCGAAAATCTTGTTGATCATGTCGAATTTCCTTGAGAGGCGCTACGCGCGTCGGGCTCGCCATCGCGTTGTCGGCGCTGTTTCGCGAACTTTGCAATGTTCTTATAGCGAACACTGATTCGATTAGCGAACGATTCGAAGATTATGGTTGCGCTTGCGCCGCATTGTCAAGGCGCGGACTTTCCCTTAATCATAGGTTCCCGCAAGGCGAAGTGCGCGCCACCTGGCCGTCGCGAGCCGCCGATTCTGACCGGCAGCAAAGAAAACCCCACTATCGCGTTCGGCGATTCTTCCGCTACCCTTTATCGACACATCGAATACGAACAGGACCACGCGACCCTCGTCGAAAAGCATGTCGGACACGAACCTTGACCTGAACCTGATCCCCTACCTCGTTGCGATGGAGGACACGCGCAACGTGAGCCGCGCGGCCGAGCAGCTCGGCGTGAGCCAGCCGCGCGTGAGCACGGCGCTCGGCCGGCTGCGCGAATATTTCGACGACCCGCTGTTCGTGCGCACGTCCAAAGGCATGGAGCCCACGCCGCGCGCGCTGGCGATTCTGCCCGCGGCGCGCGACGCGCTTCTGCGAATCGAAAAAGGCATGCTCGACGCGCAGGAGTTCGGTCCCGACACGAGCACGCATACCTTTTCGATCGCGCTTTCCGACGTCGGCGAAATCGTGTTTTTGCCGCGGCTTTTGCAGCTTTTCGCCGAGCGCGCGCCGCACGCGAATCTGCGTTCGGTGTCGCTGCCGCCCTCGCATGTGGAACGCGGGCTCGAATCGGGCGATGTCGATCTCGCGGTCGGTTACTTCCCCGATCTGTCGGGCAATAACTTCTTTCAGCAGCGGCTCTTCACGCACCGGTTCATTTGCCTGATGCGCACCGGTCATCCGCTATCAAAAGCGCCGCTGACGCTCGCGCAATATGTCGCGTCGGGACACGCGGTGGTGCGCGCCGAAGGACGCAGCCAGGAAGTCCTCGAACAGTACCTCGTGAAAAAGCGCATCAAGCGGCGCGCGGTGCTGGAAACGCCGCATTTCATGAGCCTGCCGTTCATCCTCGCGCGCACGGATCTGATCGCCACGGTGCCGCACGCGATCGGCTTCGCGTATGTGTCCGAGCATGCGTCGATCACGCTCGTCGAACCGCCGCTGCCGCTGCCGCGCTTCGATTTGCGGCAGCACTGGCATCGCAAGTTTCATAACGATCCGCGCGGCACCTGGCTGCGCGGCGTGGTCGCGGAACTCTTCAACGACGCGCTCGACGAGTGGCCGAAATGAAACCGTCAGCTCCGCGACGCCTGAAGGGGCATCGGCACGTTATGCCGTAAACATGGAACAATGGCTGTACTCATGAACCCGCGCGCTCCACTCCACTCGAGGTCGACGCGCGATCGCGGAGGAGCGACGGATGACCAGCAGCAAGACAGAACAAACCACAGCCACGACGACAACCGAGGCCGCGAATGGCCGCCCGAGCCGCGAGGAAGCGGAAGCAGCGGTTCGCGTGCTGCTGCGTTGGGCCGGCGACAACCCGGAGCGCGAAGGGCTCATCGACACACCGGCGCGCGTCGTGCGCTCGTATGAGGAGTTCTATGCGGGCTATCAGATCGACCCGCGCGAGATTCTCGCCCGCACGTTTTCCGAAGTGGACGGCTACGACGAGATGATCGTGCTGAAGGACATCCGCTTCGAAAGCTATTGCGAACATCACATGGTGCCGATCATCGGGCGCGCGCATGTTGCTTATTTGCCCGGACATCGCGTGGTCGGCATCTCGAAGCTCGCACGGCTCGTCGACGCATTCGCGAAGCGTCTGCAGATTCAGGAAAAGATGACGGTGCAGATCGCCGATACGCTGAACGACGTGCTGCAACCGGAGGGCGTCGGCGTGATCCTCGAAGCCTCGCATCAGTGCATGTCGACGCGCGGCGTGCATAAGGCGGGCGTGACGATGGTCACGTCGCGCATGTTGGGCACGTTCCGCACGGACCCGTCCACGCGGCGCGAGTTTCTGTCGATCGTCGGCAATCCTGGCGCGGTGGCGGTGCATAACACGTAAGCGCGGAGTCCATCACGCCATCTTCCGCGCGCCGAGCGATTGTCCGAACGTCGCGAGCATCACGGCGCCCAGCACACAGGCCACGCCCGTAAGCTGCGCCGCGCTGACCGGCTCGCGCAGCAGCAGCGCGGCCAACGCCAACGCGCTGACCGGCACGAGCGCGGTCATCAGGCCGGCTTCCGCGCCGCTGACGCGCGCCGCGCCTTCATACCAGAGAACGAAACCGGCCACCGTCGGCACCAGCGCGTAATACAGCACGCCGCCGAGAGCCGCGGCGTCGATCGGCATGTTCCAGGCTCGCTCGAAGCAGGCGGGCACGATCGAAACCGCGAAGCCGATGCCGCACATCAACGCCGACAGCGGCAGCGGTGCAACCGGCGTGCGCAGCTTGCGATTGAGCAGAATGAACAGCGCCTCGCAGACGATCGCCGCGAACACCAGCAGGTTGCCAACAATAGAGCCGCCCGCGTGCGGCGCGGCGTTGTCGCCGGCATACACGGTGCACGCAAGCACGCCCGCTGTCGCCAGAACGATCGCGCCGAGCAGGGCCGGCGACGGGCGCTCGCCCAACGCGAGCATGGCCACCATCGCCGATACCGCGGGCAAGGTGCCGGCGATCACGCCGGCATCGCCGGCGGAGGCGAGCTTCATGCCGCTGATCAGCAACACCGTATAGCCGACGCTGCCCGCCGCGGCCTGCGCGATCACCAGCGCGGTGTCGCGACGGTCGAGGCGCGGCCAGCGCACGCCGCGCCAACGCATCACGAGCACAAACAACGGGAACGCAATCGCAAAGCGCAGCGCGGTCGCGCTGAACGGCGGCAAGCCGGCCGCAATGGACTTGCTGACCACCACCGTGCTGCCGACGCCGATCATCGCGAGCGCGCAGCAGACGTAGCCGACATACCGTGAATTCATCGTGCTTCTCCGGAACAAAGGGACCAGCACGCAGATTAAGCATGCGGCGCGCACAGGTCTTGAACGAAATTGCAGACCGACGCGCGATGGCCGCGTGCGCGATCCATCGAGTATCCTGATTGACGAAGCACGCGAAGGAAGCACGCGAAGCCGCGCGGGAACAGGCTTTGCGTACGCGTCGGGCCAGGCAGCCGGCAATACCGGCGCAGCCAACTTGCCAACAACAAACAGGAGCCGCTTAATTGGTCGAGTTTCCGTCGTCGGCGGTATCCACCTGGGGCGGCGCGATTGTCTTCGTCAACGTGCTGTTGACGCGCCTCGGCGTGCCGATTCCCGCGGTCCCCGTGCTGCTGTTCGCCGGTTCCGCGATTGCCGCGGGCAACCTGTCGTTCTGGCCGGTGCTCTCCGCGGCCGTACTGGGCGCGTTGATCGGCGACGGCGTCTGGTTCACCGCGGGCCGTCTTTACGGCCGCAAGCTGATCCGCGTGCTCGGCCAGATGCTGCCTGCCGTCGATGCTCGCGTCGAACAGGCGCGCGCGCTATTCGAGCGCTTCGGCGTGCCGCTCGTGTCGATCTCGAAGTTCGTGCCTGGCCTCGCGCTAGTCACGCCGCCGCTGATGGGCACCACAGCCGTCGACGCCCGCATCTATGCGCTGTGGGACCTCACCGGCGCGATGGCGTGGGCCACATTCTGGCTGCTCGGCGGCGCGGCGGCGGAGCGGCAGTTGCACATGCTGTTCGCGTTCGTCAGAGCACAAGGCGGGACCGTGATCGACCTGCTGATCGCCGTCGCGTTGCTGTATCTCGCGTACCGGCTCGTGATGCAGCGGCGGGCGCGGCGTGAGGCCGCTCTCATCGCCGATGGCGATGCCGACGCGGATGGCCGACGATCGCACGCATCGGGCCGCAAGCCGACGCCCAAGGTACTCGACGCCCGCCCGCAAAGCGCGGCGCTCGACGCCGCGTCGCCGATTCCCGGCGCGCTCGCACTCGATCCGCACTCGCCCGAACAGATCGACTTCGCACTGCGCGCCTACGACATGGTGATCTACTGCGTATGCCCGGACAGCGCCACCGCCGCCGAGATCAGCGTGCGGATGCGCAACTACGGCTATACGCGGATTCGCGCGCTGCATGGCGGACTCGATGCATGGCAGCGGCGCGGTTTTCCGGTGGGCTTGCTGCTCGCCGATGAGCCGTCGACGGGCAAGCTCGAGCACTCGCACGCCGAATCGGGCAGCGACGCAGACAATGCACGCACCGCGGACAACGCCGTGACGCTGCGCGGTTTTGCGCCGCGACGCAGGGCCAACGCATGAGCAACGTCGGCGCGTTGGCCGAGCGTCGTCTCGCTTACGACGGCGAGTCCGCCGCCACCGATCCCACCGCCGAGCGTCCGCAAGAAACGCGATTGCGTCCCGCCGCCTTCGCGAGATAAAGCTGCCGATCGGCGGCGGCCAGCAGATCGAGCGCGTTCGCGCCCTGCGCGGGCACCATCGTCGCGCAACCGACGCTCACCGTGACCGCCACGCTGCCGTCGCCGCCATGCAAGATGTCCTGCGCCTGCACGTTCCGGCGAATCTTTTCGGCCACGGCAGCGGCGCCATCGGCTGACGTGTCCGGCAGAATCACGGCAAACTCTTCGCCGCCATAGCGCGCGACCAGATCGACGGCACGGCGCACCGTCGACGAAATGCATTCGGCCACGGCGCTGAGCGCCTCGTCGCCGCTTGCATGGCCGTAGGTGTCGTTAAAGCGCTTGAAATGATCGATGTCGATGAAAAGCGCCGACAGCGGCTGACCCGTGCGCCGCGCGCGTCGCCATTCCTCGTCGAGCCGGTTGTCGAGCACGCGGCGATTGCTGAGACCGGTCAGCGGATCGGTCGCGGCGAGCCGCATCAGCGCGGCCTGCGCGCGCAGCTTGTCGCGCAGTGCAAACGCCAGCAGCCACGACACGATCACGAACACCGTGCCGAACGCGAGCGTCAGCGCGCCGACGATCATCGCGCGGTGGCGCCACGGCGAGAGCACGTCGTCGACGGCGGGCGCGACGGCTGCGATCAGCGGCGTGCCCGGCACATGCACGAACGTGAACATGCGTTGCACACCGTCGACGGCGGAGCGCGCCACATACGAACCGTCGCGCTGCGCGGCCATGCGCAGGAAAGTCGGCGAACCGGCGATGCTCGCGCCGATGTCGCGCGGCGAGTACGGCTTGCGCGCGATCAGCGTGCCGTCGTCCATCGCGATGAACACGGAGCCGTGCTGGCCCACGCTGATCCGGTCGAGCAGACGCTGGAAATACTCGATGCGGATCGCGAGCAATGCGACGCCGGCAAAGCCGCCGTTTTCGTCATTGATACGCCGCGTCAGACCTATCGACAACTTGCCGTCGCGCAAGCGCGAGCGAAACGGATGCGACAGATAAAGTCCCACTGCCGGATTGCGCTGATGCACGACGAAATAGTCGCGGTCGGTGAAGCGAACGGTCGGGCTGATCTCGCCGCTTTGCGACGCGATCACCTCGCCCTTCGCACCGACGACATATGCGCCGCCGAGATACGCGGCCGTGGTCGCGCGATCGAACAGCACCGCTCGCTGAAGGTCGGGCGGCAGATCCGCGCTCAGATGATGCTCGGCGCCGTCCACCATCGCCTGCAACGAAAGCGCGTAGATCTCGACGTTCCTTTCGAGGTCGCTGGAAATGATCGAGACGAGATTCTGCGACGTCTCGCGCGCATGGTCGAGCGCGTCGGCGCGGCCGTTGAGGAGCGTGAGCAGCGTGAGGCCCGCCATCGCGACGGCGACCAGCGTGCCGGCCAGACCCGCGAGCACCGGATGATTGCCCACGTAACGCGCGACGCCGGCTGCTCCGTGCCGCAAATTTCTGCGCCAGCGCCGTCGCTGCCAATGCGCTCGATGTGCCACCTGCGCGTTGCCTCCGTTGCAAGCGGGCCCGCATGAATCGACATCGGGCCGTTATGAGTTATTTACCTTCGGACGTTACCTTCGCGCGTCACAGTTTGCGCAGCAGCCCGGCTGCCGAACGCATCCGGCGCTTGCGCTCCTTGTGCAGCCACTGCAGCACGTCCGCTGCGTCGCCCGAGCCGGCGAACAGGCCGGCGTTGTCGCGCAGCAATACTTCGCTTGCGACAATATCGTTTAGTGTCCCGAAACGTTTTTGTACCTGCTTCAGACGCTTGAGCGTGCGCTTATGGCCGCCGCTCAGCACCGGCTCGAAGAATTCCAGCAGATAGCGGAGCTTCTTACCGGCTTTTCTTACGTCGTGAAAAGCCGCGTAGTTCGAGCGCTTTGCGTGGCGCGCGCGTTTCGCGCGCTTCATCAGCGAACGCTCGGACGCTGCGACCCGCTTGTTGGCAAACTTGCGCAGCGGCACGCGTTCATGTGCGGTATTGATGTCGGTGGATGCGCTCGTCAACGCGTCCCGCAGCAGATGTTTGACGTCCGCGTTCGTCAGCGTTTCGCGGCTCGTTGTGAGCGCATCGCCGCGCGCTTTCTCGAGCGTCGGCGCGACGCTGCCCGCGCCACTGTTTTCATGCCGGATCAGTTCGATCAGGATGTCCCAGTCGCGCGTCTTGCCGGCCGCCGTGGCCAGGTACTTGTAGAGCGCGCGTTGCCGGGTGTTTTCGCCCTTTTCGAGGAGCGGCGCGAAGGCCCACCACAACGAACGCAAGCGGCGCAGCGAAACGCGGAGTTTGTGCAGCGCTTCGGGCGATGGATCGTCGCGCACCGCATTGGCGTACGCGATCGCGTCGCTCACGAGCGGGGCCGCATACGATGCGAACGCCGCCTGCGCCGTCGGCTCGCTCGCGTTGGAACCGCTGGCCGCGGCGCCTGCGTCCGCTTTGCGGTTTTCCTTGTGACCGTCGCGCTTCATTGAAGCTCCCTGGAAAGTGCTGCGCGTTCCCAGCGTAGCAAAAAAGATTCCCGCATGCCGCTAGCACCCTGCCGCGCAGCGGCAAAACCGAGGCGCGATCCGCCAGCGTCGTCAGGTGCGAGCCCTTCTGTGCGAGCGCCGGCCGTTGTCATCGTACCGACACACGCGCCCAGCAGGATCGGTAGTTCCGCGACATTCTTCCAGGGGCACACGTCATGCCGGAGCTTTCATACCCGCAATCGAGCGGGGTCAGTGGCAAGGGGCGCAATCTTGGCCTCGTGGTTTTCCTCGCCGTCATCGTAGTCGGCATCGGCTATTGCAGCATGCAGCTCGTGGGCGACCTGCAACCCGTGCGCGAAGGTTCCATCCTGCCGTATCTGCTACTCGGCGTCGCACTGCTGATCGCGCTCGGCTTCGAATTCGTCAACGGCTTTCACGATACCGCGAACGCGGTGGCGACCGTCATCTACACGCATTCGCTCGCGCCGAATCTCGCGGTGGTGTGGTCGGGCACATGGAATTTTCTCGGCGTGCTGACTTCGAGCGGCGCGGTCGCGTTCGGCATTCTGCAACTGCTGCCGGTTGAACTGATTCTGCAAGTGGGCAGCAGCGCCGGCTTTTCGATGGTGTTCGCGCTGCTCATTGCCGCGATCATCTGGAACCTCGGCACCTGGTATTTCGGCTTGCCGTCGTCGAGCTCGCATACGCTGATCGGCTCGATCATCGGTGTCGGCCTGATGAATCAATTGATGCATGGCGCGAGCGGCGCGAGTGGCGTGGACTGGAACCAGGCGCTGGGCGTCGGCAAGTCGCTGCTGTTTTCGCCGCTCATCGGCTTTCTCGCGGCCGGCCTGCTGTTGATGATCCTCAAAGCCGTTGTGCGCGTGCCCGCGCTTTACGCCGAGCCGAAGGGCAAGGAGCCGCCGCCGTTCTGGATTCGCAGCCTGCTGATTCTGACCTGCACGGGCGTCTCGTTTGCGCACGGTTCGAACGACGGCCAGAAGGGCATGGGCCTCATCATGCTGATCCTGATCGGCACCGTGCCGACGGCGTATGCGTTGAACAAGGCCGTCACGCCCGCCGAAACGCAGACCTTCGTCGCGGTCGCCCAGCAAACGTCGGCCGCGCTCGCGCGCTACACGAACGGCGCGCCGCCGTCGGCCAATCCGCGCGCCGATGTCGAAGCCTATGTGCGTACGCATCAACTCACGCCTGCAACCGTGCCCGCGCTAAAACAACTGACGGATGTGATCGCGCAGCAGGTCGGCGCCTCGGGTTCGATGGCCGGCGTACCGCAAGGAATCGTCGATAACGTGCGCAACAACATGTATGTCGCGTCGGAAGCGATCCGCCTGATGAACAAGGCGAAGCAACCGGCGTTCGCACCGGAAGACGCGAAGGCCATCGACAACTTCAAGGCGCAAACGGATCACGCCACCAAGTTCATTCCGACGTGGGTCAAGGTCGCGGTCGCGATTGCTCTGGGCCTGGGCACGATGGTCGGATGGAAGCGGATCGTCGTGACTGTCGGCGAAAAAATCGGCAAGCAGCATTTGACGTACGGACAGGGCGCGTCCGCGGAACTGGTTGCGATGATGACGATTGGCGCGGCCGACATGTACGGTCTGCCGGTTTCGACGACTCACGTGCTGTCTTCCGGCGTGGCGGGCACGATGGCCGCGAACGGCTCGGGCTTGCAATGGGCGACGGTGCGCAGCCTCGTGCTCGCGTGGGTGCTGACGCTGCCGGTTTCGATCGCGCTCGCGGCGGGGTTGTATTGGGTGTTTCGGGCGGTGTTTTAAGGTGTTATGCAGCTTCGCTCAGACCGCAGTGGTTTAGCGCCGCTGCTGCGGTCTGAAGGCGCCGACATGATGCTGATGAGATTTGAGGCGATTAAGGCCCGCATTCGCCTCAAATCATGAGTCGATTAAAAGGCGCGCGCTTCTGAGTCGATCGCGCGCACGTAATCGACTCCCCCCTCAATAAACCTCAGGCACGATCATCGAAGCCGGCACCGGCTGGCGGCTGTACTCGTCGTGATAAACACGCGCGGGCAATTCGACACGCGGATGTTCGATCTCGTGATACGGCACCTGATTCAGCAGATGCTGGATGCAGTTCAGCCGCGCGCGCTTCTTGTCGACGGCCTGCACCACCCACCACGGCGCCTCGGGAATATGCGAGCGCTGCAGCATCACTTCCTTCGCCTGCGTATAGGCCTCCCAGCGGCGCCGGCTTTCGAGATCCATCGGACTGAGCTTCCACTGCTTCAGCGGATCGTGAATGCGGTTTTGAAAGCGGATTTCCTGCTCTTCGTCGGTGATCGAAAACCAGTACTTGACGATCTGCACGCCGCTGCGCACCAGCATCTTTTCGAACTCCGGCACAGAGCGGAAGAACTCTTCGTATTCGTCGTCGGTGCAAAAATTCATCACGCGCTCGACGCCCGCGCGGTTGTACCAGCTCCGATCGAACAGCACCATCTCGCCGCCGGCCGGCAGATGCGACACATAGCGCTGGAAATACCATTGCGTGCGCTCGCGATTGTTCGGCGCCGGCAGCGCCGCGACGCGGCACACGCGCGGATTGAGCCGCTGCGTGATGCGCTTGATCGCGCCGCCCTTGCCCGCGGCATCGCGTCCTTCGAAAATGACCACAAGGCGATGCCCCGTCTCAACGATCCAGTCCTGCAGCTTGACCAGTTCGCCCTGCAAGCGGAACAGCTCGCGGAAGTACATCTTGCGTGCTTCGCGGTTCTCCGGCGTGAAGGCTTCCGAACCGTCGAGTATGCGGTCGTCGACCTCCATCTCGAGTTCCTCGTCGTACGCGTCGATGAGGTCCTCCTCGAAACGGCGTTGCCGCTCAGTCAGCAACTCGGCTTCGGGTCTCGGGTCCTGCTCTTTCATTGCGGCTCTCCTGGCGACGGAAATGATCGGGCGCGCGGCGGCAAGCGCGACGCGGACGCGCCCGATTATCGGTGCGCCCGGTGTCAGCCGTGTTACCGTTCAGCCGTTTCATGATAGCGAGTTTTTCGCCGACGCCCGCGCGTCGCGCAACGGTTTCGCGAAGCTGAGTTCGTGGCCGTCCGGATCGCTGATATGAAAATAGCGCTCGCCCCAAGGCGCATCGGACGGCTCCAACGACGGCTCGAAGCCCGCCGCCAGCGCCTTGCGATAAACCGCGTCGACATCGGACACATAGACGATCACGCGGCCCCACCAATTCACCGGCGCACGCGGATCGGCGATCAGATTCAGATACGTGCCACCGAACTCGAACGACGTAAACGCCGCGTCTTCTCCACCGAATTTGAGCGGGAAGCCAACAGCCTGATAGAAGCGCACCGCTTGCTGCATGTCGCCGGTGGCGAGCGTAATCGCGCTGAGCGACTCGATGCGCGGCTCGGCATCGGACGATGGTGCAGGCACATCGGAAGGCGTGGCAGACGAATTCATGGTGGCTCACTCCCTGGGTAGCGGCCGCGAACGGCGCGCGAGTACCGGAAAGTGTCTCACACGGCACGGAAAAAAGACCCCGGGCTCTTTCGAGCGCGAGGTCTTCCGTTAATTGTGAGCGGCACATCTCAACCCATGCACCGCTCACACAATCCGCACAACGCTTACTGGATGATCCGCGTCACGCCACGGCCACGCGGATCGGCTGCCGGTTCGGGCGTGTTGTCGTTGATCTTGATCGCCTGAATGTCGCCGTTGAAATTCTGCGCCTTCAGCGTATAGCCCTTTGCTTCGACGGCCTTTGCAAGCTCGCCGTCGATCGGCATATACGGCTCCCAGAAAATCGTGTTAGGCGGCAGCAACTGATGATGGAAACGCATCGCGGCGACCGCTTCCGGCAGCGGCATATTGAAGTCGTAGACGTTGTTGATCACCTGGAAGATCGACGTGAAGATGCGCGAGCCGCCCGGCGTGCCGATGACAAGCGACACCTTGCCGTCTTTCGTCAGAATGGTCGGGCTCATGGACGAAAGCGGGCGCTTCTTCGGTTCGATCGAATTGGCGTCGCTGCCCACCACGCCGAACATGTTGGCGACGCCCGGCTTCGCGGAGAAGTCGTCCATCTCGTCGTTCAGCACGATACCCGTGCGATCGGCGACCACGCCCGAGCCGAAGTAACCGTTCACGGTGTACGTGTTCGACACCGCGTTACCCCACTTGTCGACCACCGAGAAATGCGTGGTTTCCGCTTTCTCCGGCATCGACGTGCCGAGTCCCGGCTGCACGCTCTTCGTGTCCGACGGCGTTTCCGTATTGACCTCGGCGGCGCGCTTCGCGATGTAGGCGTCGTCGGTCAATTGCGCGACCGGCACCTTGTAGAAGTCCGGATCGCCGAGATATTGCGCACGGTCCGCGAATACGCGCTTTTCGATTTCCGCGATCAGATGAATGTATTGCGGCGAATTGAGCGGCACCTCCTTGAAGTCGTCCGCGCGATCGGCTTTCATCTTCAGTAGTTGCACGAGGCCGATGCCGCCCGAACTCGGAGGCGGCGCGGTGTACACGCGGTAGCCCTTCCAGTCGGCCTGGATCGGCTGACGCCATACAGCCTTGTACTGCTGCAAGTCGGCCTTGGTGATGAGGCCGTGACCGCGCATGGACTCGGCGATCAGATCAGCCGTCTTGCCCGAATAGAAATCTTTCGCGCCCTGATCGGAAATCCGCTGCAATACGGCGGCGAGATCCGGTTGCTTGAAGTTGACGCCCTGCTTCATGTTGCCAAAGTAGGTGTCGAAGTTCGTCTTGCCGGCGAATTCCTTGGCCGCCGCATCGCGGCGCTCCTGCAATTGCTCGCTGACCACGAAGCCGTCGCGCGCATAGTGGATGGCCGGTGCGAGCACCTGCTTCCATTTGAGCTTGCCGAAGCGGCGCTGCGCCTGCCACATGCCATCAACGGTGCCGGGCACGCCCACCGCGCGATAACCGTACAGGCTCATGCCCTTGATGACCTCGCCCTTATCGTCGAGGTACATGTTCTTCGTTGCCGCCAGCGGCGCGCGCTCGCGATAGTCGAGAAAGTACGGCTTGCCGGCCACGTACAGCGTCATGAAACCGCCGCCGCCGATGTTGCCCGCTTCCGGATAAGTCACGGCAAGCGTGAAGGCGATGGCCACCGCGGCATCGACCGCATTGCCGCCTTCCTTGAAGATCTGTTCGGCGGCATCCGCGCTGTACTCGTCGGCGACCGCGATGGCGGACGCGGTGAGAACCGCCGGCTGCGCTTTGACGGGCGGCTTCGCGACGGCCGGCGTGGCCTCGAGAAAGCCGAAGGAAACAGACAACACAGTGGCCAGTGCGAACACGCTGGCCGACGATCTGGCGTTGCGGAACAACCTCATTGTTAATCCCCCAAGACGACTGTTTCACCTGACGATAACGACAGTTCCCTTGGGCTTATAACATGCGAAGCGCCTCTTTGCGAAGCCGCGCAAATCCGTAAGGCACCTGCTGCGGCACACAAAGAGGCGTACGGCTTCGATCAAACAGCAGCCGCGGGCGTGAGAACCTGCGAGGCCACTTCATCCACTGCGGCGCGAGCGAGCTTGACGATTTCGTCGACCTCGTCGCGCGAAGTCACGAGCGGCGGCGCGAAACCGAGAATGTCGCCATGCGGCATCGCGCGCGCAATCAGCCCGCGTTGCAACGCAGCAGCCGACACGCGCGGGCCGACCTTCAGCGCCGGATCGAACGGACGGCGCGCGTCCTTGTCGGCCATGAATTCGAGCGCGGCCAGCATGCCCACGCCACGCACTTCGCCGACGAGCGGATGCGAATCGAACGCGGCATGCAATTGCTCGAGCAGATACGCGCCGGTTTGCGCCGCGTTTTGCGTAAGATTCTCGCGCTCGAGAATATCGAGGTTCGCCAGCGCCGCTGCCGCGCAGATCGGATGTCCCGAGTAGGTCCAGCCGTGCCCCATCGGACCGAATTCCTGCGAAGCCTTGTCGATCACATCCCACACGCCTTCGCTCACAATCACGCCGGAGAGCGGCGCATACGCGCTCGTCAAACCCTTCGCGACGGTGATGAGGTCGGGCGTCATGCCGTAGTGCTGCGCGCCCATCTTCGAGCCGAGACGGCCGAAGCCGCACACCACTTCGTCGGAGATCAGCAGAATGTCGTGCTTCTTCAGCACCTCTTGGATCGCGGGCCAATAGCCGGCAGGCGGCGGCAGAATGCCGCCCGTTCCCATGACCGGTTCGCCGATGAACGCAGCGATCGTGTCGGCGCCTTCGCGCGCGATCAGTTGCTCCAGTTCCTCGACGCAATATGCGACGAACTGCGTTTCGTTCATGCCGGCCGGCGCATTGCGATACCAGTGCGGACACGTGGTGTGCTTGACGCGCTCGATCGGCAGGTCGAAGTATTGATGAAAACTCGGCAGACCCGTGAGGCTGCCCGTCACGATGCCCGAGCCGTGATAGCCGCGCTGCCGCGAGATGATCTTCTTCTTGTTCGGCCGGCCCTTCACGTTGTTGTAGTACCAGACGAGCTTGATCTGCGTTTCGTTCGCGTCCGAGCCCGACATGCCGTAGTACACCTTCTTCATGCCCTGCGGTGCCCAATCGATGATGCGCGACGACAGTTCGATGATCGTATCGGTCGAGTGGCCGACATACGTGTGATAGTAGGCAAGCTTCTTCGCCTGCTCGTAAATGGCCTCGGCAACTTCGGTGCGTCCATAGCCGATGTTCACGCAATAGAGACCCGCGAAGGCGTCGATAAAAGACTTGCCTTGATGGTCTTCAATGCGGATGCCTTTTGCGCCCGTCACAATGCGGCCCGGCAGCGCGCCGCTCGCATGGTCGTGAGCATGCGTCGACGGGTGCATGAAATGCGCGCGGTCGGCGCTGAAGAGTTGATCGAGTTGTTCGGGCTGAGTCATCAAATGCTCCTTCGTTGAATGCGTGAATGAGTTAGGCGGCCGCGGCGCTGCGAGCGGGCAGGCTTTGCGTCACCGGCAAGCCGAGTTGGCCGAGGCAGAAATAGCGTGTTTCCACAAAAGGTTCGAAGCCTTCGGCGCCGCCTTCGCGGCCGAGTCCCGACGACTTGATGCCGCCAAACGGAATCGGCGCACCCGTGAACTTCGCGCCGTTCACCGAGACCATCGCGAAGTCCAGGCGCCGAATCAGTTGAAAGACCGTGTTCAGATCGCGCGCGCAGACATAAGCGGCGAGACCGTACTCGGTGTCGTTCGCGCGCTCGATTACTTCGTCCAGCGAATCAAATGGCGTGAGTGCGGAAATCGGCGCGAAGTTTTCTTCGTCGTAGATGCGCATGCCAGGCGCGGCGTCGGCCACCACGGTCGGCTCGAAGAACCAGCCGCCGCGTTCGTGCGCCGATCCGCCAACCGTGATGCGCGCGCCCTTGGCTTGCGCATCGGCGACGCGCTGCACGGTCGTGTCGAATGCGGCTTGATGCATCAGCGGGCCGACGTCCACATCGGCTTCGAATGCCGAGCCCACTTTCAATGTGCGAACGGCGTCGCTGTATCGCGTGACGAACGTCTCGTACAACGGACGCGCAACGAAAATGCGATTGGCCGCGCAGCAATCCTGGCCCGACGTCTGGAATTTCGCGGCGATGGCGACGCGCACGGCCTGTTCGAGGTCGGCGTCTTCGGTGACGATGAACGGCGCGTTGCCACCCAGTTCCAGCGCCGTCTTCTTGATGCCCGCGTTTGCGACGGCCTGCATCACGAGCCCGCCGACGCGAGTCGAACCGGTGAAGCTCACCGAGCGCACGCGTGAATCCCCAACGAGCGTTTGCATCGCCATCTGCGGCTCGCCGAGCACCACGTTGAATACGCCCGCTGGAAAACCGGCTTCTTCGGCGAGTTGAGCGAGCGCGAGCGCGGAGAACGGCGTTTCGTGCGCGGGCTTCACGACGACCGTACAACCGGCCGCGAGCGCGGCGGCCGCCTTGCGCGTGATCATCGCGCAAGGGAAATTCCACGGCGTGATCAACGCGGCAACGCCCACCGGTTCGATCACGGTGCCGAGTTGCGCGCCGTCGATATGCGTGGGAATGGTGCGCCCATTCAGACGCCGCACTTCATGCGCGAACCATTCGACGAAGCTCGCGCCATACGCAATCTCGCCGCGTGCTTCGGCGAACGGCTTGCCCTGTTCGAGCGAGAGAATCGCCGCAAGGTCGTGCTGATGGCGCAGGATCAGTTCGTGCCAGCGCAGCAGCAGCGCCGAGCGCTTCGCGACCGGCAGCCAGCGCCACGCGGAAAAGGCGCGCTGTGCGGCGTCGACGGCTTCCGTGATCTGCGCCGCGTCGAGCATCGGCACATGCCCGAGCACTTCCTGATCCGCGGGATTGCGCACGGCGACACTTGCCGCGCTTGCGCTATGCACCCAGCGCCCGTCGACGTAACACAGCGATTTGAACAGAACCGGATGACCCAGCAACATGACGACCTCCTGTGTGCGATGTATGTCTGTCACTGTACGTTGAGCGGCCTCGCGGTTTTTTCGGTTCGCGTGCGCCGAAGCCGGCGTTTTTTCCGTAATGCGCGGCGGCGCGTGGTGTTTTTTCGGCAGCGTCGCCGCGTGCTTCAACTGTCGTCGCCGGACGATTCGTCGGCCCAGTCGGGCACACCTTCGGGCATGCTTTTCACGACCTTCGTGACGATGTACGTGAAGTACTTTTCGATACCCAGTTCAGCCGTGAGCAAGGAATCGATAAACCGCTGATAGTGGTCGATGTCGCGCGCCATCACGTGCATCACATAGTCGACGCCGCCGCCCGTCGCATGGCATTGCACGACTTCGGGCGACGCGCCAATGCGTTCCTCGAAACGCCGCATGTCCTGCGCGGTATGCCGCGCGAGCGTGACCTCAACCACCACGCGCGCGCCCTTGAACGCGCGCAGCCAGTCGACGTCCGCGCGGTAACCGCGAATCACGCCGCTGTCCTCGAGGCGCTTGACGCGCTCCCATGCCGGCGAAATCGACAGATTGATTTCCTCCGCGAGACGCGACTTCGTGATGCGTCCGTCGCGCGCAAGAATCCGCAGGATCGCGAGGTCGTAACGGTCGAGTTTCATCGCGCTCAGACGCTCACCGGTATGCCGCGTTCGACGACATCGGCGACCACCGCAACCGTATCGCCGATCCGCACGAGCCCCGGAAAATGCCGCGCCGCGAGCAGACCGCCGCGGCGCGCGCGATATTCGACCGGCGCAACGCCCGTGCGTGACGCATCGTAGATTCGCGCGATCACCTCGCCGCTTTCCACCATCTCGCCGAGGTCCTTGCACAATTCGAGAAGGCCATCGTGTTCGCTCGTGGTGAAGCAGGTGCCGTCGGGCATATCGAGCAATGTGGTGGTGCGTGCCGCTTGCTCGCCCGGTTCCTGAACGAGAATGCCCGCGTGCTGCAAAAATCCTCGCACGCCGCGCACTGCGATCGCGACGCTTTTTGCGCTGGCCGTGCCGCCGCCGCCGAGTTCCGTCGATACGAAAACCTTGCCCGCTTCCTCGGCCGCGGTATCGAAGAGTCCAACGCTGTCCAGTTCCAGCATACGCATCGAATAAGGAGCGCCGAATGCGCGCATCGCCGCTTCGCAGCGCGCCTGCTGCCGCTCGTCGGATAGCAGATGGATCGCGGCAAACGGCACGAAATCCAGCGTGCGGCCGCCGGCGTGCAGATCGAGCACATAGTCAGCGAGCGGCAGCAAATGGCGCTGAAAGTAATCGGCGATCTTTTCGGTGACGGTGCCGTCCGGCTTGCCAGGAAAACTGCGATTCAGATTGCCGCGATCGATCGGCGACGTGCGGCTGCCCGCGCGAAACGCCGGGTAGTTCATGAACGGCACGATAATCACGCGGCCTTTCACGTCCGCGGCTCTGAGCGTCGAAGCGAGTTGTGAAAGCGCGATCGGCCCTTCGTATTCGTCGCCGTGATTGCCGCCTGTGAGCAACGCGGTCGGCCCTTCGCCGTTGCGAATCACGGTGACGGGAATCATCACGGCGCCCCACGCGGACGCATCGTGCGAATGCGGCAGTTTTAGAAAGCCATGCTGTTCGCCGTCGACATTGAAGTCGACGGTCGGCTGAATAGGCGAGGCGCGCATATGCACTACTCCTTCACGAACAGCTTGCGCGGCGTATTGCAGAACGTCTCGACACCGTTCTCCGTGATCAGGATGCTTTCGGTAATTTCGAGTCCCCAATCGTCGAGCCATAGGCCCGGCATGAAGTGAAACGTCATGCCCGGTTCGAGCACGGTCTTGTCGCCTGGACGCAGGCTCATGGTGCGCTCGCCCCAATCGGGCGGATAGCTCGCGCCGATCGGATAGCCGCAGCGGCTGTTCTTTTCGATGCCGTATTTATGCAGCATCGCGAAGAATGCATTGGCGATGTCCTCGCAGGTGTTGCCCGGTTTCGCCGCGGCGAGCCCGGCCTCGATGCCTTCCACGACCGCGCGTTCGCCGTCGATGAAATGCTTGGGCGGCTTGCCGAGAAACACCGTGCGCGACTGCGGACAGTGATAGCGCTTGAAGCAGCCGGCGATTTCGAAGAACGTGCCCGCGCCTTTCGCGAACGGCGTGTCGTCCCACGTGAGATGCGGAGCGGCGGCGTCCGCGCCGGTCGGCAGCAATGGCACGATGGCCGGATAGTCGCCGCCGTAACCGTCCACGCCGCGAATGCCCGTCGAATAGATCTCGGCCACCAGATCGTTCTTGCGCATGCCCGGCTCGATTCGCTCGACAATGCGCTCATGCATCGCCTCGACAATACGCGCCGCCACGCGCATATATTCGATTTCACGCGGCGACTTCACCGCGCGTTGCCAGTTCACGAGGCTCGTTGCGTCATGCCATTTCGCGTTGGGCAGATGCTGGACGAGCGAGCGGTAAGCCGCTGCGCTGAAATAGTAGTTATCCATTTCGACGCCGATTCTCAGCGCGCCCCAGCCGCGCGCTTCAATCACATCGCGCGCGAGGTAGTCCATCGGGTGACGCACGGCGGACTGCACATAATGATCTGGATAACCAACTATATGGTCGTGCTGCATGAACACCGTGCGCTTCGCGCCGTTTGCGTCCTGACCGCGGCCGAACCATACCGGCTCGCCGTCGAGCGCAAGCAGCACGCATTGGTGCACGTAGAACGACCAGCCGTCGTAGCCGGTCAGCCACGCCATATTGGTCGGGTCCGACACGATCAGCAGTTCGATCCCGGCGGCCTGCATCGCCTTGCGGGTCTTGCCGATACGTGCGTCGTATTCCGCTCGTTCGAACGGCAGGCGTACAGCCAACGCCTGATCGCTCACATTGCGTTCCAGTTGAGTTGTCTCGGACATCGTCCCCTCTTAGCGCTCTACATCGTTACGAAAAACGGTTCCTGCGTTCGCGGCTCGCGCGCGCTGCAATGCGAGCGCGGCAATCGCCGTGTCCTGTGCGCCGGTGCCAGTCAGATCGCAGATCGTCACGTCCGTATCGCTCGTCCGGCCCACGGCCTTGCCCGCGATCACTTCGCCCAGCTCGGCAATCGAGGCGTCGGCCTTGATCGCGCGCGCATTCAGCGCATGATGCAATTCGCCCAGTACGCAGGTTTGCTGCACGCGATCGCAGATGTAGCGCGCCGCCGCCAATGCCGCCGGCGCGATCTCATTCTTGTGCTCGGCGTCCGAGCCCATTGCTGTGATATGCAAACCGGCGTGCAGATGCGCGGCTTCGATCAGCGGTGTGCGGCTCGGCGTCGTCGTGATCGCGACGTCCGCTTCGGCCAGCGCATGAGCGACATCGCGTGCGGCTTCGCAGCGCACGCCGAGCGTTGCGTTCATCTCTTCGGCAAACCGCTCTGCGTTGGACCGATTGCGAGCCCACACGCGAACGTGTTCGACGCGGCGCACCAGCATCAGCGCCTGCAATTGCAGACGCGCCTGTTCGCCCGCGCCGAGCACCGCAACTTGCGGCGTGTGCTGCTTCGCGAGCCAGCGCGCCGCGACCGCGCCGGCGGCTGCGGTACGCACCGCCGTCAGATAGCCGTTATCGAGCAGCACCGCTTCGGTCAGGCCGGTCTTTGCGGACAGCACCAGCATCAAACCGTTCAGGCTCGGCAAACCGAGCGTCGGGTTATTAAAGAAGCCCGGACTCACCTTGATCGCGAAGCTGTCGAAGCGCGGCAGATAAGCGGTCTTGACATCGACCTCGCCGTTTTGCGCGGGCAGATCGAGACGCAAGATCGGCGGCATCGCGACATCTTCCGTGGCCAGCGCGAGGAAGGCGGCTTCGACCTGATCGATTGCCGCGAGATCGAGCGGCACGAGTTCGCGAAGCTGCGCTTCGCCGAGCAATGTGATGGACGTCATGAGCTTTGATGAGAATGGGATTGCGCGGGCATCGCACTGACGATGCGGCGATGCAGATCGATGTCGATATTCGCGCCGGTCACGATGATGACCAGCGGGCCGCGTTCAGCACGCGTGTCGTGCAGCGAGCCGTCGAGCAGCGCGGCGAAGCCCACTGCGGCCGCGCCTTCCACGACGAGACGTTCATGCTGATAGGCATGCACGATGCCGCGCGCAATCGAGTCCTCATCGAGCAACAACGTGTTGTCGATGAGATCGCGCGTGAGCCGGTACGTATAGCGGTTTTCGAGGCCGATGCCGCCGCCGAGCGAATCGGCCAGCGTATCCAGCTCTTCGACAAGCACGGGGCGTCCCGCTGCGAGACTCGCATGCATGGCTGCGCCGCGCGCCATCGTCACGCCCGTCATGCGAATCGCGCGATTCGCGCTTCGGGCCGCGAACGCAACGCCCGCAAACAGACCGCCGCCGGACAACGGCACGACGATATGCGCGACGTCCGGCAACGCTTCGACGATCTCGAGCCCGATGGTCGCCTGCCCCGCGATCACGTTGAGATCGTCGAACGGGGGCACATAAGCAAAGCCTTCTTCGCGCACGAGCCGCAGCGCTTCATGTTCCGCATCGTCCTGGCTCTTGCCGACAATGCGCACTTGCGCGCCGAGCGCGCGCACGGCCTCTACTTTGTTGCCGGGCACGAGCGCCGACATGCAGACCGTCGCCTCGATACCGAGCGCACGCGCCGCATGTGCCACCGCACGCCCATGATTTCCCGTCGATGCAGTGACGACCTTGCGACAGCCCTGCTCGACAAGTTGAGCGAGCGCGTTGGTCGCGCCGCGCAGCTTGAAGCTGCCGGTGGGCTGCACCGTTTCGAGCTTGAGGAACACCGGCGCACCGGCAATGGCCGACAGGCTCGGCGATTCCATAAGCGGCGTGCGCAACACGCGCCCCTCGATACGGCGACGCGCGCGATAGACATCGGCCAGCGACAGAACAGCGGACATGAACTCGGCCCTGCACGAAAGGGTTAATTCGATGCCTGCGCTGCTTCACGACGACTAACGCGTCATGCCGGCTGCGGCCGCATCGTTTGAATGCAGCCCAGTCTAATGTTCTAAAAAACGATTTCTATTGTCCTAGTTCATTTCGCGCACACTGCGCGAGCCATGCAGCGTTTATGTGAAATCGTGCACCTGAGGATACTGCTCGAACACCTCGCGCATCGTGTCGAGCGCCGCCTTGTAGGTATCGTCGCTCACTTCCGCGCCGACACACACGCGCACTGCGTTCGGCCGGTCCGCGCCGCGCACGAGAAACGGATCGGCGGAAGTCACCGCGATGTCGCGATTGCGCAGTTCCCGCACGAGCCGCTCGGCCTGCCAGTGCTCGGGCACGCGCAGCCACGCGGACAGCGCTTGCGGATGCGCGCCAAGCACATAGCCGCCGAGCGTTTGCTGAAGCAGCGCCTGGCGTCGTCCGAGCCGTTCGCGCTGAACCTGCACGAGGCGCTCCGCTGTGCCGTCGACGATCCAGCGCGTCGCGACCTCGGCCATCGGCGACGTGGCCATCCAGCTACTCACGCGCAACACGCTTTCCGCGCGTAGCGCGAGTCGCCGCGGCGTGGTCAGATAGCCGATGCGCAAGCCCGTCAGCACCGACTTCGTCATGCTCGTGCAGTAGAACGACAACTCGGGGATGAGGCTCGCAATCGGCGTCGCGGCCTTGGCGGGCAACGGTCCGTAGACGTCGTCCTCGATCACGTACACGCCGTAGCGCTCCGCAATCCGTGCGATCGCCCGGCGGCGCGAGTCGGGCATCATCGCGACAGTGGGATTGTTCAGCGTGGGCGTGCAGACGAGCGCACTGATCCGCTCGCTGTCGCACATCTCTTCGAAATGCTCGGGATGGATGCCGTATTCGTCGATTTCGAGTCCCTTCAGCGTGAAGCCGAGCACGTTGGCCGAGCCGATCACGCCGTGATCCGTGAGGCTTTCGCACAGCACGGTATCGCCGGGACCGACGAGCGAGGCGAGCGCGAGAAAGATGCCGTGCGCCGCGCCGTTCGTCACGAGCAACGTATCCGCCGAAGCCGGCATGCCCAACGACGCGAGCCACGCCACGCCCGCCTGCCGATGATGCTCGAAGCCGGCAATCGGCCGGAATGCGCGAATCCACGGCTGGTCGTCGAGCGTGGACAGCGTCGCGCAGACCTTGCGCCACATCGCATCGTGCTCGGGCGTATGAATGATGCGCGCAATCGAAAAGTCGACCACCGAGCGCTCGGCCGTGTCGAGCATGTAGTTCGACATGGTTTCCGTGACGCGCGCCGCAACGAAACTGCCGCGCCCGACCTCGCAGCGAATCAGCCCTTGCCGCTCGAGCTCCTTATAGGCGTTGGTCACCGTCTGCACGCTGATCGCGAGTTCCGCGGCGACATCGCGTTGCGGCGGCAGCCGCGCGCCCGCAGGCAGCGACGCGCTTTCGATATCGCCCGCAATCGCCTTCACCAGCCGTTTGTACTTCGACTCCACGCCGTGCACCGCACGCACCGCATCACGCCACTGCCCAATCACTTGCATCCTCCGTCATTCGATGTCGCGGCTCGTGCGACGCGTTACTGCGCCTGTCCTGTCGTCGTATACCCTTGCCCGACAGCCGCGTATAAGCCCGCCGCGCCGCCTATTCCCGCTTCCCATACTGCCGCGAAACAGGCCCAGAAAATTATTGTCCTAGAGCAATCGGATTAAAAAATTGGCTTTGTATGCTGCATTCAAGGTTGCGGCGGAAGGCCGGGCAAGACGCCTAATTCATCACCTCATTCACCACATCATTCACCACTGCTATCAACGGAATCGATATGAAAGCGAAGCGCACTTCAGGATTGCTGGGAGCCCTCTGCGTCGCCGCGGCGACCCTGAGCATGGCGGCGCAACATGCGTCGGCTGAAACGACGTTGCAGCGCATCCAGCGCACCGGCGAAGTGCGTATCGGCTACGCGAACGAAGCGCCGTTCGCGTACACGACGCCGGACGGCAAGGTGACCGGCGAGTCTCCGGAAATCGCCCGCAAGATTTTTGCGCGGATGGGCGTGAAGAAAGTGGACGGCGTGCTGACCGAATGGGGCTCGCTGATTCCTGGCCTGCGCGCGGGCCGCTTCGACGTGATCGCGGCCGGCATGTACATCACGCCGGAGCGCTGCAAGCAGGTCGCGTTCGCGAATCCGCAGTATCAGATCCAGGACACGCTGCTCGTGCCCAAAGGCAATCCGAAGAATCTTCATAGCTACGCGGATATCGGCAAGCAGCCCGACATCAAGCTCGCGGTGATGGCGGGCGCGGTGGAACTCGCCAATTCGCGCGATGCCGGCGTGAAAGACGCCCAGCTCATGCAGGTGCCGGACACGACCGCGCAATTGCAGGCCGTGCGCGCGCGCCGCGCCGACGCCGCGGCCGGCACCGCGTTGACCATGAAGGGCCTCGCCGCGAAAGCCTCCGACCAGGTGGAAGCGGTTGCCAATTTCAAGGGCGACCCGAAGCACACCGGCTACGGCGCGCTCGCATTCCGCCCCGAAGACACGGACCTGCGCGATGCGGTCAACAAGCAATTGCACGATTGGCTCGGCACGCCCGATCATCTGCAAACTGTCGGCGCATTCGGTTTCGACAAAACCAATCTGACGACGCGCACCGCCGCCGACATCTGCGGCAAGTGAGCGAGTCTCGGGCGTGCCGGCCAACGCCGGCCCTGAATTCAAAAGCGTGTGCACGCGCACATGCCGTCATGCAAGCGAGGACCCGCCATGCGTGAACTGTTTCCCCTGCTGCTTCAAGGCACACTCGTGACGGTCGAGATCGCCGCGCTGGCCACGGTGCTCGCGATCGCGATGGCGTTTATCGCGACCGCAGCCAAGCTCGCGCCGTGGACGCCGCTGCGCTGGCTCGGCAATGCGTACGTCGAGATATTCCGCGGCACCTCGTTGCTCGTGCAACTGTTCTGGTTTTTCTTCGTGCTGCCGCTGCCGCCGTTTCGCATCGAAATGACGCCGTTTACGGTGGCTATCGTCGGACTCGGTTTGCATTACGGCGCGTACGGTTCCGAGATTTTGCGTGGCGCGTTGCGTTCGGTGCCCGGCGGACAATTCGAGGCCGCGCTCGCGCTCAACATGTCGCCACTCACCAGAATGCGCCGCATCATATTGCCGCAAGCGATGATCAATGCGCTGCCGCCCGCGACCAATCTGATGATCGAGTTGCTCAAGGGCACCTCGCTCGTGTCGCTGATTACGCTCTCCGATCTGACGTTTCGCGCACGGCAACTCGACGAAGCGACCTTCAAGACCGCGGAGATTTTCATGCTCACGCTCGTCATCTACTTCGTGCTCGCGCAGATTCTGGTTGCGTTGATGCGGCATTTCGAGCGCCGCGTGAGCCACGGCATTCTCCAGAGGGCCGCCCGATGAACAGCTTCTTCGACCTGCATTACGCGGAGCAGATTCTGCCGGCGCTGTTGCGCGCGTCGATGTACACGATCTTCATCACGTTGATCGGCTTTGCGATCGCGCTCGTGCTTGGCCTCGTGCTGGCCGTGCTGCGGCGCAGTCCGGTCAAGGCCGTGTCGCGCACAGTCGGCTTTATCGTCGAATTCATTCGCAGCACGCCGCTGCTGATTCAGGTCTACGTACTGTTTTATGTGCTGCCCGTGTATGGCATCACGATGTCCGCATTGACGGCGGGCACTGTGGGTATCGCGCTGCATTACGCGTGCTACACGTCGGAGGTGTATCGCGCGGGACTGAACGGCGTGGCGCGCGGCCAGTGGGAAGCGGCTTGCGCGTTGTCGTTGTCGCCGTGGCGCACGTATAGCGGCGTGATTCTGCCGCAGGCGATTCGCCCGGTGATTCCCGCGCTCGGCAATTACCTGGTGGCGATGTTCAAGGACACGCCGGTGCTGTCGGCGATTACCGTCGTCGAATTGATGCAGCAGGCGAAGAACATTGGCTCAGAAACGTTTCGCTATCTCGAGCCGATTACGCTGGCCGGCATCTTCTTTCTGTTAATCAGCATCACGTTCGCGCAACTCGTGCGGCGGCTCGAGTACGGTCTGAGGTTGCCATGACCGTGAGAACCGACGTCGACACCCCGACCCCGCCGCATTCGGCCTTATCCGTGGAGAACCCGATGAAACGAGACGATCCCGCTTCCGTACTCGACCCGCAGGCCGGCGCACCGGGCGAGGCGCCCATGGTGCGCTTCGCCGGCGTCACGAAGCGCTATGGCGCGCTGACGGTGCTCGACGAACTCGACCTGGATATTGGCCGCAACGAGAAAGTCGCGATCATCGGTCCGAGCGGTTCGGGCAAGTCGACGTTGCTGCGCGTGCTGATGACACTCGACCCGCTCACGGGCGGCATGATCGAAGTAGACGGCGAGCCGCTCACGCATATGCGCAAGAACGGCGAGCTGGTGCCCGCATCGCTGAAACATTTGCGGCGCGTGCGCAGCAAGATCGGCATGGTGTTTCAGAGCTTCAACCTGTTTCCTCACATGACGGCGCTCGCCAATACGATCGAAGCGCCGATGCAGGTACTCGGCCTGTCGCGCAAGGAAGCGACCGAGCGCGCACGCGATCTGCTGTCGCTCGTCGGCCTCGAGGACAAGTGCAATCACTATCCGTCGCAGTTGTCGGGCGGTCAGCAACAGCGCGTCGCGATTGCGCGGGCGCTGGCGATGCGGCCCAAGGTGATGCTGTTCGACGAAGTGACGTCGGCGCTCGATCCCGAGTTGTGCGGCGAGGTGCTGAACGTGATTCGCCGTCTCGGCAGCGAGCACAATCTGACCATGCTGATGGTCACGCATCAGATGGGCTTCGCGCGCGAATTCGCGGACCGTGTGTGCTTTTTCTCGCAAGGCAAGATCATCGAGCAAGGTCCGCCGCAGCAGTTCTTCAGCGCCCCGCAGCATGAGCGCACGCAGCAGTTCCTGCGCGCGGTGAAGGAAGCGGTGTAGCGTCAGCGCGGCGCTTATCGCGCCGCTTCATGCGGTCACGCGGTGCCGCGGCGGCCGCGTGCGATTTCATCGCCGGCGTCGTGCGGCAGGCGTGCGGTGACCGGAATCGACAGGAACGAGAACAGGCCAACCACCACGAACGCCGGCCAGAAGTCCGAGAACACGATGCTCGAATGGCCCTGCACGTTGTGCGAAATCTGCAGCACGATGCCCGCGATGGTCACGCCGAGCCCGAGCGAAATCTGCTGGATCACGCTGGCGACACTCGTCGCGCGGCCGACGTCGCGGCTCGGAATGTCGGCATACGCCAACGTGTTCAGCGAAGTGAACTGAAGCGACGGAAAGAAACCGCCGAACAGCACGACACACCAGATCAACCAGTGCGGTGTGCCGGGAAAGAACAGGCCGTAGACTGCAATCGCCACGCCCGCACAGCCCGCGTTGAACATCAGTACCGTGCGAAAGCCGAAGCGTCCGAGTATGCGTGAGGCCGCCGCCTTCATGAAGATCGAGCCGAACGCGGAAGCGCAGGTGATCGAACCCGACACGAATGCGGTCATGCCGAGACCTTCCTGCAACGCGAGCGGCAACAGAAACGGCACCGCGCCGAGGCCAATGCGAAACAGCGATCCGCCCGCCACGCTCGCGTGAAAACTGGGAATGCGCAACAGGCGCAGATCGAGCACCGGCGCTTCCACGCGATTCGCGTACAACACATAAATCACGAGCAGCACGACGCCGACGCCGCACATGCCGAACGACACCGGATTCGACACGAGTTCGCCGCCCACCAGCGAAAGCCCGAGCATGAAGAGCGACGCGCCGCTCGCGGACAGCAGAAAGCCGGTCCAGTCGAGCGGGCCCGGATGCGCCTCGCGCACATTGGCGATGTGCTTGTTCGCCAGCCAGATGCCGAACAGGCCGATCGGAATATTGACGAAGAAGATCAGGCGCCAATGCAGATACGTCGTGATAAATCCGCCGAGCGGCGGACCGACCACCGGCCCGAGCAACGCGGGCACCGTCAGATAATTGACCGCGCGTATGAAGTCCGACTTCGGCACCGAACGGAAAATGATGATGCGGCCGACCGGGACCATCATCGCGCCGCCAATGCCTTGCACGAAGCGCGCGACCACGAACATGCCGAGCGACGTGGACGCCGCGCACATCAGCGAGCCGGCCATGAAAATGCCGATTGCCGTGCGAAACACGGTGCGCGAGCCGAAGCGGTCCGCGACCCAGCCGCAAATCGGAATGAAGACGCCGAGGCCGATCACATACGCGGTGACGGCGAGCTTTAGCGTGATGGGGTCCTGACCGAGATCGCGGGCCAGCACGGGCAGCGACGTCACGATAACCGTGCCGTCCACGTTTTCCATGAACATCGCGCACGCGACGATCAGCGGGACGATGAAAGCGCCTAAAGCGAAGGGCATTGGCAGGGCGACGGGTGACAAGGCCGTCGGCGTAAAGCGTCGATTATGGCATTGCATCGGCGACGTATGTTGTTGCCGATGGTGCTCGTATAGACCTTGAACGACAAAGAGCCGGCATCGAGCCGGCTCTTTGTCGTGTGCGTCAAACGCGCTTAGCGAGGAGTCAGTGAGGACTCAGCGTGAAGCGCTGACGAGCGGCTGCAACTGCGGCAGGATCTCAGTCGTGGCGCGCGCCACGTCGTTCGGGAAGTCGATCTCGATCCACGGCGCGCCGGTCACGTCGGCCGTATCGAACACCTGGCTGCGCTCGAGCAGCAGGTCGCGCACGGCTTCCTCGTGCGGCAGGTTGGCCCGGCCGCTGTCGACATAACCCGCGACGATTTCCGCAAAGCGCCGCGCGGTTTCTTCGCGGAAACGGAAGAAGCCCACCGACTCGCCAATCGTGTCGTACTCAAGATTCACGGCAAGCTGCTTGCGCAACTCGACCGGCACGCCGTCTTTCAGACACAGTTTGACGGGCTCGTCGCCGGCTTCAAAGTCGCGGTCGATCAACAGACGGTTGACCGTTTCGCCCGCGACCAGCGCGGCCAGGATGCGCTCGTCGTAGAGCACGTCGGCGTCCATCAGCAGGACGTCGCCGCCGCGCGTGAGCGCCTCGGCCACCGTGTGCACCGTCAGCACGCTGCCGAGGTCATAGCGCGTGTTCAGCACGGTTTCGACCGCGTGCGGCCAGTTGATGCGCGCCAGTTCCGCCTGCACCGACTCGGGCTGAAAGCCGAGCGCCAGCACGACTTCGGTCACGCCGGCGGTTTCGAGCATCTGCAGATGCCGCTCGAGCAGGCTCAAGCCGTCGAACTGCAACAGGCATTTCGGGAACTGGGCTTCCGGCGGTTGCTGGAGACGCAGGCCGAGGCCCGCAGCGAGAATGATGGCACGCATGCGCGGTCCTTTGAAAAGATACGGAGTTTAATCGACAGCGGGAACGCGCCCAAGGGCACGCCGCCTTTGCCAGCTTCTTTCGCTGAAGTGCAAAACCAGCAGACCCGGCAAGCCTAGCAGGATTTCGCGCGCGCGCTTGGTCAGCGAGAGCGCGAGCGCCGCGTCGGGCGGCAAGCCGACCAGCGGCGCGAGCAGCAGATAACCGCCTTCCTGCACGCCGAGCGAGCCCGGAATCATGAAAGCCGCGCCGCGAATCGCCTGGCCCAGGCTTTCGAGCAGCAGCGCGTCGACCCAGTCGACGGGATGGCCGAGAAAGCGCAGCGCGAGCCACACTTCCACCGTGCCGACGATCCAGCCGGCGAGGCTGAGCGCGAAGCTCGCCGCGACCCGGCCGCGCTCGCGGTACATGGCCTGCACGGCGGCGTCGACGGCTTCGGCGCGGTTCATCAGCCCGGACCAGTCGCGCTTGCCGAACACTTTCGACAATACGCCGAGCAGCCGGCCGAACAGCCCGCGCCGCTGCGCATAGTAAAAACCGACGATCATGCCGCCGAGCACCGCCGTTGCGATCCACGTCGCGGTTTGCAGGTCGTGCAGCGCGCCGTGCGCGGCATAGGCGCCGAACGTCAGCAGCCCGAACAGCGCGAAGATGATTTGCGCGAGCGCCTGGGCCGTCGTGCTAACCGTGATGGCCGCGGCCGCGTCGCGCATGCGCATGCCGCGCTGCGACAGTTGCCGCACCATCACCACAGGCCCGCCGATCTGGCCGGCCGGCAGCAGGCTGTTCACGGATTCGCCGATCCAGCGGGCGAACAGCGCGTCGCGCACTGCAAGATGCTGCTGCGGGTGAGGCGCCCGCTCGCGGCCGCGCGGCAACAGGACGGAGATCGCGACCGCGTCGAGTGCGAGCGGCACGACGTGAAACGCCGCGACGAGCGCGAGCCCCCAGCCGGCCGCGAGCAGCGTCGAGGCGACCGAGCCGAAACCCTGCCATGCGAGCAGGCCGACAAACAGCGCCGTCCCGATCGACAGCAGAATCAGGGCCGCGCGAGTCATGCGCGGTCCTTGCGAGTACCGCGGGTATTCGCCTGAGTCATTTGACGAAACACCTGGCGGAAGCCGAAATAAGCAATCGCGTCTTTCATGTTGGAAATCAAACGGCGCCACGGACGCATGTTCGGGTCCGTGACGTATTCAAACGTGAGCGATACGCGCATTTCGTTCGGGCCGGCCGGCGTGATGCGATGGCGCAGCTTGTCGCCGTCGAAAAACACCAGGCCGCCCGGCGGAATTTGCACTGAGCCGGGTTGGTCCGGCACATCGGGATTGCGCGTATGCAATTCATAGTCGAGCCGGCACGACGATTCGTCGATCACGCCGAGCAGCAACGTGTAGCGGCGGCCGTCGTAGTACGAAGTGTCGTAGTGCCAGCCGATGTGATCGCCAGGCCGCGTGTAGTAATACAGCGCGTAGGCGTGCGGATCGTCGGCCGGCGACACTTGCAGCTTGTCGCCGCTCAGTTGTTCGAGCCAGCCGATCAGCTCTTTCGAGCGATACAGCTCGGCGATGAACGGCGCGAGGCGGTCGATCGTATGACGGCTCACGCTGCCGCCCTGCTTGTGGCCCGGCAGATAGTTGCGGTTGACTTCGTCGAGCAGCGCACGCGCGCTGTGTACGAGCTGCGCGGTGACTTCGGGCGCGAGGAAGTCCTCCATGTAGAGGAACGCGCCCTGATCGGCGAAGTCCTTGCGCAGCCGCGGAGTGTCGAATGCGCGCGTGCGGCTCGCGACGGCACGGTCGGCGTCCGGCGCTGCCGGGGCTGCGGGAACTGCCGGGGCTATGTCCAGCGCAGCCGCGGCGTGTTGTTCGGGAATCGATGCGCTCACGTCGTCTTCGGCGTGTGTACTCATTTGCCTGCCCACGCCTGAGTCGTTTCGGTGGCAGCCGCAGCCGCCGCGGACGGCTGCGCCGTGCGGCGCACCACGCGCCAGTAGTCGATCATGACCCACACCGCGAAGAGCGGCGCGCCGATCGACGCGGCGACGACGAACGGCATCGTCACACTCGTCAACGTGACGATGGGCAGCAGATACAGTACGTCTTCGGTCTCGAAGCCGCCGACGGCCGCCTGCTTCGTGCCCGCCTTGCCCGCCATTTCCTCGATACGCATGCGCAGAAAGAAAATCAGCGCGACCGCGACGCCCGCGACGGCGCCAAGCCAGCCGGCATCCACGGTGAAGCCGCCGAGATTCGACGCGCCTGCGCCGATACCCATGCCCATGAACAGCATGACGGTGACGAGCGCGTCCGAAGCCAGGTCGTAAAAATGACCGATCCGGCTCGTCTTGCCGCTGATGCGCGCAAGCTCGCCGTCGGTGTGATCGACAAAGTTTGAGAGCACGATCAGCACCGCGCCCGCATTGGCCCATGCGAAGCCGCCGCGCGCGAGGCACAGCGCGCCTGCGACGCCGATCAACAGACGCAGCGTAGTCAGATGATTGGGCGAAACACGCGTGTTCACGAGCGGAGTCACGAGCCGGCGGGCCAGCCGCGCGTCCCAGGTCTTGGGCGGCGGCACATTAATTGGAGTGTGCGGTGTTGAATTCATAACCCGGAAATATATACGGGATCGCGAAAGATTGCTTTCTTCGCGTCAGTTTCTTTGCGGTTTATCGGGCTCGCTAATCGTTTGCTAACCGTTTGCCGGTAATTTGCTAATGCTTTGCCGACGACTTGCGATGATTTGTCACCTACAGCGAATGAAGCAGGATTTGCCGAACCGCGATAAAGTGCGAGTCCTGCTGGGCCGGCCTCGCGCGATCGCACCAATGCGCAACGTCTTCGCGAGCTGCCTGCTCTGAGTTTATCGCCGCGCCGCGCGTTGTAGACACGCTACATCGACACTATATCGACACTACATCGCGCCAGATCGACTATGCCGCCGTCCGTGCCATGAAACGCTTTTTTTCTTCTTCCGTATCGCGTGCCTTATGCCGTGCCGTCCTCGCTATCGCGGCCGGCGCGCTGCCGCTCGCCGTGTATGCCGCCGCGCTCGACGCGCCGCTCGCCTGCAATGAAACCGGCCATCAGTTCATCGCCGATCTGGCCGGGCAGCAACTGATCGATCCGAAACCGACGCGGGTCGAAAGCAATTCGATCAACGCATTCTCTCCCGCGCAAGGCGCAGACCTCAGCGCATTCGGATTTCACGTTTTCGCGGTGGTCGGCTACGAAAAGGACGACCCGATGTTCCGCGTGGGAGACGGCGAGCCGGTCGCGCGCTCGGCCTATGGCGTGGTCGTGTTCGGGAGCGAATCGAAGGTGAAGAACGCGGTGACGTCGGCCGGCGGGACGGCGATCGTGCACCGCGTGGCGCCGCTCATCACGGCGATCTTCTGCAAGCGGAGCTGAGGCGGCGCATGGGCGCCCCGCGCATGGGCGCCCCGCGCATGGGCGATTCGATGCAGGCACGCGCCGCCTCGGGTGCGAGAGTTACAGCTTGATCGACGTCGGATCGGCCGTCAGATAGCCGACCGTCGCGCCGAAGCGGTCCTTATAGTTGGCGCGCACGAGCGGATCGAGCGTCGCTTTGACCTTGTCGTGCAGCGGACTTTCCCAATCGCCGACGTGCTGGAAGTTGCTCATCACGTAGGTCCAGCCGTTGATTTCATCGACCGCGTGCAGGCCTGTCGATTCCGCGCCGGCCGGAGATGACAGCACGCGCGAGAGCGTCTTCGTGTCGACGTTGTACGCCCACAGGAAGTTGTTCACGTGCATGCCGCTGTCCTCGCCGATGAACAGCGTGCGCAGCTTCTCCGAAAATTTGAGGTTGTCCGGGTTTGCGATGCGCTCGGGATTCGCGGTGTTGCCGAGCGCGTCCGCCGTGGAGAGATCCTCGCCGACGAGTGCGGCGGGCGCCGCCATGTCGACCGGCACCCATTCGCTATTGATCGCGCCGCCGCTGCGATCGAGCTGGCCGCCCTTCATGTTCAGCGCGTAGACCGCGCCGGCGCTGATGGTTTTGTCGACCGCGACATCCGTCGATGCCGCATTGCCGCGCACCATCGACTTCTCGATACGCGACATCGCCGAATACAGCACCTTGTCCTTGATATTGACGGTCGTCCCTTCGAGCTTCGTGAAGCCCATGCTCGCGCCGGCAAGCGCCGCGTAGCGATGCGTCTCCAGGAAAGTCGCGGCCTTGTTCATGCCCGGCTTCACGCGAATCCAGTTGAACGTGCCGTTGAAATTGATCTTCGTGTACGACGCGTCGGCGGGATCGGCGGTCTTGACGTCCATGATGTCGGCCGCGGTCAGCGTGTTCGCGAGTGCCTCAATTTCGGCGCTCGTCGCGTGGCCGAGGTTGATCCACGACAGCGTCGCCGCGCCCGCCCCGCTCGACGACACCTGCGTCCATTTGGCGACGTACAGCGTGCCCGCCGACAGGTCCGCTTCGCGGTCCGCGATGAACATGAAGAGGCCGCCGTTGGTGGCGTCGTCGCCCATCAGCACGGTGCGCTTGTCCGGCATCACCTGAACCAGTTCGTGCGAGATGCGGCCGAGGCAGTAATGTTTCTTGATGCTGCCGGTGCCGTCGGGATTCACGGTCACTTCAGGCAGATGGCCGTAGTGATACGGATTCGCCGCGGTGTCGCTGCCGTACAGGTTGCGGCTAAAGCCCTTGAACTGGCTATTGGAAGAGATCGTCGCCGCGTCCGGCTCGTACTCTTCGCTCGACAAATGCGTATTCCACGGCGACAGGCTTGCGCCGCACGTGATCCACAAGCCATGCACCTTCGACGTATCCACGTTGTGATAGCCGACCAGCGTGAGCTTGCCGGTCGCCTGGTCCTGGTCGAGCGTGAGCACGGCAATCGGCGACGGCAACTGGCCGTAAATCGACACGAGACTCTGATCGCGCGTGGCGTATTCGAATTGGACGACAGCGAACACCGCCTTGCCCTTGATGCCCTTGACCGTGGGATTGTCGAGGCGAATCAGCGAGCTGCCGTCCGGGCAATCGGAATAGAACTGGCGCTCCTTGCCGGCCACGGATTGATCGACGATCGGCTGATTGTTGATGTCGACGTAGCCGCCCGCGAGAATCGTCCCGCCCTGAATGTTCGGCACCATGTCGCCGGTGATGAAAAACGGCTGATACGACAGCTTGAACGCGCGGCTGCTGCCGTCGCTCAACTGCACCGTCAGCGTGGAGGCGACCGTGGTCTTTGCCATCGCCGCGGGGTCGGCCAGCGTCGGCGCGGCCATCGAACCGAAAGCCGCCGACACGAAGCTGGCAACCGGTTTGACTGTCGTCGCGAGATCGTTGCTGCTGCCTCCGCAGGCGCTCAACATGGACGCGGTGGCGAGGCCGCCTAACGGCAGCATCGGTACACCGGCAAACAGTTTCAGGGCCTTGCGGCGGGAGAGATCGAACGGCTCTGCCATGTTGTCGTAATCCTGGTTGTGGTGGCGTGGGTTGACTCACAGCCGGCACGACCCGGATCGAAACCATGGTTCACGCTCGCGCCGCTATGACGCGAGGATTCTATGAAGCGAATGTGAAAGTATATTGACAGCCGTTGGTAATACTTGCGGCGCCTACCCTGCGCTGCTCATTCCTTGCCCTGCGCTGCTCATTCCTTTGCGAGCGGGATTTTCAGCCAGGACGGCGGAATTCGTTTTCGACCCACGCCGAAGCGCTCGCCTTGCTCAGCTTGAAATTCGGCGCGACCTGCACTTGCGCGAGCTGCTCGCCGAAGGTGTCGAGCGCGGTCAGCAGCGCGTACGGCTCGTCTTCGTCGGGCACGATGTCGAGCGTGATGTCGAGCTCGTCGTTGCCGTCCGCGCTCGGCACACGTACGGCCTTGTGAAGCTGCGCGCGCAACTGCTGCTCATGACGGCGCAATACTTCCGACGCGGTTTTGACGAGCGTGTTGAATGCGCCGGTGTCGAGCGGCTTTGGGTCTTTCTTGTTGCGGCCCATCGTCCACGGGCCGACGAGCGCGGGTTCCGCTTCGCCGTCCTTGATCATTGCGACGGCCCAGCCTTCGTCGTCTTCGTTCTTGATGACGCGCGCGGTCCAGCCGTCGTCGCGCCAAAGACGGTCTTCGTGGACCACGTCCAGCTCGCCTTCGAGTTGCGCGGCGTCCGGTGCGGACGAGCCTTCCGTCGTGGAAAGAGCAGGATCGGACGATGGAAGGTTGGGGTCGGTCATTGCAGGTTCACTCACTTTCGCTGGACTAGTACACATGTCGAGCCTGCAATTCTACCTGCCTTGAGCGCGCGGAACGCCGCACTATGACGAACGGACAAGTCGAAGCGGGCATCTGGCGATGTGCGCGGCCGCTTGCAAAGCCTCTATAAAAGCCGCTCAAAAACGCAGCGACGTATCAGCTTGTAACGGAAGTGACGGCGCGAATGCGTGCTGGGTATACTCGGGCGTCCGCTTCTTGCTCGCGATTGAAATCGTGCTTGCAGCACGATTGTCAAACCGACGAAGAGCGGCTTTGTCGCGAAGCGTGCATTGCGTTGGCCGCTGCATTAGCAAGCGCATTGATTGGTGCACGGCGCACGTCATGCTTCGCCCGCCCCCAAGTTCCCGCGCCCGACCACGGACGCCGACGACATCGACATGAAACGAATCTTTCTGCTCGCTTCCACCACCGCTGTCATTGCGACACTCGCGGCTTGCGGCTCGTCCAGCGGACCTTCCGCGCGCGACCCGTCGCAGCCCATGATCTATGTGTCCTCGCAGCGCGCGCCCGCGTACGTCGCGAGTTGCCTGGAAAGCCGTTTGTCGCGAGTGCGTCTGTCGCGCGTCGGCACCGCGACCGAAATCGCAGTCGGCTCCGACTCGAACAATTCGTACTTCGTCACGCTGACGCCGTCGAACGCCGGCTCCGTCATCAAGGTGATGCATCCGGCCAATGCGCCCGACGATCCGCCGGAACCGGAAATGCGCTTTAACATTGCGCGATGCGCGACGTGAGGTTTGTGCGAGGCATGCTCGTTCTCATGTGATGCGCGCATGACTCGCGCTTCACGCGCCATGCCGGGAGATGAACTTTTAGTTCGGCGTCCCGGCTATTTTTTTGGGCGGGCATCTGCGAACATAGCCGCCCCTTCTTCTTCACGCGGCGCGGCGCGCCACTCATTCCGATGGCATCCAGCAACGCACATCATGCAACCGGTTTCGCGGCCGGCGCCATTGCCGCGGCGCTCGTCATGCACACGGGCGGCGGCCACGACGGCCTGTTTTATCTCGGCGTACTGATGAGCTTTATCGCGGGCGTCGCGGGAAGCACGGCGCCCGACTGGCTCGAAGTCGCCTGGTGGTCGCGCAAACGCAAGCTGTGGATCACGCACCGTACGTTGACGCACTGGGGCATCGGCTGGATCGCATCGCTCGCGGTTTCATACTTCCAGCTCGGGCACTCCATCTATGCGGCCGCAGCCTTCGGCTTCGCATGCGGCGGACTGATGCATCTGCTCGCCGACTGGCCGAACCCGCTCGGCGTACCGTGGATCGCCGGACGGCATTCGTTGAACCTATGGAATAGCGGACATTGCGATCTGATCGTGGTCGCCGCTTCATGGGCCGCGGCCTGGTTTATCGGTCGGCATGTGGGGCTGCCCGGCATGCGCGAACTCGACGTGCTGAAGCATTTGCGGTTCTAGCGGCGGGCTTCATGCCGAACGCGCATCGAAGCGCCGCTCGGCTCACGCGTCCCCCCACGCTGTTTAACGCATCGCTGCAGCATAGTTGGCCGGCGTAACACCGAGCAGGCGCACGAAAGCCCGCGTCATGTGACTCTGATCGGCGAAGCCGGCCGCAGCCGCCGCGTCGGCAAGCGATACGCCGCGCGCTATCAATTGCCGCGCCAGCACCACGCGCCGTTGCATCCGGTACGCGTGCGGCGGCAAGCCCGTTTCGTGCGCGAAAGCTCGCAGTAACTGAAAGCGGCTAATGCCCGCTTCATCGGCGAGATCGGCGAGTGTGAGCGGCGCGGCGGGGTCGTCGTCGATGCGTGCTTTCGCGTGCGCGATAGTCGCAACCGAACTCGTGCCCAACATACGCGCATGACCGGTTGCCCGACACGTTGCATGCGCGGACAGCAAATGCGCGACCAACTCGACCAGCGCCTGTTCACACGCGAGATCGTCACGCGCGGAAGGCTGCACGGCCATCGCAAACAATCGTTCGAACAAATGCTTGAGTAGCGGATCGTGCGCGACCGGCTGCGTGAGCTCGACCTCGCGGGCTTCGGTCGCGTTCAGTTCGGCTGCGGCGCTGACGAGCATCGACGGCTCGAAATACAGCATGTGCCACGCGCGGCCGCGCTCGTCGAGCGGACTGCCGTCGTGCACTTCGCCGGGGTTGACCATGATCGCGTCGTTCATGCGCGCTTCGACGGGACCGCGGCCGCTCGCCGACTTATGTCCACCGCTGACGATCACGCCCACGCCGAACCGGTCATGCGAATGTCGCGGAAACGCGCGCGCGGTTTCGGCGACGGTCGCCTCGACGCCGGCAATCGCGCAACGGGGCATGTGGACGCGGCCACGCGTCCCGTCGCGCGCGGGCATCAGCGCCGCCCTTCGTCGCCGCGCTCGCCTTCGCGCACCTTGCCTTGCGAGACGCTGCTGCCGGGCGGCACGCTATGCGTGAGCCACACATTGCCGCCGATCACCGAGCCGCGCCCGATCGTCACGCGTCCGAGAATGGTCGCGCCGGCGTAGATCACGACGTGGTCCTCGACGATAGGATGCCGCGCATTGCCTTTGATGAGCGTGCCGTCGACATCGGCGGCAAAGCTCTTCGCACCGAGCGTCACCGCCTGGTACACGCGCACGTGCTCGCCGATGATCGCCGTTTCGCCGATCACGACGCCCGTGCCGTGGTCGATGAAAAAACTCGGGCCGATCGTCGCGCCTGGGTGAATGTCGATGCCGGTCGCGGAGTGCGCGATCTCGTTGATGAAGCGCGCGAGCAACGGCACGCCGAGACGATGCAGCGCATGCGCGAGACGATGATGCGTCATCGCCCATACGCCCGGATAGCAAAGCAGAATTTCGGTGATGTGCTGCGCGGCCGGGTCGCCGGTGAACGCGGCCTGAATGTCGCTGACAAGCAGCGCGCGAATGCCCGGCAACTGCGTGCCGAACTGGCGAGCCACTTCGAAGGCGCGCTCGCGCAACTCGGCCTCCGGCGTTTGCGCGTGTTCCGGCAGAAATCGCAGCGCACGGCGAATCTGTTCGGCGAGCAAACGCAAGGTGCTTTCTAACGTATGGCCGACGTAGTAGTCGACGGTTTCGTCAGTCAGATCGGGCGCGCCATAGTGCGTGGGAAACAGCGCGGCACGCAAGCCGGCGACGATGCCGACCACCGCTTCGCGTGACGGCAACTCGCGAATGCCGAGCGGATGCCGCGTGCGATGCAGTTCTTCACGCGACGCGCGCAAGTCCGCGACGATCTGTTCGAGGCCCCAGTTCTGGGAAGGCACATTAGGCATAAACGGACAGCGCCGTGCGGCGAGCACGGTATGGAGTGATTGTCCCGAGAGATTACCGCGTTTTGCGCGGGCTCGCGCAGCATTGCGCGAAGCGCGAATGCAAGTCCAGGCGCAACTGCCCGCTCAGATGGTCACGCTGCTCGCGTCGATCCAGCGCACGGCCCAATCGCGCGCATGGGCGATGGCCGTCGCTTCGTCGGGGAAGCAAAGGTCGGTTGGAAAAAAACGGTTGGCGACGAGCTCGCCGTCGCTCGAGCGCGAGATGACCACGTAAGGCTGCCACTTGCCATCGCCGGCGCGCGCCGGTGCGCAATTTAACAAATAGCCGCGATGTGTGAATGCAGCATCAAAGTGCATATGTCACCCGCCCTGACGGCCCCGTAGAATGTTTTAAGTAAGCCCGCGTTCATCGCGCCGCGTTTGCAAACAGCGGCAGCAATTCCACGCCGGAGTATGATCATACTCTGTAGAAAATGCGCGTTCATTAAAAAAAACGAAAGACGCGCGAACGCAATCGCCCTGCAAAAGGAACGGACCTTGCTCTCGGGGACCACACTTCCTGAAAGGAGAATGCATATGAACAGCACTATCGACAATTCCGCAGACGCGCCCAAAGCAACCGTCAAAAGCCACTCATGCAGCGCGGAACTGTATAACGACCGCACGCACGACAGCACCGTGGACACCGACGGCAAGAACCACGAAGCCGCGCGCATTGCGGGTCAAAGCCCCATTGCCGTCGACGAAATCACGACCAGCAACGCGACGCTCGTCAACAGCGTGGCGGAAGCGCTCGACGGCATGGCGGGATTCGACAGCCGGGTCGGCGGCAATCATCTGCTGCTTGCGCTCGAGCCTGGCTATACCGTCGTCGACAAAGGCATGGTCGAGCCGCAGGGAATCCATTCCGCAGAGGATCTCTTCGACTATTCGCGTGCGGGCGAGAATCGCGGTGAACGCGGCCGCATCCATTATGCCCTTAATCATTTGCGGCCTACGCGCGTGATCGAAATACATCGAGTTAGATAATCATGTGGTTTGCGCGCGTGTTTGAATCACGGCGATGAAGCCGAGTGGCCCGGAGATAACAGCGCGCACACCGTTTAAATAGCAATGCGCGTTTTTTATCGGATGTCTTCGATTACAAACCGGTGGTTGCGAGACCTGCTCGCCGCCGGGCGTTTTTCTGCCATGCGGCGCGGTGCACAATCGGCGCACATCAACTCGACGGAGCGGTAAATGAAAAAGATCCTCGTGATCGGCGCCACCGGCACACTCGGCCAGGCAGTGAGCGCGGAGCTGAAGGCTCGGCATGAAGTCATCGAAGTGGGCGCGACGCGCGGCCAGTATCAGGTGGACAGCACGGACCCTGCGAGCGTCGAGCGGCTCTTTCGCGAGATCGGCAAGGTGGATGGCGTGGTCACGACCATCGGCAAAGTGCATTTCGGACCGCTGCCGCAAATGACGAGCGAGCAGTTCTGGGTCGGCCTGCGCGACAAGCTGATGGGACAGATCAACGTCGTGCTCGCGGGGCAGAACTATGTGAACGACGGCGGCTCGTTCACGCTGACGAGCGGCATTCTCGCCGACGAGCCGATCCGCGAAGGCACGAATGCGACGACCGTGAATCTCGCGCTGGAAGGTTTCGTGCGAGGCGCGGCGATCGAACTGCCGCGCGGTATTCGCATCAATGTCGTGAGCCCGACAGTGCTGAGCGAATCGATGGAAAGCTATGCGCCGTACTTCCGCGGCTTCGAGCCGGTCACCGCGCAACGCGCCGCGCAAGCGTATCTGCGCAGCGTGGAAGGCGCGCAAACGGGGCGCGTTTATCGCGTCGGCGAATAAGCCTCGCGTGTGGGCCCACGTGTGAGCCGCGCGCGATGCGCGGCTCCGCTCAATGCTTCTGCTCCTTCACGCGCGAGACGATCTGCGTCGGGCTCACGAACTGCAGCGCGATCAACACCCAGATCAGCGTGATCGCCATGTAGATCATCGCCATCGCGTCGATGGATTGCGGCGCGCGCACGCCCGTTGAAAACACCGCGTAGTACAACGCGACCACGAGCGTTTGCGTCGCGGGTCCGGCAGTGAAAAACGTCAGCTCGAACATGCCGATGGTCCGCACCAGCACGAGCAGCGCGGCGGCAAGCATGCCGGGCACGAGCAGCGGCAGCAGCACGTAGCGGAAATAGCGGAATGTGTTGGCGCCGAAGATGCGCGCCGCCGCTTCCAGATTCGGATCGATCTGTTCGATGAATGGCGTCATCACCAGAATCACGAACGGCAGCGCGGGCACGAGGTTCGCGAGTATCACGCCGCTCAGCGTGCCGGCGAGGCCGACCTTGTACATCACGGTCGCCATCGGAATACCGTAAGTGACGGGCGGCACCATCAACGGCAACAGGAATATCAGCATCGCGAGGCGCTTGCCGGGAAACTGCACGCGCGCAAGCGCATAGGCCGCGGGCACGCCGAGCAGCACTGACAACAGCACGACCGCGCCGACCACTTCGACCGTGACCAACAGCACGCTCGCCAGTTGAAAATCGCTCCACGCCTGCGCATACCAATGCAACGTGAAGCCTTGCGGCAGCAAGGTGCCGAACCAGCGCGTCGCGATCGAGTTGACCGCCACCGTCGCGATCAGCAGCACGACGTTGACGAGGAAGAACACCATCGCGCCCCACACGATCACACGCCACACGCGGCCCGGCACGCTCGCGCGCTGCTTCGCGCGCTTGTGGGGTTCGCGGGCGTCGTCGCCCTGCTGCGTGGATGCGGATCTTGGCCATGAGCCCGGCGCGCCGCGATGTTCGCTCGTCATCAGCCTTTGCCTCCTGTTGCCGGGCCGCTATACGACAGGCGGCGCGCGCCGAGCATCGCGACGACTACCAGCAGTTGCACGAAGCCCATCACCATCGCAATCGCCGACGCGAGCGAATAGTCGTAGCTTTCGAACGCGGCTTCGGCGGCGGCAATCGACATCACGCGCGTCGGCCCCGCTGGCGCACCCAGCAGCACCGCCGACGGAAACACCGAAAACGCCTGCACGAACGAAAGACACGCGGCCATCGTCAAGCCCGGTATCAGCAGCGGCAAATAGATGCGGCGGAACTGCTCCCACGGACTCGCGCCGAGCGTGGCCGCGGCGCTCGCGAGCGTCGGATCGATGCCGGTCACATACGAGAGCGTCAACAGAAACGCGAACGGAAAGCCCGAGACGATCAGCGAAATCAGCACGCCCCAGAAGTTATGCGTGAGCCGCACTTCGCGCGTATAGAGATGCAGGCCCTGCAGCGCCTGCGGAAACCAGCCGTTGGGTCCGAAGTAAGTGAGCATGCCGTCGGCGATCAGCACGGTGCCGAGCGTGACCGGGATCACCAGCAACGTCGTCACGAACTTCTGATAACGCGAATGCCGACGCAATGCGAACGCGACCGGCACCGACACGCCGACGTTGATCAGCGTCGCCGGCACCGCGAGTTTCAGCGTGACGATGATGGTCGGCCACATCGACGTGTCGGTGAAGAACGTCAGATAGTTGGCCCATGCACTGCCGCCGTTCATCGGCCGGAACGACAACGCAAGGCCGTACGCGAACGGATAGATGAACAACGCGACGATGACGAGCAGCGCAGGCGTAACAAGCCAGGCCTTACCGTCGCGCTGTCTTGCGCGAGCGGTGGGCGCGGTCGGCGGAACAGGCGCGGGATACGTCGGCGTATTCATGGTTGTGCCGCCTCGGCGTCGTAGACGAGCGTGCGCGACGGCGGCACGCGCAGGCTGATGCGCTCGCCCTCTTCGAATTCGCCGGCCACGCGCGCCCACAATTCGCCGAACGCGGTCTTCACGCGCAGCAGCGAACTGTTGCCGCCATATTCGACGACGGTGACCAACGCATCGAACGCGTTCTCCGCGCCAGGCGCCGCGCGTTCCATGTCTTCTGGACGCAGCGCGACGCTCACGCGCTTGCTGTTGAACCCGGCCATCGGCGTGCCGATCAGACGCACGCCGTCTGCGCTCACCAGAACGCCTTCGCCTTGCGTGCCTTCGAGTGTGAATTCGGCGACATTGCGATAGCCCATGAAACGCGCGACATGCAGATTCCGCGGACGCGTGTACACCTCTTTCGGCGTCGCGACCTGCTGCACGACGCCCTCTCTCATCACGACGATGCGATCAGCCATTGAAAGCGCTTCGTCCTGATCGTGCGTGACGTACAGCGTCGCGCGTTCGAGCTGGCTGTGAATGCGCCGGATCTCCGCGCGCATTTCGATGCGCAGCTTCGTGTCGAGATTCGAAAGCGGTTCGTCCATCAGAATCAGCGGCGGCTCGATCACGATGGCGCGTGCAATCGCCACGCGCTGTTGCTGGCCGCCGGAAAGCTGTCCCGGCAACTTGCGTTCGTGGCCGACGAGCTGCACGAGTTGCAGCGCCTCACGCGCGCGCCGCATGATTTCGCTTTTGCCGACGCCGCGCATCTTCAGACCGAAGCCAACGTTGTCGAGCACGCTCATGTGCGGAAACAGCGCGTAGTTCTGAAACACCATGCCGAAGCCGCGTTTTTCCGGCGGCAATACGTCGATACGTTTGTCGTCGAGCCAGATGCCGCCGCCGCTCAACGGCTGCAAGCCGGCGATGCAGTTGAGCGCCGTCGACTTGCCGCAGCCCGACGGTCCCAGCAATGCGATGAACTCGCCGCGCCGGATGTCCAGATCGAGCCCTTGCAGCGCCGCGATCGACTGGCCTTCCGCATTCGTGAAACTGCGGCTCACCGAATCGAGCCGCAACTGTTCAAAGTGATGCTTCATGGCGGTTCCCTGATGCGCGCGACCGGTCACGGGTCGCGCGCGAATCGCACTGGCATGAGTGGAAGCGCGGGCTGTCCGCCGTGGCTATTTGGTTTTTTGCGCACCCACTTCCGTGTCCCACTTCTTGAAGGCCGCGACCATCGCCGCTGCATTGAGCGGCAACGCGTGCGGACGTTCCGCGAGCAGCTTGGCGTACTCGGGACGTCCGTACTTCTTCAGGACTTCCTGGCTATGCGCGGGCGCTTGTGCTTCGGTAACGCCCTTGATTGCCGGTCCCGGATAGAAGTAACCGTCGTCGTAAGTCAACGCCTGCTGCGCGGGCTCGAGCATGAAATTCATCAGCTTGTAGAGAACTTCGAGCTTTTCCTTCGGCACGCCCTTCGGAATCACCATGAAGTGCGCGTCGTTCACCCACGTCATGTTGTCGAACGCCTGCACGCGAAATTCGGCCGGCACGATGCCGAGCGCGCGCGGGTTGATGTCCCAGCCCGTCACCGTCACCGTCATGTCGCGCGTGCCCTCGCCGAGTTCTTTCATGACCGCCGACGTGCCGCCTGGATAGTACGGAATGCACTCGTTCAATTGCTTGAGGAAAGCCCAGGTCTTGTCCCAGCCGTTGATCGGGTCCTGCGGATTTTTATCGCCGAGCACATAGGGCAAGCCCATCAGAAACGTGCGGCCTGGTCCCGAGTTCGCGGGCCGCGCGTAGATGAGTTTGTCCGGGTGAGCCTTGCACCATTGCAGCAGTTGCTCGGGCGTTTTCGGCGGATCGCTGACTTTGGCCGGGTTGTATTCGAGTAGCGGTCCGGCCGGCATATACGCGACTTCGAGGCCGAAGCCTTGCGCGAGCTCCTGCATCTTGCGCGGGCCGGGCGCGTACTTGTCGAGCACGCCGGGGAACTGCGCGGCGTTATCGGGCAGCAGCTTCGTCCACAGGTTCTGTTCGATGCCGGCCGCGAGCGCGTCGGTGCCGGTCAGCACGAGGTCGATGTCCGAGCGGCCCGCCCCCTGCATCGCCTTGATCTTGCCCGGCAACTGTGGCGCGGGCGCGTTCGTGTAGGTGATATTGGCGACGAGGTTCGGGTACTTCGCCTTGAATGCCTCGAAGCCCTTTTGCGTGAGTTGAAGATCGCCGGCGACGTCGACGATATTAAGCGTGACAGGATCGGCCGCGAACGCGGCGGACCCGAATGCGGCGCTCGCCGCGAAACATACCGACACCAGCCTGAGCGCCAACCTGTGTGAAACAGTCATTGCGTCTCCTCGCTTCTTGGTATGAGGTCCGCCGGTCGAGTGCCCCGAGCGTCTCTTTCAACCCTTGCAACATAGCGAAGCGGAACAGCCGATGTCAAGCAAATGTGCTTGCTGGCGCGTAGCACGGGATTTCGCTGTCTGAAGCCCGAAGGCCTTTGCCGTCAATGATTTGGCGAGGTTGTATAGGAGGGCAAACCCCGAGCCGCTGGTTTGTGGATGGAGGCAGCGTGCGTTTGTCAGGCAACTAGCCTCGGCAAACCATGCGCGCAGCGTTGCGGCATAGAAAGCTGAGATTGCGATCAGCCGCCGCGCGCGCCTTGCGTGTTCACATACAGCGAGTAAAGGCCGTGGCTCGCCGCCATGAAAAGCCGGTTGCGATGACGCCCGCCGAAGCACACGTTCGCGCAACGCTCCGGCAATGCAATATGGCCGATCGGCTCGCCTTGCGGCGTGAAGATGCGCACGCCGTCGAGTTCGTCGGTGCCCATGCCCCAACCGCACCACAGGTTCCCGTGGATGTCGACGCGAAAACCATCCGGCGTGCCTGGGCCTGCATCGATCAGCACGCGATTGTTCGAGAGCGCCGCGCCCTTGCCGCCGGCATCGGCATCGACGTCGAACGCACGGATCTTGCGCGGCTCGCCGCGCGATTCGACGAGGTAGAGCAACGACTCGTCCGGCGAAAACGCGAGGCCGTTGGGTCCGAGTATGTCGTCGGCGACCACGCTCACTTCGCCCGACTGGCCGTCGATGCGGTACACGCAAGCCGGCAGTTCCGACTCCTGCTTCTCGCCTTCGTAGAAGCCGTCTATGCCGAAGGTCGGATCGCTAAACCAGATCGAGCCGTCCGATTTGACGACCACGTCGTTCGGCGAATTGAAACGCTTGCCGCGATAACGATCCGCCAGCACGGTGATCGAGCCGTCGTATTCGGTGCGCGTGACGCGGCGCGTCAGATGCTCGCAGCTCACGAGCCGGCCTTGGCGGTCGCGCGTATGGCCGTTCGCATTATTCGACGACTGGCGGAACGTGCTGACCGCGCCGCTCGTTTCGTCCCAGCGCAAGATGCGGTCGTTCGGGATGTCGCTCCACAGCAGATAGCGGCCGTCGCCGAACCAGACCGGTCCCTCGGACCAGCGCGCGCCCTGATACAGGCACTCGACCGACGCCGACGCAAGGATCAGCGACTTGAAGCGCGGATCGAGCACGCGCACGGAAGGATCGGGATAGCGTCGGCTGTTGTCGGTCATGCTGTCTCTACGTGGGTGGATTGAGCGTGGATTGAGCGGTCACGTCGCGCGCTCGTATTCTCTTTCGAGCGCGAACAGCGTGCGCGCGGCATCGGCGATCTTCGCATGATGTTCGGGCGGCGTCGAACTGAGCAGCGGCAGCAGCGGCCCCATGTCGGCGATCTGCGCGAACGTGACCGCATCATGCAGCACGCGGATCAGCGAGATGTCGTCGCGCAAGGTTTCGAGCGGCAGGAACGCGTCGTACAGGCGCTGCGCGGTCTCGTGGTCGCCGCTCTTCGCCGCGTGCAACAACGCGGTCACCATGCGCGGCGCAATGCAGCCGGAGCCCGTCGTCCATGCGGCGAGGCCGAACTCGCGCAGATGCACGAGCGCCGGGCGCTCGCCCATGCCCGATACGATCTTGCCCGCCGGCACATGTTGGAGCAGCCGGCGCAGATACGGATCGTCAGCGGGATTCTTGCGGACGATCGCATACTTGACCGCCAGCAACGTGCCACGCTCGACAAGCCGCGCGAGCGTCTCCACCTCCACATAGTCTTCGCTCTTGATGTACAGCGTGAGCGGAATGCCCGCTGCATCGACGATGCGCGTCAGCCCCGCTTCGACGCCCTCCGACGTCGTGAAGCCCGCGAGCGGCAGCACCATCGCCGTGCGGTAGCGGGTCTGCGCGAGAATCCGCGCCTGATCCAGCATTTTTCCGTAGTCCGGGCCGATTGCGGGAATGACGCGCGTGTCGTCGCTCGTGCTCTCGGACAGCATATCGAGCAGGTCGCGATACTCGCTCACGGCAACGTGATACAGATTGGCGTTGCCGCCATAAAGCAGCGTGCGCACGCCGCCCGCCTCAATGTGGCGGATCAGCGCGGCGTTCTGAGCGGCGTCGAGTGCATGGTCCGCGCGGCGCGCCAAAGGCGGCACAGCCATGACCGACGCAGCGAGTTCGCTGTCTTCGAATGGGGATTCGTTCATGAGACGGGACGGGAGTCGAGTGGAGTGGAATGGAAACAGGCTCCCAAGGTAGCATCGGCTGCGAGAAGTTGTCAAACAACTTTGCGAACGATAGCGCGGGCGCGAAGGGTTCGCGTTCGCGGCGAAATGCCCAAACGCAACGCATCGCCTTTTATATGACAATGCATGCGAGGACCGTGAATAGCGTGAGGAAGCGAAACTGCATCGCAAATCGGTGATTGCGGTAATAGCCGGGATTTGGCAAATGAGGTCGTTTTGCCCGTTTGATTGGCAGTCGTCGCAGCGCGGGGATGAGGCCGCGAACCGGCGGCGCAGCGCTAAACCGTTGCTGCGTGCGGCTCGCGGCGGCATAGGGGCTAGAGGACGCATAACCTGCAATCCGCGACGAGCGGATTTACTGCGGGCAGCAATTATGCAGAGGTAAAGCCCGGATTAATGCCGGCAGTCTCGTGTGGGGCTCTTTCTGTGCAACAGGCTTTTAGTGATAGATTGCGATTAAAGCAGCCGTAAATAAAAACCTGCGCAAATGACCTACCGGATATTTGCGAGTCTGAGAGAGTCGAAATTGTCGCTACATTTTATCGAGCAGATGGCGCCGCTACTGGACGCCGCCGACGAGGCGGCGTGGTTCGGCGCCGTCGCGGATCTCGCCGAGACGTGGGGATTCGACCGGCTTCTGATTGCCATGCTGCCGCGCCCGACCATTCGGCTGGAAGACGCGTACGTGCGCAGCACCTATGCGCCCGCGTGGCGCCGCACTTACGACGAGCAGGGTCTCGTGCACATCGACCCGACCGTCGCGCATTGTGCGACGCGCTCGACGCCGCTTGTCTGGTCGCCGGAAATCTTCATCACGGCGCCGCAGCAGTCCATGTACGAGGAAGCCCGCGCGCACGGTCTGCGCGCGGGCGTAACGCTGCCGATTCACGGCCCGAATCAGGAAGCCGGCATGATGTGCTTCGTGAACGACGCAAATCCGACCGACACCTTCTGGCGTCATATCGACGTCGTGCTGCCCAACCTGGTGCTACTGCGCGACCTGGTGATCGACACCAGCCAGCGCCATCTGCATACGCACACGCAGACGCTGTTGCCGAAGCTGACGCCGCGCGAACGCGAGTGTCTTCAATGGACCGCGCGCGGCAAATCCACGTGGGAAATTTCGCATATCCTGAACTGCTCGGAAGCCGTGGTGAACTTCCACATGAAAAATATCAGGACGAAACTCGGCGTGAATTCGCGGCGCGCGGCAGCCGTGATTGCGACACAACTCGGGCTTATTGACCCGGGTTAAGCAAGGCCGCGGCGTCGCGGCTGTGCAGCACGCGCTCGGCGCGGCCGAGGTCCGCATCCGAGACCGTCTTGGTGAAGTACAGGCCCAGCAGGATCGAAACCGGTGCCGGAATTTCCGCGCCGGATTCAAAGCGGCTGCCGCGCGACTGGGTGACGCCGAAACGCGCCCAGAAACGGCGCTGGCTCTCTTTTTTCTTTTTGCGGTAAGCAATGATCAAGACCCGGTCCACCGCCGTCGAAGGCTCCGCCGAACGCGTTTGGAGGCCGGTTTGCGGTTGCCAGTGATTGTCGAGAAGTTCCATTTTCGTGTCCCGTCGGTTGAGTGCTGTTGCTATCTCAAATTCTGCGTTATCCGATAAGCATGCACACCTATCCAGGTAGATAGGTGGCGGAACGATTCAGAATGCATAAGTTTTCCTGCGTATTGGTTTTCCCCAACACGTTCAGGAGAACGTCATGCAAACAGCAATCCGGATTGGAATGCGTCAAGAGTTCGACAACGAAGACATCAACGAGATGTACCGCCTGCGGGCGCGGGTGTTTCACGGCCGGCTGGGGTGGGATATTCCGACCATAGCGGGCATGGAGATCGACGGCTACGATGCGCTGGGACCGCATTACATGCTGATTCAGGGCGACGACCGGCGCGTGCGCGGCTGCTGGCGCCTCATGCCGACCGAGGGGCCGAACATGCTGAAAGACACCTTCCCGCAACTGCTGCACGGCGCGGCGGCGCCGGTTGGGCGGCACATCTGGGAACTGAGCCGCTTCGCGATCGACACGAGCGGCGAGGAGAAGTCGTTCGGTTTCGCCGATGTGACGATGCAGGCGATCCACGAGCTGGTCACGTTCGCGGACCGCATGGGCATCACGCGCTATGTGACGGTGACCACGACGCCGATCGAACGGCTGTTGCGCAAGACCGGCATTGAGATCAGCCGGCTCGGCTCACCGCTGCAGATCGGCGTGGAACGCGCCGTGGCGCTCGACATTGCCGTGAGTCCGAAAACGCGCACGGCTCTGTTCGGGCCGATGGCCGCGGCCGCTTAGCTCCTCCACTGCTTCGCTGCTCCGCCGCCTGGCTGCCGGCCGCCGGCCATCGCAACTGTCCACGCGCTGCTAACTCTGCTCGATCCGCGCGCGGCGGATCACGCGAAGCTCCCTACGAACCAAACATCCGTTCGAGCGCATTTTCCAGGTGCGCTCGCATCGCCTGCCCTGCCGCCTGCGGGTCTTTACGGCGGATCGCGTCGAGCACCGCTCTGTGCTCAGCCTGCACAAGGCGCTGCCGCTCCACCGTTTTCACGAGCGAGAGATTGCGCGACAGGTTCATGCTGAAAACAATCTGTTCCTCGATGAACGACATCACCGTGATGAAAAACGGGTTGCGCGACGCGCGCGCCACCGCGAGGTGGAACAGGAAGTCGTCGTGTGCGCCGATGCCGCGCGTCTCGATGATGCGTTCCAGTTGCTGCCACGCTTCTTCGATCGCGGCGATGTCGTCGGCGTCGGCTTTGAGTGCCGCATGCTCCGCCGCGCCCGTCTCCGTGACGATGCGAAATTCATAGCAACGGCGGATGTCGGACAGTGTTTCGAGCGGCGCAAAACGCCGCACGTCGGGATCGGGCCGCCGCGCGACCGTCGTGCCCGAACCGTGGCGCGTGACGATGATGCCGTCGGCCCTCAGCCGCGCCAGTGCCTCGCGCACCGTGGGCCGCGAGGTCGAAAAACGCTCGGCCAGCGCGTGCTCGGTGGGCAGCCGCTGACCTTCCTTGTACTCGCCTTCGAGAATGCGATTCAGGATGTCGCCGTAGATCTTGTCGGGCAAGCCCGTCGTTTTGCGCTCGTTCATCGGCCGGGCGGATGCAGCTTGTCAGAGTAGGCTCCAATTGTAAGGCAAACCCTGGCGGCATTCGCCGCGTTTCGCGCTCTTGCAATCGAGTCAAAGGCCGCCGCGCCTGATCGCAAACGCGGGCCGGCCCGCGCGGCTCCGCGTCAAAATTTGTGAACCGGTTGATTTACATCCTGTCCGAACGCAAGTCGGTGGACCATGATCGAAGTTTCGCAACCTGACGTGGAGTGGATATGTACACACGCATTCTTGTAGCGGTCGACGGCAGCCAGACTTCGCGCCGCGCCTTCGAGGCGGCGCTCGCGCTCGCCAGATCGACGGGCGCTGTTTTGCAGCCGCTCTATGTCGTCGAAAATACGCCGATGTATTTCGAGGCGCCCGGCTACGATCCTTCGGTGCTTCGCAACCGGCTGATCGAACAGGGCAAGGAACTCGGCGTGGAGTTGGCGCGCGAAATGGACGCGCAAGGTGTGAAGGGCGAGATTGTCGTTAGCGAGGCGGCGTCGCTCGATGATGTATCAACCGCCGTGCTGAAAGCCGCCGCCGACTTCAACGCCGATCTGCTCGTCATGGGCACGCACGGCCGGCGCGGATTTCAACGGCTGATTCTCGGCAGCGTCGCCGAGCGCTGCGTGCGCCAGGCGCGCTTGCCGGTGCTGCTGATCCCATCGGCGGCAACGAAGCAGGCCGACGATCCGCCCGCGGATATCTGAAGTCGCCGCAACGGCGTGCGGCGTGCATCAAGGCTGCCCGCCGCGTTGCAATGCGCGATGAGTCACGTGATCGTCCAGCAAGCGCCGCATCGTCGCGAGCAGAATCGCGCCGTCCACGGGCTTGCGCAGGAATCCGTCGAAGCTCACGAAGGCGGGCGGGCTCGGTTCTCCCGAGACAAGGATGAACGCGACGTCGGCGAGACCCGGCAGCGTGCGCAACCGGTGGCATAGCTCGCTGCCCGACATGACCGGCATGCGCCAGTCGGCAACGACCACGTCGACCGGCGCGGCCATGAACTGCGCGAGCGCCGACTTGCCGTCGAGCGCCGTCTTTACTTCGTAACCCCCCGCGGCGCAGACGGCGCTCCATGCATCGAGCGCCTCGGCGTCGTCATCGACCAGCAGTACGGTTGCCATGTGCAATTGTCCTATCGCTTCGACGACCTGCTTCGCAACCCGCATGCCAACGCGCGCTGCCCGCTTGCGCGAGCCGGCTTGCCCGTAGGCAAGCCGCGAAATCAGGCTGTGAAACGAAGCCGGAAAGCGCGAGGCTGCCGCCATGCGGCATGGTGAATTGCCGCTCGCGACAACCTCGCGTGTTGCTGCCTGTTGTTGTTAACAATAGCAACTCAATCGCACCTCGGCAGGCAAACCGCTTGACGTTGCAACGTCAGCCGCGCGCGAGAGCAACCGCGACGAGGCGCTGCTGTTCGTCGCGATGCGCGCGTATCGACGAGTGCGCGCCCGACGGACTTTCGCGCCGGCACACGTCGACAATGCGGCAGTTCGCCGGCACTGCCTGCTCGATTTCGTCGCGTACGAAATGCCATGCGCCGTGCTTCTTTTCCTCTTCCTGCGCCCACACCACTTCATCGAGCTGCGGGAAGGCGGCGAGCGCAACGGCAAGCTCGCTCGTCGGAAACGGATACAACTGCTCGACGCGGATGAGCGCGGTTCGCGTGTCGCCGCCAGCATCGCGCGCTGCCTGCAAGTCATAGAAGAACTTGCCGCTCGACAGCACGACGCGCGTCACGTCTTGCGGCGAAGCGACGCCGCTATCGTGCAGCACCGGAAGAAACGCGCCGCCGATCAACTCGCCGAGCGGCGAATGCGAGCGCGCATTGCCATAGAGCTGTCCTTTCGGCGACATCACGACGAGCGGCTTCGGCTCCGCGCTCAACGCCTGCTCGCGCAGCATATGGAACCATTGCGACGACGTCGACGGCATCACGACCTTCATGTTGCCGCCCGCGCATAGTTGCAGAAAGCGGCTGACGTACCCGGTCGAATGCTCGGGGCCGACGCCTTCGTGGCCATGCGGCAGCAGCATCGTCAAACCGGAGCGCTGGTCCCACTTGTACTCGCCCGCGGCAATGTATTGATCGATGATCACTTGCGCGCCGTTCACGAAGTCGCCGAACTGCGCTTCCCAGATCGCGAGGTGAGAGCCGGTCTGCACGCTGTAGCCGTATTCGAAACCCAGCACCGCCTCTTCGGTCAGCGGCGAGTTGACGATGTCGAACTCGCCTTGATGCACACCGAGGTTTTGCAGCGGCACATAAGGCTCGGTCGCGTTTGCGGTGTCGCTTGCCGCATTGCCTTGCGAATGCCACACCGCATGCCGATGCATGAATGTGCCGCGACCAACGTCCATGCCGGAGATGCGCACACTATGGCCGTCGTCGAGCAACGTCGCGTATGCCAGGTTTTCCGCGAAGCACCAGTCGACGGCCGCGGTTTCATCGGCGACGCTCTTTTGCCACTGCGCGGTGATGTTGCGCAGCAACTCGTGCAGCCGGAACGCGGGCGGCGTGCGAGTCAACGCCGCGGTCAACGACTGCATGCGCGCGAGCGACAACGGCCGCGTGCGCTTTATCCGGTTGCCGTGAGACCGTGACGAAGTTAGCGCGGACGGCGGCGTCGTCTGAAGCTCCTTCAACGCTTCCGCGCGCAGCACGTCGAGCGGCGTGTCTTCGCCGATGGCCGCGTGATACAACTCGGTGACGGTCTGATGCGTCGCGATCGCCGCTTGCTGCAACGGCTGCGTGAGCGCGGGGATGTCATGCTCCGAGTGACCCAGACGCCGATAGCCGATCAGGTCGATGGTCACATCGGCCTCGTGCTCCATCCGGTATTGCAATGCGAGCTTCGCGGCGCGCATCACTTCGTCGGGACGATCGGCGTTCACGCGGATCACGGGCGCGTCGATCATCCGCGCAATGTCCGTGCAATACGAATAGGCTTCGGCGTCCATCCGGTTCGGCGTCGTGAAGCCGATCTGATTGTTCACGATCACATGGATCGTGCCGCCCAATGCATAGCCGTCCTTGCGTGTCATGTTGAGCGTTTCCATCACGATGCCCTGGCCCGCGAAGGCGGCGTCGCCGTGCATGACGAGCGGCAGGCAGCCGAAGCCGCGATGCTCGTCCTGGTACGCGCGCGCCATGCCGCTCACGACCGGATAGACGCTTTGCAAGTGCGACGGATTGGGCGCAAGGAAGATCGCGACATCGCCGTCTTGCGTCTTTCTCACCGTGTTGGCGCCGAGGTGATACGGCAGATCGCGCTGCACGGCCGCGGCTTCCGAATCGGGATCGAGACAATCGACCAGCTTCGCCGGATCGAAGTCCATCACGTTGGCAAGCACATTCAGGCGCCCGCGATGCGGCATGCCCGCGAACACCTGCCGAACGCCATGAGCGGCAGCCTGATCGACGATTGCTTCGATGAGCGGCACGAGGCTCTCGCAACCTTCGAGCGAGAAGCGCTTCGCATGTTCGAATCGCGCCGCCACATGACGCTCCCACGTTTCAGCGGCCACAAGACGGCGCAGCACACGGCGGCGCGGCTCGCGCGCCGGCAACGGCGCAAGCTGCTCCGTCTTGAGCCACGCGGACAACTGGGCGCGGCGCTGCTGATCGCGGATGCCGGTCAGATCGAGGCCGATCGCGCCGCAATAGACGCGCCGCAATTGCCGCTCGAGTTCATGCACCGCAGCCGAAGGCGGCAGCAGCGGATTTTCGGCGCCGATCGGCTGCGCCGGATCGAGCCCATGAAACACAGGGTCGAGTTCGGGCACCTCGGGCACGGGCGCAAGGCGCAGCGGATCGAGCGACGCCTGACGATGACCGTGCTGACGGAACGCGTCGATGAAGCGCCGGACCTGCAGCGTCCGCGCTACCGGCGACAGGTCGCCTGCCGGTTCGATAACCGCGCCGGCTGGCGAGCGTGAAAGAACAATCGATTCGGAAGAGACGTGGGACATGTTGGATAGCGTGCGGAAGAAACCGTTAATCGGATTCCGCTGTCCGCATGCGAATGCTCGGGGCGTACGCCCGCGACGGCAACGCGACGGTTGGCCGTGATCTTCGGCAGACAGCGAAACGGGAAAGAGCGCGATGCGGATGCGGGCTTGCAGCAGCGCTCGGTCTTCTATGTGTTATCGAGCCGGTCCGCGCGACCGGCTCGTGTCTCCGTCCGTTGCCTGCCTCGACTTCTACTGGGCCGACACGAGCCAAGCACCCGCATCGCTGACATCATTCGAGCGATGCGCATGCGAGTCGCGCGTGACGCGACGTTGTTTCGACGTGGCGTCGTCGAGCTTGAAGGTGCTGACGGTCTGCGTGAGTTGCTGCGCCTGGTCTTGCAGAGCCTGCGCCGCAGCGGCGCTTTGCTCGACGAGCGCGGCGTTTTCCTGCGTCACCTTGTCCATCTGCGTGACGGCGTGGTTGATCTGCTCGATGCCTTCGCTTTGCTCCTTGCTCGACGAACTGATCTCGGCCACGATTTCCGTCACATGACGAATGCTCTTCACGACTTCGCCGATGATCTGTCCGGCTTCCTCGACCATCTTGCCGCCGGTGCCGACCTGACTCACCGAGTCGGCGATCAGCTCCTTGATTTCCTTCGCCGCAACGGCGCTGCGCTGCGCGAGGCCGCGCACTTCGCTCGCGACCACCGCGAAGCCGCGCCCGTGTTCGCCCGCGCGCGCCGCTTCCACGGCTGCGTTGAGCGCGAGAATGTTGGTCTGGAACGCGATACCGTCGATCACGCCGATGATCTCGACGATCCTGCGCGACGACTCGTTGATGGCGGTCATCGTGCTCACGACCTGGTTCACGGCTTCACCGCCGCGCACCGCGACATCCGACGCGCTCGACGCAAGCTGATTGGCCTCGCGTGCGTTATCGGCGTTCTGCTTGACCGTCGACGTGAGTTGCTCCATCGCGGCCGCCGTCTCTTCGAGCGAGCTCGCCTGATGTTCGGTGCGGCTCGACAGGTCCATGTTGCCGCTCGCCACTTCGCGCGTCGCCTGGCTGATCGTGTCCGTGCCTTGGCGCACTTGCGCGACGATGCCGTGCAGATTGCCGGTCATGCGTTCGAGCGCGGTGAGAAGGCGGCCCACTTCATCGGTCGAATCGATGTGCAGATGATGCGTGAGATCGCCGGCCGCGACCGCTTCGGCGAGAACGACCGCACGGTTGATCGGCCGCGTGATGGTGCGCGTGATGAAGATGCCGGTCGCGATCGCGATCACCGTGGCGAACAGCGCAAGCAGAATCATTTGCAGCTTCGCGTTGTGCGCTTCGGCGACGGCTTCGGCGACATCGCGCGCCATCCGGTCCGCCTGCACGTCGACCATCTTGTCGACGAGAACGTAATACGCGTCCTGCAGCCGCGCCATGTCGCCCTGATAGACGTCGCGCGCGTCCTGCTGCTGGTTCTTGCTGACCAGATCGAAGAAGCTCTTCACGCTCACGCCGTAAGCCGAGCGCGCGTCGAACTGCTGCTTGAAGAGCGCCCGGGTTTCATCACTCGTCAGGTGCTTTTCGAGCTCGGCGTAGGCTTGCGCATTCGCTTTGCGGATCGCCGCGTAGTCGTCCATGTACTGCTTGGCTTTATCGGGCGACGTGGTCAGCAGCAGATTGCTCAGAATGCCGTTTGCCTTGTATCCGTTGCTCTTGATCTGATTGCTGAGCGCGATCAGCGTATACCGATTGCTGACGATCTCATCCATCTTCGTGTTGGTCGACTCGAGGTGCTCGATGCCGACGACAGCCGTGCCGACCAGCAGCGCGACCATCAGCGCAAAGGCGGAGCCAAGACGAACCCCGATTTTCAAATTCGAAATCTTCATGTGTCTAATTCCTTCCCCAACCGCTCGATAAAAGTTGTCGCGAAGCGCGCGCAGTTCACCGCATTGCGGCGCCGCCCCGCGCTTCGGCGTGAACACATCCGCCACGTCTCAAGGCGGTTCACTCGATGACGCCGACATGGGCACGTTGTAGTCCGCCCCTTTCTCGTTGCCGCCGCATTCTTCAGACAATATGACGACAAAAATTCCTAAACCTTGAGAGTGGTGTGCGCGAGAAAGAAAAAAATTCGCCAAACGTTTGCGAGTGCGCGGGAAAGTCGCTGGTTGACGCAAAACGTTGAGTAAGAGCTCGCGCGGGCGGGAAAGCGCATTCGGACGCTTCCGCGTTTGGAGGACGCGAGGCGCGGCGTTCTGACGTCGCTCAAGATGCCTGAGCGCGGGAGCGCGTCATTTTGCCGCGAAACGGGGGACAGAGCCGGTGGGACAATCAATCATTACCTCCTGACATCGGCTCAGACATGTTGACCCCTACCGTTGTGATTCCCGCCCCGCCTTCGGCCCCGACTTCCGCCCCGAGTTCGGCCCCGGCTTCCGCAGTTCCGGGCGGCTCCGCCGTCACCTCGCCCGCACCGCGAGCCAGCCGCCGGGCGACGCCGCGTGCCGCCACGCGCACGCCCACCCGCAGCGCCGCGCGCTGCTCGAGCTGCTCGATGCGGCAGTTGTGCATGCCGCAAGGCTTGTCGAACGACGAACTTTCCAAACTCGAAACGCTGATCTGCTCGGCGCGCTCCGTGCATCGCGGGGAAGCGCTGTACCGCAGCGGCGACCGTTTCGACAACATTTACGCAGTGCGCTCCGGCTCGATGAAAACCGTCATGGCGCACCGCGACGGGCGCGAACAGGTGACGGGCCTGCGGCTTGCCGGCGAAGCGCTCGGCCTCGACGGCATCAGCGAAGACCGGCACGCGTGCAGCGCACTCGCGCTCGAGGACAGCACGGTGTGCATCGTCCCCTACACCGCGCTCAAGTCGCTGTGCCGCGAAATCGGCTCGATGCAGGAGCGCCTGCACAAGCTGCTCGGCGAGCAGATCGTGCGCGAAGCCGCCCAGATGATGGTGCTCGGCTCGCTGTCGGCGGACGAACGGGTCGCGGCCTTTCTGCTCGACGTGTCCGAGCGCAATGCGCAGCGCGGCTATTCGTCGGCGGAGTTCAATCTGCGGATGACGCGCGAGGACATGGGCAGCTATCTCGGCATGACGCTCGAAACCGTGAGCCGCACGCTGTCAAGATTTCAAAAGCGCGGCCTGATCGACACGCAAGGCAAGCACATTCGCATCGTCGATCTGGACGGCTTGCGGCAGGTCTAAACCCCGCGCACAGGGCCGGCCGCGGCCCTTTGCACGTTTTTCCAGCGGGTCTTTTGCCTTGGCATGGCAACTGCGAGCGGGTACAGTCTTTGTTTAGTCCGTCCCCCGCAAGGAGACCCGGCGAAATGAACCGCGATCCCCGCCCGCATCACCCGCTCGTTCAGCGTCTGATCGACGCGCGTCAAGTTACCGACGCTCTCTTCTCCATCGTCAAGCCCGAGTTTCTGTACGAAAGACCGATCCGCGAGCGGCATCGCATCGTGTTCTATATCGGTCACCTCGAAGCTTTCGACCGTAATCTGTTCGATCAGCGTCTGTTCGAACTGCCCGCTTTCGATTCCCAACTCGATCAGCTTTTCGCATTCGGCATCGATCCGGTTGATGGCGGCTTTCCCACCGATCAACCAGGCGACTGGCCTTCGCTCCAGACCGTGCGCGAGTATGGCCTGCGCGCTCGCGAACAGATCGACCGCGAACTGCGCGCGCTGACCGATTCCGCGCGCGTCGATGCGTCGGAGCAATTGCTGAATGTCGCGATCGAGCATCGGCTGATGCATGCGGAGACGCTTGCGTACATGCTTCATCAATTGCCGCTCGCACAGAAAGTGACCGGGCTGCGCGAGCCTGTCGTGAGCGGTCCGGGGCGCGCGACCGGCGTATCGTCGATGGTCCGCGTGCCTGCGGGCTCGGCCACGCTCGGGATGCGGCGCGACGGCGGCCGCTTCGGCTGGGACAACGAGTTCGGCGAATTGCAAGTGGACGTGCCGGCCTTTGAGATCGACCGCTATATGGTGACGAACGGCGCGTTTCGCGCGTTCATCGACGCGGGCGGTTATCGCGAGCCGAAGTGGTGGTCGGAGCAGGACTGGGCGTGGAAGGAAGCCGAGGGCATCGAGCATCCGGCATGCTGGTCGCGGCGCAGCGGCAACGGCGAAGGTAACGGTGAAGACAGCGGTGAAGGCAACGGCGTTCGCGACGAATGGACGTTGCGCACCATGTTCGACGACGTGCCCTTGCCGCTCGACTGGCCCGCGTACGTCAGCCACGCCGAGGCGAGCGCCTATGCGCGCTGGGCCGGCAAGGCGCTGCCCACCGAAGCGCAATGGCAACGCGCCGCACAGGGCGCGCCGCACGCGGGCTCGGGCAACTTCGATTTCCGTAGCTGGGACCCTCGGCCCGTCGACGCTTATCCCGACAACGTGAGCGCATTCGGCGTGGAAGGCCAGTTCGGCAACGGCTGGGAATGGACGTCGACATTGTTCGACGGCCTGCCGGGATTCGAGCCGTTTCCGTTCTATCTGGGCTACTCGGCCAATTTCTTCGACGGCAAGCATTACGTGCTGAAGGGCGGATCGGCGCGCACCGCGCAGTGCATGTTGCGGCCGACGTTTCGCAACTGGTTTCAGCCGCATTATCAGTACGTTTATGCAGGGTTCCGCTGCGTTAAAGCGTGACGAATCACGCATAAGAGAACAAGAGCATAAGCCTGCCGAAAAAACCGGCAGGCTTGCTTATGCGTCGCTTCCTACGCGCGCGACTCGATCAGGCGTTGAAACCGCCGTCGATCGTCAAGCTCGCGCCCGTGACAAATGCCGCTTCCGGGCTGACAACATAGGAGACCATCCCTGCGATTTCATCCGGCCGTCCATGACGCGGAAGCGCCATGAAACCGTGCAGCATCGACGCGAAATCGCCGGATTCAGGGTTCATGTCCGTATCGGTCGGACCGGGTTGCACGTTGTTGACCGTGATGCCGCGCGGACCGAGATCGCGCGCGAGGCCCTGCACGAGTCCGCGCAACGCGGACTTGCTCATTGCATACGCGGCGCCGCCGGGAAACGGCATGCGTTCGGCGTTGACGCTGCTGATGTTCACGATGCGGCCGCCATCGCCCATATGCGGCAACACCGCCTTCACCGCGACGAAAACAGCGCGCACGTTGACTTGCAGCGTCCGGTCGAAATCCTCGAGCGAGAACGTCTCGACCGGGCCTAGCGCGAGCACCCCCGCGTTGTTCACGAGAATATCGATCTTGCCGAATTTGCCGGCGACATCGTCGATCGCGCGGCTCACCGCCGCGGCATCGCCCGCGTCCGCTTGCAGTGCGAGCGCGCGGCCGCCCTGCTGCTCGATGCTGCCGGCGAGTGCCTGCGCGGCCGCCGACGAACCCTTGTACGTGAACGCTACCGTCGCGCCTTCCTTCGACAAACGTTGCACGATTGCCGCGCCGATGCCCCGGCTGCCGCCGGTGACGAATGCAACTTTGCCAGTCAGATTTGCAGTCATGTCTTGCTCCAATGGGTGAGTGAGTGGAGAGCAGTATCGTCCTGAGATTCCCCTTCGACTAGCGTGTGATCTAGACTATCTCTTTCAACTATTTGTCCGAAATCGCCGTGGAGCCTCTCAACCTGATCGAATCGTTTGTGCTCAGCGCAGAGCACCTGAGCTTCTCGGCGGCGGCGCGCCGGCTCGGCCTGACACCGGCCGCCGTGAGCAAGAACGTGGCGCGGCTCGAGACCTCGCTGGGTCTGCGGCTCTTTCAGCGCAGCACGCGCAAGCTCACGCTGACGACCGAAGGCGAAAAGCTGTTGCGCGAAGTCGCCGCGCCGTTCACCGCGCTGCAAGACGCGTTTGCCGGTGCTGCCGTCCAGGACGGCAGGCCGGCGGGCACGCTCAAGGTGAGTCTGGGACTGGCATTCGGCCGCGAATATCTGGTGCCCTTGCTGGGCGAATTCCTCGAGCACTATCCGGCGATCGTGCCGGATTGGCACTTCGATAACCGGCCCGTCGATCTGATCGCCGACGGCTTCGATGTCGCCATCGGCGGCGGCATTGAACTGACGCCGGGAATCGTGGCGCGCGAGTTGGCGCGCACGCATGTGATCGTGGCGGCATCGCCGGCTTATATGGCGACGCGCACGATGCCGAGGCACCCGTCCGAACTGAGCGGGTTCGACGGAATCGTTCGCCGCTCGTCGACAACCGGCCGGTTGCGCGCGTGGACGCTGCAGAACCATGTGGGCGAGCAGTACCAGGCGGAGTGCCGCACGCGCATGATTTTCGACGACCCCGAAGCGATCGCGCATGCAGCGATGCACGGCCAGGGCGTCGCCTTCCTGCCGATGCCGCACGCAGCGCCCTGGCTCGCAAGCGGCGCGTTGATGCGTCTCTTGCCGGCGTGGTACGCGGACCAGGGACCGATATCGATCTACTACCCGAACAAAAAACTGTTGCCGGCGAGGACGCGCGTGTTTATCGATTTCGTCGTCGATGCATTTCGAAAGCAGAAGCTCGCCGCGAAATTCGACGGCCGATAAGGCGGCGCGTGTCCACCTATAACGCACATGCTACGATTATCTGCCGTCATCTCAGCGAGCTTTCCGCACTCATGCTCAGACTCGTTTTTGTGCTTGTTTCAGCAGCGCTCGCCGCGCCGCTGTCGGCTTTCGCATTCAGAGGCGGGAATCCCGAGTACGACCAATGCATTCTGAATTCGCTCGCGAATAGCCAGAGCAATTACGCGGCGCGCGCCATTACCAATTCGTGCATCGCGCTCTACAAAAACGGGGCACTGCTGTTGCCGCGTGAAAGGGCCTATCACGTGTGTGTCTTGCAGAATGTGCAGAGCGTGCGAGGCGCGTTTGCAGTCAACGAAATCTTGCACGCGTGCCGTCGGCAGAATCCTATGTGACGCGATGGGGACTCACGTTGCGCAACCGCGCTTGCTCTAATCAACCCGCCGATCTAAAGCGCGACGCTCTCGAGCCGCGACGCCAGAAACTCCACGAATAGCCGCGTGCGCGCGGGCAGGCGCCGCGTAGGTAACCATAGCGCCTGCAACGGCAGCGGCGACAGTTCATAGTCGGTCAGGATCAGTTCCACGCGACGCTGCTGCACCAGTTCGCCAATCTGCCAGTACGCGGCGCGGCCAATGCCGAGACCGCTCGCAACGGCATCGTTGATCGCCGCCGTGCTGTTGCTTTCGAAGCGCCCGCGCACCTGCACCGACTCCTCCACTCCGCGTTTGCTGCGATAGCGCCACAGCGAGGCTTCCGGTAATGACGAGCGGATCACGCAATCATGCTGCTTCAAATCAGTCGGCCGCAGCGGACGCCCGCGCGCCTCGAGATAAGCGGGCGACGCGAACGTCACCCGGCGGATGGTGCCGAGCCGCCGCGCAATCAGATTCGAGTCAGGCGTCTCGCCGATACGGATGGTGACGTCGGCGCCGCTCGTCGCCGGATCGTCGTACTCCTCGGACAGATCGAGCGACGCCGTAAGTCGCGGATAGCGCGCGAGAAACGCCGCCACCAGCGGCGCGATATAGCGCGGACCGAAGAGCGTCGGACCGCAGATACGCAGACGCCCCGACACCGTAGTTGCGTGCTCGGCCAGTTCGGCGCGCGCCATCGCCAGATCGGCAAGCACCTGCTTGATGCGCGTGTAGAACTGCTCGCCCGCCGTGGTGAGCCGGCACTGGCGCGTGGTGCGCGCGACGAGCAGCGTCCCTGCCTCGCGCTCGAGCACTTGCAGCGAGCGGCTGACCGCCTGCAACGATCGGTCGAGCCGTCGCGCGGCTGCAGTCAGGTTGCCTTCCTCGGCAATCGCGACAAAAACCTCGAGGTCGCGCAGCGATCCATTATCCATTTTTTCGGGAGAAAGAGTCATTTTCCGCCCCGATTATCTATCAGATAAGCGCGAGTAGCATACGAAGCATCGTTCTCGCGGAGCCACCTGCGTATGCCATCGACCGATCAGAGTCCTGCCGCCGTTGCGACGCCCGCATCCATCGCGACGCGCCCTTATGCGATTGCCGTCGGCATTGCGGTACTCGGTTTGTACGCGTCGCAAGCGCTCGTCAACGATCTCGCCACGTCTGTCGGACTCGGCGCGTGGGCCAACATGGTGACGATGCTGACGCTCACCGGCTACGCCGCCGGCCTGCTGCTTCTCGTGCCGCTCGTCGACCTGTTGCCGAACCGGCCGCTCATCATCGCGACGCTCGGCGCGCAAGTGTTGGCGCTCGCCGTTCTCGCCGCCGCTCGCGAGCCGGTGGCCTTCCTGGCGGCGTCGTTTTTCGTCGGGCTGACGTCGAGTGCGATACAGATGCTCGTCCCCGTCGTCGCATCGCAAGCGCCGGAGGCCGATCGCGGCCGCGTCGTCGGCGACGTGATGAGCGGCCTGATGCTCGGCGTGCTGTTGTCGCGGCCGGCGGCGAGCCTGATCGCCGGCGCGTTCGGCTGGCGCAGCTACTACGCGATCGACGCCGCCGCGCTTGCCGCCATGTCGGCATGGCTGTGGACGCATGTGCCCGATCGGCGTCCCGTTCATCAAAGCTCGTATGCCGCGCTGATCGGCTCGCTGCTGCATCTGATCCGAGACGAACCGGTGCTGCGGCGGCGCGCGCTGTACCAAGGTCTGTTGATGGTGTCGTTCAACCTGTTCTGGACCAGCGTGGCTTTGAAGCTCGCGAGCGCGCCGCTGCGGCTCGGCCATGTCGGGGTGGGTCTGTTCGCGCTGGCCGGCGCGGGCAGCACGATCATCGCGCCGGTCGCGGGACGTCTTGGCGACCGTGGCCTCGACCGGCAAGCGACCATCACGTTCCACTCGATCGTCGTATTGGCAAGCTGCATCGCGCTGCTCGGCGGAAGCAGCGGCCTGCCGCCGGCGGCTTCGCTCGCGCTGCTCGTGCTCGCGGCGCTGCTGCTCGATCTCGGCGTGATCGGCGATCAGGCGATGGGGCGCCGCGCGGTCAACCTGCTCAACCCGCAGGCACGCGGCCGCGTGAACGGCCTTTTCACCGGACTCTTTTTCGTCGGCAGCGCAATCGGTGCGCTGCTCGCGGGGCCCGCATGGGCGTTCGGCCACTGGATGGGTGTGTGCATGGCCGCCGCGGCATTTGCGCTCGCCGCAAACGTACTGCATGTCGTGCAGACGGCGGCGCCGGCGCGCACGTCGCGCACGGCGCCTTCTGGTGCCGAGCCACGCCCTTGATATCGCACCTTTCCACTTGAGGACAAACCGATCATGGATGCAACCCGTTCTACTTCCACCTATTCGACGGTGAACGTCGACGGCGTCGACATTTTCTATCGCGAGGCAGGGCCGAAGGACGCGCCGACCCTTCTACTGCTGCATGGCTTTCCATCGTCTTCGCGGATGTACGAACCACTCATGCCGTTTCTCGCGCCGGAGTTTCGCGTTATCGCGCCGGACTATCCGGGCTTCGGCAATAGCGAGGCTCCATCGCCCGAAAGCTACGCGTATACGTTCGACAACATCGCGCGATCCATTGAACAGTTCACCGATGCGTTGAAGCTCGATCGCTACGTGCTGTTCATGGCCGACTATGGCGGCCCGGTGGGATTCCGGCTTGCGATGGCCCGCCCGGACAAAGTGAAGGGCATCGTGATTCAGAATGCCGTTGCGCATGAAGAAGGACTCGGACCGCTGTGGGAAACGCGCAAGGCATTCTGGAAAGACCGCGCGCAACACGAAGCGAGCTTGCGGGCCAATCTCGCCTCGCCGGATGCGTTGAAGCTGCGGCACGTGGGCACGAGCCCGAACGCACAGCGCTACGACCCGGACAACTGGCGCGACGAAGAACAGTTTCTTGCGCGCCCTGGACAGGCCGCCATTCAGACCGACCTCTTCTACGATTACCGCACGAACCTCGAATCGTATCCGCGCTGGCAAGCGTGGTTGCGTGAGCATCGGCCGCCAACGCTCGTGACCTGGGGAAAGTATGATCCGTCGTTCACCGTGCATGGCGCACACGCGTACCAGCGCGACGTTCCGGATGCCGAAGTGCATGTGCTCGATGCCGGCCACTTCGCGCTGGAAGAAGCGAGCGACGACATCGCTGCGTTGACGCTCAATTTCATGCGGCGGGTGTGGGCACCGTGAGACAGTATGCATCGCGCATCAACGACTATCACCCCGCGGCTTTCGATTAAAAAATTAATGTAGCGCCGGCTTTATTGTCCTTGTCAGATAGCTACCACAGCACGCTTTCATGACAGGTAAATAACGAATAGCCCGCGATGCGCACTGCGTTTACCGATACGGTCCAGGAGAGCTTCACCACGCTCACGCCGACAGCCAAGCGCATTGCCACCTATATGCTGGCGAATCTCGATCGGCTCGGCCTTGAGACGGCCGATCAGATCGCGCAGCAAACGGGAACGAGCGGCATTTCCGTTGGACGCTTTCTGCGCAGCGTCGGCTATCGCAATCTGGATGACCTGAAGCGCGAGTTGCGCGGCGCGCAAACGCGTCCGTGGTTTATTACCGACCGGCTCGACGAGTATCGCAACGAGCGCCACGACGAACACTCGGAGGGCATGAGCCGGCAGCATGCGGCACTCGCACGGTCGCTCGATCTTGAAGTCGATGCCGTGCGCTACGTCTATCAGCTCGCAGAAAGCGAAGCATTTGGCCGCGTCGCTCAACATGTTGCGACGGCGGACGCGGTCTATATCGTCGGCATTCAATCGACTCGCGGCATATCGAACGCGTTCTTCAGCTACCTCGAATATCTGCGCCCGCGTGTGTTCTATTCCGACGGCATGTCGGGTTCCTATGTGGATTCATTGAACTCCGAATTCGCTTCGCCCTATCTGATTGTGACGGACACGCGCGCCTATTCGCGCATCGCACGCCGTTATTGCGAAGCCGCGGCGCAGCGCAACATCGCGTTTGCGCTCGTCACCGATCTCTATTGCCCGTGGGCGCGCGACTTCAATTGCGATCTGTTGCAAGTGAAGACGGATGTCGGCCAGTTCTGGGATTCCCTTGCGCCGCTCACGTGTCTGTTCAATCTCTTGCTGAGCTCGATTGTCGAGCACCTCGGCCCTGCCATCGACGAGCGTGTTGCGCGTAACCGCGAACTGCAACGCGAACTCGATCAGTTCGAATTCTGACCACCATGACCGACAAACATCGCCTGATACACATTACGCACGACACGCATCGTGTGGACATCGACCTCGTTTACGCGACGCCGCGCAACTTCACCGGCAAGCCGATTTACCGCGAAGCGCATTGCCTGCTGCTGGAACCGGCCGAAGCCGCATTGCGTAAAGCCGTCGAACTCGCGGAGAGCATAGGCATGAGCTTGCTCATCTTCGACGCGTACCGTCCGCCTCAAGCGCAAAAAGTACTGTGGGACTTTCTGCCCGATCCGACTTACATCGCGGAACTCGGCCGCGGCTCCAACCATAGCCGGGGCACGGCTATCGATCTCACGCTGATAGACGGCAATGGCGAACCGCTCGACATGGGCACCGGTTTCGATGAAATGGTGAAAGCCTCGGAACACTTTCACCACGGCCTGCCGCAACACGTGCAGCGCAATCGGCTGCTGCTGCTCGGCATCATGCACGCAGCCGGCTTTACGCACATCGCAAGCGAATGGTGGCATTACGAATTGCCTGGCTCGCGCGCGCTGCCGGTCATCGACAACAGCGAAAGCGGCCCATTGAAGTTGATGTGATTGGTTTCCGGCTGTCCATTTGCAGGTTCTCTTCCTTTAGATACGGAGCGAGTATGAATCTGGTTTTGCGCAATGCGCTGGCAGCAGTCGCGGTGGTATCCGCGCTGACATTTTCCGTCACGATGACAGGCAGCGCGCTCGCGGCGACGCCGAAAGACATGCTTGTCATGGCCACGACGCTCGACGAGTTCTCGACACTCGATCCCGGCGAAGTCTATGAACTTGTGCCCGAGGAATACGTTGCGAATACCTATGACCGTCTTGTGCGAGTCGATCTGAAAGACCCGTCGAAATTTAACGGCGATGTCGCGCAATCGTGGAGCGTGAGCCCCGACGGACTCACGTTCACTTTCAAGATTCGTTCCGGCCTCAAGTTCCATTCGGGCAATCCGCTCACGGCCGATGATGTCGCGTGGTCGATCCAGCGCTGCGTGCTGCTGGATAAAGGCGCTGCCGCCGTGCTGCAAGGCATCGGCCTCACCAAAGACAATGCGCTGCAGAAAGTCCAAAAGATCGACGACTCGACAGTCAGCATCACGACCGATCAGAAATACGCGCCCACCTTCGTACTCAATGTTCTCGGCGCGTGGCCCGCATCGGTGCTCGATAAAAAGCTGCTGATGTCGCATCAGAAAGGCAATGACTTCGGCAACGAATGGCTGCGCACGAACGAGGCGGGATCGGGCGCATACAAGCTCGTCAAATGGACCGCCAACGACAGCATCATTCTGCAGAAATACGACGATTACCGCATGCCGCTCGCGATGAAGCGCATCGTGCTTCGTCACGTTCCCGAAGCGTCGAGCCAGCGCCTGCTGCTGGAAAATGGCGATGCTGACGTCGCGCGCAATCTGAGTCCCGACGATCTCGCGGCATTGACGAAATCCAACAAGGCGCATGTGATGGCCGTGCCGCAAGCGACACTGCTCTATCTCGGTCTGAACGTGAAGAATCCGAATCTTGCGAAGCCGGAAGTACAGGAAGCAATGAAATGGCTGATCGATTACAACGGCATTCAGACGAACGTCGTGAAGACGACTTATAAAGTGCATCAAACGTTCTTGCCGGAAGGCTTTCTCGGCGCACTCAATAGCAACCCCTATCACCAGGACGTTGCAAAGGCGAAGGCACTGCTCGCCAAAGCGGGCTTGCCGAACGGCTTTAGCGTCACGATGGATGTGCGCAGCGCCTATCCGTACAACGAAATTGCACAGGCAGTGCAAGCCAATCTGGCTCAAGGCGGAATCAAAGTCGAGATCATTCCTGGCGATAACAAGCAGACGCTCGCGAAGTATCGCGCGCGTCAGCATGACATTTATATCGGCGAATGGTCCGCCGACTATATCGACCCGCACAGCAATGCGCAGGGCTACGCATGGAATCCGGACAACTCCGACAAGTCCTCGTACAAGATGCTCGCATGGCGTAATTCGTGGGACATTCCCGATCTGACGAAACAGACCAACGCCGCGCTTGCCGAGTCGTCCACCACAAAACGCGCACAGCTTTATCAGACGATGCAAAAGGACATGCTCGCGCATTCGCCGTTCGTCATCATGTTCCAGCAGGTATCGCAGGTCGCGATGCGCCCAGGCGTGTCAGGGCTCGAAGTGGGGCCGATCAACGACCTGGTTTCGTATCTGCACGTGAAGAAGCAGTAATCGCCTGGCGGCGCTGGATCATGTCGACAACCCTGACTCCTATCGACCGCATTCGCGCCGTGTCCGCGCGCCGCGCAAGCGTGCGTTGGACACTGCGCGTGCTGCGCTGGGCGCTCACGCTCGCCATCACGTTTACGGGCCTGCTTGCCGTGACGTTCGTGATTGGCCGCAAGGTGCCGATCGACCCTGTGCTCGCGATACTCGGCGATCGCGCGTCGGCGGCCGCCTATGCGGCCGCGCGTATCCAGTTGGGTCTCGACAAGCCGCTTGCCGAGCAATTCCTGATCTACGTGAATGCGGTGTTGCATGGCGACCTCGGCATGTCGCTGCTGACGGCCAAGCCCGTGCTCGACGACATCCGCCGCGTCTTTCCCGCGACGCTCGAACTGGCGACGCTCGCGACCATCGTCGGCGTATTGGTCGGCGTGCCGCTCGGCGTCGTGGCGGCGACGCGGCATAACCGCTGGATCGATCACGTTGCGCGCTTCGTGGGGCTGATCGGCAGTTCCGTGCCTGTATTCTGGCTCGGCCTGATGGGACTGTTGCTGTTCTACGCGAAGCTGCATTGGGTGTCGGGTCCTGGCAGACTCGACCCGGTGTTCGACGGCATGGTCGACTCGCGCACAGGCAGCCTGCTCGTCGATTCGCTGATGGCCGGCGAATGGGACGTGTTCTTCAACGCGGTCTCACACGTCGCGTTGCCTGCCGCGATACTCGGTTATTACTCCGTTGCGTATCTGAGTCGAATGACGCGCTCGTTCATGCTCGATCAGTTGAACCAGGAGTACATCACGACGGCGCGCGCGAAGGGCGTGCCCGAACGGCGCGTCGTGTGGGTGCATGCATTCGGCAATATCGCGGTGCCGCTGCTCACGGTGATCGCGCTTTCGTATAGCTTCCTGCTCGAAGGTTCGGTGCTCACCGAGATCGTGTTCGCGTGGCCCGGCATCGGCTCGTATCTGACGGGCGCGCTGCTCAATGCCGACATGAATGCCGTACTCGGCAGCACGCTCGTGATAGGCGCTACTTTCATCGCGTTGAATCTGCTCACCGACGCGCTCTATCGCGTGTTCGATCCGCGCGCCCGCTGATGCAAAGGAGACTACTTACGTGCGTCCTCCTCTCGAACATTCGACGCAGGACTGGCCGATGAGTGCGCCGCGCCTTTCGTGGAAGCAATGGCTGCTCACCGACACACCCGCGTCGCGCAAGCAGGCCGCGTTGGGCCTCGCCTATCGACGCTGGCGGCGTTTTGCGGGTAATCCTCTATCCGTGTTCGGCTTTGCGATTCTGATGGTGCTCGTGATCGTCGCGATCATCGGACCGTGGATCGCGCCACATGATCCGTTGCGCCAGGTGCTCTCCGACCGCTTGCTGCCACCGGGCTCGGCATCGCATTGGCTCGGCACCGATCAGCTTGGGCGCGATATTCTCTCGCGCATCATTTATGGCTCGCGCCTGACGCTGTCGATAGCGATCCTCGTGGTCGTCGTCGTGGTGCCGATCGGCCTGATGATCGGAACAACCGCGGGCTTCTTCGGCGGCTGGGTCGATAACGTGCTGATGCGCATCACCGATATCGCGCTGGCGTTTCCGAAGATCGTGCTCGCGCTCGCGTTCGCTGCGGCGCTCGGGCCCGGCGTGATCAATGCGGTGATCGCGATCTCCATCACCGCGTGGCCCGCGTATGCGCGTCTCGCGCGCGCCGAGACGTTGAGGCTCGTGCAGGCCGACTTCATCCAGATCGCGCGTCTGCAAGGCGCGTCGAATCTGCGCATCCTGCTGCGCTATGTGATGCCGCTGTGCATGTCGTCCGTGATCGTGCGCGCCACGCTCGACATGGCGGGCATCATTCTCACTGTCGCGGGTCTCGGTTTCCTCGGGCTCGGCGCGCAACCGCCGAGTCCCGAATGGGGCTTCATGGTCGCTTCCGGCCGCAACGTGCTGCTCGATTCGTGGTGGGTCGCGACGCTCCCGGGTTTCGCGATCCTGCTCGTGAGCCTTGCATTTAACCTGCTCGGCGACGGATTGCGCGACGTGTTCGATCCGCGTCACGGAGACTGACATGCGCAACGACGAAGCGGATGCACCGCTGTGCGAAATCGACGATCTGCGCATTGCCTTTCGCGCGCACGACGGCACGCTGAATGAAGCGGTGCGGGGTTTGTCGTTGACGTTGAAGAAGGGCGAGCGACTCGGCATCGTCGGCGAATCGGGTTCTGGAAAATCGCTCACGGGCCGCGCGCTGCTCGGCTTGTTGCCGCCCGCCGCGCATTGCACGGCCAAACGGCTGCGCTTCGACGGACACGACATGCTGACCATGCCGACGGACAAACGCCGCCGTTTCTGCGGCTCACAAATGGGCATGGTGCTGCAGGACCCGAAGTATTCGCTCAACCCGGTCATGACCGTCGAGCAGCAGATGCGCGAAGCGTTCGCGCTGCACGAGCCGAAGCTTGGCCGCCGTGCAATGCGCGCAAGAGTCATTGCGGCGCTCGAGTCCGTGCATATCCGCAATCCTGAACGCGTCGCCCGCTCTTATCCGCATGAACTATCGGGCGGCATGGGGCAACGCGTGATGATCGCGATGATGGTTTCAACAGGCCCGCGTCTGCTGATCGCCGACGAGCCGACGAGCGCACTCGATGTACTCGTCTCGATGCAAGTGCTGGCCGTGCTCGATGAGCTGATCGAAAAGCATCAGACTGGCCTCATCTTCATCAGTCACGACCTGCCGCTCGTGATGTCGTTCTGCGACCGCGTGGTCGTGATGTACGCGGGACGTGTCGTCGAAACGTGCGCCGCACGCGATCTGATCCACGCGCAGCATCCTTATACCCGCGGGCTGCTTGCGGCGAATCCGCCGCTTGTCGACCCACCCGCCGAATTGCCCGTGCTCTCGCGCGACGCCGCGTGGCTCAGCGAGATCGGCGACGTCAGCGACATCGGCCAGCAGCAAGGAGCGCCGCTATGATTCGCGTCGATGCACTGACCGTGCGCTTCAAGACGGCTGCCGGACTCTTCGATGCGGTACGCGGTGCGAGCTTTCATGTCGAGGCCGGTGAAGTCTTCGGTCTCGTCGGTGAATCAGGCTCCGGCAAGTCGACTATTCTTCGTGCGCTGAGCGGACTCGCGCCGGCTGCCGAAGGGTCCGTGCATATCGCCGGCGCGGATCGCGACATGCGCGGGCGTCATGTGCAGATGGTCTTTCAGGACCCTTATGGCTCGCTGCATCCGCGCTTCACCGTCGATCAGACGCTGCGCGAACCGCTCAACATAAACGGAATCGGCGGCGAGGAAGCGCGCATTGTGAATGCGCTGCGTGAAGTCGGCCTCGATCCGTCGTATCGTTTTCGCTATCCGCATCAATTGTCGGGCGGGCAGCGACAGCGCGTTGCGATCGCGCGCGCGTTGATTGTCGAGCCGCGCGTGTTGCTTCTCGATGAACCGACTTCCGCGCTCGACGTCTCCGTGCAAGCCGAAATCCTCAACCTCCTCAAGCGCCTGCATCGCGAGCGGAATCTCACGATGATTCTCGTCAGCCACAACCTGGCGGTAGTCGGCTTTCTGTGCTCGCGCGTGGCGATCATGCGCAATGGAGAGATCGTTGAAGAGCTTCCGATCGAGAAGATTCGCGCGCAGCAGGTCGAGAGCGAGTACTCGCGCACGCTGTTGCTCGCGACCGGCGGTTATCAGCGCAAGGCTGTCGAAGCATTGGGCGTGGACGCGTCTTTATGAAAGATCGCGTCGAAGCAGCCGGCTCGCGCTCGCGCGCAGCAGGAGTATTTGTCCCGATTGCTTCGTGTTGCCCTGCTGTGCCGTAATGCGGACAGGGACCGTCGAGAAAGTTAAAGACGGAGCGTTATCAGTCTTCCTGGCGGCCGTTCGCGGACGCCATAGCAGTGACCTCATGCTTGCCGACAAAAAGGAGAAGACATGCGTTTTGCTAAGACTTTCACCCCTATCGCAGTTGCAGTTGCGGCACTGCTCGCCGTCGCACCGCTCGCCTCTCGCGCGGATACGGTCGTCAAAATCGGCTTTGCGGCACCGCTCACCGGGCCCAACGCCAGTTACGGCAAAGACCTGCAGAACGGCGTCAAAATGGCGCTCGACGACGCGAAAGCGCAAGGCGTCAAGATCAACGGCCAGCCTGTCTCGTTCGAACTCGTCTCCGAAGACGATCAGGCCGACCCGCGTGTCGGCGTGCAGGTCGCGCAAAAGCTGGTGGATGGAGGCGTGTCGGTCGTCGTCGGGCACTTCAATTCCGGCACGACCATTCCCGCTTCGGATCTCTACGAGAAAGCGGGCTTGCCCGTCATCGATCCGGCGGCCACTAATCCGGTGATCAGCAGCCGCGGCTACAAGAACGTCTTCATGGTGATTTCGAGCGACGCGCAAAACGCCGGCACCGCAGGCGCCTATGCAGTGACGACGACGAAGGCCAAGCGCATCGCGGTGATCGACGACCGCACGGCCTTCGGTCAAGGCGAAGCCGATGAGTTCGTGAAGGCAGTGAAGGCGCACGGCGGCGACATCATCGATCGCGAATACACGACGAATCAGGCGACGGACTTCAAGACGCAGCTCACGAACCTCAAGAGCAAGAACCCCGATCTGATTTTCGTGGGCGCGCTCAATCCGCAAGCGGCCGGCATCATGAAGCAGATGAACCAGCTCGGCCTCAAGGCGCAGTACGTGGGCGGCGGCGGAGTGAAGGACGTCGACTTTATCAAGCTCGCGGGCAACGTGTCGGAAGGCGCAATGGCATGGGAGTACGGGCGCCCGCTCGACAGCACGCCCGTCGGCGCGAAGTTCGCCGAGCGCTTCAAGCAGAAGTTCGGCCAGGACGTGCTCTCGTATGCGCCGTTCGGCTACGACGCCGCGTGGACCGCGATCAAGGCGATGCAGGCAGCCAATTCGACCAAGCCCGACGACTACCGCGCGAAGCTGCAAAGCATCAACTTCGAAGGCATCACAGGGCAGATCGAGTTCAACGCGAACGGCTCGCTGAAGACCGGTTCTTCCACGCTTTATCAGGTGAAGAACGGACAGTGGGTGACGGTGAAGACGGTTAGTGGGCTTTGAGGGTTGGGGGCGTTGTTGAGTGAGAGTGAGAGTCAACTCAACGACGCCTCGAACACGCGCCGATAGTTGCCGCCTAGTAGGTGTCCGGTTTCTGTTTGGGAGAAGCCGGTGGCGAGCAATGCTGCGCCCAACGCCGGCAGTTGTTCATAGCGCGTGAAAACCGGCGGCGCAATGAAGCCGAGCATGTCGGTGCCGAGGCCGACGTGTTCGACGCCCACCACATCCGCCATGCGCTTGAAGCCGTGCGCCATCGCATCGATGTCGTGGAACGTGCCGGAACTCGGCCACACGCCGATCACGCCGCCCGTGTCCGCGACAGCGCGCGCATGGTCGGCTGTGATCAGGCGGCTGCGCGCGCCCGGATGTCCCGCGAGCGCCGTGTGCGAGAGCACCAACGGCTTCGTCGTGACTGAAGCTGCGCGCTTCACGAGATCGAACGTGCCGTGCGCAACGTCCACCACAATACCCAGCGCATTGCAGCGGCGCACGACATCCGCGCCGAAATCGCTCAAGCCGCCGTGAACAGGCGCCTCCGTTTGAATGTCGCCGAGTTCGTTCACACGGTAATGCGTCAATTGAAGGTGACGTAGATGATGGCGCGAGTACGCCTCGTCGATACGCTCCAGTTGCCCCTCCAGAAAGTCCGCGCCCTCGGCGGCGATGATCACGCGCGGTCTTTCTTTTTCCGTCGACGCCAGCATGCTTGCATTCGTCACGATGACGAGTTGCTCGCGATCGACCAGTTCTTTCGCGCGGGCGAATTCCGTTTGGCCGAGTCGATATAGCTCGCCTGGCTGCGGCTCGCGCCACGCCTCGAAACGCTTGCGATCGGCGGACACGTGCGTGACGACGGTATCGGTGACGATGGCGAGGCAGATCACATTCATCCCGCCCGCGCGCATCGGGGCGCTGACGGGCGTCAATGGCCGATGGTCGCCTATGGCCGGATCGCGTGAGACGATGACATGGCCCGCATGACTGTGCATGTCGATGGTCAATGCGCCCGGGGATGCTTGCCATTGCTGCTGTTCTGAGCGCGAATCGGTGTATCTGGCAAAGCGGCCAGGCGCGCAAGCCGCGAGCCCCAGCGCGGTGGTTGACGCGAGGAATGCACGCCGAGTCATGCGCGATAAGGGTGGCTGCGCGACGCTCGCCGCTTCATCAACGCGCTCGGCCAGTTCGAGCCGATAACGCCAGCCCGCAGGATCGTCGACGAGTCGCATCAGACGGCCACGCATGGTGACTAGGCCTGCGTCGAGCGCGACCGGCTCGAGCGGAATGACTTCAATGCAAGTGAAAGGATCGCGTGGCACGCAGCCGCCGCAACAAGGTTCTTGCGCGGCGAGGAGGAAATAGTCGACGGTGGTTGCGGTCGGGTCTAGTGAAATCATCCAGCCTTTGATTTGCACCATGCAGCCGTTTTGATCTATTGCGGAGTCATCCCGGATGGTGGCCCATATCGATGAAAGTGAAACAGAGTCGTCGTCGGTTGGCAGCATTGTCATTAGTATCCGATTGATGGTCTGATGGCAGCATGCAGTTAAACGCGACGTATGCAAAGATTCCGTCGGCAGAGCCTCCGCTTTATTTTCGCGGTATATCCGCTATTCCATCAAAAACATTCGATGCACTTTACCGAGCCCTTTCATTCACGCAACAACCGCACGGCGCGGCTGGTGCTCTTTCTCTCCATCGCGAGTTCATGCTTTTCCGTAGCGCCGAATGTTCTCGCGCAAAACACGATCACGCTATACGGCACGATCGACACCAGTATCGAAGTCACGAATCCCGGCTCATCATGGACGCCGCGCCTCGACTCGGGCGCTTACCGCGGCTCGCGAATCGGCTTGCGCGGCGCGGAGCAACTGGACTCGGACACACGCCTTCTGTTCGAACTGGAAAACGGCTTCAGCTCGGCCGACGGCACGTTGGCCACCGCGAGCACGATCTTCAACCGCCAGGCGTGGATCGGCATCGGCGCGCCGTGGGGCGAAGTGCGTGTGGGCCGTCAGTACTCGCCGATCTACATTCCGTTCAAAGGACAACTCGACGCCTTCGGCGCAGGGACGATCGCCTCGGGGTTGAATAACCTGTCCAAAATCACGCCTTATACCGACAACGGCATCGCCTATCTGTCGCCCGACTTTCACGGCTTCACGACGACAGTCATGGTCGCACTGCGCGACAGCGGCGATGGCAACGGCAACGGCAACGGGCTATCCGGCGACTACGAAACGTTTGCGTACTGCAACGGACCGCTTCGCGTTTCCTACGCGCATCAGCAAACGCATGGCGGTACGACCTTGCGCGCGAACCTCGGTGGTGTCTCCTACCAGTTCGGCGCAGCGACCGCCTATGCGTCGTTCTTCAACGGCGACGGCGGTTCGCCGCGGTATCACGACGACGGCCTTTCGCTTTCGATGCGCTATGCGTTCTCGCCGCGCCTGCGCGCTTCGTTGGGCTATGCGTACGCACGCGATCGCTCGGGCGGCGACAACGACGCGGACCAGTTCAGCGTGGCGTGCGAATACGATCTCTCGCCAAAACTCACGCTCTACGCGAGCGGCGCAATGCTGCGCAACCACCACGACGCCACCTTCACCCTGCGCGGCGTCAACGTCACCGGCCTTCCCGCGGCCTATCCGGGTGCGCCGGTTCGCGGCGTGCAATTGGGAATGATCGAGCGGTTCTAGCCAGATATCGGCCGCGAGGCCGATTAAATGATCCAGCGAGGGCGACGGTATTTTCGCCAGTCGCGGTGGACGCGTTAATGTACGAGCGCCGTGAGGCGGACGCCGAAGTACCCGCGCCCGCCGCCACGCGCGAACGGGACTCCATCCACCAAAAACCCTCTTTCACGGATTGTTTATGCTTATCAAGAACGTTGCGGTCAGCCTGCCTTCCCGAATCGTCACCAATGACGAAGTCGCCGACATGATCCGGTTTCATTCCACCGGCTACGACGGGGACATCGACAGAGGCATACGCACCATCAAGACACTGCTCGACAGAAGCGGGCTCGTCAACCGGCGCTGGTGCGACAGCCACGAATCGCCCATCGATCACGTCGCGATGGCCACTCGCAAGGCTTTGTCGGAAACCTATTTGCGGCCGGAGCATATCGAGCTGTTCATTTATGTCGGCATCGGCAGAGGGTTTCTCGAGCCGGGCAATAGCCACATGATGGCGAGCACGCTCGGCTTCATCAATGCGGAATGCTTCGACGTGGTGGACGCCTGCATGAGCTGGACACGAGCGATGTCGATTATCGACAGTTTGTTCAAGTGCGGTCAGTACAGAAACGCTATGATCGTGAATGCCGAATTCAATATGCTCGCAGGCGGTCCACTCTACCCGGGGAATTTTGCGTTGAAGAACCAGGCGCAAATCGAATACACGCTGCCGTCGTTTACGATCGGCGAGGCCGCCACCGCCACGCTGCTAGTCGCCAACGAGCCGGAGAACTTCAATTTTGCCTTTCGGGGCAAGCCCCAGGTATCGGACCTGTGCACCATTCCGATTCCCGGCTATGAAGGCTTCTGCCATCCGTCGGAAAGAATTGGCAAGAACGGCGACATGCGTTTTACATCGTTCGGCCACGAGCTTCACAAGAATTCCGACGAACTGTCCGCGGTACTCGCTAAACTGCCGATTCCGAGGAAAGACATCGACATTGTCTTTACCCATGCTTCTTCGAAGGCAGCGTGGCACGGCTACGGAGAAAAGGCCGGAATAGAGGACAAGATGTATCACATCTATCCGGAAACGGGAAACCTCGTTTCGGCCTCTATTCCCGCCGCGATAGCGATGGCAAAAGACAGCGGAGAACTGAAGCGCGGCGACAGAGTGTTGTGCTGGGTTGGCAGTGCCGGCATGTCATTCAACGTCAGCAGCTTCAAGTTCTGAGGCCGGTTCAATAAAAGTTAAAGAGCGACATGAAAGCCATTTCAGGGGGCATCCGCTATCTCAACCGGGTCGTGTCCGATGCCGCAAAGGTCTCCGATTACAGCGTATTGGCTGTGGGGCTGATCGGCACCGTTGGACATCCGGTGTACTGGTTGTGGTGGACGTTCATCGATCCTCAACCGAACGAGAACCTGCTGATGCGGGTTGTCGGCACCGTGAGCTGCGCATTGCTGCTTCTGCGCCGTTTCTGGCCCGCGAGGACAGCGCGCCTCCTGCCGTGGTTTTACTTCGTAACGGTAGCGTACACGCTACCGTTTTTCTTCACTTACTACCTGCTGTCCGGTCATTACTCGATGCTGTGGTCGATGGCGGAACTGGGCATGGTGTTCTTTCTGATCGCCATCTTTCCGTCTTTCGTTGCGTTGTCACTGAATCTGGCGCTCGGCATAGGCGCTGCTATTCTGTGCGCGCGAATCGTTATTCCGGAAGCCGTCCACGTCGACGCGCATCTCTTTCTCTACACCTATCTGCCGGTTTTCACGTTTGGCATTTTCGCCGGCATCACCTTCTCATACAGCAATCTGAAGGGGATCGTCGCACAGGCGAGAACCGGAGCGCTTCGCGCGCTTGCCGGGTCGATCGCTCATGAAATGCGCAATCCTCTCAGCCAGCTCAAGCATGTTCTCGATAGAGTAGAAGAAGTCTTGCCCGCGGCAATAGATCATGACTCGCCGCTGGCCGCATCACAGCGCCGGATTGCACTGCTGTATCGGCACCTGGCACACGGCCAGTTGTCGATCGAGCGCGGTTTGCGCATCATCGCGATGACACTTGACGAAGTCAGCGCGAAAGCCATCCGCCCGGAACAGTTCACGTATCTGAGCGCAGCGGCCGCAACGCGCAAGGCGCTGGACGAATACGGCTTCGGCGACCAGAACGAACGCGCGAGAGTCAGACTCGCGGTGCTCGAAGATTTCACCTTCAAGGTCGACGAAACGGTTTATCTGTTTACGCTTTTCAACCTGATCAAGAATGCGCTGCATCACATTGCGGCGCATCCTTTGGCCACGCTCACGCTGACGGTGGATCGGCAGACAGTAATCGTGCACGACACCGGTCCCGGCATTGCGCCCGAAATCCTGCCGCATCTTTTCGAGCCGTTTCGCACAGCGGGCAATTCCGCAGGCACGGGCCTCGGACTCGCTTACTGTCAGCGCGCAATGCGCGCGTTCGGCGGCACGATACGCTGCCGCTCCGAGGTCGGTCAGTTCACGCAGTTCACACTCGAATTTCCGCGCGTTTCCGAAAGCGAGGTCGCCGAGCACGAGCAGCAAATCTTTAATCGCGCCGCCCCGTTTTTCGACGGCAAACGTATTCTCGTTGTCGATAACGATGCAGACCAGCGCACGCGCGTTCAACGGGCACTGTCGAAGGTGGGCGCAAAGCCTGGCGACGCAGCGGACGGCGAGGCCGCGCTCGCCGCGCTCAGCGAGTCCCAGCCGTGGGACCTGGTGCTGATGGACATCAACATGCCGACGCTTGACGGCTACACGGTGACCGAACGAATTCGCGCGGATCGTCGCAACCCGAACTGCAATGCGATCGTCGTCGCTTATACGGCGGAGCCGGGCAACGTGGCGCGATCTCTCGCGCGGCGCGCAGGCATGGACGAATTCGTCAGCAAGTCGGCGAGCATGGTCGAGTTGATCGGTGTTTTGCACAAGCTGTTCGAGAACGGTCATCGGCACGGCAGGACGCAGCGCTTCGATGGCTTCGTCGGCAGAACGATTCTGCTCGCGGACGACGACACCTACAGCAGACTGGTCGCGAAAGGCTATCTGGAGCGATTCGGCGCGACGGTCGTCGAAGCCGAGCATGGACCGGCCGTGCTGGCGCGCTTGCAGCAAGGCGTCGTTATCGACGCCATCGTGATGGATATGAACATGCCCGGCATGGGCGGCGTGGAGACCACCGCGCTGATCCGCGCGCGCTCCGATGCCTACGCGAGCGTGCCGATCATCGCGTTGACCAGTCAATCCGATCGCGAGGCGGTAGAAAGCTGTCTCGCCGCGGGCATGAACGAAGTGATGACCAAGCCCGCGCAAATCGGCGCGCTATATGCAGCGCTGGCGCGGCAATTTGCACGCCATCGAGTGAATCATGTGACGGCAGACACGGTGTCGTCGCCGGAGAACACGTTGCCTGCGGGCAAGCTCGCCGCGTTGCATGAAGGTCCGTTGCTCGACGAGAAACATCTTCAGGAACTGGTCGCGCTGGACTTGCTTGACCAGACATTCCTCAACGGCATCGAACAGATTCGCTCGACGGTGGCGCAACTCGCCGCGAGCGTTAGCGCGCGCGACTTCGACGCGACACGCGACGCCTTGCATGTGCTGCTCGGCGTCAGTGGCAATATCGGCGCAAAAGCGCTGCATCAGTTCGTGCGCCAGATTTATCCGCGCGTGCTGGAAGGCGAATGGCCTGCTGAGGCAGACTGGCTCGCGCGAATCTGCTCGTTAAGCGACCGGTCGGCGCCCGCGTTGCAGACATATTTTGCTTCGGCGAAGGCGCCTGAGAATCATCGCAAGACATTGAGCGACTAATGATCTTTCACAACGCCTTGCTAACCGGCAGCACTAAACATACTTGCCTTTCAACTCACGGAGCCAACGATGACTGAAACGATAGCCATTCGACGCATCCATGCCGACGAAGCAATGGCCTGTGTCGATTCGCTCGCCGATCTGCTGATCGACTGCGTGGAAGGCGGCGCGTCGGTCAGCTTCATGTTGCCTATCTCGCGGCAAACCGCGCTTCACTTCTGGCAACAGGTCGCGAATGGCGTGGCCCGCGACGAGCGAATCCTGCTGGTTGCCGAACGCGCTGACGGCAAGATCGTCGGCACCGTGCAACTGATCACGGCGCAGCCCGAGAACCAGCCTCATCGCGCGGATGTCGCGAAGATGCTCGTGCACCGAGACGCGAGGCGTCGCGGCATTGCGGCGCGTCTGATGACCGCCGTCGACGACGAAGCGCGCCGCGCCGGCAAATCCGTATTGGTACTCGATACCGTGACCGGCGGAGATGCCGAGCGGCTCTATGAGCGCGCAGGCTGGCAACGTGTCGGAGAAGTGCCAAACTATGCGTTGATGCCCGACGGTACGTTCTGCGGCACCACTTTCTTCCACAAGCAACTCATTGCGCAAACGCCGTAAAGCCATTCAATGAAGCGCGGCTCTCACTCCTCGAACAAATCCGGGCCGAACACCTCGTAATGAATCCGCGTCTCGGGAATATCCATCGCGCGTAATGCATCGTGCTGCAAGCGCACGAACGGAATAGGCCCGCAAATGTAGTAGTCCGCGTCGGGCAGCAGAATCAGATCACGCAACTCATCGAGATTGATAAAGCCCGCACGGTCATAGTCCTGACCGGCTATATCGCCGGGTAGCGGGTTCTCGTAATAGACCACCGCCTTGAAGTTCGCATACGTCGCGGCGGTTTGCCGAAGCCTGTCGCGCATCGCATGAACCGCACCGTTTCGCGCGCCGTGCACGAATACCACTTGCCGCTGCGGGTCCTGAATCGCGCGCTTCAGCATGCTGACCATCGGCGTCAAACCGACGCCGCCGCTGATCAGCACGATCGGCGTTTTCGCATGTACGTCGATATAGAACGTGCCGTACGGCGCGGCGAGTTTGACTTCGTCGCCCACGTTCACATGCTCGTGAAGCAGCGACGACACATAGCCCGGCGGCCGCGAAGCGTCGCCCTCCTCGCGTTTGACGGAGATGCGATAGCTGCGCCCATTCGGCATGTCGGACAGACTGTACTGGCGAATCTGTTGCAACTGCAACGAAGGCACATCTACTGCAATGCTGATGTACTGGCCCGGCTCGAAGTTGACGACCGGCTGCCCGTCCGACGGTTCAAGCACAAACGATGTAATGACGCTGCTCTCAGGCCGCTTTTCCTTGACCACGAATTTGCGCCAGCCCGTCCAGCCGCCGAGTTGTTGCGTCGACTTCTCGCGCAACTCGCTTTCCATTCCCATCAACAGGTCCGCGAGATTGCCATAGGCCTGCGCCCACGCGGAGATGATCTCGTCCGTGGCGGCGTCGCCGAGTACGTCCTTGATCGCGCCGAGCAAATGTTCTCCGACAATCGGGTAATGCTCCGGCCGGACATCCAGGCTTGCATGTTTGTTGGCAATGTTTTTCAGCACCGCCGCGAGACTGCCGGGATTCTCGATGTTCTCGGCGTATGCATAGACGGCGCGCGCGAGAGCCTGCTGTTGCAGGCCCTGATCCTGGTGGGCCATGTTGAATACGTTCTTCAGTTCCGGGTGCGCGTTGAACAACCGTTCGTAGAAGCGCTTGATGATCGGGAGCCCATGCTGCGCCAGCACAGGGGCCGTAGCTTTTACAACGTCCTTCGTTTTCTGCGTAAGCATTTGCCTCTCCTTTTATGCGGTGCACGCATCGCGAGCGCGCGAGAGTCCATGAATAAACGCCTGTAGCAAACCGCGTGAGAGCAACGCACGCGATGAAATTGGCGACGGCTAATCATCAGTTACACTGACCATTAGCCGTTCGATTGGGAACCCCACAAAAAGATGAATAGCTTCGATATAACCATTGAGACATATCTTTCAAACATTCACTTCGGCTTGCATACAACGCATGCAATACAGGCACTCGCCGATCTCTACACCTTCAAGGGTCTTCTGCTCATACCCGTGTTGTGGTGGATGTGGTTTCAATCCGGCGAGCGCAGTGCATGGCGGCGCGAAATGGTCATCGCAACGATACTCAGCGGCCTCGTCGCGCTTTTTGTAGGAAGAACCCTCACGCACTGGCTGCCGTTCAGAGTGCGCCCCGTCTACAGTTCCGAACTGAACCTGCACTTTGCGGCCGGCGTGTCCAAAGACGCGTTGCTGTCTTCGTGGAGTTCATTCCCCAGCGACCACGCGATGCTATGGATGGCCATCGCCACCGGCATCTTTCTGATCTGCAAGCGCATCGGCGTACTGGCGCTGATCTACACCGTGTTCTTTATCTGCGTCCCGCGTGCCTATCTCGGCTTTCACTATCCGACGGATCTGCTGGTCGGCGCGGCAATCGGAATCGCGATCACGTGGGTCATGACACGCGAACCCGTTCGCGCGCGTTACGCGGGCCCGCTACTGCGATTGAGCGAACGCTACCCAGGCCCTTCCGCGATGCTGGCCTTCGTGCTCTGTCTCGAACTCGTCACCCAGTTCGACGAACTGCGCAAGCTCGCGAGCAGCGTGCTGAAACATGTATAACGCGTGCGACGCAGGCTTTAACTGCCGATAGAAACGTACAGAAGCACCATCGGCGCCTTCGATGCGCCCGGCGTCGGCGCACGCAGCGGCACGCCATACGTGCAGCGAAAATCGACGAAACGCGACCATTGAAAACGCACGCCCGCGCCGACGCTAACGAGCGACCCATGAGCGGGTTCCGCGAGTTGATCGTCGCGGTTCCACACATGGCCCGCGTCGACGAACACAAACGGTTGCGCGGCCGCGCCGCTCGCACCGAACTGCAACGCGGGCGCACGCAATTCCGTCTGCACGTTCCAGCCGCGATCGCCTAGCACGACGTACGGCTCGTAGCCTCGCACGCTGGTCTCGCCGCCGAGGCCCATTTCCTCGCTCGGTAGCAGCGTATTCGGCGTCCACTGGAACGCGCCGCGCCCGGTCAACGTAAAGCCGCCCAGCGCAATCGCGCGTTGTGCTGCGAGTTGCAGATACGCATAGCGGGCGGTCGCGCCTTGCCGCGCGGCGGCGAACGCGGCCTCGTTGTTAGAGCCGTCCAGTCCGCCAGGACTTCCCACGAGTGTCGCCGATAGGTGCCCGACGCCCGCGTCGCCCGGCTGACTGACATCGTAGGTAAGCAGAAACTGGTGGATGTGTGTGTTCGAGTTGAACACCTGAAAGCCGCCGAATTCCAGATTGTTGTTGCTGCGCTTGAAGTCATAGCCGAACTGAACGAGTTGCGCGGTATTCGTCGTGGTCGGCAGACGCCAGTCGTAGCGGACGCTCATCTGCGCGGAAATGCCCGTTTGCCCGTAACTGTCCGGCAGACGCGGCGTGCTCTGCGCATAGACGCCGAACAGTTCGATGCTGTCGTGCCACGGCAGCGGCGCAATGTAGTTCAGCGCGTGAGCCATGAAGCGCGCGCGGTTCGGGCGTCCTTCAATGTCCGGGTTGCCGCTGAAGAAATCGTTGCTCGCCGTGAATTGATACGCGACATGCTGATCGAGCCCAAACAGATTGCCGTAGTCGATGCCGGCAAAAAAGCGGTCGCGGCCGAGATCGCGCACGCCCGCGTTGTCGTAGCCGGCGCTCACGCGAAGCGGCAGGCGGTCGTCGGTCTGCAGGATGACGTCGGTTGAATTCGCCGCTTCACCTGGCGCAAAGACCGCATCCACGCGTCGATAAGGATTGGCGTTGAGTACCGCGAGACCGAGCGAGACGTCCGACTGCAGAATCGGCGCGCCTGCTTCGAGCGGCATTTCGCGTTTGAGCAGATCGTCGGAGAAATAGCGGTTGCCATTCGTGCGCACCTGTCCCAGGCGAAACTCGGCGACTGCAATATGCACGACGCCGGAACTCACGTCCTGCTCGGGCACGTACACATCCACGAGCGGTTTGCCGGCGGCGCGATAGCGCTCCACCACGGCACGGCGCATGTTGGCAAGACGTCCGAACGTGAGAGGCTTGTCGAGATCGCCGTCGAACGAATGAAGAAATGCCGCGTCGAGCAGGGGCAAATCTTCGGCGGCAATGCGGGGCTGCGTTGTGGCGGCAGGAGCGCTCGCGCCGGCCGGTTGGAACACTAGTCCCTCGAGTCGGGGCACTGCGACCTGCGCGGCATTCTCTTCCGATGGCGCGGAAGGTTGCGACGGCGCAGTGCGCGGAGTGGGCGGCGTCGGCTGCGGCGCGAGGTCTCGCCAGGCCTGCGCGAGCACGGCCGAAGAGTGAAGCGCCGCTGCTACGCAACACGCAATGCAACACGCCAGCAGCGAGCAGCGCATGCTGCCGACGCGCGCCAGCGCATCCGTCGATGAAATACGCCGCTTAACGCGCAAGCTGCGAGCGCAACACGGAATGCGGCGCATTGAACGGCATCGGGCGCACGCCGTCGGCGCGGCTTGCATACGATGTCGGCGAAATACTGTTCATCACGTCTCCTGTCCCGCGCAAGGCGCGCCGCATGCTAATAAGTGGATTGGGCTCTCGCGAGGCGGCCCGATTGTGCGCACGCCCGTATTATTGCAGCGGCTTTCAGGCGCACAATGGGGCACGGATCGCGCGATCTCGACCTATTGCGCCTAAAGGTCTGCGGAATTGGCCAGGGCATAAGCAGCGGCGCGCTGCAATGGGGCGCGAACCCAGGCTTTCCCCAATAGCAGCGAGGCGCCGCGCACAGGACGATGGATTGTCACTTCGCTCACGCAGCGCAGTGCTTCAATCCACTTGCGGTGCAGGCAAACGTTCTATCGAAGCAGTAAAACGGTGCGATTGATAACGCAATGAGCAACAACGATATTGCCGATCAGGTTCCGGCTCTTGTCTGGACCGCGGACGCGCGCGGAATTGTCACCTATACCAACATCGCTTGCCGCAACTACCTTGGCAATCCCTTCGCGCCGAACACCACGCTGCATTGGGACCAGTTCGTTCTCGAATGCGACGTAAAGAAAGTGCTCGACGCCTGGCGCAGCGCGCTCACGGCCGGCGAAAGCGCGAAGGTCAACGCGCGCCTGCAGCGCTTCGACGGCAAGTACCGTTGGCACAAGCTGCGCCTTCAGCCCATTTTCGACGACGCGCGCGTCGTCACTGGCGCATGCGGCATCGCGATGGACATCGACGACTTCGTGAAGGCCGGCGAGGCTTACGAAATCGGCGAACGGCGTCTGCGCTTCGCGCTCGACGCGGCGCGCGTCGGCGCGTGGGAATGGGACATGGGCAGCCGCACGGCGCGCATCAGCGCCCAGCTCGCGCACATCTACGGGCTCGAGCAGCAGCAGGCGGAAGTGCCGTTGCAATGGCTCTTCGACAGAATCCCCGAAAGCCACCGCGCGTGGTTCGCGCGCGAGTTGACGGGGCGCCTGCACGAATGTGTGCCGTTCGAACTCGATTTCCCGATCGAACTCGAGGACGGACGCCGTTTGTGGCTGCGCACGCGCGGCGAAACGGACTGCGGTAGCGGCTCGGAAATCGAGCGCGTATTCGGCGTGACCTTCGACATCACCGAGCAGCACGACGCGCAAACCGAACGCGAACGCAGCGAGCAGCGCTATCGCGCGCTCGTCGAAGCGAGTTCGGAACTGACGTGGATTGCGGACGCGGCGGGCCGTAACCATCAGCTCGGCAACTGGCACTCGTTCGCTCCGCAAGAGGGCTTAAGCACAGGCTGCGAATGGCTCGATCTCGTTCATCCCGACGACCAGGACAGCGCGCGCGACAAGTGGTTGGGCATCGTCAAGGCCGAGCGGCCAGGCTCGATGACGTTCCGCTTGCGTCGGCGCGACGGCAGTTGGCGGACCATGTCCGCGCGTGCCGCACCATTGCGCGACGACGACGGCACGCTGCGCGAATGGTTTTGCATGGCAACCGACGTGACCGACGAACGCGCGGCCGCGGCCGCACTCGAAGAGCGCAACCTGCGTCTTCAGGTCGCGATGCGCGCCGCGAAGATGATCATCGGGTATCTGTCGCTGGATTCGTGGACGGTCTGCTGGGACACCGTCGACGCAATGCCCCGCGTGCTGGCCGGGCCGATTGCGCTGTCGTATGACGCGGCGCTGCATCGCGTGCACGCTGAAGACCGCGCCGCGGTGGACGCCGCGATGCGCCGCGTCGCGCTCACCGGCGAATTCGACGAGCCGCTCGAGTTCCGCATCGCGATGAACGGCCAGGAATGCTGGCTGCAAAGCCAGGCCGTGTTGCAACGCGACGCCGACGGCCGGCCGTGGCGCGTCATTGCGAGCGCGGTGGACATCACGCAGCGCAAGACGCTCGAACTTGCGCTGCGCGAAACGGACCGCCGCAAGGACGAATTCCTCGCGATGCTCGCGCACGAATTGCGCAATCCGCTCGCGCCGATGCGCAACGCGATTGCATTGCTGCGCCGGCAGAAAGACGCCGGCATGAAGCCCGGCGAACTGGTCGGCATGCTGGGCCGGCAGGTCGATCACATGGCGCAACTCGTCGACGATCTGCTCGAAGTGTCGCGCATCACGCACGGGCGCATCGTGCTTCGACGCGAGCCGCTCCTGCTCGGCACCGCGGTTTACGGCGCGCTGGAAACGGTCTCGTCGATGGCGGCCTCGCGCGGCCAGCACCTCACCGTGCGCTTGCCGCCCACGCCCGTGTGGCTGCATGCAGACCCGCTGCGTCTGTCGCAGATCCTCGTCAACGTATTGAACAACGCGTGCAAGTACACGGACCACGGCGGCAGCGTGTGCGTGACCGCGCTCGCCGACGAGCGCTTCGCGACCGTCACGATCGAGGACAACGGCAGCGGCATTTCGCCCGATCTGCTGCCGCACATCTTCGATCTTTTCGCGCAAGGCGAGCGCACGCTCGACCGCGCGCATGGCGGTCTCGGCATCGGCTTGTCGCTGGTGAAGAAGCTGGTCGAACTGCACGGCGGTTCAATCGAGATCGCGAGCCCTGGTCCCGGCCGCGGCGCGACCGTGTCGATCAGGCTGCCGCTTTCGCATGCGCCGGAAACGGCCGCGCCGTCGCACGACGAACCGTCGGCGAGCGGTGCCTCGCATGCCGAACGCGCTTCGCTGCATGTGTTGATCGTCGACGACAACAAGGACGCCGCCGACTCGCTCGCCCTGCTTTGCGAGAGCGAGGGCTATCACGTCGATGTCGCGTATGGCGCGCAGGATGCGCTTGCGAAAGCCGAGGCCGAGCCGGTGGATGCCGCGCTGCTCGACATCGGTCTGCCGGACACGGACGGCTACGAACTCGCCAGGCTGATTCGCCAGAAGGGCGAGACGCGGCCCGTGCTGATCGCGGTGACGGGTTACGGCCAGGCCGACGATCATCTGCGTGTGCAGGCGGCCGGGTTCGACCATCATCTCGTCAAGCCGGTCGACATCGAGTACCTGATGTCGCTGCTCGCGGAACTCTCGCCTGCTGCGGCGTCGCCGCACGCGGAGTGAGGCATCGAACGCAGCATTAAGCCGGGAGCGGTGCATCAAGCCACCCGCGCCGCCCCGACGCTCACATCACTTGCGTCCCTGAACTGTGATCGACACATACCGGTCCGGTTGCAGGCACGCGATCAGCGCGCGGCCCTCGCGGTCCGCGCAGTTCGTTCGCGGCTGGCTCGCGCCCACGCCCTTCGCCTGAATGATGCTGCCGTCCAGTCCGTGAGCGATCAGATAGTCGCGCACGGTGTTGGCCCGCGCGAGCGACAACGGTCCGTTGAGCGATTCGGGACCGAGCCTGTCGGTGTGGCCGACGACCTCGATCGCGCTCACCTGCTCGTGCTTGCGGATGCGCGCGGTGATCTCGTCGAGTTGCGCTTTCGCAGACGGCAGCATCGTGTCAGCCGCTGACTTGCCGAACGGGAACAACGCATCGCTTTCCAGTGCAAAACTCTCGAGCGTGGGCGCTTGCGCAGCGACGGCGCCCGTGTCGGCCGCCGCATTGTTGCCCGCTTCCTGGCCGCATTTGAACAGCAGAATGCGCGGGTCGCTGCGGTTGTCGTCGGCGGCGCGCACGCGGTCTATTTTGTCGATCGGCTGCACGCCCTTGTCGCCGCAAATGCGTTTCGCAACGTCCATGCAGGTCGACGCGCTTTCGAACAATCCGTGGCACTCGGCGCGGTAGGTGCGCGCGCCGTTGTTCGAGTCGACGGAATAGGCGTTGAAGGTCGGGCCGCTCGCCGCCGTGCATCCGGTTATGACGAGCACGGCGCTATTGAAAAGGCTTGCAAAAAAGAGTCTGTTCATCTGGTACTCCATAAACTGTGTGTGGCGAAGAATGCGTGGCGCGCGGCTGCGGCCCCGCGTTCACGACTTACCATTGCATGGCCGCGCCGACGCCGACCGTCGTGCCGCCGGGGCTCATGCCGACGCCGGCTTTCATCTTCACGTTCTCGGTGAGACGCGCCGTGCCGCCGATCGCCACCGCCTGATAACCGCGGAACCCCGCCGTGCCGATGCCGAGCGACAACGTCTTGTCCTTGTCCACTTCCGGAATCATCGTGAGCGCGGTCGCCGCCGCGATGCCCGAATACGCATTGCGCGCCGTCGAATTGATGCCGTTCTGCAGTTCGTTCATGCGAGCATCGGTGTAGGCGTTCGCCTGCGAAAGCGTGGCGTTCAACTGCTGGACGTTGACGGCATCCGTCGGCGCGGTGCCGGCTGCGACGTTGATGACCTGCCGGTTCGTGCCCGAGGAGCCCACTGCCACGACATTCGAGCGGCCGCCGTCGTTACTGTCGGAGCCGAGCGCCGTCGAACCTGCTCCCGTCGATGTCGCTCCGGCGCCCACCGCAGTCGAACCGCTGGCCGATGCGGTCGAACCGTTGCCCACCGCCGAGCTGTTCGTGCCGGACGCCACCGCGCCCTGCCCGCCCGCCGACGAGTTCGTGCCCGAAGGAGCCGGAGGCGTGGGCGTGCCGGGCGACGACGAGAAGCTGCCGCCGTTGTTGGTCGTCTGCTGGCTGATGAGTGTGGTCAAGCGGCTTGCCACTGCATCGAGTTGCGAGACGTTGACGGCGTCGGTGCCGGCCTTGCCCGCCGCAAGGCCGGTGATCTGCCGGTTGCCGATGTTCACTTCACCCGCCGACGACTGCGGCGTGCTCAAGCCATACGCGATGTAATTGCTGACCGCGCCGACCGTCGTCACCGATCCGGCTCCAAGCGCGACGCTGTTCGCAAACGATGCGCTGGAGCCTGAGCCGAGCGCGAGCGCGTCGATTGCGGTGCTGTGCGCGCCTGAGCCGATTGCAATCGATCCGGCGTTGGCCGCGCTAGCGTTCGCGCCTTGAGCAATCGACTGTGCGCCGCTTGCAACCGAGCCGCTGCCGACCGCAATCGCATCCGCCTGCGCCGAGTTCGCGGCCTGGCCGATTGCGACGCCGCCAGGCGCCGTCGCGTCGACGATTGCGCCATTGCCGACGCCCACGCCGTTGTCGCCGTTGACCACAGTGGTCGGCCCGACAGCGATCGACTCCGCACCGACCGCAAGCGAATCCGCCGCCGTGGAATTCGCGTGGAAGTACAACTGGCCCGTCACGGCAAACGACGACAACGCGCCGGCCAACTGCCGGATCGTGACGGCGTCGTGTGCCTGCGTGCCATCCGCGACGTTCGTCAATTGACGATACGTGTTGCCGCTCGCGCTACCGAACGACACCGCGCCGAGCAAGGTCTGGTCGGCCGTGTTGAACGGAATCGCGTGCGTGCCGTTTGCAATCGAGCCGACGCCCGACAGCACCGCGCGATCGGACACCGAACCCGAGCCCATCGCGACACCGCCAACCACCGACGCACTCGACAAAGTGCCGAGCGCAACCGCGTTATCCGCCACCGCCGAAGCGCCATTGCCGCCCGCGAAGCTGCTCGCGCCGCTCGCCGCTGCAGCTACGCCCGCCGCCAATGCGTTGAGACCGGTCGCGCCGTCGTTGTTGTAGTTGGCGCCTTGCGTGCCGCCGTCGTTGACGCTGTAGTAGTGCTTCGCGTTGGCCGTCACGACGCTGGCGAGGTTGTCGACTGCCTGATCGGTTGCGTAGAGCTGCGAGCCGTTCACTGCATCCGTGCTGCCCGAACTGAGCGTGCCCGCGGCCACGTTCTGGATCTGCCGCTCGGCACCTGGCGCGCCCACGCTCACCACGCTCGTCGGGTTCGTGCCGGCAAAGCTGTACACGGTGCCGCCGATGGTCGCGCTCGCGGTCGGCGTCGCGGTGCCGGTCCGCGAACCCGAACCGAGCGCCACGTCGTTCGCGTTGCTCGCCGTCGCGCCCTGGCCGAGCGCCGTGCTGCCCGCGCCCGCCGCGACCGTTCCGACGCCCGCCGCCAACGCGTTGACGCCCGTCGCGCCGTCGTTGTTGTAGTTGCCGCCCTGGGTGCCGCCGTCGTTGACGTCGAAGTAATGCGTCTTGTCGGCGGCGACGGTGGTGGCCAGCGCGTCGATCGCCTGATTGCTCTGATACAACTGCGAGCCGTTGACCGCGTCCGTGCTCGTCCCGTCGAGACGTCCCGCTGCGACGTTCTGGATCTGCCGCTCGGCGCCCGCCGCACCGACGCTCACGACGCTCGTCGGATTCGTGCCCGCGAAGCCATAGACCGTGCCGTTGATGGTCGTGCTCGACGTCGGCGTTGCCGTGCCGGTCTGCGAGCCGGAGCCGAGCGCGACGCTGTTCGCCGATGTCGCGTTCGCGCCGGCGCCGAGCGCGAGGGCATCGATTGCAGTGCTTTGCGCGCCTGAACCGATTGCGATGGACCCGGCATTGGCGGCGCTTGCGTTCGCGCCTTGAGCAATCGACTGCGCGCCGCTCGCGACTGAGCCGCTGCCGACCGCGATCGCATCAGCCTGTGCCGAGTTAGCGGCCTGGCCGATTGCGACGCCGCCTGGTGCAGTCGCGTCGACGATTGCGCCGTTGCCGACGCCCACTCCGTTGTCGCCGTTGACCACGGTCGTCGGTCCGACAGCAATCGACTCCGCACCGACCGCGAGCGAATCCGCTGCCGCCGAATTCGCGTGAAAGTACAACTGCCCCGTCACGGCAAACGATGACAGCGCACCCGCCAACTGCCGGATCGTGACGGCGTCGTGCGCCTGCGTGCCGTCCGCGACATTCGTCAACTGACGATATGTGTTGGCGCTCGCGCTGCCGAACGACACTGCGCCGAGCAAGGTCTGGTCCGCTGTGTTGAACGGAATCGAATGGCTGCCGTTTGCAATCGAGCCGACGCCCGACAGCACCGCGCGATCGGAGACCGAACCCGAGCCAATGGCGACGCCGCCCACCACCGACGCACTCGACAAAGCGCCCAACGCAACAGCATTGTCCGCGACCGCGGAAGCGCCGTTGCCGCCCGCGAAGCTGCTCGCGCCGCTTGCCGCTGCCGCGACGCCCGCCGCCAGCGAGTTCAGTCCGGTCGCGCCGTTGTTGTTGTAGTTGGCGCCTTGCGTGCCGCCGTCGTTGACGCTGTAGTAATGCGTCTTGTCGGCGGCGACGGTCGTCGCGAGACTGTCGACCGCCTGGTTGGTCTGGTAGAGCTGCGAGCCGTTCACCGCATCCGTGCTGCTCGCGCTCAGCGTGCCCGCCGCCACGTTCTGGATCTGCCGCTCGGCGCCCAATGCGCCCACGCTCACCACGCTCGTCGGATTCGTGCCGGCAAAGCTGTACACCGTGCCGCCGATGGTCGCGCTCGCGGTCGGCGTCGCGGTGCCGGTCTGCGAACCGGAGCCGAGCGCCACGTCATTTGCATTCGTCGCGACCGCGTTCGGGCCTATCGCGACGCTGTCGGTGCCGAGCGCCTGGCTGTCCGGCGCCGTCGAGTTCGCGTGGAAGTACTTGATGCCCGGCGCGCTGCCGCCGCCGGTGATCGCGGTGATGAGGTTCTGTACCGACGAATAAGTGTTGCCGCCGTAGCTGAGGTTGGTGGTCAGCGCGCCGGTCGTGCTGTTGTACGTGGTGCCGCCGCCGAGGCTCGACGCCACGGTGTTGCCGAGGTTCGTCACCTGGCCGCCGATTGTGTCGATGGCGGCATCGGCGGCGAAAAGCTGCGAGCCGTTCACCGCGTCCGTGCTCGACGCGTTCACGCGTCCGGCCGCGACGTTGGTGAGCTGACGCGGCGCCGCCGCGGTTCCGACGCTGACCACGCCGGCCGGTGCGCCGCCCGCATAAATAACGGTCGCGCCGTTGATGACGCCGCTGCCGGTCGGCACCGCGGCCGACGTGACCGACGATCCCTGCCCGAGCGCCACGTTCGAACCGGTCACACCGCTCGCGATGCTCGCGCCCTGGCCCAACACGGTGGAGTTCGCGACGCCGTTGTCGGTGGACTGATTGCCGACCACGAGCGACGCGGCGCCGCTCGCCGTTGCGCCGAAGCCGCCGGCCGCCGCGTTGGCGCCGGACGATACCGGCTGCGTCGACGTGACCGAGTTGTTGGACACGAACGGGCCGACCGTGCCGCTCGTCAGACTGTCGACTGCCTGGTTGGTCGCATACAGTTCGCTGCCGTTCACGGCGTCGGTGCTGGTTGCAGTCACGCGGCCCGCGGCGAGATTCGTGAGCGTCCGCTCGTTGCCGACCGAACCGATGCTCACGGTGCTGCCTGGCGTCGTGCCTTGCACGCCATGCGTGACGCCGCCCACCGTGACAGTGGCGGTGTTGACGGCGGCGCCCGTGACGCTGCCGGCGCCGAGCGCCACGGCGTTTGCATTGGCCGCCGTCGCGTTTGCGCCCAACGCAATCGCGCCGCCGAGGTTCGCCACGGCGGAGTCGCCGAATGCGAGTGCGCTCGCGCCGGTCGCGTTGCTGGCGTTGCCGAGTGCGACGGCGCCCTGGCCGCTTGCCGTGTTGCCGTTGCCTTGCGCGACCGCGCCGTTGCCGGTGGCCGTGTTGTTCGCGCCCACCGCGATTGCGCCGTTGCCGTTCGCGCTATTGGGATCGCCGATCGCAACGGCGCCGTTGCCGCTGACGGTCTGCGCCTGACCCAGCGCGACCGCGCCCGTTCCGCCCAGCACGCGCGAGTTCTGGCCGCCGGCGATCGAACCGGCGCCGGCCGCCGCCGCGACGATGTTGCTGTCGCCGATGGCCACCGTCGACGCGGCCAGTGCTTGCGATGTAACGCCGATGGCCGTCGCATTGCCGCTGCTTGCGACCGTCTGCTTGCCCAACGCGACGGCGCCGGTTCCCGACGCCGTTGCATTCGTGCCCAACGCAATGGCATTCGCATTCGTGCCCGTCACTGCCGAGTCGCCTAGCGCAATCGACGACAAACCCGCAGCGCTCGCGCCGGAACCGAGAGCAACCGCGCGAATGCCGGATGCCGCGGCGCCTCCGACTGCGGCCGGCGAAGATGAACCGCCTTCCGCGACAGAGTCCGATGAGCCCAGCGCTATCGAATTAGCTCCGGTGGCCTGCGAGCCGTTCATCATGGCGAGCGAGTTGAGCCCCGAGGCGGCGGCTCCCGCGCCCAATGCGACTGCGTTCTGTGCGGTGGCTCTGGATACGGTGCCCGCGGCCAGCGAAGAGAGGCCCGATGCGACGACATCCGTACCGAGAGCAACGGCGCCGTCCGCCGTTGCGCCGGTGCCCGCGACGGTACGCGCGCCCAGATAGACGGCGTTCAAGCCGCTGGCAATAGACTGAAAGCCGACGGCTACGCCATGCGTGCCCGAACCGTTGGCGACGTACCCAATCGCGACCGATGCGGCTCCGCTGCCCACCGCATGAAAGCCGAAGGCGTTCGCGTAGTCGCCGGTGGCAACAACGTCAGTGCCGATCGCATTGGACGATAGTCCGCTCGATCCCGTGCCGGCAGCGGTTCGCGATCCCAGATAGACCGCGTTGACACCGGTCGCGGAAGCTCCGGAACCGACCGCTACACCATTGGTTGCTGAACCGACGGCTCCGCTGCCCACCGCCACCACGCCCGACGCCGCGGCGCTTGCGTTCGCGCCGACTGCAACGCCGTTGTCTCCGGCGGCTTTCGCCAAGGCGCCGACGGCAGTCGACACATTGCCGCTAGCGAGGGCCTGGACGCCAATACCGATGCCGGCTGAGCCACTCGCGGTGACGTCCGTACCAATGCCAATCGCCGACTGCGCAGTTGCGCCCGTACCTGCCGCAGTGCGAGCGCCGAGGTAAATGGCATTAGTAGCCGCGGCAATGGCTTGATAGCCGACTGCCAGGCCATTGAGTCCCGTACTGCTGGAGGCATAACCTACCGCCGTCGCCCCGCCCGCAGTGGCCGAGGACTGAACGCCCATGCACGACGCGCTGCCGCTGAAAGAGTTGTACGGCGGTGCGGCGCAGTTCACCTGCGCCTGCGCTTGCGCGCCCCATCCGCCCACGCCCATTGCCACCAGCACGGTCAGCACGCGTGGATTGGCATTGCGCTGCGGAGCGACGCGGCCTTCGCCGGGTTCACCGTTGCGCGCATCGCATACCGAGGCCGCCGCCCCCGACTTGCCCTTGCCGCGCGACGCGTCCAGTTCCGACGCCGCGACGAAAGCGCCCAGCGCCTTGTTCCAGATTGTCCGATATGCCTTGTTCATGTCGTTGTCTCGCCGAATAATTGAAATGCGGAGTTCTTAAGCGCGAGCGTGCGCTCGCCTCCCGTTTACTTAGGATGACTATTTACCGCGTTTAAAACATCGCTCAGTGGCGAACAGCTTTAGCGTTGATCTTTCGACGACGAATCTTCGGTGCAGGCGCAAAACATCGCCACACTATCAATTCGCATAGCTAAAGGAAAACGCGCGCGTCAACCGGACACTTCCAGTTTCAGACGACTAACCGCTGAGACGATTGATGAATTGCCGCGTTATGAAGGTCCGAACGGACACGGCACTGAGACGCGAGCAGCGATTGAGCGGCGGAACGCCAATTGCCGGCCTTGATATTGTTCTTTCGCCGGGCGTGCGCCCGACTTTTTTGCGCCTGGAATACTCATAGCTGCCAGCCCCCTGGATATGCGTCACTTCGTTTCGCCGGCGCCTGAGTGGTGAGCCACCTCATGCCGTGCACAAGCGCCGTTTATTCAAATGATTGAGCACTATCTGAGACGATGACCGACCTATTCGCTTTGGATGCGGCGTCTCGTCCGGGGTATCGTGTAACAAAAAGAAAGTTCTGTGCCCAAGGGAACTTTCTCATAAGACTTTTCATTTGTCCACGTAAAGTCTTTAACTATTTTCAGGTATCGCAAGATTTAACAATTGAAAGAAGCCGCCCCTATTAAGGCTGAGCGCGAGGTTGCCTGGTAGTTGCCCGGAAACTGTGCAGCACGCCGTGATACGGCCATCAGCGGGGAATGAGCGGTAGCGGCGACGCCGTGTTCCTCTCGAATGTCATTCAAACGACTGAGCGAATATTCCTTACAGAATCGTTTCGTGCGCATACGCATTTTTTATGTATTTCTCGTTAAATCGATCCGGCCGGCCAATACTTTTTTGCTCGGATTCTGTGCAAATTCCGACATCGCTTTGCGGTCCACCAAAACCCACTGCGATGCCCGCGTATTGCCGGGCATCGCAGCGGTTTCACAACACGCTCATGAGAGCATGATTACCAGCGATAGCCGACGCCCGCGCCTGCACCTACTGCGCCGTGGCCCGAAACGCCGGTACTCACCGAACCTTTGACCATCCACTTTTGCGTCGCGACCGACACGCCGAGTGCCATCGCCGACTGGCCGCTGTAATTGCCGGCTGCGAGCGAGACGACTTTCTCGCCAGGCAATACGGCTTGCGGCAAGTTCGCCATCGCGATTGCCGATGCCGAGCCCGCGTTTGCGTCGCGACGATACCTCTGCATGTCATCGCGAACGCTGTTGATGGCGCCATTCAATTGACGCACATTCACAGCGTCGGTCGGAGCCGTACCGTCTGCAACGTTGGTGATCTGACGCTCAGCACCCGGCGCACCGACCGAAACCGTGTTGTCCCGGGTTGCAACTGAATTTGCACCCAAGGCAACCGAATTGTTTGCGGTAGCCTGGCTGTTGGTGCCGATTGCAGTGGAGTCGGTGCCCGTGACTTTCGAGTTCGTGCCGATGGCGGTGGCGCGCGCAGCCGTGACAGTCGAGTTAGTGCCGATTGCCGTGCCGTCCTGACCCGAGACAGTCGAACCGTTGCCCACCGCCGTTCCGTTCTCTGCCGATACCAGCGAGTTCCTGCCTACTGCGGTGGCGGTATTGTCGATAGCGGTACCATTCGAGCCGGTGGTCGAGATGGTGTTGACCGTGGTCGTGAGCGACGTCAGGTTAGTCGAGAGCGCGGAAACCTGCGAGGCGATCGAGAAAAGCTGCGAGCCGTTGACGGCGTCGGTGCTGGTTGCGCTGATCTGACCGGCGGCGACGTTTTGCAACTGATGTTCCTGACCGACCGCGCCGATACTCACGACACCCGTCGGCGTCGCGCCCGCGAAGCCACCGAACGTGACTCCGTTCAGCGTGACGCTGCTCACGTTCGTAGCCGCGCGCGTGACAGCACCGGAACCGAGCGCCGTCGATTCGTTGGTCGAAGCGACGGCTGCGTTACCGATGGCGATGGAATTGTTGCCCGTCGCTTGCGTGAGCGTACCCAGCGCAACCGCGTTGGCCGATGCGGCGTTCGCGGCAAAACCAATCGCAACAGAAGTGTTTGATGATGCGGTGGAAGACTGACCAATCGCAATGGCCGATCCTCCGCTCGCCACGCTCGAGTTGCCGATCGCCGTACTGCTGCCGCCGCTTGCCGTCGCTAAGGGACCAAGTGCCGTGGCGCTGTTGGTCGCGTTCGACCCCGTGCCTACCGCTACGGCATTCACATCGACTGCCGAGGCATTCTCACCAATAGCGATTGCGTTCTGGGCAGTCGCCTGTGCGCGGGCAATTGCAACGCTGCCGATACCCGACGCGACGGAATCTACACCGACTGCCGTAGCGTCAGATGCGTTCGCGCTCGCCTGGAAACCCACTGCCGTGCCGCCAGCGGCTGAGCTATTGGTACCGACCGCCGTCGAGAATTCAGAAGTCGTGTGTGCAAGAGCACCGATTGCAGTCGCGTCACCGGTCGTCGTGGTTGCCCCACCGCCGAACGCTACTGCTCTCGTGCCATTTGCAACCGAATTTGCGCCCACCGCGGTGGCATTCGTACCGTTCGCCGTGACCGTATCGCCCAAGGCCGTTGCCGCACCGCCTTGCGCCGACACATTGATGCCGACAGCCGTATTCTGGCTCGTACCGTCCGCACCGGCGACCGCGGGGAATACGCCGCCCGTGCTCGCGACAGGCGCCGTGGCCCCACCGACGGTTGCAGTCTGACCAGCGTTTTCACCGCCGACAGCGAGGTTATCTGCATACGCCTGCGTCGCCGGCAGCAGCATTAGCGCCGTGAGTACTGCGAGTGACAGCTTCGACTTCAGCGGAGTACCCGCCACTTCATATCGGCTCTTGTTCATTGCGTTTCCCGTTCTGACTTCTCTAGTAGACGAAAGGGTTTCTCTTGCTCTCCGCGCCGCATATCGCAGGAATCAAAGCCGTTTCTCACCGACAGTTGCGCGAGTAAGCACTAGAAACACCGTGTAAGGACTCGCGGAATTATGGGTAGCGCTATCGGCGCATCTGTTTGCCCGAGCGGCGAATTGCTTTGCTGGAGAGAAAATTCTTTCTTTATCCGCCAGGCATCTTGTCGACTGTCGCCAGGTCGTGCGATTTGTTGCCGAAGCGAATGGGCGTCGCCGGCAACGAAGCCTCCAACGCAACTTAATTTGAACTGAAACATGTATCTGATATTCTTCGCCGCTCGCTCGGCCTATTGATGGAGAGCCATCAACGCCGACCGGCGTATCCCGTCGCCGATAAACCTCCGAGAACGTCACCCGCAAGGTGTGTCCGCTTACACGATGCCGCTTCTCAACACCGCCCTGGCAGGCGCTCATCTTCTCGTTGTCGACGATCAGCCCGACCAGTTGCGATTGTTAATTGATCTTCTGCGCAATGCCGGATGCCGGATCAGCGTTGGATTTGACGGATCGCAGGCCTATCAGCGGGCACTCGCCATTTCGCCCGATCTGATCCTGATGGATGTGCGGATGCCGCGCATGGACGGATTCGCTGCTTGCCGGCTTCTCGCCGCGGACCCCCGCACGTGTGGGATCCCCGTCATCTTTCTTACTGCGGCGAGCGATCTCAACGAACGTATCAATGGCCTGGAGATCGGTGGCGTCGACTATGTACTCAAGCCATTCGATGCGGCGGAAGTGCTTGCACGCATTCGCGTGCACCTCATCCGTGCAAAAAGTACTCAGCGTGATGAACAGGATGTGTCCGCAGCAGACACTACGGGCAATGGCGTACTCGTTCGCGCCGCCATTCAGCACTTGTCCCAAAGATTGAACGACCCGCCAACCGTCGAGCAGCTCGCGCGCCTCGTGGGAACAAATGAAAAGCGACTGTCGCGCGCGTTTCGGGAGAACCTTGGGCAAACGGTATTCGAGTACCTTCGCGAAGAACGCTTGCGGATTGCGCAAACGCTATTGAGCAGTACGCCGTTGAGTATCGCGAGCATCGCCGAGGAAATTGGTTTTTCCAGTGCAGCCAATTTCGCCACGGCATTTCGCGAGCGATTCCATGTGACTCCATCGACGTATCGCGACGAGCGCCGCAGCAACGCAGAGGCTAGCCAGAACGAGCCTGCCGTCGATGCGGATTAATTTCATCATGCCGGGAGCCGTCTGGCAGCGCGTCGTGTTCCTGTGCTTTATCTGCTGGAGCACTCATTTATTCGCTTCAACGTCCAACACTACCAGCGCTAACGAGTCGCCACTGCCAGCTCTTGGCCAGATACAGGTCTTTGAAGATGTCTCGGGCACGATGACGCTCGCCGATATCAATGCCCTTTATGCAGAAAGTCCACTCAGCTTCGCCACTGCGCAGCAGAAGAGATTAAAGCCGGGTTTCACGCACTCGGCCTGGTGGCTGCGCGTCGAGTTGGGCAATCATGCCGCAACAAACCTCGCACTAGTTCTCGCGCTTCTTGACGCGCGTCTAGAGCATGTCGACTTCTATACCAGCCGTACCGATGTGGCGTCCCCGCCTGTTTCATCACGCTATCCGCTGATGGAGTTCTCGCTCGCGCCCGGCGAACGCTTGCCGGTTTTCATCCGCGTAGCAAGCGATACCGCGCTTACGCTCGAACCGGCGCTGTATTCGTCGGCGGCATTCGATGCATTGGAAAAGCGCGCCGCGCTCTGGAATGGCGGATTGATCGGCGGAACTCTCGCACTCGCATGGTGTGCGCTGCTTATCGCCTATTTCTCCCGCAGCGGCCCGTTTCTCGTGTTGGCGGCTCTCTGCTTGATGACAGCGCTATTCGAAGCTGCGGAGCGCGGGTACACGAGAGTCTATCTATGGCCGCAGGCGACCGAGTGGAGTTCGAGAAGCGTCACGGTATTCGGATGCACTGCGGTGCTGCTGTTCATCGCATTCATCTTGCGCATTGCACGCGACGAGAAAGCGCGTCTGCCCTGGCGCTACGTGCTGTATGTATTCGCGTCGCTCGAATGCATTGGGGCGGCGGGCGCCGCCTTCGGCAATCTGTTCGTCTTCGCGCAAGTCGGCCTGTACGTCAACGCAGTATTCGGTTTCGTCACAGTGGGGATGGCTGCAAGTCTCGCCCGTCAATCGACGCCCACCGCGCGGATCATGTTGCTCACCGTGATCTTCTCGCTGCTCAACTCTGCGTTGCGCGTGCTCGAAACGCTCGGATCGTTGCCGCCGGCTCTTGCATGGTTAAAGTCGGATATTCATCCGAACCCGGCGGTCGCGATCATTGGATTAGCGACGCATCTAATCGTGCTTGCCGCATGGGTCAATCACGTCGGCAAGCAACGAAGGGCGGCGAGAACCGAACTCGCGGACTGGCAAAGAACCGAACACGACCGCCTGCGCGAGCAAGTCGCGCGACGCACACTGGAATTGAACGAAGCACTGCGTTACGCGGAAGAGAAGAACCGGCAAAAGATCGAAACGCTCGGCTATGTCAGCCACGATCTCCGCGCGCCATTGGCGACCATTTCCAGTTACGCCAGCCTCCTTCTGAATAGAGCCGATTCGAAGCAAGCCACGCTGATACAGGCTATCGAGCGCAGTGTGAACTATCAACTGGCCTTGATCGACGAGCTAATTGGATACGCGAAAGCAGAGTTGCAACCACTGGATATCGCACCGACCGCGACCGATCTGCCCGCACTTCTCGACGACATCGCCGAATACGCGGTCGCACTCTGTGCGCAACTGAATAACCAGTTCCACTATCAGGCGTTGACATCGCTACCGCGTCAATTGACGATAGACGGTCGCCGATTACAGCAGGTACTGCTGAATCTATTGTCCAATGCGTCGAAGTTCACACACGACGGCACCGTCATGATGACAGTGCGGGCGCGCCGCCATGAACAGCATTGGCACATGGGCTTTGAAGTCGCGGATACGGGCATTGGCATCGCCATCGAAGAACAGTCGAAACTGTTTACCGCCTTTAGACAGATACAGTCGGTGAACGGCAGTACCGGACTCGGCCTTTTCATCGCCCAGCGCATTGTCAACACAATGGGCGGCGAACTGCGCGTTTCGAGCGCGCTGCAGCAAGGCACTTCGTTTTCATTCGAGCTCATTGTTCCTTTTGCAAAAGATCTCGATGCTTCGCAGTTGAGCGTCGTACCGTACACCTCCATCGGATCAGCGCCTGCTCGTCCGCAGCCTAAGCGGTGGCTTGCCTCGGCTATTCCCCCGCGCAGCGACCGCCGGGATCTGGCAGTACTTGCAAAAGACGGGCGCCTCACCGATATCGAGCAATGGATTGAAACCATGCTCGCGATTCATCCCTCGTGTACCGCGTTTCTGACCGAAGTTCGCCGTTGCGTCGAGGCATTGGACTTTCCGGGCGCCGAAGCGCTTGCACTGTCGCCACACGAAACAGAGAACATCTCGTGAAAGTGCGCAAATGGCCAGGCCCCGCAGGCCGCCAACAATAAACAGGAGCAGTACCGAATGATGTGGGCTATGCGCACCGGACGACGCACGATCATGGTCGCGGTGAAGGGTATCGTTCTCGCAGCGACTGTCGGCCACGCGCACGCACAGCCGACACAACCCGTAGACGACGCGAGCGTGACGGACGCCATGCCTCTCAGCGCGTTGCCGGCGATCACCGTGAAGGATGTACGAGAGGGATCGTCGGTCGGACTCGTCGGCAAGCGCACAACGACGGGCACAAAAACCGATACGCCGATCAACGAGGTTCCTCAAACCGTCAACATCGTCACCGCACAGCAGATGGAGATGACCGGCGCGACCGACATCAATCAGGCGCTGCGCTACGTACCTGGTTTTTCATCGTTCGGATCGGACGGCCGCACCGACTGGTATGCGGCATTGCGCGGCTTTACGCCGACGCTATTCGTCGATGGGTTGCAAACGCCAAATACCGCAACACTCGCGAACTGGCGTGTCGATCCTTATATGATCGAGAGCCTCACCGTGCTACGCGGGCCGACGTCGGTGCTATATGGCGCCGGCGACCCCGGCGCTATCGTCGATGCACAGACGCGGCAGGCTGACGGCGAGCGCATCCGCGAAATCGGCGTGCAGATCGGCAACTATGCACGCAAGCAGACGATGATCGACGTCGGCGATACGCTCGACGCCGACGGCAAGTACGCGTATCGCTTTCTCGGCGTTGCACGCGACGGCAATGCGCTGACCGGCCCGAACGCGGACCAGCGCGTCGCGCTTGCACCATCGTTTCGCTGGCGGCCAGACTCGAAGACATCGCTCACAGTCACTGCAACCTACCTGCAAGATCGCGGCGATATTTCATATAACTTCCTGCCCGCGCAAGGCACGGTACTGCCGAACCCGAACGGCCCGTTGTCTCAGGACATTTATATGGGCGATCCGGCATTCAACCACTATCAGAAGAAGCAGGAATCGCTCGGCTATCAGTTCTCGCACGAGCTCGATCCGATCTGGACGTTGCGCCAGAACGTGCGCTGGATGCACTTGTCGGGTGACGATGGATCTGTTTTTGGCAACGGTCTCGCGCCTCACAGCACGACCACCATGACGCGTTATGCAGGCTTGTTCCAGATGAACTACAGCCGGCTGGACGTCGACAACAATGCGCAAGCGCGCTTCGCGACAGGACCGCTCGAGCACACGCTGCTACTCGGCTTCCAGTACAACAGGCAGACGACGACCGAAAGCGTGTGGCTCGCACTCGCACCCTATCTCAATCTCTACAAGCCGGTCTACACGCCGGTCACGACCGCGATCTTTTCGGGTCCGACGTCGCTCGGCCATACCGATGCGCACACAACGGTGAGTACATTGGCCACCTATGCGCAGGATCAGATCAAGGCCCGCCGATGGACACTGACGCTCGGCGGCCGCGAAGACTGGGTCGATATGCGCCAGGACGACCGCGCGAACAACTCGCAGATCAAACAGAATGTCAGCGCCTTTTCGGGTCGCGTCGGGCTCACCTACGAGGGCGACTATGGACTGTCGCCCTACGCAAGTTATTCGACATCGTTTAATCCGGTCATTGGCGTGAGGATGAACGGCGGTGGCTTGCCCAAGCCGACGCGCGGCCGGCAGATCGAGGCGGGTCTGCGCTGGCGACCCGCAGGCAAAAACGTGACGTTAAGCGCAGCCGTCTATCAGATCAATCAAAGCAATGTCGTCACGCCGGCGCCGATCAATCTCGATCCGACCGGCACTTCGTTCGTGCAGACCGGCGAGGTCCGTTCGCGTGGCATCGAGTTGAACGCCGTCGGACAGATAACGCGGGAACTGTCGGTGATTGCGTCGTATGTCTATCAGGACGTGAAGAACATCAAAGCCAACGATGCGTCGTTAAACAAGTGGCCCGTGGACGTTCCACGTCCACGGCAAATGGCGTCGCTATGGACGGACTGGACATGGCATACAGGCGCGCTCGCGGGTTTCGGCATCGGCGCCGGAGTCCGTTATCAAAGCGCGCTGGCGGGCGCACCGGACAACTCGCTGACGATTGCAAGCTACACGCTTTACGACGCCGCATTGCACTACGACACTCGCGACTGGCGGCTCGCATTGAATGTGGCGAACGTATTCGACCGCCGCTATGTGAGCGGTTGCCAGTCGTATGCAGTGTGCGTGTTCGGCAACGAGCGGACCGTGCTGGCCAGTGCGAAATACAACTGGTGATGGCGATGTGAGCCATTGCAGGCTCCGAACGCTATGCCCGCAAACGTCCTCACACCGTGACAACAATCTTCCCGAACTGCTGGTTCGACTCGAGATAACGATGAGCGTCGACGATCTGCTCGAGCGGGAAGACCTTGTCGATCACCGGCTTCAGCACGCCCGACGAAAGGCCATCGAGAACGAAGCGCTTTGCCCTTTCCAGACGCGCCGGATCGCTCACAATCAGCTTGTACTGGTAGCCATACACGGTCAGCATCTTGCCGAGGATCGCGAACAGCGGGAACGGCGTCGGTTCTGGACTCAGCGCGCCATAAGCGAACACGATGCCACGCTCGCACAGCGCATCGGCCACTTTCTCGAACTCCGGCCCGAGCACCGGATCGAACGCGACGCGCGCGCCCGCGCCGCCGGTGATCTCGTTGACGCGCGCGACCAGATCTTCCTGCTGCGTGACGATCACGTGGTCGGCGCCCGCTTCCAGCAGCGCGTTTTTCTTCGCGTCGGTGCGGGTCGTCGCAATCGCAATGGCGCCCACGCTCTTTGCCACCTGAATCGCCGCAAGCCCCACGCTGCTCGACGACGCCGTGATGATGACCGCCTCGCCTGCGCGCAATTGCGCGATGTCGACCAGTGCGCCCCACGCCGTTACATACTGCATCCACACCGCGGCGGCCTCGGTGAATCCTAGCGACGGTGGATTCTTCACCGCATGCGCCGCCGGAAAATTGCCGGTATCGCCATACGCGCCCCATCGCGTGATCGACATGGGCGGAATGATGGCGACCGCGTCGCCGACGGCGACATTGGTCACGGACGAACCGACGGCGCTGACGACGCCGGACGCCTCATAACCGAGCCGCGCGGGAAACACCGGCGACTCCACATAGAACCCGGAGCGGAACATGGACTCCGCTCTGTTCACGCCCAGCGCACGAATCTGCAACTGGATCTCGTCCGCGGCGGGCGGCGGTACTTCGACGTTATCGATCCGCAGCACTTCGGGACCGCCATTCTGATGAAAACGTACGACACGCGGCATGTTCGCTCTCCAACGAGTAAGTGACGAACTCACTATAATTTGAGCCGGCCGCACGATAAATGGCGCGTTCGCTCTGACTATCGAACCTAACTGTTTCTAATCATGGATCGTCTCACCAGCATGGCGGTCTTCGTCAAAGCGGCGGAAACGGGCTCGTTCGCCGCGGCCGGCGCGGCGCTCGGCATGACATCGCAGGCCGTCGGCAAGCATGTGCGGCTGCTCGAGGAGCGCTATCGCATGCAGCTCATCAATCGTACGACGCGCCGCCAAAGCCTCACCGAAGCCGGGCGCGCGTTTTACGAGCGCAGCAAGTCCGTGCTCGCCGAGATGGAAGCGGCGGAGGCGCTGGCCGCGAACCTGCAGGCCGCGCCGCGCGGCAAGCTGCGCATCAATGCACCGGTGAGCTTCGGCGCGCACAGCCTCGTGCCGACGCTCGCGCAATACATGCGGCAACATCCCGAAGTCAGTGTTGACCTGACGCTGAGCGACCGGCTGATCGACGTAATCGACGAAGGCTATGACGCCGTCGTGCGCATCGCGCCGATCGCCGATTCGAGGCTGATTGCGCGGCCGATCGGTCCTTATCGACTGACGATCTGCGCGTCGCCCGCGTATCTGGCTGAGCGCGGCACGCCTCTACGCCCTGAAGATCTGACGCAGCATGAGTGCCCCGGATTCTCTTACTGGGGCCGCGGGCCGTTACGTGAATGGCATTTGGTCGGGCCCGACGGCCGGCATGTGGTGCCGGTCAGCAGCCGCTTCTCGATCAACAACGGCCAGGCGCTGCGCAATGCCGCAGTCGAAGGCGCGGGCATCATCCTGCAACCGTGCGACATGCTGCGCGACGATCTCGCTGCGGGGCGCCTCGTGCGCGTGCTGCCGGACTACGAACCGCCGCCGCTGCCGATCCATCTACTGTTTGCGCCCGACCGCCGGCCCACGCCGAAGCTGCGCAGCTTCATCGACTTCGTCGTGGCGCGCTTCGGCGAGGGATAGATCGGTCGACGCAAGTAGCGGCCACTCTATTTCTTTCCGTCGATGACCGCCACCACTTCCTCGCGCGTGTACTCCTTGTTCGCGAGCGCGCCAGGCGGCGTCTTCGCCAGCACCGCGTCGAGTTCGTCGGGCTTCACTTCGAGCACCGGCATGCGAATGTCATGCGGCACTTTCTTGCCCGCGAGAATCTGCTGCGTCACCCAGAATGCGAACGACGACGCGCCGGGCGGAATGGTCACCGACATCGTTTCGTAGCCGCTCTTTTTCTGATCGGCCCACCACGCAAGTTCTTCCTGGCGGTTGCCAAGAATGATGATCGGCGTCGGCCGTCCGGCCGCCTTGATCGCCTGCGCCGCGCCGAAACCGTCGCCGCCTTGTGTGAGCACGCCGTCGATCTTGGGCAAGGTCGGCAACACACCCGCAACCTGCTTTTGCGCGACCGTCTGCGTCCAGTCGCCATGCACCGAACCGACCACCTTCAGGCCCGGATACTTCTTCAGTTCGTCGACCATGCCCTGATGAATCTCGTCGTCGACGGAGACACCCGCGAGCCCGCGAATCTCGAGCAGGTTGCCCTTGCCGTTCAGACGCTTCGCCAGATAGTCGACCTGCATGCGGCCCATGCCCTGAAAATCGACGGCGATGCGATAGGCGCACGGCTCGGTCGCGATGCCGTCGAACGAGACGACCGTCACGCCCGCGCCGCACGCCTGCTTGATGACGCCGTTGAGCGCCGTGGGCGACACGGAGTCGACCGCGATCGCCTTGAAGCCCTGGAGTATCAGGTTCTGGATCTGCTGGACCTGCTCGGTCGCCTGGCTTTCCGCCGTGGTGAAGCTCGGCGCGGCCGCGACGATCTTCTGCTTGACTGCCGGGTCCGCGATGTTGGACCAGCTCTTGAGCATCTGCTGACGCCAGCTATTGCCAGCATAGTTATTCGACAGCGCAATTTTCATCGAAGAGGTATCGCCCGTCGCGACCTGCGCCGATGCGCCCGCGGATGCAGCCACGCATATCGCGGCCATGCACAGCGAGAGAGCCAGTTTTTTTATCTGCACGTCGTGTCTCCTATCGAGTATTCGATGTATTTGAAATATTCGGGCGCTTCAGCGGCCCGCGCCGCGCACACCCACATGAAGCGAATAGATGGAAGCCGTCGCCGCGATGAACAGGCAGTTGCGGTTCAATCCGCCGAAGGTCAGATTGGCTACGACTTCGGGTATCAGGATCTTGCCGAGCAGCGCGCCATTGGGCGCGTAGCAATGCACGCCGTCTTCGGCGCTGGTCCAGACGTTGCCGTGCTCGTCGATGCGCATGCCGTCCGGCACGCCGCTTTGCATCTCCGCAAAAACACGCCCGTTGCGCAGACCGCCTTCGCTCGTCACGTCGAATACGCGGATATGGCGCGGCGCGTTGTCGTCGTGCGAAGCAGCGGAATCGGCGATATAAAGTTTGCTCTCGTCCGGCGAGAACGCGAGGCCGTTCGGCTTCGCGAACTCGTCGCAGACCAGTTCCACCTGCGCGCTGCCGGCGCCGATGCGATAGACGTTACAACGACCAATTTCGCTGTCGGCGCGATAACCTTCGTAGTCGCTCAGAATGCCGTAGTCGGGATCGGTGAACCAGATGTCACCTTTGGAATCCACGACTACATCGTTCGGAGAATTGAGGCGCTTGCCTTCGAAGTGCGACGCCAGCACGGTCACGCTGCCGTCGTGTTCGGTGCGCGTCACGCGTCGCGTGCCGTGCTCGCAGGTCACGAGCCGTCCCTCGCGGTCGCGCGTGTTGCCATTGCTGTAATTGGACGGCGCGCGATAAACGCCTACGCCCATCCCCGGCGCCCAACGCATCATCCGGTTGTTCGGTATGTCGCTCCAGATAAGCAGGTCTGTCGCCGGAAAATAGACCGGACCTTCGGCCCACAGGCATTCGTTCGTGAGACGCGTCAGAAAGGCGTTGGGCTGAAGCAGCAGCCTGAAACGCGGGTCGTGTACTTCGAAGTCGGTGCTTTTCATGTCTCCTTGCCCTTCTCTATTTGCTATTACTGCGGGCTTCAATTGCAACGCTTATTGCAAAGCCTATCGCAGCACTTTTCCGCCCGCCGCCACGGTCACTGAAATGATCAACACGCCATACACGATGGAGCGCACGCCCGCATCCGCGCCCACCGCATTGAGCGCCGCGTTCGTGAGAAAGAGGAACATGGACGCGCCCCATACGCCGACGATCGTCGCCTTGCCGCCCGTCACCAGCGTGCCGCCGATCACGACCACGGCAATCGAAATCAGCATGTACTCCACGCCCATGTCGAGCGACGCGCCGCCGGATATGGCCGCGAGCAGCAACGCGGTGAGCGACGCGATCATCGACGACAGCACATAAGCGAAGCACCGTGTGCGATGCACGTTGACGCCCGCGAGCCATGCGGCCCGCGCGTTCTGGCCGATAGCGGAAAGCCTGCGGCCATACACGGCGCGATGCAGCAGCACCGCGAGCGCGATCGACAACGCGAGCGCGAGCAGCGCGATATACGGAATCTGCAAAACGCGGCCCGTCGCGAAAGCGCCAAGCGCGGGCGGTGGCGGCGGCAACTGGCGGCCTTGCGTGATCGCAATCGACTGAATGATGAAGCTCGACGACAGCGTCGCGATGATCGGCGGGATGCGCAAAAGGCGAATCAGCATGTAGTTGGCGACGCCGACAACGACGCCCACGCCCAGCACCGCGGCCACGCCCAACGCGATGTATCCGTTCGAGCTGCGCATCACATGCATGCCGATCACGCCGGCAAGCGCGATGGTCGACGGCACCGACAGGTCGATGTTGCCGACGCCCGATGTGATGACGAGCATCTGCCCGAGACCGACGAGCACCATGAAGACGCCATAGGTCAGCGCCGTCTGCGCGACATTGCTTGCGATGCCGAAGCCGAACACGCCGACAATGCCGAACCACACCAGCACCGTGCCGACGAACGACCAGGCCCACGGCGCCTGAATACTTTTGAGCCGCGCCCAGACGCTGTCCTGAGAAGCGATCGGCTCGCTGGAAATTTGCGTTTTCACCGGCGTTCTCCGCGTTGCAGCAGCACGCGCAACGACAACACGACGATCAGAATCGCTCCCTGCATGCCGACCTGCCAATCCGCCGAGATGTTGAGGAAAGCGAGGAACGACGCGGCAAGCGTCAGCGTGATCGCACCGAGCACCGCGCCGACTACCGACACGCGGCCGCCGATAAATTCACCGCCGCCGAGTATCACCGCCGCAATCGACAGCAACGTATAGCGCAGCGCGAGATTGGCGTCGGCGGAAGTCGTCAGGCCGAGCAGCGACAACCCCGATAGCACGCCGAACACGCCCGCGACGCCGTAGAGCGTCGCCTTGCTGCGCACGAGCGACCAGCCGAAGCGGCGCATCGCGCGCGGATTGCCGCCCGCGCCGCGAACCCGCACGCCCGCCGACGAGCGCATCAGCAGCAGGTGTCCGACGATCGCGATCAGCACCGACCACACGATCGGCGCGGCGATGAGCGGCGTCTGGTAGCCCATTGCCGTGCCGAGCCACTCGGGACTCGTGCCGCCAGGCGACGGCAGCAGCACGATGGCAAGCCCGCTCCATACGAACGAAAGACCAAGCGTTACGACGATGGACGGAATCTGCCGCAACTCGATCAGCGCGCCGACGGCCGCATACGCGAGCACGCAACCGGCTAACGCCAGCGCGCCGAGCCACGGTTGCTTCACCAGCAGCGTCGCGCCGATGCACGCGACAAGACTCACGAACGGCCCAATCGACAGATCCAGATCGTTGACGGTGATGATCGCGAGTTGCGCGAGCGTCGCGAGCACGATCGGCACGGCGAGATTCAGCAGCAGGCTGGAGCCGAAGTAGCTCATCACGGTCGGCTGCATGATGGCGATCGGCACCAGCACCGCGACCAACGAAATGGCGGGAAGCATCGCGCGCAAACGCGCCTGCGTATTAGCGAATGTCATGCTGCCTGATCCTCGAAGCTCGCCGCGAGCAGCGCCTCTTCCGTGCATTCGTCGGCGTGAAGCACGCGCGTAACGGCGGCGGAGCGGAACACGTAAGTGCGATCGCAGTGCGAGAGTTCTTCGTTTTCCGTGGTGTACCAGATGAAGGTGCGGCCCTTCGCGGCTTCTTCGTGTACGAGTTGATAGATGTCGCGCTTGGTGCCGACATCGACGCCGCGCGTGGGATCGTCCATCAGAATGAGTTCGGCGTCGCAGGCAAGCGCGCGCGCGAACAGAACCTTCTGCTGATTGCCGCCCGAGAGCGAAAGAATGCCTGCGTTCATCGACGCGCCGCGTATGCCGATCTTCGCGCGCCATGCTTCGACGAGTTCGCGCGCCGCGGCGAAATCGACGAGACCGCGCTTGCGTTTTGCGCCGCCGAGCAGCCAGCGCAGATCGAGATTCTGCGCGATCGACCAGACGGGAAATACGCCGTCACGTCCGCGATCGCCCGCAACGAATGCGACCTTCGTGCGGGCCGCGCCGTGACGTGTCGCGGCATCGTAGATGGATAGCAGCGCTTCGGTCTGACCTTGTCCCGCGAGTCCCGCGAAGCCGACGATCTCGCCGCGCGACGCTTCGATTGCCGTGTGCTTCTTCACGCCGACATTCCAGCGAAAACGCGCTTCATCGCTGCGCGCATTACGCGCGCGCGCCGCGGCCGGCGACTTGTCGGCTTCGAGATGCTGGCCCATCGCCTGAATGATCGACGCGCGGCTCGACTGCGCGCGCGGCAGCACGCCGACGATGCCGCCGTCGCGCATCACCATCACGCGGTCCGCCACGCGCTCTATTTCGCCGAGCATGTGCGTGATGAGCAGACACGTAATGCCGCGCTCGGCAGCCGCGCGCCGCACGAAGGCGAGCAACTGCTCGGCGGTATGAGCGTCGAGCGAGGAAGTCGGCTCGTCGAGAATCACGAGACGCACGGGCGTATCGGTGACTGTAAAGGCGCGCGCGATCTCCACCATTTGCTGCTGCGTGAGCGTGAGATCGGAGACGAGTTCGCCGCCCTTCAGGCCGTGGTCAGGAAAGATTTCGTCGAGCTTCTCGCGCATCAGCGCGGTGGCCTTGCGTCGCCAGCCGCGTCCATGCAAATGCGGATGCACGACGGTCATGTTCTCGGCCACGGTCAGATTCGCGCACAACGAGAGTTCCTGAAACACGCAGCGCACGCCCGCATTTCTGGCAGCATTCGCGTCGTAATGCGGCGCATCTTGCCCGTCCACTTCGATGCGCCCTTGCGTCGGCGCGTACACGCCCGCGAGCACCGACATCAGCGTCGATTTGCCCGCGCCGTTGTGGCCGGCAATGCCGACACATTCGCCGGCCAGAAACGCGAAGTCGATGTCCGTGAGTGCGCGGACCCGCCCGAACGTCTTGCCGATGCCTTCGAAGCGGATCAGCGCGCGGCTGTCCTCCTGGCTGGATGTTGCGCCCATTCACCTGTCTCCGTGGGTGGCGTCTTCGTGCGCTTACTTCTTGTCGAGCAGAGCCACGGTTTGCGGCAACGTATAGGTCACATCGGCGATGCCGCCAGGCGGAATCGCGGCGAGCTTCGCGGGCAACTCCTGTTGCGAGATGGCGAGCAGCGGCACGTTGATCGTGACTTCCTTCGGGATCTTCTTGCCCGCGAGCACTTGCTGCGCGACCCAGAATGCAAAGCTCACCGCGCCCGGCGGATTGGACAGCGAGCGCGACTGATAGCCGGCCTTCGTCTGTTCGCTCCACCATTGAAGCTCGGGATACGTGCTGCCGATAATCATCGGAGGCGCGGGCCGGTTGGCCGCCTTGAACGCCTGCGCGATGCCGAAGGACATCTCGCCCTCGGTCGCGACGCCGTCCACTTGCGGCAGCGTCGGAAGAATGCCCGCGACGGCTTTCTGCGCGACGGACTGCGTCCAGTCGCCGTTGACCGATCCGACGAGCTTCATGCCCGGATGCTTCTTGAGCCCTTCGAGCACGCCTTCGTGCATGAGGTTATCGACCGAAATACCGGCGACGCCGCGCACTTCGAGAATGTTGCCCTTGCCGTTGAGCCGCGTCGCCAGATAGTCGACGCCCTGCTCGGCCCAGCCCTTGAAATCGAAGTTCACGCGATACGCGCAAGGCTCGTCGACGACGCCGTCGAACGAAACGACAACGACGCCTGCCGCGCACGCCTTCTTGATCGTGCCGTTGAGCGCAGTGGGCGACACGGCGTCAATCACGATCGCGTTATAGCCCTGCAAGATGAGATTCTGGATTTGTTGCGCCTGCTCTGTCACCTGGTTTTCGGCGGTGGTGAAGGCCGGCGCGGCGGCGACTTTCTTGTCGGCGACCGCCTGCTGCGAGACGGCGTTCCAGCTTTTGAGCATCGACTGCCGCCACGCGTTGCCCGCGAAGCTGTTCGACAGCGCGATCTTTTTCTGCGACGTATCGCCGGTTGCGACCTGCGCCTGCGCGGCGCCTCCCAACACGCACGCAACCACGGCCGCGGCGATCTTGACCTGCATTCCTTTACGGAACATCTTGTCGTCTCCTTTCATTCTGCTTGTCGGAGGCGCGACTCGACTTTGTCTACAGCACGCCTCTTGCGAACACGGCCGCTTGTGCGCGGCCGCTATACATTTCGGACAGTCTGCTTCGAACCCGTTCTGCGGTCAGGCCAATCACGGTGGCCAAGCCACCGGATCGCCGAGGCAGTATAACGACTGCGTTCGGCGCGTGCAATTCGATTTCCGTTACCGGTAACGGAATTGGCCGTCGGTATAAATGGCCACGTGGGGAAACGGCACATCGGGCCGTAGGACACCATTGCTCATCGTCCCTGTGTCGTACTCGCCGGAACCGTACGCGCTGCGGCCAGACTCTGCCGACGCAGTGCTTCTGTCGTTTCGCCGGCGCCGTCAGCGCGCCAGCCGGGCGGCAGAATCACGTAGCAAATCGCGGCCCAGACGCTGCCCGCCGACGCGACATCGCGTGCAAGACTCACCCAGTGCTCGAATTCGACGACGAGCGGATTGCGTGAGCGCGTCGGTGTCGTGAGACCGTAGCGGCACGGTTCATCGGCGCGTTCTTCGACATAGGTGCCGAACAGCCGATCGAATATGACAAGCACGCCGCCGAAGTTTGCATCGAGATAATCGACGTTCGATGCGTGATGCACGCGATGCGCCGACGGCGTATTGAACACGTATTCGAGCCAGCCGAGTTTCGGCGTCCACGTGTTATGCAGCCAGAACTGGTAGAGCAGATTGAAGCTCAGCGTCGCGAGCACGATTTCGGGGCGTACGCCGAGCCAGACGAGCGGCGTGAAGAAGATCGCCGAGCCGGTCAGTTTGCCGGTCAAGCCGAGGCGATAGGCGGACGAAAGCGTCAACTGGTTCGGCGAGTGGTGAACCGCGTGCGTCGCCCAGAAAAAGCGGATGCGGTGCGACGCGCGGTGATACCAGTAGTAGCAGAACTCCTGTCCGATAAAGAGCACGAACAGCATCAGCGCGCTGTTGAGCGTGACGGTAAAGAGGCGGTGATCCCAGGCAAGGGCGAATATCGGCGTCGCGAGCGATAGCGGCAGCAGCGCGAGCAGCTTGCGGCCGGCCACATCGGCGAGCGAAATCCATACTTCATACCAGTCGAAGGGCGAGGCGCTGTTTCTCTGTGTGCGGGTGAGCACGCATGCCTCGATCAGCGAGACGCCAATGATGAACACGGTAACGAAAAGCGCGATTTTTCCAGTAGTCGACATGATGGGCAGATAACGGTTGAGGTGGGACGCGTCGTCTGCGGGCAAAGCCGCTATCGCGTCGGGTGAAGCTAATGTAGTGGGCTGCCCGGCCAAAGACCACGCGTAAACCATGTCGCCAGATGTCACGAAATCGCGGCCGCGACGGCGAATCGGGCCGTGCGGCCCGGCTGCCGGCGGCCCGCCGCGGGGGTGTAACACCGCGACATCTTTTACCGGGCGATTATTTCGCGAGGTCCTCTTATAGTTCGTTCCGCTGCCACGCCGCAGTGCGTGACTAACCGAACCGGGAAGGACACCTCATGAAACTCCGTTACCTCGCCGCAGCCAGCGCTGCCATGCTCATCGCGGTCAGCACCATCAGCACGCCCGCCTTCGCCGGATGGTCGGGTCATGGCACCGCCTACACGCCGCACGGCACTTACAACGGCGCACACTACGGCTCCTGCACAGGCGGCAGTTGCACGCACGCCGGCGGCGTCGAGAATCCTTATGGCGGCATCGCCACCAACACCGGCACGGTCAACCGCACCGCACCCGGCCAGTTCTCGAATTCGGGCACGGCGACGGGCCCCAACGGACGTCAGGTTCAGCACTCGGGCGACACGAGCTGCGCAGGCGGCACATGCGACCACACCGGCGCGCTGAACGGCTCGGACGGCCACAGCGCCACGACTTCGGGCAGCGTGACACGCAACGCGCCGGGTCAGTATTCGTCGTCGGGCACGGTTACCGGCGCGAACGGCAATACGACCAGTCACACGGCATCGACGGACTGCGCCGGTTCAACCTGCAATCGTTCGGGGACGGTGACGGGCTCCGATGGCGGAACCGTCAACCATTCAGGCAGCGCGACACGCGTGGCGCCCGGCGTGGTGACGACAGGCAGCGGCACGACCGTCGTACATGGCGGCACGGTGACTACGGGCGGCACGGTTACGACTGTCGGCGCGACGGTTGCCGTGGGCAGCGTACCGGTTGTCGTCGCGCCTCCGCCGGTCGTGGTGGCGCCGGCTCCGGTTGTCGTCGCGCCCGTACCGGTGGTTGCTGCGCCTGTACCTGTGGTCGTCGCGCCTGCGCCTGTTGTCGTCGCGCCTCCGCCCGCTTATGTGCCACCGCCGCCGGTCGTCTACGTGCCGCCGCCTGCACCGAAGACTGTCTACGTCGCGCCGCCCGCACCGAAGGTCGTCTACGTTGCGCCGCCCCCGCCGCCGAAGGTCGTCTACGTTGCGCCGCCCCCGCCGCATGTCGTATTCATCGCGCCGCAGGCCCACACGCTGTATGTCGCGCCGCGTCCTGTGTATGTCGCGCCCGCGCCGCATCCCGCGGTGCTGGTGCCGGGTCACTGGGTCGGGCGCTTCTGGGTGCCGGCGCACTGGGCATAACAGCAAACGTGAGATCAATGAATCAACCCCGCCGGCCATAAGCGTCGGCGAAAACACGGAGTAGATGATGAAAAAGATGATCGCAGTGCTTCTCTTGTGTATTGTTTCTGCAGTGGCTTCGGCTCAAAGCGCACTGCCACCCGCGGATGCCCCGCGCGGCGAGCGTGCGATGCAGCAATTGCAGGCCCGCTTCGCCCGAGCGAACACGACGGGCGACGGCAAGCTGACGCGCGAACAGGCGACAGCCGGCATGCCGATGGTCGCGAAACACTTCGACGAAATCGACACGCAGCACGCCGGTTATGTCACGCTGCCGCAAATCGAGGCGCTCATGCAGCAGAAAGCAATGGCACGCTGAAAGGCAACGAGGCTGGGAGACGCGTCATGGATCAGGCGAACAGGATCATCGTGCTGGACGACGAAGCCGAGTTGCGCAACATGCTGCAACGGTTTCTGACCGGGCACGGGTTCCATGTGCGCGTCGTCGCCGACGGCAAGCAGCTCGACCGCTACCTGCAGCGCGAACCGTACGACCTGCTCGTGCTCGACCTGATGATGGAACCGGAAGACGGGCTGACGATATGCCGGCGGCTGCGCGCCGAAGGACAGACGCTGCCCATCCTCATGCTGACCGCGAAAGGCGATCCCGTCGACCGCGTGGTCGGCCTCGAAACCGGCGCCGACGACTACCTCGCGAAACCGTTTCTCCCCGATGAACTGGTCGCGCGAATCCGCGCTCTGCTGCGTCGCCAGAAAATGGCCGCGGGCGTACCGACCGTGACTTCACAAACGCTGCGCTTCGGCGAATACGAGTTCGATGTCGGCAAGCAAACGCTGCTGCATCGTGGCGAGCCGGTCGACGTGCACTCCGCGCAGATGTTGCTGCTGCACGCGCTGGGGTCGTCGCCGAACCGGCCGGTGAGCCGCGAGAATCTGCTGGCGCGGGCGCGCGGCCGCGACCACGACGCGCTCGACCGCAGCATCGACGTGCAGATTTTGCGGCTGCGTCAGATCGTCGAAGACGATCCGTCGAAACCGCGCTTCATCAAGACCGTGTGGGGTGTCGGCTACATGCTCGTTGCAGGCATCGACTCGTGAGCATCGCAACGCGTTCAAAGCGGCGCGGCAGATGGCTGCCGCGTTCGCTGCTGACGCGCAATATCGTTCTGCTGGTAGCGCTCGTCGCACTGACGCAGGCGTGCTCGTTCGCGGTGCTGCTGCATTTCGTGCAGCGTCCGCGCATCGACCGCGCCGCGATCATCTTCGCCGATTACGTCAAGACGCTCGATGGCGTGCTCGCCGCGATGCCGCCCGACCAGGGCCGCGCCGCGGCCGCGCGCCTCGGTGCGCAGACAGCGGCGCCCGAACCCGATGGCGTCAAAGCGCAGCGCAGCCTGCCGCGCCTGTTCGGCACATGGCAACGCGATGTCTTCCTTCGCGCGCTGCAGCACCATCTGCCGCCGGACATGCCGGTGCGCTGGCAAACTGGCAACGGCGGCGACGGCGAGCGGCTCTGGATTCGCGTGCACGTCGCCGGCGCGCCAAGCTGGATTGCGCTGCCGATGACAGAAGACGCGCAGGCGAGCGGCATCACCACGACGCTGATACTTTCCGTGGGCCTCGCGTTACTGGCCGCGTTGACGGGCTATCTGATCCAGTTGCACATCAACCGGCCGCTGAAGGACCTTGCGCGCGCCGCGCGGCACGTGAGCGCGGGCGAAGCGCCCGTCGTTCTGCCAACCGACGGTCCGACGGAAATCGCCCAGGTGAGCGGCGCGTTCAATCAGATGACCGAGGCGTTGCAGCAGGCCGAAGCAACGCGCGCGCTGATGCTCGCGGGCGTATCGCACGACATCCGCACGCCGCTCACCAAGCTGCGTCTCGCGATGGCGATGGCGATTCCGCGCGGCGCCGACGACACCTTCGTCGCATCGGCGGAAAGCTATCTCGACCACATCGACACGATTCTCCAGCAGTTCATGGACTACGCCGGCAGCGGCGAACGCGAGCCGCCGCGGCAGGGCGATCTCAACGCGCTCATCGGTCAGCTCGCCGCGGATTTTGCGGGGCTCGGACACGAGTTCGAACTGTCGCTCGGCGAAGTCCCCGAGTTCGCGTACCGGCCCGTGAGCCTCATGCGGCTTTTGATGAATCTGATGCACAACGCGATTGCGTATGGACGCACAGGTCTTGCCGTGCGCACATGGACCGAAGGCGATGCAGCGTGCGTCGCCGTCTGCGATCGCGGCAGCGGAATCGACGCCGCAGAAATGGAAAAACTCAAGACGCCGTTCAGCCGCGGTACGAACGCACGGACGCATTCGGGCGGCACAGGTCTCGGGCTTGCGATCGTCGAGCGCATCGCGCGTCTGCATGGCGGCTCGCTGCAGTTTCGTGCGCGTGAAGGCGGCGGTCTCGAGGCGCTCGTCACGTTGCCGCTGAACCGGCATTCTTCATAAGCAAGGCGGGCCTACTCCGGCCCCGCGCGAACGATCCTGGCGAACGGTCCTGGCGACATCGCGCGACACAATTGCTGAATGGTGTGCGGAGCCGCTTCCTCCCATACTCACGTCTACGTGCTGCGGCACACCTCCCCGACATTACCGGCGCCACGGTGCCACGACAGGATCGATATGCAAACCTCACTCAAATCATTCGTTGGCAACGCTAAACGTGTAGCAGGCTCCGCACTCGTCGCAGGGGCGCTGCTTCTGACCGGCTGCGCTTCGGGCATCGCCGCCACGACGCAGACCAGCGCCGTCCCGCATGTTCGCGCCGACGTCATCTACGTGTATTCGTTCGGCGCCACGCCCGACCAGGTGAAATCGGACAGCGGCGGCATCGCGCAGAAACTCGGAGCGGCGATGACGGGCGAATCGTCGGAGCAAAAGCAGCTTCAGACCGCGAGCGATACTCGTGAACAGGTCGCCGACGAAATCGTGCGCGAACTGCAAACGCTCGGACTGCGCGCGGTCCGCGTCGACGGTCCTGCACCGATGAACGAAAACGCGCTCGTCGTCGAAGGCAACTTCCAGACAATCGACGAAGGCAAGCGCCGCCGTCGCGTGCTGATCGGGCTTGGCGCCGGCAAGAGCGAAGTGAGCGCGTCGATCCAGATCCTGTACAAGCCGGCCGCCGGCACGCCGATCGAACTGCAAAGCTTTTCCGCCAACGCCGATAGCGGTCACATGCCCGGCATCGCGGAAACCGCTGGCGTCGGCGCCGCTGCTGCGCATGTTGCAACCGCAGCAGCGACAGGCACGGCGCTGCATGGCGCGTCCGAGGCGAAACAGAGCGGCATGAGCGGCGACGCGAAAAAGCTCGGCGATTCGATCGCGAAGCAGATAGCGGCGGTAAGCACGGCCAACGGATGGATGTCGGCCACACATATCGACTGAGGGCAGTCTCCTACAACCGCGCCGCCGCATCCCGCAACGCCGTCCTCAACCCTTCCTCGACGACCGGATGATAGAAAGGCATCCCGAGCATATCGTCGACCGTCACCTTCATCTGCAAGCTCCACGCGAGCAGATGACCGATGTGTTCCGCGGCCGGGCCGAACCATTCCGCGCCGACAAAGCGCCGCGTCGCGCGATCGATGTACACCCTCGCCCGTCCGTGATTCTTCAGCATGACGCGGCTGCGCCCCTGGTCTTCGAAGCTCACTTCGCCCGCGACGAAACTATCCGGCGCGAGATCGCGATGCCGTGCCCCGACCATCGCGATCTGCGGATCGGAGAAAACGATGGCGAGCGGCGCGCGCCTCACCAGCGGCACGACATCGGGATAAAGCGCGGCATTGCGTCCGGCGGCGCGGCCTTCGTCGGCGGCTTCGTGCAGGAGCGGCAGAATCCCGTTCGCGTCGCCGGCAATGAAGACCGGATGGGCGCCCACTTGCAGCGTGTCGCGGTCGAAGCGCGGCACGCCGTGCGCATCCAGTTCGAGCGATGTGTTTTCGAGGCCGAGTTGCGCAACGTTCGGGCGTCGGCCGGTCGCTGCGAGCACGTACTCATACGTGTCCTCGACGTAGCTTCCGTCGGCGCGCGCATAGCGAATCCGCACGCCGCCCTCGACTGCCGTCGCGGCTTCGAGCGTACCCTGCGGCTCGAAGTGGAACGCTGCGGCAAACGTCGCGCGCGCTTCCGCCACGATCACGGGGTCCGTCAGCGGACCCACGCCGCCGCGCGCGCCGAACACGCTCACCTTCACACCGAGGCGAGCCAGCGCCTGACCGAGTTCCAGACCGATCACGCCCGGGCCCACCACGGCCACGCTGCGCGGCAGCGTCTGCCATGCAAACACATCGTCGTTCACGATGACGCGCTCGCCGACGCCACGAAGAATCTCGGGGACGACAGGCGTCGAACCCGTCGCGATCACCACGCTCGCCGCATGCACGAGCGTATCGCTGCCGACCTGCAACAGCCGGTCGTCGATGAAGCGCACGTGGCCGATCAGCCGGTCCGCCTCCGGCAACGCGTGGACGCCGTCCACGACGAAGCCGACGAAGCGGTCGCGCTCGCTGCGCACGCGCTGCATGACCGCCTCGCCGTCTATCCGCACTCCATCGACACGAACGCCAAACGGCTCGGCGTGGTTCGCGGCATGCGCGGCTTCCGCCGCCGCGATCAGCAGCTTCGACGGCATGCACCCCACTCGCGCACACGTCGTGCCGTATTCATCGCCTTCGATGATCACGGCCTTGCGGCCTTCGGCTTTCGCGCTGCGGTAAGCCGACAGCCCGGCCGTGCCTGCGCCGATTACGGCGACGTCTGTATGAATGGTGCGCATGACAGTCTCTCCTGTCGAAACTTGAGTGCCGCAGTTGCGGGTTACTTGACTGCGGGGAAGTCGATCGTCGTGTCGTTCACGCGATTCACGAGATTCGTGAACGTAATCGACGCGATGGCCAGGTTGATTTCGATGATCTGGCGGTCCGTGTAACCGGCCGCGCGCACTGCATCGAGTGCGGCCTCGGGCACCGTGCCGCGCGTACCGACCAGCGTTTGCACAAACGTCACCAGCGCGTCGCGCTTCGCGTCGCCGGTTGCAACGCCGGCTCGCACCTGCTTCATGTCGTCGCTCGACAGACCGGCCAGCTTGCCCTTCAACGTATGCGCGGCCACACAGTAGTCACAGCCGACGTGCTCGCTGACGGCCAGCTTGATGACTTCGATGTCCGCCTTGCCGAGCGTGCCGGCATCCACGGCTGCATCGAATGCGAGCGCCGCGCTGAGCGCTTCGGGGCTGTGCGTGCCGATGGTCGCGTAGGCGTTGGGCACCTTGCCGACGGCCTTCTTGATCTTCGCGAACACTTCGGCGGCTGCGCCAGTTGCTTCTTCGGGGCGAATGGTGGTCAGACGGGACATGATTGACTCCTTCCTTCAGGTTGGCGGTTGAAACTGCTTAGCCATGTCGTATGGCATGGGAGTCAGTGTAGGGATGCGCGGCGAGTTCTTTAATGCCATACTTTCGCAACTTCATGCTCAAACGTCTCATATGGAACTGCTCGACCGATTGCTCTCGCTGATGCCGGTGACCGGACGGCTCGACGTACGGTGCCACTTCGGCTCGCCGTGGCGCCTCGATCATCCCGAATCGAACGAGTGGGAGTTTCCGTATCACGTGCTGTTGCGCGGCGAGGCTGTCATCGAAAGCGCTGCGGGAACGAAAGGCGAACCGGCGCTGCGCATGAAAGCCGGCGATATCGTGCTGTTTCCATCGGGCAGCGCTCATACGTTGCACGACGGCAGCGGCAGTCCGCCGCGACCGGCGCGCGAGCAGCAGAAGGACGGATTGACCATCGTCACGAACGGCAAAGTACGCGAAGGCGCCGATGTGCTGTGCGGGCGCTTCGTGCTGCCGGCCGTGCCGCAGCAACTGATGCGCGACCATCTGCCGGGCCGTTTGCTGGTGAGCAGCGTGAACGCGGACACCGGCGACGGAGCGGCGCGCGACGCCGCGTTCGCAGCAAGCCGGCTTGCGCGCGTCATCGAATTAATGCGTGAGGAAGCGTTCGAGCAGCAGCCGGGCAGCGCGACGGTCGTGAATCAGCTTTCGGGCGCTTTGTTCGCGCTGACCCTGCGCTGCGCGTCCACTACCGACGAAGCGCCGCGCGGCCTGCTTGCGCTTGCGCAGCGTCAACGCCTGCAACCGGCTCTCGCGGCCATGTTCGACGAACCGGGGAAGCCGTGGACGCTGCCGACGCTCGCCGAACTCTGTCACATGTCGCGTGCTACGTTCGCACGTCACTTCGACGAAGCGATCGGCCGTTCGGCGAGCGACGTGCTCACGGACATCCGCATGGCGATCGCCGGACGCAAGCTGGCGCAAACGGGCATGTCTGTCGCCGAGATCGGTGAGGCGGTGGGGTATCAATCGGAAGCCGCATTTCAGCGCGTTTTCAAACGGCAGGTCGGCATGACGCCAGCGAAGTGGCGTGCGCGTTCGTCGCGAAACGAGGTCGGAGAAGCAAGTCTGTAAAGCAGGTCTGTAAAGCAAGCGAATCCGCATATCGCAAGCGCCCTGGCGCAGTATTTGCATTCTGTCGCACCTGCACGACCCCGGCAGAACGACCGGGGCCCGACCAGGAGGAGACAATGCGCGATGACATGTATCACGCCGCAACCCCAATCGCCACGCGCGAGGCTTGCTGGCTTACGCCGTCGATTCAGAAGTCCCATGAACGCTCGGAGGTATTCGGTCTGAGCGAGTCCATGCGCCCCGATTACGACGTGCTGCCCGCCGGCGAACTCGCAATGAAGCTCGAGCAGAACCGCATCCTCTGCGCGCACGCCACGCCGGTGATGGAAACGCTGCATGAGCAGATTGTGAACACTCAGAGCATGATCGTGCTGACCGACGCCGAAGGTCTGATCCTTCATTCCATCGGCGACGACGATTTTTTGCGGCGTGCCGAGAAAGTCGCACTGCGGCCGGGCGCGAACTGGGCGGAGAGCCGGCAAGGCACGAATGCAATCGGCACGGCGCTGGCTGAACGCAGTGCGACTGTCGTGCATGGCGAGCAGCACTATCTCGCGGCGAACCGGTTTCTGACCTGTTCGAGCGTGCCGATTCTCGATCCGTATGGCGATCTCATCGGCGTGCTCGACGTCACGGGCGATCATCGCAGCTATCACCAGCACACCATGGCGCTCGCGAAGATGTCCGTGCAGATGATCGAGAATCATCTGTTCGCCAACACGTTCCGCGAGACCTTGCAGATCGCCTTTCATGGCCGCCCCGAGTTCCTCGGCACGTTGATGGAAGGCATCGCCGCGTTCACCTGCGACGGCCGCTTTCTGTCCGCGAATCGCAGCGCGCAATTCCAGCTCGGGCTGCCGCTTGCAGGGTTGCGCGCGCATACGCTGTCGTCGCTGTTCGGGCTCACGAGCGCGCAGTTGATCGACCGTCTGCGCATGCATCGCGACCGGCATCTGTCGCTGAACCTGAGCAACGGCGCGGTGGTCTGCGCCAACGTTCAATTCCGCCGCACGACGCTCGCCGACGAGCCCGCTCGCTTTCATACGTCGAACGAAGCGGCGGCGGGAAAGCGCAGCGAGCCAGGCGCGCCGCCCGCGAATCCGCTGTCGACGCTGAGCCAGCTCGACACCGGCGATCCGCGGATCGCGGCGGTCATCACGAAGGTGCGCAAGGTGATCGGCAAGAACATCCCGATCCTGATCACCGGCGAGACGGGCACCGGCAAGGAACTGCTCGCGCAGGCCATTCACAACGATTCGCCGCGGCGCGCGGCGCCCTTCGTCGCGGTGAACTGCGCGTCGATACCGGAGACGCTGATCGAGTCGGAACTGTTCGGCTATGAAGAAGGCGCGTTCACCGGCGCCCGCCGCAAAGGCGCTGTCGGCAAACTGCTGCAAGCCAACGGCGGCACGCTTTTTCTCGATGAAATCGGCGACATGCCGTACCCGTTGCAAGTGCGCCTGTTACGCGTGCTGCAGGAGCGTCTCGTGAACCCGCTCGGCTCCGCCAAGTCGATTCCGGTCGATGTCGCGATCATTTGCGCGACCCATCGCGATCTGCGCGAAATGATCGCGCAGAGCCGCTTTCGCGAGGATCTGTACTACCGGCTCAATGGACTGGTCGTCAAATTGCCGCCGCTGCGCGAACGCACCGATTTGTCGGCGGTGATCAAGAAGATGCTCGATTGCGCGTCGGTCGAGAACGCCAGCGGCCAGCCGCTCAGCATCGCCGGCGACGTGATGACGCTCTTCGAGCAATGCGCGTGGCCCGGCAACTTTCGCCAGCTCGGCAATCTGCTGCGCACCGCCGCTGTGATGGTGGATGCCGACGGCGAAATTCGCCGCGAGCATCTGCCTGACGACTTCTTCGACGATCTGCGCGCCGCGCGGCCATCGTCGACGCATGCAGCGGATGCGTTGCCGCTGCCCAGCGGGCGGCTGCACGACGTCGCCGCGAGCGTGATCGCGAATGCGCTCGCGCAGCATGGCGGCAACGTGTCGGCGGCGGCTCGCACGCTCGGCATCTCGCGCAATACGATCTATCGCAAGCTGCCGGCGCACGGCGCGAACAATAGCGAAGACGCCGCGTGAATCGCGCGCATTGCACTGCTCCGTTGTGCAACACGAGTGTGCTGGAATTGAACAGCGCGCGGGCATCGCGCGGCGAGCTTGCGCTTTACGCAGGCTCAAGCGCACATCGATACGTTCGGCATGGACCTTGCGTTTGAGCACGGGACCGCTTCACCGATGCGGTTTTTAATCAAACGTCCTATCCAAGGAGACAGCCATGCAGTGGACTACCCCCGCCTACACCGATCTGCGTTTCGGTTTCGAAGTCACGATGTATATCGCCACACGCTGAAGCAAGCATGAAGCGCCGCCGCGCGCGTCACCGAACATGTCGCGCGCGGCGGCCTGTCACAACGGACAAAAAGGCGTGCCTCGTATGACCGCTCCGCATATTGAACGCTGCATCGGTCCGAGGCCGAATTTGCGCCCGCACTTTCGCCTGCAACGGGAAGTCGCCGAAGACGGCTATGTGCTGCTCTCGCCGCAAGGCGTCATCAGATTGAATCCGAGCGCAGGCGAAATTTTGAGCCGCTGCGACGGCAAGCGCGAACTCGACGACATCATCGGCGAGCTCGAGGCTATGTTCAACGCGTCGGATCTCGCCACGGACGTTTACCGTTTCATCGAACATGCGCGGCAGCGCGGCTGGGTGGAGTGATTTGCGGTTGCGTGCCGAATGGCGTTATTGACGCACACGCATGAAGCGCCCGGCGATTCTCCGTTGCTCGGAAGAATCACCGGGCGCTTTCTTTCGTTGCCGAAGTTTGCGCTTGCGCGTTGGCTTTTCAGCGCTTCACGACGCTATTGCGAAGTGCCTGCACTGAGCGAGCTACCCGCGTTCAACGGTTTCGACGACGCCCTCGCGCTCTCATCCGTCAACTTCGTCTTTCCAGCGCTGTAGCCGTTCGAATACAGCAGAAACGCCATGATGTCCGCGTAATCCTGCGGCTTCATCTTGCCCGGACGGTCCGCCGGCATGTTGTTCGCCATGTATCCATACACACCGCCGATGGTCAGCTTCGCATTCGAGGTCGGCGCGAACGACGGGCCGCGCAACGCCGGCGCGTTCAATCCTTGCAGCTCGGGACCGTGGCACTTCGCGCACGCGCTCGAGTACAGCGTCTTGCCATGCGCGACCTGCGCGCGATCGAAAGCCGGCGCGTCGGCGGGCACGGCTGCATCGACCTTGATGAAATGGCCGCGCTCGATCTCACGGCCGCCGGCTCGCATGATCGGCGATTTAACGTCGGCGCGCCGAGGTCCGTCGCGATAGAGAAACGCCGCTGCGTCGGGCGCACTCGCCTGCGTCATGCGTGGCAACGTCCAGCCGCGCGTCAACGCGGCGAGCCTGCCGTCGGACTCCATCTTGCGCAACGCGGCGTCGATACGCGGCTGCAACGCCGCACCGTTTTTGCCGAACGCAAACACCAGATGCCAGTCCGCATACGCCGAAGCGGCTTGCGCGATATGAAAGCTCCGCCCAGGATGCGTGTTCGTATAAGCGACGACAGCCGGATACCAGACGATCGCGCGCTGCGCATGCCCGCTTGCGACGGCATCGACGGTAAGCTCGGCCGTGTTCTGCAGATCGAGCTTCACATTGGGCTGTTGCACGGCGATCAACTGCGCGGGGCTCGCATAAGTGGCCGCGACGATTTTCGCGCCGCCCGCATGCGCCGCGGATTCCTGCATCGTCACGCTCACGTAACCCGAGTGCAGATAGGCACGCGAGAAGACGAGCTTGCTGCCGGAGCCGTCCGCGATATTCGAGCGCGGAAAGCCGGCGATCGCATCGCACTTGCGCGCGAGCGCCTTGTCGAGTTCCTTCAGCGACACGCCGTCGTCGTCGCTGCTCGCGAAGCCGCCTGGCGTGAGCGTAAAGGCGATGCCCGCGGTGCGAAACGCTTCGCGCGTCACGGCCTCGTCGAGTGCCGTCGACGGACTGCCTGGAAACGTGCAGACGCGCACGCCCGCGCTCGCGTGGCCGGGCATCAGAGCGCCGCTCGCGAGCAATGCGCCGGCGAGTGCGAAAGAGTTGAGTCGAGTCTTCATGGTCTTGCTTCCAGAAAGAAGCGGCGCCGCCGCAGCCAGGTTGCTCGAGCGAATGTGCATCGGGCAAGACCGGCGCCGGCGCCGCGTGGACATCAGCCGCGGTTGAGTGCGAACACGTAGAGCGTGCCGCCGCGCGGAACCTTCTCCGCGGCCTTCGCCATCGGTCCGCCCCAGATCGGATTGGCCCCGCCGTAGCCGGCGAGAATCGCCACGTACTCCTTGCCGTCGACTTCGAATACCGACGGTTGCGCCACGATGCCGCTCGCCAGTTTCGGGCTTTTCCAGAGCACTTTTCCGGTCGCCGTGTCGAATGCGTACAGATGGCCGTCGAGCGAACCGCTAAACGCGAGACCGCCCGCGGTCGTCGCGACGCCGCCGTTCCACGGCAGCTTGCTCCAGAAACTCCACAGCTTCTTGCCGGTGCCGACGTCGATAGCCTGCAGTTCCCCGTAGCCCTTGCTGCCAGGCTCCGGCTTGATCTCGAAGCCTTCGCCGAGGTACGGCAGTCCTTCCATGTACGTGACCGACTTGCCGGACAGCGACATGCACGCATGCAGCGCGGGAACGATCGCGATGTGCTTGTCCGGATCGTACGAAACCGACCACCAGTTCTTGCCGCCGAGAAAGCTCGGGCACGTTTCGATCGTCGTGCCGGTCTTCGGATATTTCGCCGGGTCCTGGATCGGCGCGCCGTCCGCTGTATAGCCGGTCACCGAGGTGGCCCTGACGAAGGGCTTCGCGTAGATCAGCTTGCCCGTCGACCGGTCGATTGCGTGAAAGTAGCCATTGCGGTCGGCATGGATGATCGCGTCGTAGTCCTTGTCCTGATACTTGATATTGGCAAGCACCGGCGTGTTGACGCCGTCATAGTCCCAGGTATCGTGTTTCGTGTACTGGTAATGCCATTTGAGATCGCCGGTCTTCGGATCGAGCGCGAGCAGCGAATCCGAATACAGGTTGTCGCCCGGCCGCAGATCCGCGAGCCAAGGTCCGGGATTGCCGACGCCCCAGTACAGCGTTTTCGATGCCGCGTCATACGTGCCCGTCAGCCAGGCCGGCGCGCCGCCGTGCTCCTGCATGCCGTCGGGCCATGTGTTCCCACCCTTCTCGCCGGCCGCGGGCACGGTGAAGCGCTTCCACAGCACGTTGCCGTTGTCGGGATTCAACGCCGCGATAAAGCCGCGCGCGCCATATTCGCCGCCCGCGCTGCCGACCACCAGCGCGCCGTCGAGCGCGAGTGGCGCAAGCGAAAACGCGTAGCCGACTCCGGGCTCGAACATCGCCTTGCGCCACGTCGGCGATCCCGTTTGCGCATCGAGCGCGACGACCTCGCCGTTGAGCATCGCCACATAGACGTTCTTGCCGTATAGCGCGACGCCGCGATTGATCACGTCGCAGCAGGCGGTCTTGAACGATTCGGCGCTGAGCTTCGGTTCGAACTTCCACAGTTGCTTGCCGCTTGCCGCGTCGAACGCGTAGACGTTGTCTTTCGGCGTGGTCACGAAGAGATAACGGCCGTTGACGATCGGCGTCGCTTCGAAGCCCTGTTGCAGTTCGGCCGGAAACTTGTAGCTCCAGACCTGCTTCAACTGCTTCACATTCGACGTGTCGATCTGCTTGAGCGGCGAGTGCGCCTGGCCGTTGTAGGTACGGTAGTACGTGAGCCAGCCGGGATCGCTTTGCGCGGCGGTCAGCCGTTCGTAGGTGACGGCGGGATAATCGTCGGCCACCGCCGCCGTTGCGCATGACAAACCGACGGCCGCGGCGACGCTTATCGCAAGCGCTCCTCGCCGCATCGTCCGAATCGAACGTGCTTTCATCCTTGTCTCCTGGTGTCGACCCGAGCTTGAGTAAAGCGCTGCTCCGGTCACACATCACATGCTTGCTGTTGAGTTATCGACGCGAAGCCGGACGGCGACGCCATCGTCTGGGGAACGCAGTCTGGCTGCGAACCGTTCGAGGCAAGTCGCATGCCATTGCGGCATGGTTCCGGCGCAACACGCGCGGGGCTAAGGAGAGGAGGAAAGCAGGACCGATCCGCGCGCTGGGTCAGCGTGATAAGGGCTGTTGCACGTTGAAGCAGTCCATCGCCGATGTGTTGCTAAAAAAGACAGCGGGCGTTGGGTCGGAAGTGTGGGGAGCGCCGCCGCGCTTACGGCGCGAATCGCGTGAACACGTAGTCGCGATCCTTGACCTTCGCCGCGTGACACGCGAAGCAGGTCTGGTGTTGTGCGGCATCGACCGGCTGGCCGTTGACGAAGCGCCCGAAACCCCAACCGCCCGTCGATGCATAACGGCGCGAGTCCTTCACCATCACCTGGACCGTGGTGGGCGGTCCGGGAATCGTCGCGGTCGCGAACTCGGGCGACTGCTTGCGCTTGTATGCGAGCTTGACCAGGATCGTGCCGTCGGGATACGGCAGCGTCGAGTTCTCGATCGCCTTGATCGCCGCGGGATTGCCGAGCACGACGCGCAGCTCGTCGAGCGGCGCGGCCTCTTCGGCCGGCGCGATCATCTGCCACTTGCGGTAGCCGTCGGGAATCGTCACCCCGTAGATCGGCGACGGCGCCGACTTCGCGGGCCCCGCCAGCGCGTGTTCCGCGACTGCGCCGAGCAAGAGCGCCGCGCTCAGCGCAACGTATGCGGTCCGTACTTTTCGCATCTGCATCGTCATGTGCCTGTCTCCGCTTCGTCCGCTTCGTCCGCTTAAAAACGGGCGACGTCGATGACGGCGTCGGCGAAGGCTTTCGGCGCTTCCTGCGGCAGGTTATGCCCAGTGCCGCCGCCGACATTGCGATGCGCGTACTTGCCGGTGAACTTCTTTGCGTAGGCCGACGGCTCGGGATGCGGTGCGCCGTTGGCGTCGCCTTCCATCGTGATGGTCGGCACGGAGATAGTCGGCCCCTTCGCGAGACGCTTTTCCAGATCGTCGTATTGCGGTTCGCCCTGCGCGAGTCCGAGACGCCAGCGGTAGTTGTGAATCACGATCGCGACGTGATCCGGATTGACGAACGATGCCGCCGAGCGCTCGAACGTCGCGTCGTCGAAATTCCATTTGGGCGACGCGGTATGCCAGATCAGCTTGTTGAAGTCGTGACGGTTTGCGTCGTAGCCCGCTGCGCCGCGCTCGGTCGCGAAGTAGAACTGATACCACCACGCGAGTTCCGCTTTCGGCGGCAACGGCGCCTTGTTGGCTTCCTGGCTGCCGATCAGATAACCGCTCACCGACACCATCGCCTTGCAGCGTTCCGGCCACAGCGCCGCAATGATGTTCACCGTGCGCGCGCCCCAATCGAAGCCGCCGAAAATGGCCTTGTCGATCTTCAGCGCGTCCATCAGATTGATGATGTCGAGAGCGATGACGGCCTGCTGCCCGTTACGCGGCGTATCTGCCGAGAGAATGCGCGTCGAGCCGGAGCCGCGCAGATACGGCACGATCACCCGATAGCCGGCGGCGGCCAGCAGCGGCGCGACTTCGACGTAGCTGTAAATGTCGTACGGCCAGCCGTGCAACAGGATCACGACGGGGCCGTTTTGCGGACCCGCTTCTGCATAACCGATGTTCAGCGTGCCCGCGTTGATCTGCCGAAGGTTCTCGAAGGAGGTCGCGCCCGCGCCCGCCTTCGCGCCAGTGGACTGCGCATGCGCGAGTCCGCTCAAACCAAGTTCCATCAGGCTGATGCCCGCGACGGTCGTACCGAGCAGACGACGACGCCGGTTATTAATCTGTTCAGTCATGGCTATTTCCTTTTTTGAATGAAAACTTGCGAGAGCCTGCGCGTTGCCAGTCCGGCCGGCGTGGAAGTATTAGACGCCTTCAAAGTATCCGCCGTATGTCCACGACGCACGCCAGTGCAACGTTATGTGTCGCCCGGTTGTGTAGATACATTGGGATACAAAACGGACATGGCATTCGATCCGGCAAAAGCTGAATAGAAGCGAAAGCAGAAATTTGTTTCTCAATGTGTATGAAGTCCAAAGCGATACACAGCCTTGCAATAGCCCCTTCCCACGACACAAGCCAGATACCTCTCCCGGTTCTAATGCATTCCAACGACGGACTGTGATCGACGCAGCACGGCAAGCCTCACTGCCGATAGCGGCTCGCAGATGCCCGTACGGATGCTTTCCACTTGACCTGTTCCAGGAGAACGACATGAAAGTCTCGATCATCGCTTTGGCCTTTACTGCTTTCGCCGCTTCGGCAATGACTGTTTCCGCTTATGCAGCAGATCCGGCGGTCAATTCCGCCACCGCGAACGCTGGCAGCTACGACGCGCAGCAAGCAACTCAGTGGGCGCCGGTTCAGCCCGCAACGACAGCGAAGACGCGCGCCGAAGTTCGTCAGGAACTGGTGCGCGCCCAGAAGGACGGCCAGCTCGCGGCACTCAGCAAGATCTATCAGGGTAGCTAAGTTTTTCCATTCAATCTTGGAGGTTTCATCATGATCAAGCGTCTCGTCATCGCCGCCGTTCTTTCCACCAGCGCCGCGATCGCCGCGCCGGTTTTCGCCAGCAGCGGCTACGGCCCCGCGCCCCACTACGACCCGCTGATCGGCGCACCGTCGTCGCAACGCGGCCAGAGCGCCGAGACCGTTCGCGCCGAACAAACCTCTCTGATGGCGAACGCGGACATCGACGCGCAATCGTACGGCGGCATGCACGACACGACTTCGCAGGCCGGCTCGCGTTCGGCACCGCACGCATCGGACATCTCCATCGCGCCGTATGCACATCATTGAATGCGAGTCGACTGATCGATAACTTGCCGGCTCGCCGCGATGAGCGTGCCGGTTTCTCATAGCGTCAGGAAATAAAAATATGTCTTCAACACCGTTTTCTCCCGCTCGACGTCACGTGCTGGCCGCCTCCGTTGCCGTCGGCGCGATGGGGCTGATTCCCGGCTCGGTGTTCGCCGCCGCAGGCGACAGCAAGATCCGTCCGTTCAAGGTCAACGTGCCGGAAGCCGACCTCGCCGATCTGCGCCGGCGCATCGCGGCCACGCGCTGGCCTGGCAAGGAAACCGTCGCCGACGAATCGCAAGGCGTGCGGCTCGTCAGAATGCAGGCGCTCGCGAAGTACTGGGGCACCGATTACGACTGGCGCAAAGGCGAAGCGAAACTGAACGCGCTGCCGATGTTCATGACTGAAATCGACGGGCTCGATATCCAGTTCATCCACGTACGTTCGCGCCACAAAAATGCGTTGCCGCTCATCATGACGCACGGCTGGCCTGGCTCGATCTTCGAGCTGATCAAGGCCATCGGGCCGCTCACCGATCCGACCGCGTATGGCGGCAGCGCTGACGACGCGTTTCACGCCGTCGTTCCTTCGCTGCCCGGTTTTGGCTTCTCCGAACAACCGAAGAAGACCGGCTGGGGATCGGATCACATTGCGCGTGCATGGGGTGAACTGATGGCGCGGCTCGGCTACACGCGCTTCGTTTCGCAAGGCGGCGATTGCGGATCGGTGATCTCGCACCGCATGGCGATGCAGAAGGTCAAAGGGCTGATCGGTATTCACGTCAACATGCCGGCGACCGTGCCGCCGGACATCGCGACGCTGCTCACGCTGGGCGAACCCGCGCCGGCCAATCTGTCGCCGAAAGAGAAAGCGGCGTATGACTCGCTGAATGTTTTCTATCGCGACAATTGCGGCTATGCGCAGATGATGGTGACGCGGCCGCAGACCGTCGGCTACGCACTCGCGGATTCGCCTGTCGGCCAGGCCGCATGGATGTACGACAAGATTTCGCAATGGACGTATAGCGGCGGCGTGCCGGAACGCTCGCTCACGCGCGACGAAATTCTCGACGACATCTCGCTCTACTGGCTGACCGACAGCGCGACGTCCGCTGCACAAATCTACTGGGAAGATCATTCGAACAACTTCAACGCGGTCGATATCTCGTTGCCTGCGGCGGTGACGGTCTTTCCTGGAGAGATCTATCAGGCGCCGCGTAGCTGGACCGAGCGCGCCTATCACAATCTGATCTATTTCAACGAAGTCGATAAAGGAGGCCACTTCGCCGCGTGGGAGCAGCCGCAACTCTTCGCGACTGAGGTTCGCGCGGCGTTCCGCAGTCTGCGTTAGGCGGCGCGTGAGTCACGGCGACTGTATTGTTCGCACATTGCGCGGTCGCCGTGACGTTTGCATGCCACCAAGGAACGGTGCGAGTTCACGCCGCGAGAGGCAGCGTCAATCTCGCTTCCAGTCCGCCGCTATGGCGATTTTCCAGTTGCAGTTCGCCCTGCATCGCGAGCGTCAGACGCCGAGCGATTGCGAGTCCCAGGCCCGATCCCGGCGCACGCGCTGCCGTCTGCGGCGCACGATACCAGGGCGCGAACACCGCTTCCATTTCGGCCGGCACAATGCCCGGTCCCGAGTCGACGACCGCGACGACCACGCGACGCGCATCGACGCGCACGCACAGGCGCACGTCGTTGCCATAGCGCAATCCGTTGTCGATCAGATTGACCAGCACACGGCGCAGCGCGTGCGGACAGGTCACGACCGGATGGCCGACCTCGCCTTCGAGTTCGACGGAGCGGCCCATGTCCTTATAGTTATCGACGAGCGCGCCGAGCAGTCCGTCCGCATCGAAGCGCCGCAGCGGCGCGCCGGCGCAGCATTGCATCCGCGCGCAGGCGAGACTCGCTTCGACCAGTTCGTTCATCTCCGCGATGTCGCGCTCCATTGCGTTGCGCAATTCTCCTTCGTCGACCCTCTCGCAGCGCAGGGCCATGCGGGTCAGCGGCGTGCGCAGATCGTGTGCGTAGGCCGCCAGCACGTCGAGCAGTTCGGCGACGCGTTCGGCCTCGCAGCGCTGCGCACCGTTGATCGCACGCGCGAGCCGCGCGACCGTGGGCGGCCCGAATTCCGGCAAACTTTGTGGCAAGGTGCCCGTGCTGCTGCGTTGTTCGATCGCGGCGGCAAGCCGCGCGATGCTCGAACGTTGCTCGTAAGCATGCACGCCCAAGGCCGCCGCGAGCAGCGCGAAGCACGTTGCGAGCAGCCAGAGAAGCGGCAGCAGATAACCGTCGGCGCGATACGGCTGTGCGTAGAGCATCGCTGCATGGGCCGCGGGCATGCTTATCGCTATGGACGCGGCGAGCACGCGAGCCGTCCAGAGCAATAAACGTCTTGCCGCGCGAGTTCGGATTTTCAGCAGGGAGTTGGGCGAGACTTCACGCGACACGGTCCAACGGATGAAGGTCATCTTCGTTCTCCTGGCACCGCCACGTCGGACGGCTTGGCAGAATAAGATCATGCGGGGCGGGGTTCGCACCATCAGACATGGGGTCGTCTACCCCCTACTAAGGTTTGCCCTCGTCATGCGGTGGTGTACTTTCGGTTAGCCGTGCCCGAGCGCGCGAGGCCGCTGGCGGCGGCCCGCACGGAAGGGATCATCGCCGGTAACGACAACGAGTTGTTCGGGCGCCCCGACATGCGGGCGCCCGAACAACTCATTAAGCTGACGTTTGTATGTGCACGGCCTGCAAGCCCGCCTGCTGCTATTGCGCCGCTTTCGCTGCCGCGATGATCGTGTCGGCGACCAGCTTCGGCTGGCTGACCATTACGACGTGGCTCGCATTAGCCATCGTGACGTGCGCGCCGATGTTCTTCGCCATCGCCTGTTGCAGATGCGGGTCAATCATGCGGTCCTGCCCGGTCACGACGAAATATGACGGCTTGTCGTGCCACGCCGCTTTCGTGACCTTCTCGCCGATACAGGCCGAGGCCCACGGACCTTGCGTGGCCGCGATCACACGGCGTTGCGGCAAAGGCACGTCCTGCGCGAAATCCTCGAGTACGGCTTTCGTCGATAGCGTCAGATAGCCCGCCGAGTCTTTCTGCAACTCGCCGGCCCACACGGGCGCCGGCTTTCCTTTGGTGATGTCGTCGATGGACTGACCGCTGTCCGGCGCGAACGCGGCGACATAGACGAGGTTTTTGACCTTCTCTTCGTTGCCTGCTTCGCTGATGACCACGCCTGCCCACGAATGGCCGACCAGCACCACAGGTCCGTCCTGCTGATCGATCACGCGTTTGGTCGCAGCGACGTCGTCGGCCAGCGAGCTGAGCGGATTTTGCACCGCGACCACGTGCGCCCCTCGCGCTTCAAGTAGCGGAATCACTTTGTCCCAACTGGAACCGTCGGCGAACGCACCGTGCACGAGCACGACGTTCTTGCCCTTCAGATCCTGCGGCGGCGCGGCGTGCGCAGCCTGCAGCGCAAACAGGCCGCCGAGCAACAGCGCGGCACCGGCGAATTTCTTGAGAAGTCTTGTCATTTGTTTTTCTTCCGACGAGAGAGTTGACGACGCGCGCTTTACGCCCGGTTAAGCGCGCCGTCGCGTGAATCACGAATGCGCGTAGATCGGGCCGAGACCGACCACGTCTTGCTGCGAAGTCGACACGTGGTTCACCGACGAGTGCGAACCCGCCGCCGAACGGCTTTGCTCGACGCCGCCATATGCGGCGGATGCCGAGCCGTTCTGCGCGGCAATGCGTGCTTCGGCCGCTTCGATGTTGCTCGGATATTGCGTGTTGTCGCTGGCCGGGTTGTAGCCGGCCTTCTGCAACTGGACGAGTTCCGCGCGCACATCGGCACGCGTCAATGCGTGAGTCGATTGAGCGAACGAGACGGCAGGAACGGCAACGAGTGCTGCAACGAGAAGGGATTGAACGAGTTTCATGAGCTTTCTCCAGATAAAGACGGCATATAAAGGTCGAGGTTCGGTTGAAACACGCGGCAGCAGGAAGCTGCGAGCTAGCGTGTCACCCGAATCCGGCGCAGTGTTGCGAATCAACCTTGCGTGTAGACATTTAACCCCGCCGACGTATCTGCAATGTTTTCGCAAAGCCGTTTAATGCAACGGCGTTTATCTCGACACGGCGTGGATACACTGCGATACAAAAACCTCTGCGAATCGAATCAGCCGGCTACCGTATTCAATTCGCTGAACGACGGTCCGAGCGGCCGCACGCGCATGTCCGGGGCGAGATGTTCCCACGGCAGATCGGCCGGATCGGCGGCCATCGGGCCAGGCGCTTTGGCGACGAGAATCGCCTCGGCGATCGCTTCGAAATCCGCGCGAAAATGCACCGAACTCTTGTTCACGAGAATCTTCATTCGCTCCGGCTCGATGCCCGCCACGCGGAACAGGTTGCGGTCGAAGATCTGCATCTTCACGGAGCTCACGGCAATGCGCACGCCTTCTATCCGCAAGCAGGCGACCGGTCCCAATTGCCCTTCCATGCCGTTCAGCATCGGGCCGTCGAAGCGGAAGCGCCCGTCCGACAAGTGCTCGACTTCGAACTCGGCTTCGAGCGGCGAGTCGCCTTCCACACCGGAACCGCCGCCGAGCCGCAGCGCAATCTTCGCGCCGACACCCGCACGATGCGCCGCCGCCGCGGCTTGCGCGTCCCAGATCACGCCCACGGCCGCATCGGTCGCACCGTGGCGCAACAGCGCACGCACCATGCCCATGGTGTTCGAATCGCCGCCCACGCCGGGGTTGTCCTGCGTATCCGCGATGATGACCGGGCGCGTTGCGGACGCGCTCAGGCGGATCGCCTCGAGCGCGGCTTCATCGGGCGAGAGAAAGGGCACGTCCCAGCGCGCTTCCTCGCCGACGATCTTCGCGAACAAGGCATCGGCGGCTTGCGCGGCTGCTTCTTCGTCGAACGAATAGGCCCAGATCGTCGGGCCGCACTCGGGAAAATCCGCCGCCGGGAAGCCCGGCGCGAACGACACCGAGACAACCGGCCGTTTCTCCAGTTCGGCGAGCATGCGATACATGTCGTTCGCGGGCTCGACGAGCGTGCACATGCCGTTCACCGGAATCAGGAAAGGAACGCGGCGCACCGCGCGATGCAACGGCCGCCGCTCGCGCATCAGGTCTTCGAGAATGCGCGCGGCCCGCTCGCCGGTTTCCGCCATGTCGACGTGCGGATACGTGCGATACGCGACGAGCGCGCTCGCGTGCGCGAACATGCGCGCGGTGACGTTCGCATGCAGATCGAGCGACACGACCACCGGCATCCGCTCGCCGACGATCCGCCGCACGCGCTCGAGCAACTCGCCCTCGCCATCGTCGTGTTGCTCGGTCACCATCGCGCCGTGCAGGTCGAGATAGATCGCATCGAAGCCGCCTTGTTCGACCGCCGCGATAATCTCGCCGCCGATCCGCTCGAAGGCGTCGGTGGTGACATGCGCCGACGCGCTCGCGCCCGCCCAGATCACCGGCTTCAACTCGCGGCCATTCGCTTCCATGACCTTGATGAAACCGCCGATCGGCACGTTGACGTCGCGCAGATTGAGCACGCTGGCGCCGCGCACCATCGGCGGGAATCCCTCGCCTTGAACGAAGCTCTCGTACGACGCCTTGGTCGGCGCAAAGGTATTGGTTTCGTGCTGGAAACCGGCGATCAGGATTTTCATTGAAGTCACCTTGCTATGTTTGACTCGTGCGCGAACGCACTCGGGCGCATCCACGAATTAATTCGGATGCCTATTTGTCATGTCGTCAGAGATCTGAGCGAATACAGCTTCGAAGCAGCTATTCCTGCTTGAGCGTCAGCTTGCCCTTGAGGATGAGAACGGCGGCCAGCGCGGCCGCGCAAGCCATGACGAAGAGTCCCGCATGCATGCTGCCGGTCCCCGCCTTCGTCCAGCCGACAACTGCCGGGCCCCAGAAACCACCCGACAATCCGACCGTATTGATGAGCGCGATCCCGCCCGCCGCGGCCGTCCCTTCGACGAGTTGCGACGGGATCGCCCAGAACACCGTGTAGGCCATCCACAGGCAAGCGGTGCCGAGCGTCAGCGCGACAAGCGTGAGCGGCAGATTGCCGTCGGCAAGGATCGCTGCGATCAGGAAGACCGCGGCGCCCAGTGCGGGAATCGCGAAGTGATAGCGTCGCTCGCCGAGCCGGTCGGAACTGCGGCCGGCGAGATACATGCAGACGGCCGCGGCCACATAAGGAATTGCCGTGTACCAGCCTAGCCGCAGCGTGTCTTTGACGCCCTGCTCCTTGAGCAGCGTCGGCAGCCAGAAACTGATCGCATAGATCGGAAAAATGACGCTGAAGTAAGCCAGCGCAAGCACATACACGCGCGGGCTTTTCAGCACCGCCTTGAACGAATCCGCGCGATGCTGGGTCGGCGCGGTTTCGCCGTCGAGCAAGGCTCTTTCACGGTCGTTGAGCCAGCGTGCTTCGGCGGGCCGATCGGAGATCACGCGCAGCGTCAGCAGGCCGAGCACGATGCACGGCAAGCCTTCGACGAGAAACATCCACTGCCAGCCCGCGAGGCCGCCGACGCCGGCGAGATTCGTCATCAGCCACGCCGACACCGGGCCGCCGACAATGCCGCCCAGCGGTCCCGCGACGAACACGAGCGCAATGGCTCGCGCCATGCGCGCCGGTCCATACCAGCACGACAGGTAATAGATCATGCCCGGCGCGAAACCCGCTTCGAATACGCCGAGCAGAAAGCGCATCGCGTAAAACGCCGGCACGCTGCGCACGAACAGCATGCACGCGGATGTGATGCCCCACAGCACCAGAATGCGGCTGAAGGTCTTGCGCGCGCCGACCTTCGGCAGCATCAGGTTGCTCGGCAATTCGAACAGCACGTAGCCGATGAAGAAGATGCCCGCGCCCACGCCGTACGCGGCGTCGGAGAAACCGAGGTCGGTCTGCATCTGCAATTTCGCGAAGCCGACGTTCACGCGATCCAGATACGCAAACATGTAGCAGGTCACCAGAAACGGCAGGAGCCGCCAGTTGAGCTTGCTGTACAGCGCGGCGGCGGGATCGCCGGCGGCCGATGGATGAATTGCTGACATGGTTGTCTCCGAATGTCTCACTGGACCCGTCGCAGGGGTTGAGTCGATGGTGGCAGCGCAAAAGTCGGCTAGCAAGAGCAACTAAGTTCACGTATCGTTGCCTTTTAAGCAACGCAACGGCGATCGCCATGAAAGCGCCAATGCGGCGTTAGGAGCGGTGAAATGCGAGAAATCAACCAGCAGCGTCTGCGCTATTTCCATGAAGTGCTGACTCATGGCACCGTTCGCGGCGCGGCCGAGCACATCAACACGTCGCCGTCGGTCATTACGCGGCAGATCAAATTGCTCGAAGACGAACTCGGCGCCGTGCTGTTCGAGCGACAGGCGCGCGGCGTGAAGCCGACCGAAGCCGCGATGCATCTGTTGGAATTCTGGCGCGGCTATCGCTCGCAACAGGAGAAGCTCGAAGACCAGTTGCACGCGCTAAAAGGTCTGCGCACCGGGCAAATTCAACTGGCCGTCAGCGAAGGATTTGTCGATATCTTTGTGGACGATGTGCTGGCGCCGTTCTGCACGCGCTATCCCGGTCTCGAAGTCAGCATGACCATGCTGGCCGTCGACGCGTTGCTCGACGAGGTCGCGGAGAATCGCGCTCATATCGGGCTCGCCTATAACCCGCCGCCGCACGCGCGCATCGCATATCGAGCGAGTTCGGCGCAGCCGGTTGTGCTGTTGCTGAGAAAGGATCATCCATTAGCGAAACGGGGCGGCCCGGCGAGTCTCGATGACCTGCAGGCGTATCCGCTTGCGCTGATGCCGTCCACGTTCGGCATCGGCCATGTCGTTTCGATGGCGCAGGTGGCGGCGAACGTGTCGATCCGCCCCACGCTCGTCACGAACTCGTTGAGCGCGCTGAAGCGCTTCGTCACCGCGGAGAACTTCATGACGCTGGTCGGAGAATTTGCCGCGTACCGCGAACTCGGAAGTGAGGAACTCACCACGGTTGCGATCGCTCATCCGCTATTCGAGAGCGCGCAGGCGAGAGTGCTGGTCAAAGCGGACCGGCCGCTTGCCGCCGGGCCGCTGGAACTATTGAAATGGATCGAGGAACGCATGCCGATGTTCGCGCCGGTGAAACGGCCGGCGCGCCGGAAACCCATACGCTGAATCGAAACGCTGTGTTCGTTCAGCCTCCGCCTTGCTCGCGCAGCGTCAGCTTGCTGCTGACCGAGGTCACGCCTTGTACTTTCTTCGCGGCGTCCACTGCCAGACCCTCCTGATCGTCGCTCTCGATCTGTCCGGCCAGCGTCACGTGACCCGTCTTTGCATTGCCGAACACGGCGATGGTTGTGTCTTCAAGACCCTTGGTCCGGAACAGGGCTTTCTGGACTGTCTTCGAAAATGTACGATTAGCTGCCCGAACTGATTTCTTGCTCGGCGCCGGGTTGCTGGGTGACACGCTGCTGGCGGACACGCTGCTGCCCGATGCCGCTGCTACGGCGTCCGCGGCGAATGCCGGCGTGTATGCGAATGCTGCTGCAGCTAACGCGAGGCCGCTGCTCACAACGAGATGTCGAAGTTTCATGATTGATCCTTTTGAGGTTGGAGAGAACAACGTTTTGGTTTTTTAGAACGATCACTGCAACTGGCTACGCTTGCGCCGTATAGACATTAGAAGCGCGGAATGTATCTGGCGTGTGTCGGCGACGTATCGGAACGTATCGCCCAGATACTGGCACGCGCGCGCCGCCATCACTGACACATTTTGTGCGCCGCATCCAACGCGCGAGCAAAAAGTATCAGCGCCTTCGACCTTTTGCAGTGGCCCGCACTCGACCGCGACTACTACAGTTCTCGTCACCGTACGTCTGCTCTGCTGCCAACCGCAGCGCCCGTATGGCGATGACAAAAACATTCCAAAATGCGGAGACGAGCATGAAACCGATTCGATTGTTGACGGCCTGCACCGTGCTGGGCGCAGGCTTTCCCCTGCTGGCGGCGGCCCAGACCTGCAACGTTCCCGTGCTCAAGGTGCTCGCGCAAAAGAGCCTGGGCCTCACGGTCATGGAAAAGTCGCTGCCCGATTATCAGAAGCGCAGCGGCACCCGGATTGAGATCAATTACTTCGGCGAGAACGACCGTCGTTCGAAATCGCGGCTCGACGCGTCGACGGGTGCCGGTTCCTATCAGATCTACTACATTGATGAAGCGAACGTCGCCGAGTTCGCATCGGCGGGCTGGGTCGTGCCGCTTCTCAAGTACTACCCGAAAGACGCCGACTACGACGACTTTCTGCCCGGCCGCCGCGCGGTGGCAAGCTATAAGAACGTCGCGTATTTCGCTCCGCTGATCGGCGGCGGCGACTTTCTGTTTTACCGGCGCGACATTCTCGAGAAAGCGCATATACCCGTGCCGAAGACGCTCGACGAACTCGTCGCGGCCATCAAGAAGCTCAATGCACCGCCGAACATGTACGGCTGGGTCGCACGCGGTCAACGCGGCTCGGGCATGAACGTGTGGCGCTGGGCGCCCTTCATGCTCGCCGAGGGCGGCACATGGACCGGCAAGAACCAGGCGCCGGACTTCAATTCGCCGGCCGCGGTGAAAGCCACGCTGCTCTATCGCGATCTCTTCAAATATGCGCCTCCGGGCGCGGCGACCTACGACTGGAGCAATGCGCTCGAAGCGTTCCGCTCCGGCAAGGTCGCCTTCATGATCGAATCGACGCCGTTCGCCGACTGGATGGAAGACCCCACGAAATCCAGTGTGGCCGACAAGGTCGGCTACGTCAGGCCGCCCTCACCGTTGCCCTCGGCTGCCTATGGTCACGGTCTCGCGATTTCGTCTGTCGGCGCAAAAGACGAATGCACGCGTCAGGCGGCCGGCAAGTTCATCGCGTGGGCGACGGGCAAGGACCAGGAGCAGGCGCGCCTGCGCGAGAACGTCTTTAGCGACTACAACCGCACGAGCACGATCAAAAGCGATTACTTCCAGAAGCATGTGAAGCCGCAGATCCTCGCCGGACTGAACGACACGAATCCGGTGACGAAGGTCACGATCTGGTCGAGTCCGCAATGGCCGGACATCGGCGACAACCTGGGCATCGCGCTCGAAGAAGTATTCACGGGCACGCAACCGGACGCTCAGGCAAGCCTCAACGACGCCGTTCAGTATGCCGAGGACGCGATGCAACACGGCGCGAAGAAGTAACGCCGACGCCACGCTGTTGGAGACGTCAATGTTCAATCGGGGCAAAACCAGTCTTCCGTTCGTGTTCCTTGGACCGCCTCTTGCCGTGATGGCGGTCCTCGGTCTCGTTCCTACCATCGCGGCCATCAATCTCGCGTTGAAGAACCGCGTGCTGCGCTACGCCGATAGCGACTACGTGTGGCTGCGCAATTTCGCGCGCCTGTTTTCGGACAGGCGCTTTGTCAACGCCATCGAAGTGTCGGCGATCTGGGAAATCGTCACCGTGCTCGGCGCGGTCGTGGTGGGCGTGGTGATCGCCATCTATCTGTTCGAGCAGGTGCATGGCCGCATGCGCGCCGTGATTTCGTTATTGCTGATCGTGCCGGTGCTGCTGCCGCGCGTGTCGGCGGCCTTCATCTGGAAGTTCATGTATTCGCCGCTGACCGGCATTCTTAGCTGGTTTCTCGGCTTGCTGGGCGTCGAGAACACGGCGTTTCTGTCCGATCCGCATCTTGCGTTGTATGCCGTGGCGCTAGTCGATATCTGGCAATGGGGGCTGTTCTTCGCCGTGGTCGTATTGAAACTGCTCGAGACGCTGCCGCCCGAGCCGCTAGAAGCTGCGCGGCTCGACTATGCGCGCACCTGGCAGGTCTATGCGTACATCGCGCTGCCGATGCTGAAGGTGCCGATCATGAGCCTCGTGTTCATCAAGATGGTCGAATCGCTGCGCTCGTTCGATCTCGTCTATGTGATGACCAAGGGCGGCCCCGGCATCACCACGGAAACGCTGGACATGTATGCGTATTCGCAAGGCATCGGCTTGTCGGGCAAGGTCTCGTATGCATCGAGTATGGCCGTCCTGATGATGGTCGCGACCACGCTCATCTTCACTTTCATCTGGAAGCGGGTGAACAAATGGGAAGACTGATTTCGCGCAGCGCCGCGTGGTCGTTCGGCGTGGCGCTCGCGCTCGTTGCCGTCTTTCCGGTGTTATGGGCTTTCCTCAATTCGTTGAAGAGCCTGCTCGATATCGTCACGCCGACGCCGCGCTTTATCTTCTCGCCGACGCTCGAGAACTACCGGCAAGTCGTGTCGAGTCCCGAGGTGCTGATCGGACTCGGCAATAGCCTGTCTATCGTGGGCTTTGCCGTCATGCTCGGCGCGCTGCTCGGCGTACCGGCCGCGTATGTCATCGCTCGCTATCACGTACCGGGAAAGCGCGACATCCAGTTCTTTCTGCTGTCGCTGCGATTCCTGCCGCCGGTGGCGGTCGCGATTCCGCTGATCGCTATCTGGGTCGACCTCGGTCTGTACGACACGAAGTTGTCGATGGTGGTCACGTATCTGCTCGTCACGCTATCGACCATCACATGGCTGTCCATTCCCGTCTTCCAGCGTCTGCCGCGCGAAGTGGAAGAGGCCGCCACGCTCGACGGCTACGGCCCCTACGCGGTGTTCTGGCGGATCGCCTTGCCGATCAGCGCGGCCACGTTGATGGGCGGCATCGTGTTCAGCTTCGTGCTGGTGTGGAACGAACTGATGATCGCGCTTGCCCTCACGTCATCGAGAAGCGCGACGCTGCCGGTCGTCGCATCCGCGTTCACATCGCTCGGACAGGAAGTGCCGTGGGGCGTGATCAACGCGTCCACGGTGCTGCTCGCGCTGCCTCCGATTATTTTTGTCGGCGTACTCGGCCGGCTGTTGAACTCAATGCTCAAAGGCAAGTAAGGAGACTCTTTTGAAAGCCCTCGTACTCGAAGAAGCACGGCAACTCGCGCTGCGCGATATCGACCTGCCGCTCGAAGTCGGTCCGCGCGACGTCAAGATCAAGATTCATACGGTGGGCGTGTGCGGAAGCGACGTGCATTACTACACGCACGGACGCATCGGTCCGTTCAAGGTCGACGCGCCGATGGTCCTCGGCCATGAAGCATCCGGCACGGTGGTCGAAACGGGCAGCGAGGTGACGCATCTGCATGTCGGCGACCGCGTCTGCATGGAACCGGGCGTTCCGCAATTCGACTCGCCCGCCACCATGCGCGGCCTGTACAACCTGGACCCCGCCGTGCGTTTCTGGGCCACGCCGCCCATTCATGGCTGTCTGACGCCGTATGTCGTGCATCCTGCCGCTTTCACGTTCCGGCTTCCAGACAATGTGTCTTTCGCGGAAGGCGCGATTGTCGAGCCGCTCTCGATCGGCCTGCAGGCCGCGAAGAAGGCTTCGATGAAACCGGGCGATGTCGCCGTGGTCATCGGCGCGGGGACGATCGGCGCGATGACCGCGCTCGCCGCGCTCGCAGGCGGCGCGTCGCGCGTGATTCTCGCCGACGTCATCAAGGAAAAGCTCGCGCTGTTCGCCGGCAATCCCGCGGTGACGACCGTCGATGCACGCGAGCAGCGGCTCTCCGATGTGGTTCGCGAAGTCACGACGAACTGGGGCGCCGATGTGGTATTCGAGGCGAGCGGCAACGCGCGCGTCTACGACGACCTGTTCGATCTGCTGTGCCCTGGCGGCTGTGCGGTGCTCGTCGGCATGCCGGTGGACCGCGTGCCGCTCGATGTCGTCGCGATGCAGGCGAAGGAGGCGCGCCTTGAATCGGTGTTCCGTTACGCGAATGTGTTTCCGCGTGCGCTTGCATTGATCAGCTCGGGCATGATCGACGTGAAGCCGTTCATCTCGCGCAAGTTCGCTTTCGCCGACGGCCTGAAGGCATTCGAGGAAGCGGCGGCAGCGCGCCCGCACGATGTAAAGATCCAGATAGAGATGGACTGAGTCATGGCGAAGATCGTTTGCAAAGGCCTTACCAAGCGTTATGACGGCGGACCGCCGGTGCTGCATCCGCTCGATATGGAAATCGACGACGGCGAGTTCGTCGTGCTGCTCGGGCCATCCGGTTGCGGCAAGTCCACGATGCTGCGCATGATCGCGGGTCTCGAAGGCATCAGCGGCGGCGACCTGGCGATCGGCGACAAGGTCGTGAACGATCTGCCGGCGCGCGAGCGCAACGTCGCAATGGTGTTCCAGAACTACGCGCTGTATCCGCACATGACGGTGTATGAGAACGTCGCGTTCGGCTTGCGGCGGTTGAAAGTTCCGGCTGCGGAGATCGACCGCCGCGTGCGCGAAGTCGCCGCGATGCTGAATCTCGACGCCTTGCTCGATCGCAAGCCACGCGCGATGTCGGGTGGTCAGCAGCAGCGCGCCGCCATCGCGCGGGCCATGATCAAGACGCCTGAAGTGTTTTTATTCGACGAGCCGCTGTCCAATCTCGACGCGAAACTGCGTGCGCAGTTGCGCGGCGACATCAAGCGCTTGCATCAGCGGCTGAAGACCACAACGGTGTATGTGACGCACGACCAGCTCGAAGCGATGACGCTCGCCGACCGCGTGATCCTGATGCGAGGCGGACGTATCGAGCAGGCCGGCACACCGTCCGATCTCTACCACTTTCCGCATACGCTGTTCGCTGCGGGCTTCATCGGCACACCCGCGATGAACTTCATGTCCGGGACCATTGAACGCACCGGCGACACCTGTTTCGTTCAGGTGCAAGGTCAGCGCTGGACGCTTGCCGGGCCGCGCTTTGCGAAGTTGCAGTCGGGCCAGGCGGTGAAGCTCGCGATCAGGCCGAACTATCTGAAGGTCGCCTCCGCGGACGACGACATCGCGATGCTCAAGCTGCGCGGCAAAGTGGAACTGATCGAACTGCTGGGCGCGGAGGCGCTCGTCACGCTCGAATTCGCCGGCGAACGGCTTGCGGCTCTTGTGCCGGCGAGTGAATTGCCGGCGCTGGATAGCGTGGTAACGTTTCAGTTCAAACTAGCCGACCTGCACGTTTTCGACGCGCAGACGGAGCAGAATGTGTCCTTGCCCGTTGCTCACATGAGAGCGACATCGCCGGTTGATCCGCTGCATCGGACCACGGGCGTGCAAGGAGCGGCTGTACATTGACGCAATAAGACGCGGCCCCGAGACAGCCGCCAAGGAGAAGCGCGATGAATCCGGACCTCGAACTGGTGCACACGCGGCGCGACGAGTCGTTCCGCGCCTGGGTGCATGACTATCCGCACACGGTGGCGAAGTGGCACTTTCATCCGGAGTACGAGATTCACGTCATACGCGCGTCGTCGGGCAAGTTCTTTGTTGGCGACTTTATCGGCGACTTTGCGCCAGGCAATCTTGTGATCACCGGGCCGAATCTGCCGCACAACTGGATCAGCGAAATCGGCGAACGCCAAACGGTGCCCTCGCGTGATGTTGTGCTGCAGTTTTCGCGCGATGCGATCGAACGCATGGCGGCCGCGTTCAATGAATTGCACTCCATTGTCAGTCTCGTCGACGACGCCGCGCGCGGCATCCAGTTTCCCGATGCCGTGGGTCTCGCCATCGCGCCGATGATGATGGAGCTCGCCGCGTCGCACGGCTGCCGCCGCGTCGAACTATTGATGTCGATCTTCGACAGGTTGTCGTCGTGCAACGAGCGCACCTTGCTCGCAGGGCCCGCCTACGACGTCAACGCGCATCGCTACATGCAGTCCACGATCAACCAGGTGCTCTCGTACATTCAGCAGAATCTTCCGGGCACTTTGCGCGAGGCCGACGTTGCCGAACTCGCCGGCATGAGCGTGAGTACCTTCACTCGCTTTTTCCGCCGTCATACGGGATGTACGTTCGTGCAGTACCTGAACCGTTTGCGCATCAACGAGGCGTGCGAACTGCTGATGTGTTCGACGCTCAGCGTGACGGACATCTGCTATCGCGTCGGCTTTAACAACCTGTCGAATTTCAATCGCCAGTTTCTTTCGACGAAGGGGATGCCGCCGTCGAAGTTTCGCGCGCTGCATCAACTGAACGAACACGTAAACGAACACATCAACGAACACATGATCGCGGCCTGACGTCTTGCCTCGGCAACACACGACGGCCGCCACAACCGGGACGACACTCTTGACTTTCCTTGGAATCGACCTTGGGACATCCGAGGTCAAGGTACTGCTCACCGACGACGAATCGCAAACGCTTGCCACCGGCAGCGCACGGCTCGAAGTCGAAAAACTCCATCCTCACTGGTCCGAACAGAGCCCGCAGTCGTGGTGGCATGCCACGCTCGATGCCATCGCGCAGGTGCGGGCGTCGAATCCGGCGGGCTTCGCGGCGCTGCGCGGCATTGGCTTGTCGGGCCAGATGCATGGCGCGACGCTGCTCGATCGCGCGGGCCAGGTGCTGCGTCCAGCGATTCTCTGGAACGACACGCGCGCGGCTGCCGAATGCGTGGAACTCGAAGCGCTGGTGCCCGAATCGCGCTCGATCACCGGCAACCTCGCGATGCCGGGCTTCACCGCGCCGAAACTTCTGTGGCTGTCCAAGTACGAGCCGGCCGTGTTCCGCGCAGCGCACAAGGTGCTGTTGCCGAAAGACTATCTCGCGTGGCGGCTCACGGGAGAATTCGTCTCGGACATGTCGGATGCGTCGGGCACGCTATGGCTCGATGTGGCGAAGCGCGACTGGTCGGACAGAATGCTTCACGCCACCGGGCTTTCGCGCGAGCATATGCCGAGGCTCGTCGAGGGCAGCGACGCAGCGGCACAGTTAAACGATACGTTGCGGCGCGAATGGGGCATTGCGAACCCGGTGCTGCTGTGCGGCGGTGCGGGCGACAACGCGGCGAGTGCGATCGGCATGGGCGTCGCCGAAGCCGGTAGCGCGTTCTTGTCGTTGGGTACATCGGGCGTGCTGTTTGCAGGCACCGACCGCTTTGCGCCGAATCCCGCGCAGGCGGTACACGCGTTCTGCCATTGCTTGCCGGACCGCTGGCATCAGATGAGCGTGATCTTGTCGGCGGCTTCGAGTCTCTCATGGTTGTCCGGCGTGCTGAAGACCGACGTCGCCGAGCTTGCGGCCTCGGCCGAAACCGCCGATGCACGCGGCGCACCGCTGTTTCTGCCGTATCTGAGCGGCGAGCGCACGCCGCACAACGACGCGAACGCGAAGGGCGTGTTCTGGGGACTCACCGGCGCTCACACGAACGCCGACCTCGCGTACAGCGTGATGGAAGGCGTGGCCTTCGCGATGGCCGACGGTTATGCGGCGCTACAGGGCGCGGGGACCACGCTGGACACCGCGTCGTTCATCGGCGGCGGCTCGCGTAGCCGCTTCTGGGCCCAGCTTTGTGCAACCGCTACGGGCGTTGCCATGCGCCGTCACCAGGGCGGCGATGTCGGCGGAGCGTTGGGCGCCGCGCGGCTTGCGCGTCTGGCCGTGACGAAGGAGAGCGTCGCGCAGGTGTGTACATCGCCGGCGACGATCGAGGTATGCGCGCCTGACGCGGCGCAACGAGGCTTAATCGAAGAGCGGCTTGCGCGGTATCGCAGGATCTATGCGGCGCTTAAGGACGAGTTTTCCCGATAGGGATTCGTTACGTTCCAAGTCGCTCAATGTTTTGTCAACGCAACCGCGCTTCAATGACCGAGGCGCGGCTGCGGTATTCCACATGGCAAGGGTTCCTGCCTACACCACACCGTTGACCCAACGCGGGCCACGGCTAAAGACTCCTGTCACCGAACGCCGCGAGAAGCATCGCGGCCTCCTCGCGAAGCTCCGCACACTGCCGCACCGCGTCGTCAGCGGGGTTCGCTCTTCCGATCGCGTCGAAAGCGGCCATCGCTACGCACAGTTCGTGCAGCAGGTCATCGGTTATGAAGGGGAGTTCGGAATCCATGCCCGCATTAACGACATTCCAACGGCCGACTTTAACGGCTAACTAGCCGGGCGCGTTTTTTCGGCGATATCGGCATTGCATGGGTGTCGCACACCGCTCCGCTAGAATGCGGGGGAACCCACATGTAAAACCGGCGCTCTCCCCTGCGCGACCCGAGTCAATAGATCGGCTCACCGACCAGGGCAAACCCGGCATCAAGGAAATCGCATCGATGTTCGGCATTCACCGGTCCACTGTTTTTCGTCTCCCGGGTCAGCGCCAGAGCCCAACAATAACGAGGTGAACATGCTGTCGCTGCGTAACAACAAAAACATCGCTGCATGGCACCTGGGACCGCGTGCCGTTTTTTATGGCGGCTTCTTCATCGCCATCGTGATGGTGTCGCTATGCGCCGCTTCGCTGTACCAGAGCCGGCAGGACGCGCTCGATCGGGCGCGCGAGACGTCGCGCAACGTCGCACTGATCGCGGAGCGTGACATCGAGCGCAATTTCGAGTTGTACGGGCTTTCGCTTCAGTCGGTGGTTGACGGACTCGGCAACCGGGACGTGATGGCCTTGCCGCCCCGTCTGCGAAACCAGATCCTGTTCGACGGCGCCACCGCCGCAAAAAATCTCGGCTCGATGCTCGTGTTCGATGCGTCGGGCAAGATCATCATCGACGCGGGGAACGACGCGCCGCGCACCGGCAACTTTGCCGACCGCGATTACTTCGTCGTGCAGCGCGACAACCCCAACGCCGGCCTGTATGTCAGCACACCGTTTCATTCGCGTCTGCGCAATGGTGCGCCCAGCATCGCATTGAGCCGCCGCATATCGAACCCGGACGGTTCGTTCGCCGGCATCGCGCTGATGGCGATCAACCTCCAATATTTTCACGACCTGTTCGGCGGATTGTCGCTCGGACAGCACGGCGCCATTTCGCTGATCGCCCGCAATGGCCTGATGATCATGCGGCACCCTTACGATCCGAAGGTGATCGGACGCGACATCAGCAAGGCCAGCACTTTCAGGCAGTTCATGACCGCCGAGGAGGGCAGCTTTTCCGACACGTCGTCGATAGACGGCGTGCGTCGGCTCTACTACTTCCGCAACTTCCCGCACCTGCCGTTGATCATCATGGTGGCCGAAGCGGAGCCGGACATCTACGCGGCGTGGCATCGGCGGGCACTCACAATCGGCTCGCTGATGAGCGCATTCGCTGTGGGATTCGTCGCGCTGTCGTTCGTGTTGGGCACACAACTGCAGCGTCGGCTGCGCGCTGAATCGGAACTGCAATTGCTCGCGCGAACGGACAGTCTCACCGGTTTGCATAACCGGCGCACGCTTGGGGAGATTCTCGAACAGGAGTGGCGCCGCGCGAGGCGCACGCATAGCGTGTTCTCGCTGCTCTTTGTGGATATCGACCGCTTCAAGGCCTACAACGACACGTACGGCCATCAGGCCGGCGACGATGCGCTGGCCGCGGTCGCGCGCTGCATCGGCGATAACATCCGGCGGCCGGCCGACACTGCGGCCCGCTATGGCGGCGAAGAGTTCATTGTCGTTCTGCCGGATACGCCGCCGCAAGGGGCGTCCGTTATTGCGGAGAAAATCCGGTCCGCGATCAACGAACTCGCGATCGAGCATGCAGGCAGCGAATACGGACGCGTGACCGCGAGTATCGGGTCCGCAAGCTGGTCGCCCGACCACGACGCCGACGTGACAACGGTCATCAAGGCCGCCGATGAGGCGCTCTATAACGCGAAGGCGACCGGGCGTAATCGTGTTGCTAGTTGCTCGGAGTAAGGTGCGGGGTGCGGCTTCTTTGGACGCCATGCAAAAAGATTGGTAGGCCGTGGCGGATTCGAACCGCCGACCAACGGATTAAAAGTCCGCTGCTCTACCAGCTGAGCTAACGACCCACTCTCAACGCACCCGTTCGCCGCGAGCGTTTTTCAGACCACGGCGAACAGACAGCCAACAGCCGACAGCCGATAGCCGATGCCGCCCGCGCTAGCCAATCTCGATTGTCCGGCTAGCGGTTCGCGGCCGCTCCTGCTTCGGCACAGTTAAAGTTAGCACGCCTTTGTCGAATTTGGCCAGCGCGCGGTCCGGATCCGCCTCCTCCGGCATCGGGATCGTGCGCACGAAAGCGCCGTATGCACGCTCGAGCCGGTAGCAACCGTCTTCCTCGCTATGCACGTCCTGCTTTTTCTCGCCGCGCAACACGAGCGCGCCATCCTCGACACTCACGGTCAGATCCTCGCGCGCCATGCCTGGCAACTCGGCGGTCACGCGCAAGACCTTGCCTTCGTCGACCACGTCGATGCGCGGCTGGAAACGCGACGAACTGAAGTCGCCGAACCATCGTTCGAGCGCGCCGCGGCCCGCGAACGGATCATGGAAAAACTCCTCGACCGCACGCCACGGATCGCGCGGAAAAAGCCGCGAAATATCGGGCCACGCGGCACGCCACTGCTCGCTCGCCGGCGTATCCGGCGCACTGTCCGCTTGCTGCTTGCGCGCCGAGCCGCGAAGAAACTTGAAAGGGTTCCACTTTTTCGGATCGGTGTTCATCGCATCCTCCTTTACGTCTGGTACGAGAACCGCATATTCACCATAGCGCCGACGCCATGCCATCGCAAAGATCGCGGACGTGGCGGACGTGGCGGAAGTGGCGGCATAACGCCGCCACCCGTTTTCTCCTGTCGTCGTTGCGAATGCGCCGGGTCAGTTCGTCCGCACTTCGATGCGGCGCGGACGCGCTTCGTCGTGACGCGGAATCGTCAACTTCAACACGCCGTCCTTCAGATTCGCGTCGATCTTCGACGTGTCGAAGTCGGCGCCGAGCGAAAACGCCCGCGCAAAACGCGGTTCGCGAATTTCCGCGTGCTGCAGACGCAGCCCGGCCGGTGTCGGCACCATCGCCTCGGCCTCGATATACAGATTGCCATCGTGGACTTTCACACTCAACCGCTCCTTCGTCACACCCGGCAAATCGGCCCACAGCGTAATGCCCTGACTGTCCTCGGACACGTCGACGGGCGGCGTCAGCGTGACGCGGCTTTGCGCGCGCTCGTCGTCGCGGCGCGTCACCGCGGTTTCGCTCGCCGTTTCGCTCATGGCTTCATCTTTTCTCGCAAGTTCGGTTGTGTCGCTCATGATTGCCTCCTTACTTCACGATCTTCACGATTCGGTTCTCACCCAAAACATCATTGAACGGCAATGGCGCGCGGCTTCGACGACTCGCGCTTCGCCACGCTCACGACCAGACAGCCGTCGACATAACGTGCGCTGGCCTTGTCCGGGTCCGCATGCTGCGGCAATTCGATCGCGCGCCGGAACCGGCCGGCAAAACGCTCCTGCGCATAAGTGCGCGTGTCATCGCCGGCGGCTTCCGTCTGCGGAAATTCGCGCTCGCCGCTGATCGTCAGCAGACGCTTGTCGATCGATACATCGAGTTTCGCCGGGTCGATGCCCGGCGCGAACGCGACGATCTCGATGGACTCGTCCGTGCTGCCGATATTGATCCGCGGAAACGTGCCTGAACCCGCGGCGCGAATGCTCATGGGAAAGCCGTCGAAGAGACTCGCGACCTGCCGTTGCAGGCGTTCGATATCGCCGGCCAATCCGGCGCTTGAGAAGAGATCGCTCATGGTGTTGCTCCTTCGCCCTGGGGCGAACCGGACCACGCGCTCCAGTTCGCCCGTCAGGGACATTCATCCACTGACAAACAAATCGAAACACGCAGCGCGTGCAACGCGACTGCTGAGCCGACAATAAAATAGGTCGGCGCCGAACGAATTTCAAGTACGGTTTTTGCAGAGTTGCCTAGCGAAAAACCGGCGCGAAAATGCGTGACGCGCGCTGAAAAATTTTGTTACAAAGAGCCCGCTCGACACGCTCTTGAAGTCCCGCAACGAACCCCTATTTCGCTTTCCGCCAGGACACTGGCAACGGCTGCGCCCCAACGCGGGCGTCATCCATCTCGCTGTTCGCGCGCAGCCGGATTCCTTTTTGGTGATCTGTTATCGCACAGGAGATGGAAATGAACATTCGTCCCCTCTACGACCGGGTTGTCGTCAAGCGAATCGAGCGGCAACGCACGACGGCATCCGGCATCGTGATTCCGGACTCCGCCGCCGAAAAGCCCGAACAGGGCGAGGTGATCGCGGTCGGTGACGGGCGTCTGCTGAAGGACGGCACCCGGCGTCCTCTCGAACTCAAGGTCGGCGACCACGTACTCTTCGGCAAATATGCAGGCCAGACCGTCAAGATCGACGGCGAGGAACTGCTCGTCATGCGCGAAGAAGACGTGATTGGCGTATTCGAAGCCGACGCGGCCGCGCAGCGCAAAGCCGCGTGATAAACGTTCAAAGACTTTTCCCGGAGCAACAAGATGAGTGCGAAAGATGTCAGGTTTCACGACAGCGCCCGTAACCGGATCGTCAAGGGCGTGAACGTGCTGGCCGATGCGGTGAAAGTGACGCTCGGCCCCAAAGGCCGCAACGTCGTGATCGAGCGCAGCTTCGGCGCGCCGGTCATCACGAAAGACGGCGTGTCGGTGGCGAAAGAAATCGAACTGAAGGACCGCTTCGAGAACATGGGCGCGCAAGTCGTGAAGCAGGTCGCGTCTAAAACCGCCGACGTGGCCGGCGACGGCACCACGACCGCGACCGTGCTCGCACAATCCATCGTGCAGGAAGGCATGAAGCACGTCGCCGCGGGCATGAATCCAATGGACCTGAAGCGCGGCATCGACAAGGCGGTTGCGGCCGTGCTGGACGAATTGCTGAAGACGTCCAAGCGTATTTCGACGAGCAAGGAAATCGCGCAGGTGGCGTCGATCTCCGCGAACGCCGACGAAGCGATCGGCAAGATCATCGCCGATGCAATGGACAAGGTCGGCAAGGAAGGCGTGATCACGGTCGAAGACGGCAAGTCGCTCGACAATGAACTCGACGTGGTCGAGGGCATGCAGTTCGATCGCGGCTATCTGAGTCCCTACTTCATCAACAATCCGGACAGGCAGGCCGCGTATCTCGACGATCCGCTGATCCTCGTGTACGACAAGAAGATCTCGGCGATCCGCGATTTGCTGCCGATACTCGAAGCCTCCGCGAAGGCAAGCAAGCCGCTTTTCATCATCGCGGAAGACGTCGAAGGCGAGGCGCTCGCCACGCTCGTCGTCAATTCGATGCGCGGCGTGCTGAAGGTCGCGGCCGTCAAGGCGCCTGGATTCGGCGACCGCCGCAAGGCGATGCTCGAGGACATCGCGGTGCTCACGGGCGCCACCGTCATCTCCGAAGAAACCGGCAAGCAGCTCGAGAAAGCGACGCTCGAAGATCTCGGCAGCGCGAAGCGTGTGGAAGTGCGCAAGGACGACACGATCATCATCGACGGCGCCGGTGACCAGCAGCAAATCGAGGCGCGCGTGAAGGCGATTCGCGCGCAGATCGCCGGGACCACCAGCGACTACGATCGCGAGAAGCTGCAGGAACGCGTGGCGAAGCTCGCGGGCGGCGTCGCGGTCATCAAGGTGGGCGCGGCGACCGAAGTCGAGATGAAGGAAAAGAAAGACCGCGTCGACGATGCGTTGCACGCGACGCGCGCCGCTGTGGAAGAAGGCATCGTGCCGGGCGGCGGCGTGGCGCTGTTGCGTGCGCGTGCGGCCATCGCGGACCTGAAGGGCGCCAACGCCGATCAGGACGCCGGTATTCGCATCGTGCTGCGCGCGCTCGAAGCGCCGCTGCGCGTAATCGCTTCGAACGCGGGCGACGAGCCGTCGGTGGTCATCGCGAAGGTGCTCGAAGGCAAGGGCAATTTCGGTTATGACGCGGCCACGGGTCAGTACGGCGACCTCGTGGAAGCGGGTGTGGTCGATCCGACGAAGGTGACGCGCACGGCGCTGCAAAACGCGGCGTCGGTCGCCGGCCTCATTCTCACGACGGATGCAACCGTCGCCGAAGCACCGAAGGAAGAGAAGCCCGCCGCGGCGAACGCGCCCGAACTCGAGTACTAGGCCGAGTACCAAGCAAAGTACTGAGCAGAGTACAAAGGAGAAGGTTCGGCTGCCATTGCCGGGCTCACGTCCGGCACGGCTCCAGTTCGGCTCCGCTGTCCGTTCGCGGCTGGCGGAGCCGCTTTTTGCATGAGCCGCAGCCGGTTTGCGTGAGATTCGAAACGATCGAATACGTATGGAACTGACGCTCACTATCGACTCGCGTCCACTGACGCTCGAACTGGACGACGTGGTGGCGGGCCTGCTTGCCGCTCGCCTGAAGCTGCCCGCCAACACCGACACGCGCGCGGCGCTCTCGCGCTATCTGAGCGATGCCGGCGGGCCGTGGATGCTCGACGAAAATCACATGCGCAAGCGCATCATGCGCCGCCTCATACTCGACATCGCCGATCCCGCGCTGGTGATCCGCTATCTGATGATCGAGCAACCGCATTGAACGGCGCGGGTCTGTCTATGCGGCTATCGTTCCTTCCTTCGACGAAACGCCCACCATGCCGCCAGTCCCGTGAAGCAGGCCACGAGCACGACCAACACCCAGAAGCCGTGATGGTTCTCGGCAAACGGAATGCCGCCCACGTTCATACCGAAGAAGCCCGCGACGATGTTGATCGGCATCGCGAGAACCGTGACCAGCGTCAGCGTAAACAGCGTGCGGTTATTCTGTTCTTCGAGCCGCGAAATAATCTCTTCCTGCAATAGCCTGACGCGTTCGATCAGCCCGGCCATGTCGGAGAGCACCACGGAGAACTCTTCCGTCGACTCGCGCAAATCCTGTACGTCTTCCGGATGAAGCCAGCGCGGCGGTCTCGCGAGCAGGCGGAAGATCGCGCCCGGCTCCGGCGCGAGCATCCGTTGCAAGCGCGTCAGCATGCGTCGCATGGCGCCCAGATCGAGCCGGTTTTGCGTGGGCCGCTGCGAGAGAAAACGGTCTTCGATACGGTCGATATCGGCGCTCGTGCGTCGAACGATCTGCACGAGCAAATCCGCCTGATCGCGCATCAGATGAACCAGCAGCTCGACTGGCGAGCGGAAGATTTCGCCTTCTTTCACCGACGCGCGCAAGCGGTCCACCGAACGCAGCGGCTTGAGCCGCGCCGTCACGATGATCCGCTGATGTGCGTAAATCCAGAGTGTCGCAATCTCGGACGGCGTGAACTCGAGGTTGAACATCACGTCGTTAACCACGGCGCGCAATGCACCGTCGGCCTGCTCGATACGCGTGGAATGCGAGCCTTCACGCAACGCGTCGAAAAACGTCTCGGGCAGATCGAGTTGCGCGTGCATCCAACGCTCGGCCGCGCTGTGCGCGAGATTGAAATGCAGCCACAGAAATTCGTCCGCATGCGAAGCGCTGTTTTGCTGCGCACGCAGCCATTCGAGCGCTTCGTCGGCGGAAATGGGCCGGCCCGCTTGCGTGGGCGAAAAGACGAAGCCGCACACAATGCCGGACGAATCGGAGCCATAGGTTTGCAGCAGAAGTTCAGATTTCATAAGTCTTTCAGACCTTGCTTTCCGCTTGCGGTTTGTGATGACACTCGCAATTTACCAGTCCAACATGAAGCCGCAATGGCCGTCATATTGCCTCAACTCGAGCGTCTCCACGACGCTCGCAACATTGAGCGATTGCTTCATAGCGAATATCAATCATCCGCAAACCTTTGCGGCCTCTTACCTGGGAGTAACCGCCCTACGGTCACGAAGAAGCGCGCCGTTATTGCGTGTGGCGCCAGCGAAAACCGATTTCCAACCGTCTGCTGCTGACCCCGGATTGTCCGGGCATCCGAAGTCTTCAAATAGTTTTCGGCCAAACATGTGGGCGACTGGAGTCCCGAATCATGAACTTTCATAATCTGTCGGAAAAGGCGAAGCTGACTGCCGCGTTCGGTTCGCTTGCGGTCGTCGTGATGATCGTCTCCGGCATATCGCTGATCGCGCTTAACGACGCGAACGAGCGCTTCGCCGGGTTCATCAGCGGCATCAATGCGCGTGCGCAGATGGCCGAGTCGGTGCGAAACGCGGTCAGCGACCGCGCGATTGCAGTGCGTAATCTCGTGCTTGTTTCATCGCCGGCGGATATCGAGGTCGAGAAGGCAGCGGTGCTCGACGCGGAGAAGCGCGTCGAGAGCCGCCTCGACAAATTCAACGCGATGGTGGCCAGCGCGAAAGACATCAGCGAAAACGCGCGCACGCTCGCCGCGGAAATATCGCGTATCGAACAGCTTTATCGGCCCGTCGCGCTCGAGATCGACCGGCTCGCGGCGAGCGGACAGCGCGATGCCGCCATCGCCGACATCGCCAGCAAATGCCGTCCGCTGTTGACCGCATTGACGAAAGCGGCGAACGCGTACCTGGACGCCACGCATGAACGCGCGGTAGAAATGGCGAAGGAGTCGGCCGAGCGCCTGGCGCATGAGCGCAATCTGCTGATTGCCTTCTGCGTTGCCGCGATGGCGCTTGCAATCGGCGCCGGCATCGTCATCACGCGCGGTTTGATGCGTGCGCTTGGCGCCGAACCGGTCGCGCTCGCCGAAGTCACGCGGCGCGTCGCGGAAGGCGATCTGCGCGCGGTGCCTGGCGCCAGCAATGCGCCGGCGGGCAGCGTGCTTGCATCGATGGGCGAAATGCAGTCGAGCCTCGTTCGTCTGATCGGCAACGTTCGCCATGCCGCTGACAGCATCGCGACCGGTTCAAGCCAGATCGCGTCGGGCAACGTCGATCTGTCGTCGCGCACGGAACAGCAGGCGTCGTCCCTTCAGGAGACCGCATCGAGCATGGAAGAACTGACGACCACGGTGAAGCAGAACGCGGAAAACGCGCAGCAGGCGAGCACCTTGTCGGCCAATGCGTCCGACGTGGCGTCGAAGGGCAATGGCGTCGTCGGTGAAATGGTGGGCACGATGGGCGAGATCAGCGAAAACTCAACGCGTATCGCGGAGATCACCGGCATGATCGAAGGCATTGCGTTTCAGACGAATATCCTCGCGCTCAATGCCGCCGTCGAAGCGGCGCGTGCCGGCGAACAGGGCCGCGGCTTCGCCGTGGTGGCAAGCGAAGTGCGCAATCTTGCGCAGCGTTCGTCGAGCGCGGCAAAGGAGATCAAAGATCTGATCAGCACATCCGTGCAGAAGATCCGCGACGGTTCGTCGCTCGCGGACAAGGCCGGCATGACGATGGCCGAAGTCACTCAGGCAGTCGCTCGCGTGACCGACATCATGGGCGAAATCGCGGCGGCCTCTGCGGAACAGAGCCGCGGTATCGAACAGGTCAATCAGGCGATCACGCAGATGGACGAGGTCACGCAACAGAACGCCGCGCTGGTGGAAGAAGCCGCGGCTGCATCAAAGTCGCTCGAAGATCAGGGCTGGCAATTGAATCAGTCGGTGTCGTTCTTCCGTCTCGAAGGCGTATAAAGGCGGCTGCCGAACTACCGCTTCGCGGCGGTGACGAGTTGCAGTGGCGTCTCTATCGTTCGCGATAATTCGCCCTGCTTTCTCTGCTCCGTCACCGCCTTTAGCGCGACGTCCATGCCGAACACCGCTTGCCGGTCGGCGAACTGATTGACGGTGGCGAGTACGTGACCGTCCGCGATCAACGGCTTGATCGCTTCAATCGCGTTATAGCCGGTGATGTACACGCCGCCGGTCCGGCCCGCGTCGCGAACGGCGTCCGCCGCGCCCATTGCCATGTTGTCGTTCGCACATAGCAAGCCGCGAATCTGCGGATGCTGGCCGAGTATTTTCGACGCAATGTCGCGGCCTTTGCCATATTCCCAGTCGCCGGCCTCGGTCGCGACGAGCTGCATGCCCGCCGCGTTCATCGCTTCCTTGTAGCCGGCCGTGCGTTGCTGCGCGTTGCGATCGGCTGCGATGCCTTCGATGATCGCGACCTGATCGCCGGGCTTCAGCCGCTCGACGAGATAGTTCGCCACCAGCATCGCGCCCTTGCGATTGTCGGGGCCGACAAACGGCACAGAGATTTTCGCTGCGTCCTGCAAGGCGTCGTCGAGCGGATTGTCGATGCTGACCACGATGATGCCCGCCTTGATCGCGCGCGCGACCACCGACGTCAATCCTTTCGAGCCCGACGGCGCAATCACGATCGCGTTCATCTTCGCGCGGATCAGGTCCTCGACAATGCGAATCTGTCCCGCCGTGTCGGGCTCCGTCGCGGTTCCGCGCACCGTCAACGCGAATTGCGACGCGTAGTGTTGTTGATAATTTTTGGCCGCGTTCGCCATCGCAGCGGTGAAGGGGTCGCTGAGCGACTTCAGCACGAGCGCGATCTTCGGCATGCCGCCTTCCACGGTTGCCGCGCCGGCCGCACGCGTGAGACCGGCCGCAGCCAGTGCACCGGCGATCAGCACGCGGCGGCGCATTCTCTGCGTCATCGTTTCTCTCCTTCGTGGCGGCGCCCGTCAAGTGCATGAACGCCAACGGATGAACGCGGACCGATAGGACCGCAAACGGCTTGCCTGTTCGACATCAACGAGCTTTCAGCACGAGCAGCTCGGATGCGATCTGCTCGAATAACGGCCGCTTGTCGACGTCTTCGCTCAGGCAACCGTCGCGCAAGCTCGCGAGCTTCACGGCGACGTCTGCTTGCACACGCGAATCGCTCCAGTGGCAGCGGGTCATCAATTCCTCGAGCAGGCAACCATATGCTCTCACTTCGAGACGCTCCAGCGCCACGCCTGCTTCGCGGTTCTCCGTCGAATAGAAAGAAGCCGCGCCGAAGTCTCCTAACAATACACGTGCCTGGCCGTCATGCAGAATGTTATGCGCGTACAGGTCGCCGTGCATGACGCCTCGCCGATGCAAATGACTGGCCGCCGATGCAACGCCGTGCGCCATGTCGACCACGTCTACTGGGTTGAAACGCACGTCGGCCGCGTAGATGTCGCGCGTGCACGATTCGAAGCTCGGCGGCCCTGCCAGATTGCGGTATTGCGGGTCGATCAGTTCCATCACGAGTCCGTGCGCGTTGTCCGGATGGTCCTTCACTTTTCCGGCTACTGCAATCAGGTTGGGATGATCGCCGGATCGAATGCAAGCGGCCATTTCGCAGTCGGGCAAACCATCGCTCGTAACGGCGCCCTTGAACAGCTTGACCGCGACGCGCCGCGCGGTGTTCTCGTGCGTGCGCAGTTCGGCGCGATAGATCACGCCCGAAGCGCCCTCGCCCAATTGCTCATGCAAACGCAGATCGTTCCAGCCAATTTCAGCGATGGGCGTATCGTCCAAAGCCGCCGCTTCGAGTGCTTCGCCAAATGGATTGCCCGCATAAGCGAGCCATGCGAGCCGCGGCATATGAAATAACCATGCCGGCAATTCATCGAGTCGATTGGCGGCAAGCCGCAGCAACTCGAGTCGCGAACACGCGGCCAGTTGTTCGGGAAGAAAGCGCAGACGATTGCCTGCCAGCATCAATTTCTGCAAATGCGTACAGTGACCGATTTCCGGCGGCAATGCGTCGATCTCGTTGTCTGTGAGAATCAGCCAGCGCAGACGCGGCGGCAACGCGTTCCCCGCGACGGTGCGTATGCGATTCGCCTTGAAGCCGATCATGCTCAATTGCGGGCATTGTCCGAGCACCGGCGGCAACTCGGTGAACGGGTTGTTCGACGCAAACAGGATGCGCAGTTTGCGTAGTCGCGCGAAATCGTCGGGCAAGGCGGTGAGCGCGTTGCCGGAAAGATCGAGAACTTCGAGCGTGTCGGCGAGATCGAAAATCTCACGTGGAAATTCGCTGAGCCCGCACGGAAGTTTCAAGTGGCGCGTGCCCGCGAGTTGTCCCGCTCTCAGTTGTTCAAGTGTCGTGGTCACAGTGGTAGAAATATCCGGTGCTGCGGTCCGTCGTGCTGGTAGGGTCGATTTTACTGGGTGACGTGCGGCGCGGCTTGCGTCGTGATGGCGATCGCTCACCGTCTGCTGCACAAATCCTTCATACTTGACGACGAAAATACGCAGGAGCAGACAAGTGACTTACGCCTACAAGCTGATGGATTCTCCGGTCGGCCAATTGAAGCTCGTCGCCCGCGGCGATCGGTTGACCGCCATTCTGTGGGAGAACGACAAGCCGAACCGCGTGCGGCTCGGTGAGTTGGTGCTCGCCGACGATCGGCCGATCCTGCTCGAAACCGAGCGTCAGTTGCACGAGTACTTCGCGGGCAACAGAGACGCGTTCGATCTCGCACTCGACTTTCAGGGCACCGAGTTTCAGAAGAAAGTGTGGGCCGCGTTGTTGACGATCCCATTTGGCCAGACACGTACGTATGCGCAGATCGCCGCGCAGATCGGCAATGTCAACGCCGTGCGTGCAGTGGGTGCCGCCAACGGTCGGAATCCTGTTTCGATTGTGGCGCCGTGCCACCGCGTGATAGGCGCATCCGGCAACCTCACGGGCTTTGCCGGCGGGTTGGCGAACAAGATGCTGTTACTCGCGCTGGAAGCAGGGCAAACGTCGCTTGATGCCGGCGCCGATGTGCAAACGCAAGTCACCGCAGCGACTACCAAAGCCGCCGCAAAACGCTCACGCGCTGCGCCGCCTCGCGGCATGCAGAGTTCGTTGTTCGGCAATTGACGGCATCGGCGGAATGCGTGGCAGAAGCTAGAGACAGGCACGTTCAGAAGTTCGAGAAGAACGCCCGTGCCGCGAGCATGCAAGAGCCCGCAACCAGTTCTCCATGATAAGAACGCAATACCGCTGACGCGCCGCCGTCCGTTGCGCCTGCGGCCACCGCTTGTTTCGAAACGTCGGCCTTCGCGTTCGCAAAACCGCGCTTGAGCGCCGCGAACGAATCGTCGGCTCCGGTGACGGGCGAGTCGACATCCAGCACCGAAGTGAGTCCCGCCGGCACTTTCGCGTTGAGCCAATACGCCTGCTCGATGCGTGCGTTGAAGAAGTACACCATCGGATCGGCGCCGCCTCCGCACAGTAGCACTGGCGCCTTTGGCACCCAGTTGCGCAAATCATTACGCTTGAACGCCTGTCGCAGCGGATGCAGCGGATTTGCCGCGGGCTCAAGGTTCGGCATTGCGTTGGGGAACGCGCCATCAGGATTCGCCTCGGCGTCTTCGAGAAGCGCGCGGCGATAGCTGTTGCGCACGAGATTGGCGTCGCCGAAACCGGCTGCGAATAGCCGTGTCAACGGAGGTGGCGTGAGTGCCGACGATGCGGGCGGCGTCATCGACTGAAACTGCGCGGCAGGTGGCGTGCTGCTGAAAAGATGCGACGGCGGCAACTTTCGCTGCGAGAAAATGGTATCGAGCGATTGCGCGCTCGGCAGCAGTTGTTCGATGTCGGGTGCGTAGGCGGCTTCGAAGAAGTCGTCTGGCTTGCGGTACAGGTTCTTATAGGCATGCTGATAACCGGTCACGACCAATGTCGTGAAGAGCGTCGAGCCGAGACTGACCTGGCCCGCGCTGATGGCGTCGGCAGTAGCGGCAAGCGCATACGGGCCCGAACCTGGCGCGGAGGCTGTCACGCTGACGCCCGCTGCCTGCAGCGCGCGATGCGTTGCGAGCGCAACGAAACCGCCTTGCGAATAGCCGGTGATGAACAGCTTGCCGTTCTCGCGAATTGCTGCCCGTTTGCCTTCGTCGTTGAGCACGACGCGCGCCGCCCGCAGCGAGTCGATCATATCGGCGGACTGCTGGTCGGCGTTCAGATAAGGATGGTACGGAAGATCGGAACCGGCATAGCCCGCATAGTTGCTGGCCGCGACGATGTAGCCGTGAGCGGCGTACATCGCGGCGACGCTGAGGCCTTCGCCCGCGCCGCCGTTCTCCGGGTCGCTTTGCGTCACGTCGGCGAGGTTGTACTTGCGATACGCGGTGGTGCCGTGCGCATACAACATCATGGGACGCGGCCCGCTGCACGTCGCGGACTCGCCGTGCGGGATCATCAGTGCGCCGCTCGCTGTTGCCGGTTCGCCGGCTGCGCCGATGGTGCGATAACGGTAATAGACGATCTGCACGCCGCAAGCAGGCGCGCCCGCCATTTGCATGAGTTGCTGTCCGGAGGGACTTGACGAAAGCAGCTTCGACAACGCTGCAGCATTCAACCGCGAGGTGACCCGATGATCGAGCAGTTGGCCGCGCGCGCGGCATGCTTTATCGCACGACGAGTCGGCTTGCGCTCGGCTGCCCGCGGTCAACGCAATACATGAGAGCAGTGCGAGGGCTGCGATGCGGGTGGGTTGTGGCATGCGGGGTTGCTCCGGGAAGGATTGGCGAGTGGATCGTCGAGACTCGTCGATTGGCGATTCACACGCGTCAATATGCCCGGTTGGGGCTGATGGGACAACATCGTTTGCGGTTTTTGGGTTTGGGCATGGGCGGGGTTGCGTCGTATTAGGCAAGAACAGGCGCGAAACGACGCTCAAATGAAAAGCCCCGCCGAAGCGGGGCGCGCGGTCCACTCTATTGCCTGTCGCTCAACACCTTTCTCACCGCCGCGCAGTCTGGGACCTTGGACGTTTCCATGTCATCGGGACATGCGAGCCATTTATAAAACTCGAGCTCTTGTGTCGCGATCTTCGCGCGGCATGAGGAGACCTGAAAATCCGTGTCCGGCGTGTAATCATTTCGCCATTCATTGAATGAATACGCGATTACGGAACAGTCGGACTTAAGTTTGTCGTTCCAGATCTTATAGTTCTTATCTAGCTCAGCCCGCCCGCCGTCACTAGCGAGCGCTCTTATGCTTCGATACAGCTTTTCCGAGTCGGAAAGAATTTTATCTGCATCCCTTTTTGAGCAGGCCAGAAAATCGTCGCGTGTTTTTGCGTCGTTTTCGCAGGCGGCATTCGCTAATGCCGAAGCTGAAATAAAGATAGCTGTCGTGGCTAGGGCTAGTCTAGTGATCCGCATTATAATCTCCCGAAGCGAATAAGCGACCCTCAGCGCGGCGACGTTTCACAAGCCCGTGCGGTTGCTGCCCGCCTGCCCATGTGTATTCCATGAATTTCGCGGGCACGCGGTCATACTGGCCGGTGTTTACAAGGCCAAGCAGGCCATCATTATGGTGGCGCAAATTGTAAGCGAAATCGACCAATGCATCGTATTCGTACTGAAACAGCGGAACATTTATTTTTTGGTTTACGATTCGCTGCGGATCCCGTAAATCCTGGTGCATTAATTGATGCGCCTGTACGACGGTTATACCGTTCAGAAAAGGAGTTTCAGAGGGTGCGCCCGATATCGGTCCCATGTGGACCAGGTGTCCGAAGCCAATAGTCGTATTTCCTCCGCCGCCCGCACCATCGTTGTCATATAAATGTGCGCGGAAAGCCTCCCACGTCTCAATAAAGCCGATTCCCGCCTGAGATATTTCCCATGGCTTGCACAGCCGGTCAGTCTGCACATTCACACACGAATTGGAATTTGTATTCGTTACCGCTGTTGCAAGTGCGTCGGGCATCAGACCTCCTGCCTGTGACCATAAGTGTTATCGGCGACAAGTGCGACGTTGAGACCGTAGATCGACAACCCGGACGTTGTCCGGATCACATAACCGCCGCGCTCGCAACGTGCGCCAATCGTCGCGAATGCATACGTCCTGCCTTCGCCATCTTCCTGATTCGGCATTCCCATACTCCCAAGAAACCAACGGAAAGACCGGTCGCGTCGCGGCCGGTGACAACGGAGCGATGTTGCGGCCCCGATTGACCATGCTCGCGTGGCACTTGCGCAGTGCGAAATAGGACCGGTCTGAAAAGTTGGGGAACGTGGGACGGGAAGATAACGGCAGTACGCCGTGACGGTTCACTGATTGATTGACGACGAATGCAGCCTGAGATGGCCAGACATTTCGACGGTGGGAGTTTCCCTTGAATAGTCGGGGCCCGCGCAAGGTGGGCTTTGTTGCTGCTGGCCCTATGTCTTCAATAAGGGCGACGATGCGCGACCTCTACGCCAGGTAGTTGTCGCCGATGCCGCACCTGGGCGCCGACCTAAACACACCGCAACCCTGACTCATCCCCCCGACGACCACCCACCGCCGCCAAAAGAATGCCCACCACCGCCGCCAAAGCCCCCGCCCCCGCCTCCGCGGCCAAAGCCTCCGCGCGACGTCACTGCGGCAGCATGCATCGACATTGACGCTCCCGAGCCGCGAGTGAGAATGCGCTGCGCAACAGTGGCCTGCTCGGTGAAAGCAGCGTGCGCGGGAGCCGGCTCGAGCGCCCTCGTCGGATGACCACCGGCATCGTATTTCAACGCAGGCCTCAGCGGTCCTGACTGCGCACTCTGCTGAGTCTGACTACCGTCCCCATGGTAGACCGTGCCCGAACGCGTGTAGTACGGACCGTACCAGTGCGCAATCACACCGGTATGCGAACCTCCCGCGCTTCCCGCCACACCATTCGTTGGTGAGCTGGCGACCGCATCGCTCGCCGGCACGTCAGCGGTCTGCGTAGCGATCGGCGCCTCTCTGCAATCCGCCACCATCGTCCAGTCGGCGAGGCAGTCCTCAAGTGTCTCGTAGCTCGCACGCGTAACCGGCACGCCTTCATCAAGTTCGCTGTCGTCATCGCTGCTGGAGCATGAATGCACAAGTGTGCCGCCAGCCAATGCGGCACAGGCGCCAATCAGCAGCAACTTGGGCAAGCCCGACTTTTTTTGTTGAATGAAGTAAGCACCCGTATGAGCCGGCGCTTTTTGCGCGCGATCAGCCGAGTGAGCAGCCGTCTGAGCCGGCAGCGCGTGTTGCGCGCGTTCACCCAGGCCGAAAGCGGCCACATCGCCACTTTTCCGAAAGAAGTGCGGCACGAAATAGCTGGTGTTTTTCGCGATGGGCCCGGCTTCTTCACGAACGCATAAGCCGCTCGGAACATCGTCGACGATCCACACGCCCAGTGTCGTGTACAACCCGCCGAAGCGCCGCGCGGGGCAATAAGCCTGATACACGAAGCCTTCGTCGCCGTACTGCCCCGGATTGTGAAAGCGGCCCTCCGGCGTAACCAGCGTCAGGCTTTCGCCTTCACGCGAATAGATAGGCTTTGTCGCATGCGGACGTCCGTCAAAAGATGTCTCTTCGAAACTCGCCTCGAGCAAGTTCGGATGTCCCGGAAACAGTTCCCAGAGAATCGGAAGTATCGCCTTGTTCGAAAGCACGGCCTTCCACGGCGGCTCGACCCAATGCATGGTGCCGAGGCCCAATTGCGGACCGTATTCCGACTGCGCCATCCATTCCCACGGATACAGCTTGAAAGCAACCTCGATCCGCTCGTTGTCGGCATCGTAAAAGCGGCCCGCGCTATCGGTGCCGATTTTCATCACGTCCACGAGCTTGACCGACCAGCCCGCCTGGACCGCAGTGTCCATCAGATATTCGACGTTGCACACATCTTCCTGGCTGTCGAACGCGCAGGCGAAGTGAAGCAGTTTCGCTTTCCGATAGTGCTTGCGAATCCAGCGCCAGCGCGCAATAAGCGCTTCGTGCAAGCTATTAAACTGGTCCGCCTTCGGCTGAACGGACTCCCTCCAGGACCACTGCGCGAGGCTCGATTCAATAATGGACGTCGGCGTGTCGGCGTTGTACTCGTACATCTTCGGCACGCCGTGTGCGTCGAGTGTCATATCGAAACGGCCGAACAATGTCGGTTCGTCGCTATCCCACGACTTGCGAATCAATTCGGCGAATTCCGGCGCGATAGCCATACGCGAGAAGCGATCGTGATCGATCACATGCTGCACGGCCTCGAGGCAGCGTGAATTAAGCTCACGCGCGGCCGCGTACAGCGACTCGATCTGAGCCTCGCTGAATTCGTATGCCGCGTCTTCGCGCCAATAGTAAAACGTATTGCGGTCGACTTTGCGCGGCTGGTTATGCTCATCGAGCGAATGAAAGTGAAAGCCAATACGCTCGAGTTCGGTTGGCCAATTAGCGCGTGGGATCTGTTTCGTGCGTTTCATGAACGGGACTTATTGCTCCAGCATGAATTGGTCGAAGACCAGGGAATTGTCGGTCCGGCATGGCGACCAATCCGTGAAATGTGCCGATAACGGCGCCCACGCATGCGCCGCTGCATTCAACACGGTTTGATGATCGAGCGCGTCGGATTCAATGACACCGCGTACCGGGTTCTGCAAGATCCATTGCATTGCAGCCGCAATGCTCGACGCCACCTGCAGGCTCGTTGCGGAGTTATATGGCGCGACGGTCCGTGCGCGGTCTATATCGAGTTGCGAGCCGTACCAGATCGCGCCGTATCGCGGACTCATCAACAGCACGCCGAGTTCGTCCATGCCGGATTCGATGTCGTCCTTCATCACGCGATGCGTCGTGATGCGTCGGGCGGACCGGTCATCGAGCCATTGCATCGACAGACTCGTCGCCTCGGTCGGCCGATACGCATAATAGACAGTCGGCCTGTAAGCAGACTCACCGCGAGACTCGCACGTCAGATATTCGGCGATTGAAATGGACTCATTGTGCGTAATCAATCGTGCATCAAACGGCCCGTGAGTCGGCGACCACGAGCGCACCCATGTGCGGTGTCCGGGTCTATTCAGCGCGATGGCCGCACCGCCGCCATCAGCGTGACGATACGCCGTAGCGGGAAGGCGAGTTTCATGCGTGCCCCAGCCGAGTTCGGCGTCTTGCAGGCATTCAGTGATAAATCCCTCTGGCGACCACGTATTGGCGAATTCGAACGGCTCCGGCGGCCGTGCATGCTGGCTGTCGTATTCGCTCACCTGAACGACGCGAACGTCGAGCGCCCTAGCGAGGCCAGCCCATTGCCCGCGTGTGAACGGCATATCGGCGAGCACATCGGCCCTTCGTGCGAGCCGAAGCAACGCCTCCTTCACGAGCGCCGACACGAACCCCGGATTTGCGCCATGCGCGACCAATGCGGTAGCACGGTTTTCACGGCCTTTTGCAAACTTCAGCAAGCGAACTCTGAGCGCATGGTTAGTGAGAAACGATGAATCGTGCTCTTCATAAGCCCACGGTTCGATCCCACTATCGAGATAAAAGGCGCCGCAGTTCTGAGCCAACTCGATGAGATCGCAACTGCTTACGCTCGGCGCGAGATTAAGGATAAATCCGCCAGGCGAAAGCTTCGGCCCAAGCAACGAAATGTAATTCGACTCGCTAACCGTCGCCTCGACCGCTTTCAACTTATGCCGCCGTATGATCGACAGACGCGCTTCGTCCAGCACCCTGTCCACGACGACGATAGGTACTGACGGAAACACGCGTTCGAGCAAAGGCAAAACCGCTTGACCGATGCAGCCGAAGCCGACGATCAGGATTTCTGTAGGAACCATTTTTCTAGTTGTGGGCCGGCCCGATATAAGCGAAGACAACCATCTTAATCGCTCATCATGCCGGATGAACAGACGAAGTCAACTGCGAGAAGTTTCCCGTGCAAGGTTCGCTATTTACTGCGCATAACCGGCGAAATTTCTGAGCGCGCCGTAAGGCGCATCCTCGCTCGCTTCATCCGATCGTGTTAAAAACAATTCGCAACACCACCTTCCCCAATCACAAAGCCCGAAGTCGCGAACCCGCCCACTTGCTTTTCCCCGCCCGCCCCGCCGCCAAACCCGCCGCCTCCCCACGCCCATCCGACTGAACCTGGAACGTATGAATCGACGCCTCCAGCAGCCTCGCCTGCTCGGTCAACGTCTGCGCGACCGCGGCGGCCTGCTCGACGAGCGCGGCGTTCTGTTGCGTCACGCTGTCCATCTGCGAGACCGCGTCGCCGACCTGATCGATGCCCGCGCTCTGCTCCGACGCAGCCGCGGCGATGTCGCGCATCACGCCCGAGAGCCTTCCAATCGCCTCGCTCGCCGCCTGAATCGTGGTGCCGGTTTTGTCGACCAGTTCGACGCCATTCTCGACGCGTCCCACCGCGCGGCTGATCAGCGTGCGGATTTCCTTCGCGGCGGCCGCGCTGCGCTGCGCCAGCGTGCGCACCTCGCCCGCCACCACCGCGAAGCCGCGCCCTTCGTCGCCCGCGCGAGCCGCTTCGACGGCTGCGTTCAGCGCGAGAATATTGGTCTGAAAGGCAATGCCTTCGATCACCGAGATGATCTCCACCATCTTGTGCGATTCCGTCGATATTTCCTGCATCGTTGACACCGCTTCGGCCGCCATCTGTCCGCCATGCGTGACGATCTGCTCGGCGCTCGCCGTCAGTTCGCTCGCCGTCTGCGCGTTCTCCGACGTCTGCCGGACCATCGCGGTCATCTGCTCCATGCTGGCCGCGGTCTCTTCGAGCGAAGCGGCCTGGCTCTCCGTCCGCGCGGACAGATCCGTATTACCGGCGGCAATCTCGCGCGCGCCCGTCGCGACCTTGTCGGCCGCGCCGCTGATCTGCACGATGGTGTTCGCAAGCGCGTCGCGCATCTGCCGCATGGTGTGCAAAAGGCTCGAATCGTCGCCGGTGCGAATGTCGATCGGAATGACGAGATTGCCTTGGGCGATTTCACCGGCGACATGCGCGACGTAGGCCGGGTCGCCGCCAATCGTGCGTTGAATGCTGCGATTCGTGAACGCGACGAGCGCGGACAGCAGCAGCGCCACCGAGGCGAACATGCCGCCAAGCACATAGAGCGACTGCATGAACGCGGCGTCGATATCATCGACATAAGCGCCGGTCGCGATGATCCAGTCCCACGGCGCGTAACGCACGACGTAACCGATCTTGCCGACCGCGGCGGACGGCGGATTGCCTGGATGCGGAAACACATAATCGACGAAGCCGCCCTCCGGCGCCTGCGCCACCGAGGCGAAGGTCACGTAGTGATGACGGCCGTCGGCATCCTCGACGCCCGCAAGGTCCTTGCCGTTCGTCGCGGGTTTCATCGCGTGCATGATCATGCGCGGCTTCGAATCGAGCACGAGGAAGTAGCCGTCCTCGCCGTAACGCACGTTGCGCAGACGCTCGAGCGCCTGCTTGCGCGCGTCGGCCTCGCTCAGCGCCCCGCTTTGCGCGAGCGACGCGTACTCCTTCACGATGCTGAGCCCGACGTGGCCCACGTTCACGAGGTCGTGCTTGCGCTCTTCGATGCGCGTCTCGCGCGACAACCACGCCGCCGACACCGACACGGCGAGCAGCGCGAGCAGGCTGACGACGAGCGGCAACCAGAGCTTTTGCTTGAAATTCAATCGGTGCATGCTCACGTCCCTGTTTCGTCCGGTTCAGGAAGGTCGATGACCGGCTGCACGAACCGCCGATGATTCCGGCCGCCATGCCGCATCACACGACCACTCGACCTGTTTATCGGCAGCGACAAGGGCGGCATGTGTAGAGACAAACCCTTTCGGTGCGCGCCCTCAGTTGAAAGCGCGCATTGCCGCGGACGCGACGCAAGCCGCTCGACGTTTTCGCATGAAGCAAACCCTTAAGTTCCATCAAGCGCTGTCGTTTACATGGCATGCGGCGGTTATTCGATATTCGCGTCGCATATGGAAACGTCAACAGTTCGCTCATCCGGCAGTTTCTTTACCGGATAAGAACATTAAAAAATAGTCCCTACTCGAAATGAAAAAACTCTTCGCCAGTTTCGCTATTGCCGGCACTTTGCTGACTACGGGTTGCGCAACTGTTGCGCCAATGTCGCCGACCACGGCCATGAGCTCCGTCGATACGAGCAAAAACTCCTACGCGTTGATGACGGTGACGCTTAAAAACGCTTATCACACGAGCTATCAGCCGAGTCCCATCGTCGTGCACATGGAGCGCGGCGCCGCGGATAGCCGCGCCGACCGCCTCAATTTCAAGTTCGACGATCAGGCGACCACGACGAGCGACAACGGTAATCACTATTTCGTCCGAATTCCGCTCGCGCCCGGAAAATATGTGATGCGCGGCATCACCGGACAAAGCGGCATATTCCCATTTCACGGCATGTTCTTTACGCCGCTTCACGAAACCGTGGAAATCAAACCGAATTCGATTGTGTACCTTGGCCACGTCGACGCCACCGTGGTCGAACGCAAGGACGGTGAGTTGCGCGCGGGGCCGGTTATTCCACTAATCGATCAGGCAGCAACCGGCTTTAGCGGCGGCACCTGGGATATTCGCGTCAGCGACGAGTTCGATCAGGACGTGGCGGAATTCAAAAAGGATTTCCCCGCGCTGACGAACGCTTCGATCGAGCGCGAAGTTCTCCCCGCGTGGGACAAGCAGAAAGCGACCGAATGGTGGGCCAATCACTAAAGCCTTTGCCTGATCGATGAACCGCGTGCGAGCGCGCTGCTGGTTTGATGCGCTCGCACGCTTTCCTCTGCACAAAAACCCACCACCAATAGTTTCAATTAAGGGCTAACCCGTATAATGACGAAGTGGTCAGACAACTCGGCTCACGGTTGTCTCGATCTCGCGCGGTCCCGCGCTCCATCGTCAATCGTTCTCCTGCCCAGATCCGTGACTACCACTGCCGCTGCTGCCGCGCTGCCCTTCCGGAACGCCCTCTTCGCGATGCTCGGCATCGGTCTCGTCAACATGCTGGTCGCGCTCGATCAAACGGTCGTCAGTACCGCGCTGCCGTCGATCGTCGCGGAACTGCACGGCTTCGAGTACTACGCGTGGATTGCGAGCGCGTATCTGCTGGCGTCGGTCGTGACCGTGCCAGTGTTCGGGCGCCTCGGCGATTACTTCGGCCGCAAGCGCTTCGTGATCGCCGCGGTCATCACGTTCACGGTGGCTTCCGTGCTGTGCGGCGTCGCGAACGACATGCTGTTTCTCGTGATCGCGCGCGGCCTGCAAGGCGTGGGCGGCGGCATGATGGTCGGCACGGCGTTCGCGTCGATACCGGACCTGTTCCCCGATCCGCGCGCCCGCGTGCGCTGGCAAGTGGTGATGGCCGCGGCCTACGGCATCGGCACCGCCGCCGGGCCGTCGCTTGGCGGCTGGATGAGCGAGCATCTCGGCTGGCGCTCCACGTTTCTGATCAATCTGCCGGTGGGCGCCGCGGCGCTGTACTTCATCTGGGCGCATCTGCCGAGCTTTCAGCGTCCGCATGAAGGCGAAGTCAAGATCGACTGGCTCGGCGCCGGACTGGTGGCGGCTGTGTTGGGCGGCCTTCAGGCGTTTATCGAAGCCGTGCCGAAAGACGGCCTGACCGCCGGCAACGTGACGCTCGCCGTCTGCGTGGTCGTCGGCGCGATCGCGTTGTTCGTGTGCGAGAAGCGCGCCACGCATCCCATCATTCCGCTCGATCTCTTCAAGGACTCGCAGCTCGTCACGCTGTTCACGCTCGGCATGCTGTCGGGCTTCGTGATGTTCTCGCTGATCTTTTTTGCGCCGCTGCTGCTGCAAGGCGGGTTTGGTCTTTCGCCGCAACAGGCCGGGTTGCTCGCCACGCCGATTGCCGCGTGTATCGCGCTTGGCAGCGTGCTGAATACACGCATCGTCATTCACATGAAGAAGCCGACGCGCATCCTTTCCATTGGCTTCGGGCTGCTGTTGTTCGCGTCCGTCGGCATTGCGTTCGCGAACGCGGATACGCCGCATCTATGGCTTGAATTGCCGATGGCCGCGGTCGGCGTCGGCCTCGGCTTCATCCTCAACAATCTGAATGTGTTCGGCCAGGAGATTGCGGGCCGCGAGCGCTTCGGCATCACGACTGCGCTGTTGCAGTCCACGCGAATGGTCGGCGGCATGTTGGGCACGAGCATCGTGGCGACTGTCGTGCAGCATCACTATCGCGATGTGGTCACGCGCACGATGAGCGTGCTCGGCGAGCCGGCGGCTTCGCAATGGCGGCCGCGTTTCGTCGATCTGCGGATTCTGATCGACGACGCTTCGCGCCTGAAGCTGATCGCCGACATGAAGCCGTCGGGGCTCAACACGCTCGCATTGATCGACACGGCGCGCGATGCGCTCGTGCAGTCGATTCACATCGGCGTATGGCTGACGGCCGTCGCGGCGCTTGCCGCCGCATTGCTCGTGCAGCGGATTTCGCATGTCGTGTTCCGCCGCGGTTGAACGTTGGCTCGATGCATAAGCATCGCGCTTTGTGCCTCGAGCTGGCGGAACACGTGGCCCGCCTTACTGCGGGCCGAGCTTCCTGATCAGCGCGTCGAGCTGCGCGAGTTCTTCTTCGGTGAGATCGGTCAGCGGGGCGCGCACAGGACCGGCGTCGCGCCCGACGAGTTTCGCGCCCGCCTTCACGATACTCACCGCATAACCCGCGCGACGATTGCGAATCGCCAGATACGGCAGGAAGAATTCATCGATCAGGCGCGACGTGGTCGCGTGATCGTCCGCGGCAATCGCGCGATAGAACTGCATCGCGGTCTTCGGAATGAAGTTGAACACCGCCGACGAATACACCGGCACGCCGAGCGCCTTATACGCAGCGGCATAAACTTCCGCGGTCGGCAGGCCGCCGAGATACGAGAAGCGATCGCCAAGACGACGGCGAATCGTCACCATCGCTTCGATCTCGCCGACGCCGTCCTTGAAGCCGATCAGGTTCGGGCAGCGATCCGCGAGCCGTTCAAGCATGTCCGCGTTCAGCTTCGAATTCGCGCGGTTGTACACGATCACGCCCATGTTCTTCACCGCGTTGCACACCTGCTCGACGTGCGCGGCAATGCCTTCCTGCGAAGCCTCGGTCAGATAATGCGGCATCAGCAGCACGCCGCTCGCGCCGAGGCGCTCCGCTTCCTTCGCATATTCGATCGCCACGCGCGTCGGGCCGCCTGCGCCCGCGAGAATCGGCACCTTGCCTTTGCAGGTCTCGGTCGCCGTGCGGATCACGTTCGTGTAGTCGGTCTTGGTGAGCGAAAAGAATTCGCCCGTGCCGCCCGCCGCGAACAGCGCGGTCGCGCCATACGGCGCCAGCCATTCGAGCCGCTCGGCGTACGTGTCGGCGCGGAAGTCGCCTTGCGCGTCGAAGTCAGTGACGGGAAAAGACAACAGGCCTTCGGATACGATCGCTTTGAGTTCTTGCGGTGAAGTCATGATTGGGTTGCGTGAAGATCGTCAATAGTGGAATGAGCGCGCCGCTCGTTCGCGTAGTTCACGTGGTTCGCGTGGCGCGCAGGCACGCATCAGCGCACGAGGCACGGACGCTTGTTGTCGAATGTCCAATTAGGAATCAGGTACTGCATCGCAACGCCGTCATCGCGCGCGCCCAAGCCGTGCTGCTGATAAAGCGCGTGCGCTTTCTCGAGTTCGTCCATATCCACTTCGACGCCGAGGCCGGGCTTCTGCGGCACCTTCACCTTGCCGCCGACAATCTGCAACGGCTCGCGCGTCAAACGCTGGCCGTCTTGCCAGATCCAGTGCGTGTCGATCGCCGTGATCTTGCCGGGCGCGGCGGCCGCGACCTGCGTGAACATCGCGAGCGAGATGTCGAAGTGGTTGTTCGAATGCGAGCCCCACGTGAGGCCCCAGTCGTTGCACATCTGCGCGACGCGCACCGAGCCTTGCATGGTCCAGAAGTGCGGATCGGCAAGCGGAATGTCCACGGACTGCAACTGGATCGCGTGACCCATCTGGCGCCAGTCGGTTGCGATCATGTTGGTCGCCGTCGGCAAGCCCGTCGCGCGGCGGAATTCGGCCATCACTTCGCGGCCGGAATAGCCGTTCTCCGCGCCGCACGGGTCTTCTGCATACGCGAGCACGTCGTGTTTGTCGCGGCACAGGCGCACGGCTTCGGCGAGCGACCACGCGCCGTTCGGGTCCAACGTGACGCGCGCGTTCGGGAAGCGTTCGGCGAGCGCGGTCACGGCTTCGATTTCGGCGTCGCCCGACAGCACGCCGCCCTTCAGCTTGAAGTCGTTAAAGCCATAGCGCGCTTGCGCGGCTTCGGCGAGGCGCACCACCGCTTCCGGCGTCAGCGCTTCTTCAGTGCGCAGGCGCTCCCAGTCGTCGCGGCCGTCGGCGCCGCTTGAGTACGGCAGGTCCGTCTTCTTGCGATCGCCGATATAGAACAGATAGCCGAGCATTTCCACTTCGTCGCGTTGCTGGCCTTCGCCGAGCAGCGCCGCAACCGGCACGCCGAGATGCTGACCGAGCAGATCGAGCAACGCTGCTTCGAGCGCGGTCACCGCGTGAATCGTGGTGCGCAGATCGAACGTCTGCAAACCGCGGCCGCCGGCATCGCGGTCGGCGAACTGCGTGCGCACTTTGTTCAGGATAGCTTGCAAATTACCGATCGACTGGCCGACGACGAACGGACGCGCATCGTCGATCGTCTTGCGGATATTCTCGCCGCCCGGCACTTCACCCACGCCGACACGACCGGCGCTGTCGCGCAGGATCACGACGTTGCGCGTGAAGAACGGACCGTGCGCGCCGCTCAGATTCATCAGCATGCTGTCGCGGCCCGCAACGGGCACGACGCGAAGTCCGGTGACGGTGGGCGTATCGTTTGAATTCGAAGGTTTCGTGGACATATCAACTGGACCTGGTAAGTGAATGGGCCTGACGGTGACGAGCGGTCAGTGTGCGTTGCCTTGCAGCGGATCGCGCAGGGCGTTGCCGTCGCCGCGCCGGTTGCGCGCGAGGAAGGCCGCCGCGGCTGCGATCAGCGACGCAACGCCGAGGCCATAAAGACCGCCGGTAATCGAACCGGTGTGCTGCTGCAAATAGCCGAAGGTGGCGGGCGCAAAGAAGCCGCCCAGATTGCCGATGGAATTGATCAACGCGATCACCGCGGCGGCGACGCGTGCATCCAGATAGCCTTGCGGAATCGGCCAGAACAGCGAGGCCGCCGCCTTGAAGCCGATCGCCGAAAAGCAGATTGCGACGAACGACAGAACCGGATTGCCCGACGTCGACGCGAACAGGCCGCACGCAGCGATCACGAGCGCGACGGCCAGCCACGCCTGCTGGAAACGCCACTTCGCCGAGAGCAACGCGAAGCAGTACATCGCGACCATCGCGATGAGCCAGGGAATCGCGTTGAGCATGCCGACTTCGAAATCGGACAGACCGCCGATCTTGCGGATGATGGTCGGCAGCCAGAAGGTGGCAGCGTAAATCGTCAACTGGATCGCGAAGTACAGCAGGCAGAACAGAACGATCTGCGGGTCCTTCAACAGCTTGATGGCCGGCAGATGCGCGCCGCCGTGCGCGACGCGCTCGGCCTGTTCAGCGGCGATCGCGCCTTCGAGCACGCGTTGCTCGTCGGCCGTGAGCCACGACGCGTCGCGAATGCGCGACTTCAGGAAGATCCAGCTCACCGCGCACAGCGCGATTGAGAAGCCGCCTTCGATCAGGAACATCCACTGCCAGCCGTGCAGGCCGAGTCCGCGAATCGACAGAAGGCTGCCGGTGATCGGACCGGACACCACCGACGCGATCGCCGAGCCGGACAGGAAAATCGCCACGGCCTTGCCGCGCTCTTTCTGCGGCAGCCACTGCGTGAAATAGAACACCACGCCGGGGAAGAAACCTGCCTCGGCCACGCCGAGCAGGAAGCGCAAGACATAGAACGAGGTTTCGTTGGAGACGAAGGCCATGCACGCGGCGACGACGCCCCACGTGCCCATGATGCGAGTGAGCCACGCGCGCGCGCCGTACTTCTGCATCAACACGTTTGACGGCACTTCGAACAGCGCATAGCCGATGAAGAAAAGGCCACTGCCGAGGCCGTACGCCGCCGCGCCGATGCCGAGGTCGGTCTTCATGTGAGCGTTGACGAAGCCGATGTTCACGCGGTCGATATAGTTCGCGATGAACATGATCAGGAAAAGCGGCAACACGTGCCGCTTGACCTTCGAGACGGCGGACGCGAGAGGATCGAGTGCCGTGGTGAGAGCAGAGTTCAAGGGAGTCTCCGGTGTCGGCCGTCGGGCGGCCGTAGTCTGACGTCGCGTGCGGTTTGACGGGTCTGCTGAGGCCCAGTCAGGCCGCGCGAGATATGTTGTCTGATGACAGTCTACAGCCGTTCGGAGTGGGTTTCCAATGTGGTGTTTACCCTGCGTTTCGCCGTGAGTACGCTTGGCTGCAGCGTCGGCTAGGGTTTGGTCCCAGCGGAAATGGTGGCTCCTCGGCAAAATAAGACGTCTGATGTCTCGTCGCGTATCAACCGTCAAGAATTGGCCCGGTTAATTCCCGCGCTTCATCCAACGCGTCATGGATTTTCGCGACAGACGCTATGATGGCTAATGTCCAGACGTCACCAGACGTCGCGCGCGCACGCGAGGCGCGCGTTTTCAGCCGATATCAACCAGCCACAACACAGAAATGAGCAGCCTGACTGAGAAAGTGGTGGCCACCCTTTCCGATGAAATCCGTCGCGGCGTCCTGAGACCCGGCGACCGCATACCCACAGAAGTCGCGATGATGAAGCAGTTGTCCGTGAGCCGCTCCGTCGTCCGCGAAGCGATCTCGCGCCTGCAGGCGGCACGGGTGGTCGAAACGCGCCACGGCATCGGCACGTTTGTGCTCGCGCCCGCCGCCGAGAAAACCATGGAACTGCCCGCCGCCGATCTGTCGAGCATGCTCGACGTGATGGCGATCATCGAATTCCGTATCGATGTGGAAGCGGCGTCGGCCGCGCTCGCCGCCGCGCGGCGCACGGAGCAGAGCCTGAAGCAGATGCGCGCGGCGCTTCTGCGCTTCGAGTCGGAACTCGAGCGCGGCAGTACCGACACGCTCGCGCATGACGTCGAGTTTCATTTGCAGATTGCGCGCGCAAGCGGCAATCGTTATTTTTTCGACGTGTTGAGCCAGTTAGGAAGCGGAGTCAGTCCGCGCACGCGCCTTGGCTCGGCGGAGATCGCGAAGCTCGATCAGATCGAAACGCTGCGCAACGTGCTCAACGAGCATCAACTGATTTATCGCGCGATCGAACGTCAGGACCCCGACGACGCGCGCGCCGCCATGCGCATGCATCTGAGCAACAGCCGCGAACGGCTGCGCCGCGCGCATGAGTCGAGTGAGGCGGAGAGTAGGGGGCGGTGACGCGGCGAGGGCCGACCGTTTCGACTTACGGCAAGTTTGTGCAGCAAGCTGCTGCACAAACTTGCCGTGGTTTCATGTCGCAACCGGCGCCTCCACCTCCAGCCCCATCAACGCGGAACTCAGCGATTTGCCGTGCGCGTCGAGCGCCAGCGAACGCGTCACGCCGCCGCCGAGCGCATCGCCGAGCACAAAATTGAATGCGGCAATGGCGGGCAGTTCATAGCGCATCACATTGCCACGCACGACGTCGCCGAGATGAGCTTTCACGCGCTCCGGCGTCAGCACGGCGCGCAAATGCTCGTAGTGCCGTGCGTCGTAACAGATGACCGAAATGTTCAGCGTGTTGCCCTTATCGCCGGTTCGGGAATGAGCAAGCTCACGTAGTTTCATCTCACGCCTCCACCATCGTGAACGCCGGCTTCACCTGCTCGCGGGGCAACAGCACCGACTGAACCGCAACCACTTCGCGCGCCGACTTCGTCACGCCGCCGCCGCCGGCCGGACCATTCGTGTACAGCGTTTCGACTTCATTGCCGATTCGCACGGCCTGCGCGAGCGATGCAGTGCGTCCGGTCACGCGCGCCCGCACTTCGTACGGCTCGCCGGAACCAGCCGCGAGCGTTTCACCGTGCAACGCATTCACGCCGATCAGATCGAAGCGCAATTCATGCGTCTGCACGCCGGTCAACGCAAGCCGCTCGCGCACGATGTCGAGCGCGAGGCGAGCACGCGCGAGCGCACCCGGACCCGCATACGAAATCTGCCCCTCGCCGATGAAACCGTCGAAATAAGCCACCGACACTTTCAACGTATCGGTGCGCGGCGCGCCGTTGCCGCCGCTCACGCGCACACGGTCTGGGCCTTCCTGCTCGATATGCACGGCCGAGAAGTCCGCGACCACGTCCGGTTGCAAATAGCGCTGCGGATCGTGAATCTCGTATAGCAACTGCTCCTTGCAAGTCGCCTCGGTCACGCGTCCGCCCGCTTGCGCGAGCTTGGTGATGACCACGGCGCCGTCCGGCCCGACTTCGGCGATGGGAAAGCCGAGTCTCGCGAGCGCGGGCACGTCCTTGAAACCTGGGTCAGCGAAGTAGCCGCCGGTGATCTGGCCCGCGCATTCGAGCAGATGGCCGATCACCGTCGCCTGCCCGAGCGTCGGCCAGTCGTCCATGCGCCAGCCGAATTCGTGGATCAGCGGCGCGACGAATAGCGATGGATCGGCCACGCGTCCGGTCAGAACGATCTGCGCGCCGGCCGACAGCGCGTCGACGATCGCGCCAGCGCCGAGATAAGCGTTCGCCGAGACAAGCCGCGTGTCGTAGTCCGCGACGCGCTCGCCCGATTCCTCGAAGCGGTAGTCGCCGCTGCGCACGGCGTCGAGCACATCGTCGCCCGTGATCGCTGCAATACGGATGCCGCCGAGGCCGAGCGAGCGCGCGATTTCGGCCGTCTTGCGCGCCGCCGCGAGCGGATTGGCCGCGCCCATGTTCGAGACGATGCGCACGCCATTGCGCGACGCCGCGGGCAACACCGCGTGCATGCGCGTTTCGAGCAATGGGTCGTAGCCGAGTTCGGGATCTTTGCTGCGCGCCTGTTGCGCGATAGCGATGGTCCGTTCGGCGAGACATTCGAACACGAGGTAATCGAGCGCGCCATGCTCCGCGAGTTCGACTGCGGGCTCGATGCGATCGCCCGAATAACCGGCGCCCGCGCCGATCCGGACAACGCGTTCATGCTGAGTGACTGTCATGCTGCTCACACCTGTTTGCGTCAAGCTCACAATGAGAATATCCCCAGCGCAACGCACGCAATCGTCATCACGATGCTCGCGCCGAACAACAAGGGGAACGTGAATCGCTGATGGTCGGCGAGATCGATGCCGCACAAGCCGACGACCAGAAACGTCGCGGGCGTCAACGGGCTCACCGGAAAGCCCGTCGTCATCTGTCCGAGCAGCGCGGCCTGGCCGACCTGAACGGCGGGCACGCCGAGCTGCCCCGCCACCTCGGCGATGACCGGCAGGACCCCGAAGTAAAACGAATCGGGATCGAACAGCATGCTAAGCGGCATCGACAGAATGCCGAGCGCGACCGGGATGTGGCTTGCCATCGCGGGCGGGACAAAGCCGACCGCGGCTTGCGCCATCGCCTTCAACATGCCGCTGCCCTGCATGACGCCGGTGAAGACACCGGCCGCGAGCAGAATGCCGGCCATCATCAACGCGGCGCGCGCGTGTGCGTCGATCCGCTTGCGCTGCATGTCGACGTTCGGGTAGTTGACCATCAACGCGACGCACAGGCCGACCATGAACATGATCGCGGGCGGAATTTTTTCGCCCATCACGACCATCGTGCCCAACACGATGAGCGTCAACACAATGTTGAACCAGAAGTTTTTCGGACGACGCAAGGCCTGCTCGTCGGCTGTCAATTCGCGCTTTGGCATCGGCACCGAACCGCTTGCGGCGGTAAGACCAAGCCGCTTTTCCTCGCGGCGTCCGAGCCAGAATGCGACGCCGAATACGAACACGAGGCCGATCGCCTGCACCGGAATCAGCGGATTGAACAGCGATGAGATGGGCAGATGCAATGAAGCGGACGCGCGGATCATCGGGCCGGTCCACGGCAGAAAGTTGATGCCCGCGGCCATCGACACCGCCGCGGCCAGCACGCGCCGGTCCATCTTCAGACGATCGTAAAGCGGCAGCATCGCCGGAATGGTGACGAGAAAACAGACCGCGCCGGAGCCGTCGAGATGAATCAGCAGCGCGAGCAGCGTCGTGCCCATCACAATGCGCGTCGGCCGCGTGCCGACCGCGCGCAGAATGCGGTCGATGATCGGGTCGAGCGTGCCCGCGTCGGTGATGGTGCCGAAATAGAGAATCGCGAACACGAACATGCCGACGACGGGCGCAAGGCCCTTCAGTCCGTCGATCACGAACTTGCTCGTTTGAAAACCGAATCCGCCGATCAGCGACGCGGCGATCGGCACGATGATGAGCGCCACCAGCGGCGACATGCGTTTCGACAGAATGGCACCGAGCAGCACGACGATGGTGGCCAGCCCCAGGAATGGCAGCATGTGCTTGTCTCCGATGTTGTTTTTTACTGCGATCCAGCGTAATTTCCATGCAGCGATAAATCAATTGAAATGAATTGATCGCAGCAATTACGGTTGATATGGATCTGAACCTCCGGGACATTCGCGCTTTTATCGCCGTCGCGCAAACGGGCAGCTTCACGCAGGCGGCCACGCGCCTGCATCTTTCGCAGCCGGCGCTGACCGTACAAATCCGGCGGCTCGAGGAAACGCTGGGCTTGCGGCTTTTCGACCGCAACAGCCGCAAGGTGGCGCTGACGCCGACCGGCCGGGACGTGCTGCCGCTTCTGCAGAAGTCGCTGCACGACATGGAGCATGTGCTGATCGACGCGCGGGCGCTCGGCGACGGCGCGAGCGGCACCGTGCGTATCGCGTGCCTGCCGACGTTCGCGGCGAGCTCGCTGCCCGAGCTGGTGCAGGCGCTGAAGGAAGCCGTGCCGCGCGTGAGGTTTCAGGTGCGCGATGTCGTCGCGAGCATGGTCAATACGCTGGTGCACAATGAGGAGGCTGACATTGGGCTGACGGGCGGTGAACTCGACGACGCGAATCTCGAAGTGCTGCATGCGGGCATCGACAGGCTCGTGGTTGTTTGCCCGAAGCGGCACGCGCTCGCTAAACAGCGGCGCAAGATCACGCTCGCCGACCTTGCCGCGACGCCGCTCGTGCTGACCGCGCAAGGCACGAGCGTGCGCGCGGTTGTCGATAGCGCGTTTGCCAATGCGCGTTGCGTGCCGGAGATTGCCTGCGAGCCGACTTACATGATGAGCGCGGTCGCGATGGTCCGCGCGGGGCTCGGCGTGACGATACTGCCGGCGTCCGCGCGCGAAGTGCGAGCCGAGCCGGAGCTGGTGGCGCGTCCCGTCGACGATCCCGCGTTCACGCGGCCCATTGCGCTCATCAAGAAGCGTGGCCGAACGTTGCCGCCTGTGACGGAAGCCTTCGTTGCGATGCTGATTGCGAAGCTTGATGCGGAGTGAAGCGCGATCCGGCTAGCTAAATCTCGTAGGCTTGTTGCTTTGCGTGCCGCGATGCTGGCACGCTGGCGTATCCAGCCGCCAACCCAGTGCAAAAAACCGGAGACAGCCGCGATGACCTCTTCCGCCGACCCACACGACGACGCCCTCGAACATTTCGAGGCGCACGGCGCGCCGCCGCTGCCGGCGTCGAACGACTCAGGCTGGATCGAGCACGAGGGCGCGCGCATCTGGTACGCGTCTCATGGCAAAGGCGCGCCGGTGATTCTGCTGCATGGCGGCCTGGGCCATAGCGGCAACTGGGGTTATCAGGTGCCGGCCCTGCTCGATGCAGGCCACCGTGTGATCGCGATCGACAGCCGCGGTCACGGACGCAGCACGCGCGATGCGCGGCCCTACAAATATGAGCTGATGGCTTCCGACGTGCTCGCGGTCATGGACGCGCTGTCGGTCGAGCGAGCGGCAATCGCCGGCTGGAGCGACGGCGCTTGCGTGGCGATGGTGCTGGGCATGGCGGCGCCCGAGCGCGTCGCGGGCGTGTTCTTCTTCGGCTGCAATATGGACCCGAGCGGCACGAAGGAATTTGTGGCGACGCCGGTGATCGACCGGTGTTTTAGCCGTCATCGCCAGGACTATGCGCGGCTATCCGCTACGCCCGACAACTTCGATGCGTTCGTCGCGGCCGTCAGCGAAATGATGAGGACCGAGCCGAACTACGCCCCGCCTGATCTCGCTCGTATCCGTGTGCCGGTGCTTATCGTGCAGAGCGAACACGACGAGTTCATCAAGCCGGAGCACGCCGAATATCTCGCGCGCAGCATTCCCGGCGCGCAATTGCGCGTGCTGCCAGGCGTGAGTCACTTCGCGCCGCTGCAGCGGCCCGCGTTGTTTAATAAGGTGATGCTCGGGTTCGTCGCGCGCGCGTTTTCGTGAAGTTTTCACGAAGGCCGCGTTCACGACACATGCCTGTCCGTATCGCGCAGGCCCCAAATTTCACGATGTGACACGCGCCCTTGCTTCGTAAAAAACCGTGGTGCGTGGCACAAATCCGCCATTTCGCAATGCCGCCCCGCGTTGCACATCGCGAAACAAATCGCATAAGTGGCTGATTTTACGCGAAATTTTTCCTTCGAGCCAACCATCTAACTCCGACTTGCGGCCCCGACTGCTGACGTAGACTCTTTTACAAGAGCACGCGGTTCATGCGGTGCAGTGAGTTCGATGGGACGAAACGCTGTCTGACGATCCCTCGCACTCCCACCCATGAAGCCGCCAACGCACCACGGTTTTTTATTGGCAATTGGGAGACGAAAAATGAAAGGCTTTCGCTTTGGATCGGCTCAGGGAGCGTTCTATATTCTGCCCGGCCACGACGGTTGGGAAGCAACCTACGGCAACGACAAGCTCGGCGAGTTCTCGAGCCCGCAACAGGCGGCCGACGATCTCGCGCGCGGCTTGACCTGTCCGCATCTGTCGGAAGTCGATACGTCGACGCTGGAAATTCCCGAGAAACTGAGCGACTGGGAAATCGTTCACGTTTGAGGGACCGCATGACGCGCGTCCGCTTGATGGAGCCAGAAACGACGATGGCGCTCGAGAGCGCCATCGTCTTGCTTACCGCCTACTTTTGGGCGTGCGTAGGTGCGTGCACCCGTGCTTTGGCGCGCGCGTCATTCCGCACGCCCGTCAGCACATCGCCCAACACATCACGCGATCGAGTCGACGATCTGGTTCAGCGTCGCGCTCGGACGCATGGCCTTGCTCGTCAGTTCGACGTTCGGACGGTAGTAACCGCCAATGTCCACCGGCTTGCCTTGCGCTGCACGCAGTTCGTCGAGAATCTTCGCTTCGTTGTCGGCCATTGCCTTCGCCACGCCGGCGAACTGAGCCTGCAACGCGGCGTCTTCGGTTTGCGCGGCCAATGCTTCGGCCCAGTACATCGCGAGATAGAAGTGGCTGCCGCGATTGTCGAGACCGCCAACCTTGCGCGCCGGCGACTTGTCGTTATCAAGGAACTTGCCGGTTGCCTGATCCAGCGTCTTGGCCAGAACCTGCGCCTTCGGGTTGTGATACGCGTTGCTCAGATGTTCGAGCGACGCCGCCAGCGCCAGGAATTCACCCAGCGAGTCCCAACGCAGGAAGCCTTCTTCGACCAGTTGCTGAACGTGCTTCGGCGCCGAACCGCCCGCGCCCGTTTCGAACATGCCGCCGCCAGCCATCAGCGGGACGATGGACAGCATCTTCGCGCTCGTGCCCAGTTCCATGATCGGGAACAGGTCGGTCAGGTAGTCGCGCAGCACGTTGCCGGTGACCGAGATAGTGTCCTTGCCCGCGCGGATGCGTTCGAGCGAGAACTTCGTCGCGTCGACCGGCGTCATGATGCGAATGTCGAGACCGTTCGTGTCGTGGTCTTTCAGATACTGCTCGACCTTCTTGATGATCTGCGCGTCGTGCGCACGAGCCGCGTCGAGCCAGAACACGGCCGGCATGCTGGTAGCGCGCGCGCGGTTCACGGCGAGCTTGACCCAGTCCTGCACCGGGGCGTCCTTGGTCTGGCACATACGCCAGATGTCGCCGGCTTCCACCGCCTGCTCGATCAGCACCGCGCCGCTGGCGTCGGTCACGCGGACCACGCCGTTCGCCGGAATCTGGAACGTCTTGTCGTGCGAGCCGTATTCTTCGGCGGCTTGCGCCATCAGGCCGACGTTCGGCACCGTGCCCATCGTGACCGGATCGAATGCGCCGTTCTTCTTGCAATCTTCGATCACTGCCTGATACACGCCCGCATAGCAGCGGTCCGGAATCACGGCCTTGGCGTCGTGCAGCGCGCCGTCGGCACCCCACATCTTGCCCGACTCGCGAATCATGGCCGGCATGGATGCGTCGACGATCACGTCGCTCGGCACGTGCAGGCTCGTGATGCCCTTGTCCGAATTGACCATGGCCAGTTGCGGACGCTGTTCGTACTGAGCCTTGATGTCGGCTTCGATCTGCGCGGCGGTCTCAGCCGGCAGATTCTTCAGGCGCGCGTACAGGTCGCCGATACCGTTGTTCGGGTTGAAGCCGGCCTGCGCCAGCGCGTCGGCATGCTTGGCCAGCACGTCTTTATAGAACACCGATACCACCTGACCGAAGATGATCGGATCGGACACCTTCATCATGGTGGCCTTCAGGTGGACGGAGAACAGCACGCCCTTCGCCTTGGCGTCGTTGATTTCCGCCTCGATGAAGCTGCGCAGCGCGTTCTTGCTGAGCACCGAAGCGTCGATGATCTCGCCCGCCTGCACCGGCGTCTTTTCCTTCAGGACCGTCTTCGTGCCGTCGGCGGCCGTCAGTTCGATCTTCACCGTGCCGGCCGCTGCGATCAGCGCCGACTTTTCGCTGCCGTAGAAGTCGCCGCCGCTCATGTGCGCCACATGCGACTTGGAGTCCGCGGACCATACGCCCATCTTGTGCGGATGCTTGCGTGCGTAGTTCTTGACCGACAGCGGCGCGCGGCGGTCCGAGTTGCCCTCGCGCAGCACCGGGTTCACCGCGCTGCCCTTGATCTTGTCGTAGCGCGCCTTGACGTCTTTTTCAGTGTCCGTCGTGGCAACGTCCGGATACGGCGGCAGCTTGTAGCCCTGATCGCGCAATTCGGTGATCGCGGCCTTCAGTTGCGGCACCGAAGCGCTGATGTTCGGCAGCTTGACGATGTTCGCTTCAGGACGCGTGGTGAGTCCACCCAGCTCCGCCAGATCGTCGGAACCCTTTTGTTCCGCGGTCAGGTAGTCCGGAAATGCAGCGATGATCCGGCCAGCAAGCGAAATATCGCGCGTTTCAACGATCACGTCGGACGAGCGCGTGAACGCCTTGACGATCGGCAGCAGCGAATAAGTCGCCAGAGCAGGCGCTTCGTCGGTGAGGGTGTAGATGATCTTCGGCGGTGTGGACATGTTTGATGCTTTGCTAGGTGAAGTGAGAGACAGAGCGTGGGAAGCGCTGAGCCAGCGAGTTGCGACGAAGCAGCAAAACGCAGCGCGACCCGCGGCACTACTTTTTACGGCCCGACCGTGAGTATATGCGTGTTTTCGTCCGTCCGCTGCTAAACAAACAGGCCGAAGAACCGGGTCAAACTAGCCGGATGCCCGCCAGATAAGGGTTTCAACGATTTGCCCTAGGCCGAAAGACATATGTCTTATAGATGACTCAGCACCCACCCACTCGCGATTAATGAGAATCGCTCTCAACTATCGCCGCCCACCGCGCCTGGATGATGTAATCGGCCGGTTAACAGTCGGCGGAATGTCCGACCGCACCTTCAATCGCACCTTCGACCGCATCGCGCTCGCGGTAGCTCTGCGCCATCGCGACCACCACCTTGCGCGGTCCTTCGAACGGATCGCGCGCGTGCGCCGTCAGCATGTTGTCGAGCATCAGCACGTCGCCGGTCCGCCACGGAAACACGATGCGCTGTTCGTCCAGCACGCCGCGAATCTGCGCGAGCGCGTCGGCTTCGAGCGGCGCGCCGTCGCCGTAATAGACATTGCGCGGCACGTTTTCGATGCCGACGGAATCGATCAGCACCTCCTGCATGTCTTCATCGAGCGACGAAAGGTGGAACAGGTTTGCCTGATTGAACCAGACGCGCTCACCCGTGCGCGGATGCCGCGCGACCGCCTGGCAGCGCTCGCGCGTGCGCAGAAGCAGTTCGCCGTCTTCGCTGTTGCGCCATTCGCATTCGATGCCGCGAGCGCGGCACACGCGCTCCACCACGCGCGGATCGTCCGAGCCGAACGCTTGCTGCCACGGCAAGTCGAGCCCTTGTCCGAAGTTGCGCACGTAAAGCAGTTCGCGGCTCGCAAAGCGCGCGACGAGCGCCGGATCGAGTGCGCGGTAGATCGCGCGGCTATCCGCGATCGGCGTCGCGCCGCCGGAACGGGCGGCGAGCGCGCAGTGAAACCAGATGCGCAACGGCCATTCGCGCGTGTACGATTGTTCGTTATGCAAAGGAATCGAACGATGCGGCGGATATTCCGTCGACGTGTACACCGCCCCCTCAACCTGGCTGCGCGGCGTCGACGCAAATTCATAGCCGATCAGCGGATGCCCGAACGACGCCGCGAAAGCCTGAAACGCGTCGATCGATTCGACGCGGAAGCCGGTGAAGAGCACGCCGCCCGCGCGCTCGAGGTGTTCATCGACGATTGCATGCAGCAGCGGCGCCGCCTCGTGCAGCGACATAGTGGCGGCGCCCGCGCGCGGCGAAACGACGGCCGGCAGCCCCGGCTCGATGGAGAGATCCGCGAGCGAGGGCCGCGGCATCGAAAGCATGGTCATACGAGATCCTCTTGCAGAAGCGGCGCGCCGGCTGCATCCAGAGCCGCATACGAGCAACCGTGCCGACGATACGATGACAATCTAACGCAAACGCGAATCATTCTCAATAAACATGTGAAATAAACTTAAACTCCAACACCCTCGGCTGAAGAGAATGCCGAACAGCGTCGACTTCGCGGCCGAGCTGCCTAGCGGCGGATTCGAATCTGGTACAACTGAGAACTGCGCGGCGCTTTCGCCGCCTGCCCAAACTACCGTGGCGAGCGGATGCCGCGCGCTGCCCACAAAAAGACCCACTACGTTCTTGCTGGAGTAAGTCATGGCTAATGCCTACCTGCAGGTAATCGCGCATTTCTTCGCGAAGCCCGGCCACGGCGACGCGATCGTCAAGCATCTCGCCGAACTCGCCGAGGCGACCCGCGCCGAGCCGAAGAATCTCTACTACGAATTTTTCCGCTCGCCGCTCGAGCCCGATCATTTTGTGATCCTCGAACAGTACAGCGACGCGAACGGACTCGCCGAGCATCGCGAGACTGAACATTTTCAGCGTCTTGGCTTCGGCACGATCATTCCGTTGCTCGAGCGGCGCGAGGTGTCCAGCCACATGGTGCCGGGAGACGCAGCATGACGAACGCATTCCGTTTTCAAACGGTGCCGACGCTCGTCGTCGAATTCGGCGCGGCGCGACGGCTGGGCGCTTTGTTGCGCGCGCAATTTCCCGCGCTTCAGTCTGTGTGCGTGGTGACCGACGGCTTTCTGCACAAGAGCGGCCTGCTGAAGCCCGCACTGGCGGACCTCGCGGCGCATGGCTGGAACGCGACAGTCATCGACGACGTCATCGCCGATCCGCCCGAACATATCGTGCTCGAAGCGACAGCGCGGGCGCGCAGCGCCGGTGCCGAGATCGTGCTCGGGCTGGGCGGCGGCTCGTCGATGGACGTCGCCAAGCTCATCGCCGTGCTCGCGCCACAGCAGGAGCAGCCGCTCAGCGACATGTATGGCGTGAACAAGGTCACGGTGTCGCGCTTGCCGCTCGTGCAGATGCCTACGACCGCGGGGACCGGCTCGGAAGTCACGGCTGTGTCGATCGTGACCATCGGCGAGGCGAAGAAGATGGGCGTGGTTGCCCCGCAGTTGATCGCGGACCTCGCCATTCTCGACGCCGAACTCACGCTCGGGCTTCCGGTGGCGGCAACGGCCGCGACGGGCATCGACGCGATGGTTCACGCGATCGAAGCCTACACGTCCGCGCATTTGAAGAACCCCATCTCGGACATGCTCGCGATCAAAGCGCTGGACCTGCTGTCGCGCAACCTGCTGCCCGCCTGCGAAGACGGCAGCAATCGCGGCGCGCGCGAGGCGATGCTGCTCGGCGCGACCTTCGCCGGACAGGCGTTTGCGAACTCGCCGGTGGCCGCCGTGCATGCGCTCGCGTATCCGATCGGCGGCATTTACCACGTGCCGCACGGGCTTTCCAACGCGCTCGTGTTGCCGCATGTTTTGCGCTTCAACGCTGAATCGGCGGCGACGCTTTATGCGGAACTCGCGGATGTCGTTGTGCCGGGCGTAACGGGCAGCGCTGAAAGCAAGACGAATGCGCTGATCGAAAAGCTCGAGCAGATGATCGCCGCCACGGCGATTCCGGCCCGATTGCGCGATGTCGGCATCGAGCGCGAAGGCCTTCCGCGGATGGCCAGCGACGCGATGTTGCAAACGCGCCTGCTCGTGAATAATCCGCGGCCGGTCGCTGAAGAAGACGCGCTGGCGATTTATACCGCTGCGTTTTGAGGTTGCGTTGGGCTTCGCGGTTTGGCTGTGGGCTCGCGCGCTTAGCGCTGTAAGTGCGTGCGCGCGCCGTTACGACGGAGCTGGGCGTTACGTAGCGTGCGCGGGAACATCGGCGCGTGGACCTTTGGTTTTCAGATCGTTTTTGGCATTTAATTCTATGCGTGGCGCCGAAACATTGTTTTGATGCCTCGTTTGTGCGATTTCGCGCCAGGCTCAGCCTATGGCGCGGAGCTTGCAGATATGTCCCCGTCAATAGTCGTTCAACGGGGACATCATGATCAAATTTGCCAGCCGCACTGCTATCGCCGTCGCGGCATCGACATTACTCGCGCTCTACGGCTGCGGTTCGACGCTTAATACGCCGACCAAGAGTCCGCTTACGCCCAACACCAGTGGACTCGGTGGCGGAGGACTGGGTGGGACTTCGGGGAGTTCGGGCGGGTCGGGGACGTCTGGAAGTTCGGGCACGTCGGGTAGTTCGGGTAGTTCGGGTAGTTCGGGTAGTTCGGGTAGTTCGGGTAGTTCGGGTAGTTCAGGGAGTTCGGGCACTTCGGGCACTTCGGGCACTTCGGGCACTTCGGGCACTTCCGGCACTTCGGGCACTTCGGGTACCTCAGGTACCTCAGGCACCTCAGGCACCTCAGGCACCTCAGGCACCTCAGGCACCTCGGGCACCTCGGGCACTTCCGGCACTTCGTCCGGCACAACCTCAGGCACTGGCACTTCCGGCACTTCAGGAACTTCCGGCACCTCCTCGACGCCGATAGGCCAGGTCGTCATCAACGCCAGCAACCTCATCACCGCTGTCGGCACAACCGTCGCCGATACCGGCGGCAAAGTCACCGGCACATCCGTGCCCGGCGTCAACAACGCGACCACCGCGGGCCTCGGCAACGCCGTGACCGATCTTGGCAATGCCGTCAAAGCTCTCGGGGACGGCAGCGCCGCCGGCCTCGGCACGTTGGGCAGCTCGGCCAATCCGCTCAACCCGACACTCGGTTCGACGTCAGGCGTCGTGTCCAACGCGGCCGCCGCGGTGACGTCGCTTGGCAACGCGGTCACGAGCCTCGGCAGCGGACCGCTCGCGCCGGCTTCGCCGCTGACGTCGACGCTCGGCAGCGTCGTCGGCGGCGTCGGAAGCGGCCTGAATGCAGTCGGCTCGGGGCTCGGCACCACGCTGGCCGGCGCGCCCGTGCAACAGGTCGAGACTCAACTCAGCTCGGTCATCAACCCGATAACGGTCGCCGTGTCGAACACGACGCAGACCGTCGGCAATGCAACCGGCCTCGGCTCGCCGCTCAACGCGCTGCTGAACACGGTCGGCAATGGACTCAACTCCGCGGGACTCAGCGTGTCGGCGGCGACCGGCGATCAGGTCGGCAAAGACGTCGGCGGGGTCGTGAGTCAATTGGGCAAGACAGTCACGACCACGGGCGGACTGCTCACGGGAGCGACGACAAATCCGCTTGCGCCACTGACCGGCGTGCTCGGCCCGCTAGGCGGCGCGACCGCAAGCGGCAGCGTATCCATCCCGCCGTTAACGGGCCTCATCGGCAACCTCGGCTCGCTCGGCGGCAATGCAGGCGGGAACACGCCGGGCAGCGCTGCGGGTCTGCTCGCGCCCGTAACCGCGCTTCTCGGCACTGCGGGCTCGCTCGGCGGCGCGGGCGGTGGGACGGGTAGCACGGGCGGCAGCGCAAGCGGCCCGCTTGCCCCCGTCACGACGCTTCTGGGATCGCTGAAATCGGCAGTCGGCGCGGCCGGCGCGACCGGTGCAGCAGGCGCGACGGGCGCGGCCGGCGGATCGCAAGCCGGCGCGGCCGCGAATCCGGTCACCGGCCTCATCACCGGATTGACAGGCGGTTCGAGCGGCGGCACGTCGTCCAGCACCAACCCGCTTGCGCCAGTGACAAACCTCGTCGGCGGATTGCTCGGCGGCGTCACCCCTGCGAAGAAATAACCACTAGCCCGAAGCGGCCGGGACCCAAAACAAAATAACGCCCGGCCGCCGCTTATGTCATGACGACGAGGATGACATGACCTCCAGCATCGAGACCTTTGCGCGTGCCGACGATCCGGCTCCGCGCTCGGCAACGCCGTTTTCCGTGGGCTTATTGGGCATGCTCGCCGGCCTGCTGACGCTGTGGCTCGTGCGCGATAGCACCGCGCTGGACGGCGCCACGCGCAGCACCGTGGCCTGCTTCGCGATCATCGCTACCGTGGGCGCCTACGAGTTGCTTGTCGCGCGAGTCTATTTGCGTCCGAGCGCGGGGCTTGCGCGTCGCGCGCTACGGTCGCTCAGCATCGCGCGTGTCGCAATGCGTCTTGCGTCCCTGGCCTGTATCTATGCAGGCATCGGCGCGCTTTACTGGCTATTGCCCGAATACCACGGTTCGTTCTATCACCCGTTCTGGTCGCTGATTGGAACGCTCGCACCTTACGTGGCAGTGGCCGCGCCGTTTTACTTTGCGTGGATGGACACGCATCAGCGCGAAACCGACGACGCCTATCTGCTGCTCGCGCGTCTGCTGTTACGCGGCGAACGTCCGTCGAACTGGCGGCCCCTACGCGAAATGCTGGCCGGCTGGATGGTGAAAGCGTTCTTCCTTCCGCTGATGACCGTCTATCTCTCGAGCAACGCAGCCCAACTCAACGCTTCGCTTTCCGCCGCATTGAACGCGCCGTTCTCTCTTGCAACGTTTCGCTTCATGTACGACCTCTCGTTTGCAATGGATCTGATGTTCGGCACCGTCGGCTATCTGTGCACGCTTCGCATTCTGGACAGTCATGTGCGCAGCGCGGAGCCGACCACGCTCGGCTGGCTCGTTGCGCTCATCTGCTATCAGCCGTTCTGGTCGCTGATTTCCAGTCAGTACATTCGCTACGAAGGCTCGATGTTCTGGGACAACTGGCTTATTTCGATGCCGGTATTACGGATAGTTTGGGGCTCTGTGATCGTGGCGCTACTGCTGTGCTATGCCTGCGCCACGATGTCTTTTGGCTTGCGCTTCTCCAATCTGACCAACCGGGGAATCATCACCTCCGGACCTTATCGCTTGACGAAGCATCCTGCCTATATTGCCAAGAACCTGTCGTACTGGATGGTGAGTGTGCCGTTCATCGAGCCTCTGGGTTGGCGAGTCGCACTCATGCATTGCGCGGCACTCGTTGCAGTCAATCTTCTCTATTTCGTGCGGGCGAAAACAGAAGAAAAGCATCTGATGAACGACCCCGACTATCGTGCATACGCCGAATGGATCGCGAGAAACGGCGTCTTTGCAAAGATAACGCGCGCGTTCCGATAGAAGACGCAGGAGGCAATTTGACCGGACACAGAACTTTTACTAGCATCGTCAGCCACGCAACTCAACGACTGCGTCCTGCACACAGTCAATCAAGCTGGCCGATGCTAGAAATTCCCCTCTCCGACGCCGATTGGGCGCGAGTCCAGAGTCTATTTCCGGAGCCGGTTGCCACTCGCGGGCGCCCGCGCCGAAGCGACCGCGAGATTCTCAACGCCATACTCTGGTTGCAGCAGAGAAATGAAAAATGGCACCGGCTGCCCGCAACATTTCCGCCACAGCAAACGTGTTATCTCCGGTATATGGCGTGGAAGAAGTCGGGCGTGCTCGATCAGGTGAATGAGCGCTTGCCTGAGTGCAATGCGGAATACGCTGACGGCTGCGATACGTAACGCATCAGGCGGCGCGTGAATGCACTGCTGCCGCCGCACGCGGAAAAGACACGCGCATATGCACACCCTTGCCGCCCTCGCCCGTGTCGAGCGTGATATTGCCTGCATGCGCGTCCGCGATTTCGCGCACGATGGCGAGTCCGAGACCGGTGCCCTCCGTATCCGTCGACGCGCGAAAGAACGGTTCGAATATGCGGCTACGGGACTCGGCGGGAATGCCCGGACCGTCGTCGAGCACACTAACGGTGACACTATCGGCATCGGCTTTCACTGACACGGTGACATGCCCGCCGCTGCCGGTATAGCGAATCGCGTTCTCCACAAGGTTCGCAATCAGCGCATGCAACAGGCCGCGGTGTCCTGCCACTGGCGCGCTATCGCAAAGCTCGGCGCCTAGGTCGATCTCGCGGCCTTGCGCGAGCAGCGCGAGATCTTCGACTACTTCAAGGGCTAACGGCACGAGGTCGACTGTCTCGACAACGACCTGACTGTTGTCCGCCGCCTCTGCTTGCGCAAGCAACAGCAACTTGTTGGTGAGCCCGACCATCGACCGGTTACTGCGATGCATGGCGGCGAGCGCTTCGTCGAGCGCGGGATTGACGCCGCCCTGTTGCCGCGCAAACTGCAATTGCGTGCCGAGCAACGTAAGCGGCGTGCGCAACTGATGTGCGGCGTCGGCGATAAAACGGCGTTGCGCGGCAACCTGCACGCCGAGGCGCGCAATGCATTGGTTAATCGCCTCGACAATGGGCCGCAATTCAGTGTGCAAACGGTCTACGCGAATCGGTTCGAGTTGCATCGGATCGCGATCGGCAACCTCTTCTTTCACCTTCATCAGCGGACGCAATTCGAACGTCAAGCCGATGCACACGAGCGCAACGGCCAGTGCGATCATTTCGATCTGCCGCACGAGTTGCGGTTGCCATAACTGCTCGGCCATCGCGTCGCGCGAACGCACGGTCTTGCCGACGGTGACGCGCACGCGGCGTGTCGCGCCGTTGTCGTACATGAGCCGCACGATTCCCACAGCACGCACGTCCTGGCCGTAGAGCGTGGTGTCGTAGTGGTCGGGCGTATCGGCCGCTTGCGTGGGGCGCGGCGGAAAGTCCGGCGTGCCCGCAAGCAAATGCCGACCGTCGACATTGACGCTGTAAAAGACTTGATCGCGATAAGGCGACGCGAAAATTTCGAGCGCCGCAGGCGGTACATCCACGCGCAAAAAGCCGTCTACCCATTCCACTTCGCCGGCAATCATCCGCGCGGAAGAAATGAGCTGATTGTCCTGCACGAGATCGGCGGTTTGCCGCGCATTGTCGTAGGCCGCCTTGCCGGTCACGAACACGTACAGTGCAAGCGGCACCAGCAACCACCATAACAAGCGGACCCGCAAACTATTGGTCATCTTCTTTCTTGCGCAGCAGATAACCGAGTCCGCGCAGCGTGACGATAGCCGCAGAACTGCCGTCGAGCTTCTTGCGCAATCGCGAGATGTAGATCTCCACCGCGTCTTCGCTCGGCTCATCGGCGAGCGTGAAAATGGCGTCGACGAGCGCGGGCTTCGTCACCGTTTTGCCGAGCCTCAAGATAAGCGTTTCGAGCACCGAGCGCTCGCGCGGCGTCACATTGAGTGGCGCGCCTTTCAGCGTGAACTGGCGCGTGTCGATGTCGAACGCGAGATCGCCGCACACCACTTCGCTTGCCTTTGAGGGCGACTGCCGCCGGATCGCCACCTTGATTCGCGCGATCAGCTCGCGCACTTCGAATGGCTTCACGAGGTAGTCGTCCGCACCGGCGCCGAGCAATTCCACTTTTTCGTCGATGGAACCGCTCGCCGTCAGAATCAGAACCGGCGTGGCGTCTCCTCGTTGACGCAGCCGGCGCAGCACGTTCTTGCCCGACAGCTTCGGCAGATTCAGGTCGAGCAGAATGACGTCGTAGTGATTCGACTGCAGCAAACGGTCTGCCGCGTCGCCGTCCTGCACGGCGTCGAGCGCGAATGCCTCCTGCTCGAGCATCTTCGCGAGCCAGTGCGCGAGCGTGGGATTGTCTTCGATGAGCAGCAGCTTCATGGCGGGAACGGCAAAAGTCAGGGCGTCGATTGTGCCGCAAAAAAAGGGCTTTGCGCGTATTGCGAGCCGATGTGCCGCGCAGCGCGCGACGCACGCCTCGCGGCACTTCGGGGTTAACACTCATGGTTTCCCTACAGCGCCGAAAGCTCGCAGAAGGTTTTCAATTTCTATAATCGCCGTCATTCATCCAAAAAGCGCCGCGCGCAACATCGGGCGGCGACTAAACCCAGGAGACTGCCTCATGCGTACCTTGCGCCAGATTGCCGCCGTGTCCAGTGTTGCGTTTGCCCTCGCCGCTGCTTCGACCGCCGCTCATGCGGAGAAAATCACGATCATGGTCGGCGGCGCCGCCAAGATCATCTACCTGCCGGCGCGGCTCACCGAGCAACTCGGGTACTTCAAGGACGAAGGCCTCGACGTCGAAATTCTTTCGCAGCCGGCCGGCGTGGACGCGGAAAACGAACTGCTCGCAGGCGCGGTGCAAGGCGTGGTGGGCTTCTACGATCACACCATCGACCTGCAGAGCAAAGGCAAGGAAGTCGAGGCGCTGGTGATCTTCGGCCAGGTGCCCGGTGAAGTGGAGATGGTTTCCACGAAAGCCGCGGACACCTTCAAAAGCATGGCCGACGCAAAGGGCAAGACGCTGGGCGTAACGGGCCTGGGCTCGTCGACGAGTTTCCTCACGCAGTACCTCGCACAGCGCGCGGGCGTGCCGTCCACGCAATACACGCTGCTGCCGGTGGGCGCGGACAACAGTTTCATCGCGGCCATCAAGCAGAACCGGATCGACGCCGGCATGACCACAGAGCCGACAGTCTCGCAGTTGCTGAAGACCGGCGATGCAAAAGTACTGATCGACATGCGCACGCTCGAAGGCACGCGTGCCGCGCTTGGCGGCACCTATCCGGCTTCCAGCTTCTACGTGCAACGCGCGTGGGCCGAATCGCACAAGAGCGACGCCGCCAAACTCTCGCACGCTTTCGCAAAGACGCTGAACTTCATCGCCACGCATAGCGCCGAAGACATCGCCGCGAAGATGCCGAAGGACTACTACGGCAGCAACAAGGATCTGTATATCGGCGCATTGAAGGCTTCTCTGCCGATGTTCACGAAGGACGGCAAGATGCCCGCCGACGGCCCAGAGACCGTGCTGCGAGTACTTTCCGCATTCAATCCTTCGGTGAAGGGCAAGCATATCGACCTCGCCAAGACCTACACGAACGACTTCGTGGCGGCGCCGGTCAAGACCGCGGCGAAGTAACGCCGATCAACAACAAGAGAACTGCGAGGCATCAGCCGATGAATCAACCCATGTCACGCGAGACGCCTGCGATTGAGTTGCGCAACGTATCTTGCCGTTTCATTTCGCCGGACGGCAAGGCCACCGTTGCGTTGCGCGACTTCAGCATGTCGGTGGCGCGCGGCGAGTTTGTCGCTATCGTCGGCCCGACGGGTTGCGGCAAATCCACGACGCTCAGCATGATTACCGGCTTGCTGAAGCCCACTACCGGCGAAGTTCGCGTGATGGGTGCGCCCGTTGACGGCATCGATCCGCGCATCGGCTTCGTGTTCCAGGCGGACGCGGTGTTCCCGTGGCGCTCGGTCATCGACAACGTCGCGGCCGGTCCGCTATATCGCGGCCGCTCGAAATCCGCCGCCTACGACGAAGCGAACGAATGGCTGCGCCGCGTGGGCCTCGACAAGTTCAGCAAGCATTATCCGCATCAACTTTCGGGTGGCATGCGCAAACGCGTGGCGCTCGCGCAGACCTTCATCAACCGCCCCGAGATTCTGTTGATGGACGAGCCGTTCTCGGCGCTCGACATGCAAACGCGCACGTTGATGCAGGATGAACTGCTGCAATTGTGGGGCGGCGCGGGGTCGGTGGTGTTCGTCACGCACGATCTCGAGGAAGCAATTGCACTCGCCGATCGCGTGTTCGTGCTGACCGCGCGGCCCGCTACGCTGAAGAAGGTTTACGACATCGACCTGCCGCGTCCGCGCGTCACGTCGGAAGTTCGCTACGACCCGCGTTTCATCGAAATCTCGCGAGACATCTGGCACGACCTGCGCGAAGAAGTGCAGATCGGTTAATCAAGGAAAGGCAAACATGTCGACAACCCCTCAACAGACCATGCCCACGGGCATCGACACTGCTTCGCTCGAACACGTCGAACGGGTCGCGCAAAAACGTATTCGCCAACGTCAACTACTGGTGATTTCTCTGCGTATCGCGGTGCTCGTGGTCGTGCTCGGCGGTTGGGAACTGTCCGCTCGCCTGAAGTGGATCGACCCGTTCTTCTTTTCGATGCCGAGCGCGATTTTCGATCAGATCGTCGACTGGTTTGTGAACGGCACCTCGCAAGGGCCGCTTCTCACGCAGGTTTGGGTCACGCTGGAAGAGACCGGACTCGGCTTCATTATCGGTTCCGTTGCCGGCATATTCTGCGGCATCGTGCTCGGACGTAACAAGCTGCTGTCGGACGTGTTCAGCCTGTACATCAAGATCGCGAACTCGATTCCGCGTGTAGTGCTGGGTTCCGTGTTCGTGATCGCGTTGGGCCTCGGCATGGCTTCCAAAGTCGCGCTCGCGGTGGTGATGGTGTTCTTCGTTGTGTTCGCGAATGCGTTTCAGGGCGTGCGCGAAGCGGATCGCTACATGATTGCGAACGCGCAGATTCTCGGTGCGTCTCGCCGCCAGGTGACGACGTCGGTTGTGATTCCCTCGGCATTGAGCTGGATTCTCGCGAGCTTGCACGTGAGCTTCGGCTTTGCGCTCGTCGGCGCAGTGGTCGGCGAATTCCTCGGCTCGAAGCAAGGTATTGGCCTTCTGATTTCCACTGCGCAAGGCGCGTTTAACGCAAGCGGCGTGTTCGCGGCGATGATCGTACTCGCCGTCGTCGCACTCGCCGCGGACTATCTGTTGACGGCCGTCGAGCAGCGCTTGCTGAAATGGCGCCCCGCCGCGGTTTGAACTTCAGTCGCGTTGCCGTGGTGTAAAAGCACGGCTTGGCAGTAAAAGAAATGCCGTTCGGTCGCCGACCGAGCGGCATTTTTTCTTTGTCTCTTCGAGTTGTTGCAAGCGCCGCGCGCGTGCGGGCCTTTCCATGCGACGCTTTCACTAGCGCGCGTTTTGCGCTACGTTTGCAAGCTCACGCATGACAAGTTCAGTCTTGCGTACTTCCTGCTGGAGCGATGCACATGGACGACGTCCAATTCGGCAAAGCGGCACAACAGCAACCCCCTGCGCAGAACGACCCGATTCGCCACGTAGTCGCTCTGCTCATGGAAAACCATTCCTTCGATCAGATGCTCGGCTGCCTCGACGAAGTCCACAAGGATCTGGACGGCGTACGCAACGCTGCGGCGAAAACAAATGACGACGGCCAGGGCCACGTCTTCTCACCTCGCCCCACGTACGCGCGACAAATGAAGCTCGATCCGGATCACCGGCATTCGGCGGTGTTAAGGCAGATCGACGGGAACAACAGCGGCTTCGTGCGCTCCTTCACGGACGATTATCCCAAGAGCAGTCTTGCCGCGCGGCAAGACATCATGGGCTACTATCCACGCGGCTTCCTGCCGGCGCTGCATACGCTTGGCGAGCACTTCACCGTTTGCGACCGATGGTTTTCGTCGATGCCCGGCCCGACCTGGCCTAACCGCTACTTCGCGCTTAGCGGCACTTCGAAAGGCCGGGTTGGTATGCCGTCCGGCCTCGATGCACTTAATCCGAAGTGGTACACCGAACAGGATCAGGACACGATTTTCGACCGCCTGAACGAGGCGCAAAAACGCTGGCGAGTTTATTTCTACGACTTTCCCGCGTCGTTGTTGTTGAAGAATCAACGCAAGCCCGAGAACCTCGCGAATTACCGCTACTTCGATACGTTCTTCCACGACGCCGCAGGCGCCGAAGACGCATTTCCCGAGTTTGCACTGATAGAGCCGAAGTACTTCGGCGAGGCGCAAAACGACGATCATCCGCCGCACAACATCATGAAAGCGGAAAAGCTGATCGCGGATACCTACAATGCCCTGCGCTCGAACCAGCCGTTGTGGGAAAGCACTTTATTTGTGATTCTTTACGACGAGCATGGCGGCTTTTACGATCACGTGGTGCCGCCGCCAGATGCGGTGGCGCCAGACGAGCATACGAACGCGTTCGACTTCAAGCGCCTCGGCGTGCGCGTGCCCGCCATTCTCGTTTCGCCGTGGTGCGATAGCGGCGTCTGTCATGCGCAATTCGACCATTGCAGCCTGCTGAACTATCTCTGCGACAAGTGGAAGATGGCGCCGCTCGGCAAGCGCACTGAAGCTTCGGCAAGCGTCGGACTCGCAATCCGCACTACCGGCGCGGCGCGTACCGATACACCGCAGTTCATTCGCGTGAGCAATCAATCGCTCATTCCCGAGCACGTCGAACTGGAAAAAAAGTCGTCGAATAACAATCAGCAGGGGCTGCACCATTTCGCGGACTTTCTGCACGCGGAACTGGATCGATTGACGACGGAGGTGGTCGTGTCGACGGCGAATGTCGCGCGTGCGCAGAACGGCTGGGTGCGCATGAAAAGCGCGTTAGGTTCGGCGATGATCGGCGTCGGACAGTGGCTTAGCAAAGACTTCTATCGGGCGCGCGATCAACGCGACGCGCGCACGAACCACGCATTCACACGGCTGTCGGAAGTCGCGCATGAGGCTCATGACGCTCTCAATACGCGCGGCGATTGAGAGCGCATATAGGCACGATAGCTCCAGACGTTTATCTCATTTCCAGCAACGAAGTTTACCGAAATGCGCCATTACTCTCTCCAGTTTGCGAACCTACAATGTAATCACTGGCTGCGAACAACAAGGTTCGTAGCGCAATAAACACCGAACTGGAGGTAGTTAATCATGAAATCGCTCATTCAAGCCGTTGTTGTCGCCACCGTGTTGGCCGCTCCTGTCGCTTCGTTTGCGCAGTCCAATGAGCCGGTGACTCGCGCTCAAGTGCGCGCCGAACTGGTTCAACTGGAAAAGGCCGGCTACGAGCCGAGCCGTGCCGACCGTTACTATCCTGCCGATCTACAGGCTGCACAAAACCGCGTTGCCGAGCAAAATGGCACCGCGCAGCCGGCGATATCGAGCTACGGCGGCGCGACCACCGGCTCATCGCAATCGGGCCGCACGGGGTCTGCTAATGGCGCGAAGTCCATTTACTTCGGCAACTAAGAAGGAACGGTTCGCGGTTTATCGCGCCGCCAGGGCGGATCCCGTTTGATCCGTTCCAAACGAACTGGCCCGCGACCGGTCATTCCGATCGCGGGCCAGTTCGCTATGTGTTACCTCCGTCATCGGCTACCGATGACTTCGCCTGGATCGCACCGGTCCAGGCGCTTTTTTGCCAATGCCGACAGTTGTGCGTGCAACGAGCCGATTGGCGAATCAGTCGCGAGCGATCAGATCGCCCACCTGGCCGCGGCCCGTGACGAGGCAGCTCGACAGGAAATTTTCACCCTGGCTGCTTGCGCCGGCTTCTCCGAAACCCTTCTTGAACGCGTTCGCCTTGACGAGTTCCGCGCCCTGATGGCACGTGATCGTCCCTACTTCACCGGCCTGCGCGCGCATGAGCGCCCGGTCGGCCAGCAGATAGCCAAGCAACAGCACCACCGCAATATTGAACGCCTGTCTCATGGATCGTCTCCTCCTTCGAGGAGACTAACGCGAACCCTCTGCGCGCGGTGTTAGGGGTTTCCCGATTCTCGCGTGTCTTCTGATGCAGGTTAAATCGCGCGATCACAGGGAGGCCGCGTCAGAAGCGCGCTTCGATGTCCCGAATGCGCTGCTCGATTGATCGACGCACCAATGTATTGGACGAAACTAAAACCAGCGACGACGCGATGATCCCATACACCTTGTTTCGCCGCACCTTGGAGACCTGCTGCGGATCGAGCCACGCCTTGTTGTCCACGAGCAGCAGCAGCGTTTCGAGGCCGATCAGAATCGGCCACAAGCATGCGAGCCGCAGGCGCACGGAAAAAGCGGGAATCGCGAGCGTGTAATCGAGCGCCTCACGGAAATGATCGAGCGTCTTGCGCAACAATTCGACCATCAGCGGACGCGCGCGCAGCGAATTGGCCGGCAGCAAAAGATCTTGCGGGCTAAGGCCGTGCTGTTCCAGCATCGTTTGCGGAAGATAGCAGCGACCAATGCGCAGGTCTTTGCCGCAATCGCGCAATACGTTGGTCATTTGCAGCGCCTTGCCGAAGCGCACACCGCGGGCGGCCATGATGTCGGGCCGCTCCTTCAGCGTGCCGGGCATATGCGCGTAGGTCATCGTGGTCCAGAATTCGCCGACGCAACCCGCCACCAGATACGTATAACGGTCGAGCTCACCATATTCGCGCAGCGCCGCGATGCGGCCTGAGCGTTCGTCGGGGAACGTGCGCAGATCGAATTCCATGCCTTCGGTCAACGTCGACACAATCGCGCGCACGGCCTTGCGGTCCGGCTCGCTCAATTGCGTCAGCACGTCTAGCGCGGGACCGAGCGATTCGAGCAGCAGCTTCTCGTCCGACTGGCTCTGCTGACCCGCGACTTCTGCGGCCATGCGCTGGAACAGCGCGCCGTCGTTTGCCACGCCGTTGATCTGATCGCGCAATGACAGCAGCAATTGGAGCCGCTGTTCCGGCGCGATCAGTGAGGTATCCGCGATGGTATCGGCGGCACGCGCGAGCAAATAGGCGAGGCCGATTGGATCGCGCATGCCCACCGGCAACACGCGAAGCGTAAGGTAGAACGAGCGTGATACGCCTTTCAGGAGCGGACCGAGAAGAAAGGCCCGGGTCGGAGTCGGCATGGGTGCGATATCAGTATTGGCAAAATTCAGGCGGTGGGCAATTGTATACGGCAAGCCGCGCTAAGATGCGGGATAGCCTGAATCTCGTGCCGACAATGAGCAAAAACCAGAATTCGACTCTTGAACCCAGCGCCACGCGTACTCGCCGACCCAGCCTGCGGCTCACTTATGTGATCGGCAGCCTCGACCGTATCTTGCGGCGTCGTATGAGCGAAGCCCTCGCGCCGCTCGGCTTGACCCTCGCACAATTTACCGCGCTCTCCGTGCTTGAAGCGAAAGGGCAAGCGTCGAACGCGCAGCTTGCCGAGCGCTCGTTCATCACCCCGCAATCAGCCAACGAAGTGATGAACGCGATGGCGAGCCGCAACTGGGTGAGCCGCGAGCCCGATCCCACGCATGGCCGCATCGTGCTGCTGCAACTGACCGACGAGGGCCGTACCGTACTGCGCCAATGCGAGCAGGCGGTGAAAATCATTGAAAAGCAGATGCTCGAAGGCATCGAACTGGAAACAGCCGGCACGGTGCAGCGCCACCTCGAAAGTTTCGTACGCAATTTGCGCGGGTAGCGTCGGCAAGCAGTGGCGTCTGATAATGGCGATGACTTCATGCCGCCGCGCCCGATATGCCACGTCGCACGTACTTCTTTTGTACTTTCGGGCGCTTGCCGAACACAACTTTCAATCTTCGCTGCTTCGTATTCACGCCACTGCGGGTAAACAGCGGGAACGCACTTTGCTGACGTAGTTAGCTTAAGCAACGCACTGACGTCAGCGAGCGCCGCTAGTCGCAGTCCAACCACACACGATAATGAACATTCACGAATCGCCGCCCCTCTCTCGCACTAACGTCGAAACGGGCGTGCCCGGCCTTGACGAGATCCTGGGCGGCGGTCTCGTGCGCGGCGGCGTTTATCTTCTCGAAGGCATGGCCGGCGCCGGCAAGACGATCCTGTCGAGCCAGATCGGCTTTCATCGCGTAAGCCGCGGCGAGAAGGTGCTGTACATGACGCTCATCGCCGAATCGCACGACAAGTTGCTTGCGCACCTGAAAGGCCTGACTTTCTTCGACGAAAAAGCCGTCGCGCAGCAAATGCTTTTTGTCTCCGGCTATCACGAACTGATGCAGGACGGCCTGGACGGCTTTCTGAAACTCATTGCGTCGAGCATTTACGATTACCGGCCGAGCCTGATGATCATCGACGGCTTTCGTAGCGCGCGCGAGTTCAGCGAGACGGAGCTGTCGTTGTCCAAGTTCATTCATGAGTTGAACGCTCTCGTCGCGGCAATGGACTGCACGACGCTGTTGCTCGCGCCGCTGTCCGGCAACGAGCCGCATCCGGAACATACGCTTGTCGACGGTCTGATAGAACTCAACCGTTATAGCGACGGCATGCGCCGCGCGCGCGAAATCGAAGTGCACAAGATGCGTGCGCGCAATCATCTGATGGGCAAGCACTACTTTCGCATCGCCGAAAGCGGGCTTCTGATGTTCCCGCGTCTCGAAGCACAATGCGCCGCGCCGAGTGGACCGGTCGATCTTAAAGCACGGGTCGGTTTCGACTTGCCGCATCTCGATGTCATGTTCGGCGGCGGTCTGTCGCAAGGCTCGACCGCGACGTTGATCGGACCGTCGGGCGTCGGCAAGACGATGCTGAGTTTGCAGTTTCTCGCAGCGGGCGTCGCGCGCGGCGAACGTTGTCTGTATCTCGGCTTTTACGAAGGACCGCAACGGCTCCTCGGCAAAGCCGAGGCCGTTTCGATCCCGCTGAACGAAGCGTATGAAGACGGCCGTCTCCTGATTCAATGGCAGCCCGCCATTGAACTCGCCGTCGACGAAATCGCCGCGAAGGCGCTCGCCACCGCGAAGAACATGGGGGCGACGCGCATGGTGATCGACGGAGTGGAAGGCTTCCGCGATTCCGCGTTGCGCGTGGAGCGCTTCGGGCTGTTCCTTAACGCATTGCTGCATCAGTTGCGCGAGGCCGGCATCACGACGCTGGTCATAGAAGAAATGCCGCTCCATTCCGATCACGGCCATTCGAGAACCACGCGTGTTTCGGCACTCACCGAGAACCTCGTGCTGCTGCGTTACGCTGAGACAGACGCGGGACTGCGGCGCGCGATCTCCATCGTCAAGCAGCGCGAAAGCGCACATGATCCGTCCACGCATGAGCTGGTGATTTCGTCGCAAGGGCTCGATGTTATCGAAAGCCCGCTCAGCGCCACGGTTTCTTCGGCATCAGGTCTGTCCGCGACGTTGCAGCCGCGGCGACCGGCGTAGCACCCATGAAAACCATTCTGGTCGTGGATGACGAATTCGACATCCTCACGGTATGGCGGCTGCTGCTCGAGCGCCACGGCTATACGGTATTGACCGCATCGAATGGCGCCGTCGCGCTCGAGCAAATACGCAGAACGAGGCCCGACATCATCGTATCGGACTGCATGATGCCGGTCATGTCGGGGCTGCAATTGTGCGCGGCGCTTTACGCCGATCCCGAACTGCGCGACATTCCGATCATTCTATGCAGCGCGGCCGCGGATATTCCAGTGCAACCCAATCCGTCTATCGAATACGCGCGCAAGCCGATCGCGTTCGACGCGTTGCTCGCAATGCTCAAGCGGATGTCGGTGTAGCGCTTCTCTTACTGCGGCTCACCACCGCCTTGCAGCGTCAAACCGACTCCACCACCAGCGCGCCGACGTTTGCAATCGCCGCGTTGTTGCGCGCGGCGTCGCCCGCAGTGCCGGTCAAATAGACCGCCACAAGAATCGGGCCGCGTCCCGGCGGCCAGAAAATCGCCACGTCGTTCGCGGTGCCGTGATCGCCCGTGCCGGTCTTGTCGCCCACGCCCCAATCTTTCGGCAGCTTTGCGCGCAGACGCGCGCCGCCGGTCTCATTGCCCGCGAGCCACGCGAGCAATTGCACTCTCGATGACGACTTCAAACGCTCGCCAAGCAGGAGTTCGCGCATATTGCCGAGCATTGCATTCGGTGTCGTCGTATCGCGCGGATCGCCAGGCGTCGCCTCGTTCAACGTCGGCTCATTGCGGTCCAGCCGCGTGATGCCGTCGCCGAGACTACGCGCGAATGCAGTCAGTGCAGCAGGACCGCCGAAGCTTTGCAGCAGCAGATTAGCCGCGGTGTTGTCGCTGAGCGTGATCGCCGCCTTGCACAACTCCGCGATACTCATGCCCGCGTTGCCGGTGCGCTCGCGAGTGTGCTTCGACGTCGCCGGCGAGTACGGCACCAGTTCGCTTTCCGGATAGACGATGCGCCGCTGCAGATCTTCCTCGCCGCCATCGACACGCGCGAGGATCGCGCCCGCGGCGAGCAGTTTGAACGTGCTGCACATCGGAAAGCGCTCGTCCGCATGCAAGCCGGCGTGCAGTCCCGAGGTCGTGTCGACGATCGACACGCCGAGCCGTCCACCGCTTTGTGCTTCGATCTCTTCGAGCCGCGCGCGAATCGCATCCGCCTTGGCGAACTGTTGCCGCTGCCGCGCTCCATTGATTGCCTTGCCCGATTCCGCGTTCTTGCCCCACGCGCCGCCGTTGCCGAACGCAACCCCAGCTATCGAAACGCCCAGCATCGCACCCGCGAATTTTCTTCTCGTGATCATTGCCGCTCCTTTGTGTGAAGCCGCAACTATCGGTTTTCCCGCCGCCGCTGACAAACGATGATAAGTTAATGCGCTCACAAGAAAAACTTATGCCTCGGCCATGAGACCTTATCTTCCGCTTAACGCGCTGCGCGCTTTTGAATCGTCCGCCCGGCACTTGAGCTTTACTCGCGCGGCACTCGAACTGAATGTCACCCAGGCCGCTGTCAGCCAGCAGGTCAGATCGCTCGAAGAACGTCTCGGCACCACGCTATTCAAGCGCTTGCCGCGCGGTCTCGCGATGACCGACGAGGGTCTTGCATTGCGTCCCGTCCTGACTGACGCATTCGATCGCATCGAAGCCGTGCTCAAGCAATTCGAAGGCGGCCACTTTCATGAAGTGCTGACGGTCGGCGTGGTGGGTACGTTCGCGGTCGGCTGGCTCATGCCACGGCTAAAATCGTTTCGAGAGGCTCATCCCTTCGTCGAATTGCGGCTGTTGACGAACAACAATCTCGTGGATCTCGCGACCGAAGGCCTCGACTTCGCAATCCGTTTCGGCGACGGCACGTGGCCGGGTTCACTCGCGACACGCCTGCTCGATGCACCGCTCGCGCTCTTATGCACGCCGGAAATTGCAGCGCGTCTGTCGACGCCCGCGGATCTCGCCGACCAAACGCTGCTGCGTTCCTATCGCGCGGATGACTGGAGCAACTGGTTCGCCGCTGCGGGCATTCCACCGCGGCCCATTCGCGGACCCGTGTTCGATTCTTCGCGATTGATGGTCGAAGCGGCGATGCAGGGCACGGGCATCGCACTCGCGCCTGCGCTGATGTTCGATCGAGAGATCAATACGGGCCGCCTCGTGCGTCCGTTCGATGTCGAAGTCCATGCCGGCAGTTACTGGCTCACATGGCTAAAGGGCAAGCCGATGACGCCCGCGATGCTGCTGTTCAGTCAGTGGCTCGTCAAGGAAGCGGCCACACACACGCCGGATTAGCACAAGCCCGTGCGACGATAGCCGTTCATCGCGGGGCGCTCGGCTTGCGGCGGAAATACATTCCACGAGCCGTCGTCGTGACGGAAGAAGAAGATCGACAGCAGGCCGCCCGGACGCAGCGCCTCAACGCGCACGAAACGCTGATGCAGTGATGCGCGGTGGCAGAACTCGACCACTCGTGCCGGCATCGACGGCGTAGGTGCAAGCCATTTGTCGACGGCCCAGTGCAAGGTCTTTTCAGCAGCAGCCATGATGTTCTCCTCGGTTTCTTCACTCATCTCTTTCGATAACTCACGCCACTTGCGCGGCGAACTGCCTGTTCTTCGCGCCGGCCTCGACGAATGCCTTCACGAGGCACATCAGCACATGCATGCCCGTGCGCGGATGGCGCAAGCTGCAATGCACCTGTTCGCTGCGGCTTTCGCCAAGCAGCACCCACGCGCAGAAGTGTTCGCAGTTGTTGGTCAAGAGGCGGTAGCGGTTCTCGCCGAGACGTGAGCGCGCGCGGCGCACTGCTTCTTCGCCGAGGTAGCGCGCGCCGAGCGTCGCTCTGATCGTCAGCGGATGCCCGGCGGCGAAGCGGTCGAGTTCGACTTCTTCAACCGGGCCGCGATGCGCCGAACCGGCAAAGCCCGCGTAATGAACCACACGGCCATTGCCCACATAAATGCCGTGATGTTCGTAACCGCAGCGGGTGGAGACCAGATGCGAACCGATCGGCAAGTCGATGGTGGACGACGGTTCATCGGCCGCATCGCTTGTCGTCTGAAGAGAGTTCGTGTTCATGGCTTGCCTCGTTTGTTTCCAACACTGTTGCGAGGTCTTTTGCATCATCCGGGCCATGCGCTCGGAAGCCCTTGTTTATAGGGCTTTGCGCGAAAATACGCGGCTTTTAACGACGCGAGTGTGGGCCTTGAACCGACAGAAATCGGGTCGATGTGTTGGCGATTCTCGATCTTTTGTCACGTCACGAGCTGTGCTTTGGAGAGCTTTTTGGAAGCCTCGCGATGCGTTGAGAAAGTGTTGGGCGCCACACCGGTTGCGGCGCGTGAATGTTGGCTACTGCCCGACCTATCGCTTTGCATGCGACTCGCCCGACACGCTCCGAGCGGCCCGCGGTCCCACGCCAGTCAACGCATCACAGAAGAACGCAGGACGTCGCGTACGAATTGGCATAGCGCTTGCACTATCTCGCCCAGATCCATAAAAACCGCGCGCGTCGCGCACGCGGTCAACCGGAGAACGACATGGCTTCTATTTCTGTGAACGATCTTTCGCTGAACCTCGCACTCGACCGCAAAGCAATGGCGGCGATTCGCGGCGGAGGCGGTGCGCCGTGGGTCTATGGATGGATTCAGCCTTATGTGCGGGAAACGCCGAGCATTGGGCCGGTCGTGAACCTGTACGAGGTGTCCAACAACTTCTATGCTAACCAGATGATCAACCAGTTCCAGTCGGTCGACGTGCGCAATACCGGTGCGAACTCGAACATTAGCGTCGCTCCCGACGCACGCAGCAGAAACGATATGGTGTAGCCGTTGTGACTTGCGCGAGCCAATTCCGCTGGACGTCGTGCGCGCGTTCCGACGCGGGATGCGTGCGTGAAGTCAATGAAGATGCCTGCCTCGACGACGCCGAACTGGGACGCTGGGCCGTCGCGGACGGCATGGGCGGGCACGCGGTCGGCGACCTCGCGAGCCGCCTCGTGATCGACGCGCTAAAGCGGCTCGCGCCGCCCGTCAGCATGAAGGCGTTTATCGCGGACGCACGCGCGCATTTGCAGGTCGCGAATCGTCAGTTGAGAGAAGAGGCCGCGCGCCGCCAGGTGCAGCGCATCGGCAGCACTGTCGTCGTGCTTCTCGCGTGTGATCGCTTTTGCGGCTATGTGTGGGCCGGCGACAGCCGCCTCTATCTCGTGCGCGACGGACAACTGCGCCAACTCACGCGCGATCACAGTCAGGTTGAAGCGCTCAAGTCGCTCGGCGTGATTACCGATGAAGAAGCGCGGCATCATCCCGCGCAGCATATGATTACGCGTGCCGTGGGCGCGACCGATCTGCTCGAACTCGACGACGATGCAATCGAAGTCGCGGACGGCGACATCTTCCTGCTGTGCAGCGACGGCCTGAGCAACGAGGTCGACGAAGCCGACATGCTGGCGGTGCTCAACACAGCCGCCCACGCCGACGCGCCGGATCTACTCGTGAGCCTCGCGCTCGAGCGCGGCGGCCGGGACAACATCACGGCAGTCGTCGTGCGCGCGGAAGATCCTTATGCCGCCGACAAAACGCTGCTGAATCCCGCGCCATGACAAAGCGAACATCGTCGCTTTATGTCTCGCCATCGTCTTCTTCGCGCTCGTCCGCGCCGTTCCGGTCCAAAGGCACGACATTGCGATTGCGAAACTCCTTCGAATGAAGCCCGTGTTTTTTCAGCAGCATTTGCAGATGCGAGCGGTTCATGTCAATACGGCGCGCCAATTCCGCGACGGTGCCGTTCACTTCGCGCAGTCCGCGTTCGAGAAAGGCTTTTTCCGCGTCGTCACTCGCCGCGCGCTTTGCGTCGCTGAGCGACATGAGATTCGCCACGCTGATCGGCTGCTGTCCCGAGCCATTCGCGACGCCTTGCAAGGCCGCCGCCGAACCTGGCGCTGCGGGCCGCATGTCGGTCGGCAAGTGGTCGACATCCGCCATGTCGCCGGCGAGACACGAGATGCGGTACATCACGTTACGCAATTCGCGGATATTGCCGGGATAAGCGTAGTTAAGCAGAAAGTCCCGTAAACGAGGGGTTAATCTCACTGGTCTGCGCTTGAGCGTGCCGGCAGCTTCGTCGCCGAACCAGGCAATCAGCAGCGGAATTTCGTCGCGCCGTTCACGCAGCGGCGGCAGCGTGACGTGAATCACACTGAGCCGGTAGAACAGATCTTCGCGGAACCTGCCTTCCTCGCTCAGCTTGCGCAGATTGCGATTCGTTGCCGCGACAATGCGCGTATCCACCGCAATGGTTTCGTCGGAGCCGACGCGTTGAATCTCGTGCGCTTCGAGCACGCGCAACAGTTTCACCTGACCGGCGAGCGGCAACTCGCCGATCTCGTCGAGAAAAATAGTACCCGTATGGGCACTTTCGAATTTACCCTTGCGGTCATTCGAAGCGCCCGTAAACGCACCCTTGCGATGCCCGAACAATTCCGACTCCAATAGATTGTCCGGAATCGCACCGCAGTTCACGGAAATAAATGGCTTATCCGCACGCGAGCCGTTCGCATGAATGACCTTCGCCATCAGTTCCTTGCCGGTGCCGCTTTCGCCGTCGATTAGAACCGGCAAGTCTGTCGGCGCGGCCTTCTCGGCAATTTCCAGCGATTCCAGGAGCCGCGCATTGTCGCCGAACGTCCCTTCGAAAATGAAGCTGCGCGCGAGCAGTGCCTGCCTGCGCGCCCCGCGCGACTGCTCGGCGCGCTGCTCCGGCTCCGCCGACGTCGCGGCCTGCACGAAGCGCTCCTTGTGCGATAGCTGCATGACTTCATCGCGCAGCGACGTGGCCTGCCTCAACAGCTTGTCGATGTCGCTGCGTTCGAGTCGCGACGACCATCGCAGCGTCGAGCGCAGAATCTCAATCCGCTCGATCAAACCCGCATACGAAATCGCCGGACTGATGTCTTCAATCTGGTCGAGTATCTTCATCATCACGCACTCAGTTGTTTCTGCACGAGTTGGTAGTACATGCCACCGCGTTGCAGCAGTTCTTCGTGACGGCCCTGTTCGACAATCGCCCCTTCATAAAGAACAAGGATCTTGTCGGCACGCATGATCGTACTCAGCCGATGCGCGATGATCACCGCCGTGCGGCCTTTCAGAATGTCATGCATATTGCCGAGAATGTTGCTTTCCGACTGCGAATCGAGCGCGGACGTCGCCTCGTCGAATACGAGCAGACGCGGATCGTGATACAGCGCGCGCGCAATGCACAGCCGCTGAATCTGACCGCCCGACAAACCAATTCCGCGTTCGCCGACAATCTGCTCATAGCCGAGCGGCATCTTGCTGATGAACGCGTGCGCGTCGGCCATTCTCGCGACTTCTTCTATACGGCGGCGGTCGGGTGCGTCGTCGCCGCTTGCGATGTTCTCGGCAATCGTGCCGGAGAAGAGCAGATTGCTTTGCATCACATAGCCAATCTGCGCGCGAAAATAGGCTTTGTCGACTACGCTGAGGTCATAACCGTCGATCGACATCTTGCCTTCGCTCGGCGCATAAAAACCCACCAGCAACTTCGCGAGCGTAGTTTTGCCCGAGCCGCTGCGCCCGACAATCGCGACCAGTTCGCCGGGCTTGATGTCGAAGCTGATGTTCTCCAGCACATAGGCGGAGTCGTTCTCGCCATAACGGAAGTACACGCCGTTCAGGCTTATTTCGCCTTGCAGCTCGGGCAACATCACGCGTGAGGGCAGATCTTCCGGCTTTTGTTCCGGCTCGATGTCGAGCACGTCGCCGAGCCGTTCCATCGCGACGCCCGCATCGTTCAGCATGCTCCATAAGCCGACGAGTCCCATCAACGGGCCTAACACGCTGCCCATGAATGCGTTGAATGCAATCAATTGCCCGATTGTCATTTCGCGCGCAAGCACGAGATTCGCGCCGACCCATAGAATTGCAATCGTGGTGGCGGCGTTCAGCAATTGACTGCCGAGCCCGACAAGAATATTGAAAGCGTGCGCACGGTACTGCACTTCCAGTGCTTTTGCGTATTTCTTTTCCCAGCGCAAACGCACCGGCCGCTCGATGCCCATGCCCTTCACCGTCTCCACGCCGGCCAGCGCCTCCATGAGAAACGACTTCGATTCCGTCGACGCCGTGAACACCTCGCGCGCATAGTTCTTGATCTTCGGCGTGGCCAACGCGGTCAGCGCCATGATAGGAATGACGAATCCGATCAACACGAGCGTCATCTTCACGTTGTAGACGAACATGATCGTGAAGTAGATGAACACCATCAGCAGGTTCAGTGCGGTCGTCACCGTCGATTCGGTGAGAAATGCGCGAATGGTCTGGTTCTCCTGAAAGCGCGCGAAGATGTCGCCGGTTTTGCGCTTGGCAAAAAACGAGAACGGCAGCGACAACGTGTGCTTGAAGAACTGCGACATCATCGCAAAGTCCATATTGCGCACCATGAAATTCGCGAGATACGCGCGAATCGACGACATGAGCTGCGAGAACACATTGGCAATGATGAGCCCGCCAATCAGCAGATGCAGCAGGCTCACGTTCTGATGCACGATCACACCGTCAAGAATATTCTGGATGATGAGCGGCGGAATCACACCCAGCACCTGAATCACGAATGTGGCCAGAAACAGGTGCCCGAGAATCTTTCTGTACGGCTTCAGGTAGCCGACAAAGCGTATCCACGGCGAACGCGCCGCCGACATTTGCACGAGTTGCGGACCGCCCGTAAACAGCAGACATGTGCCGCTCCAGCCGCGCTCGAAATCTTCGACCGTCAACTTGCGAAAGCCGAGCGCCGGATCGGCGATCCATACATATTCGGTAGAGAGGCCGTACACCACGACATAGTGATAGCCTTCCCAATGCACGATGAACGGCAAATCGAAACCACGCAGCGAATCGAACGTGCACTGCACGCCACGCGCGGTGAAGCCAAGCGATTCGCCCGCGCGTGCGAGACTGTCGAGCGTCGCGCCTTGCGTGGTCACATTCGCGAGCTCGCGCAATTTGCCGAGCGTCATCGGAATGCTGTAATGGCGGCAGATCATCGCGAGACACGCGGCGCCGCAATCCATTTCTTCCGCTTGCTCGACCAACGCGAAGCGCTTGATTATCTTCTCGCCCAACGCGGGCTTGCTCTGCAAATCGAGCATGAGCGGCAGCTTGCGGCGTTGCTCGAGCCGCTTTTGCCGCTGTAATTCGCGATCGCCATAACGAATGCGCTCGTCCAGTACTTCGCGCAGCTTCGGATTGCGTTCGAGTATGAAGTGCACGGTGCGCTCGGGAATCACAAGCAGCCGCGCGTCTGTCGACGCAATGACCGAAGCCATTTGCTCCTGGCGCATCAAGCACGCTTTTTCGCCGAATATCTCGCCTTCGCCGAGCGTGGCGAGCGTATAGTCGCGCCCTTCTTCGTGCCGGACAATGCGTACCTCGCCTTGGCGTACGACGTATAAGCGCCGGTCGTCGCGTGCGTCCTGCCGCAGGATTTCCTTGCCCGCCGCCACGCGTTTAACGCCGACGCTGCGCACGTATTCTTCGAGTTCGGCTTTGTTCAGTTTGCCGCGCAAATCGAATAGCTGGGCGACAAAGCCACCCGCCGAATTGATCGCCACATAGCTCGCGACAAACGCGAGCGCCGCCTGATTGCCGGCCATCACGGGCTCGATTGCCGCGCGCGGAATAAACAGCAATTCCGTTTTCGCCGACGCCCGCACCGACGCCTCATGCACATACGTCCGCAGCATTGCAATATCGGCGAAGATCTCGCCCGACTTGCGCACGCCCATGCTCGTTTCCTTACCATGCTCCTCGACGAAGATGCGTACCGAGCCCGAGCGGACTATATACAAACCGTCGACTGTCTCGCCTGTCGAGCACACGGTTTCGCCAAACGAATAGAAGCGCGCTTGCGCATATTCGGCTAGACGTTCGATCTCATCGCGCGAGAAAGGCGACAGTATCTCCACCGAGGCAAGAAATTCGGCGGCGGACGGCGCGGTCTGGGGTGCATCCATAAGCGTGCGGACCTCGGTTCTACTTCTGACGGTGGCGCCCGGTTAGCGCGCTTCGATCACATGCTCCTGCGCACGCGCGATCAGCCAGCTTTCGCGCAAAAGGCGCCTGACTTCAGCGGCCACGTCGGCGTCGAGCGTCGCTGGGTATTTCGCGGTCACCGCGAAGATCTCGAAGCACGAGCGATCCGCCGATGGAAACGGCCCGAGCAGATCGCCCACCGCCGCGTTAAAGATCTTTGCCTCGATGTCCGGCTTTAACGAGCCACGCAGTACCTTACCGATCACACCGCCCGCTTCTCGCGTATCGGCAATCGAATGCTCGCGCGCCATGTCGGCGAAACTATCGGGATCGTCGCGCAGATACGAGATCATTTCCTTCGCTTTGCCTTCGCTGTCGAGCACGATATGGCTCACTTCGATTGCATCGAACTTCGGCGAATTGAGCGCGAAGTAGTCTCTGACGGCCGCTTCGTTGCCGACTTGGTCGAGCATCTTCTCCTGATACAGGCCGTCCGTGATGAACGCCTCGAATTCGTCGAGGCTCACGTTCAGCACGTCGAGATACTGGTTCATATCCGTCGCGCGATGCAGCCCTCGCACGCGGCGAAACTGATCGGCGCGCTCCTGAATGTCGTCGGCGGTGACGACGATGCCCTGCTTCTTCGCCGCGTGCACCGTCAGCTTGTCGCGCACTATCTGCTCTATCAGGCTTTCGAACTGGCCAGTCAGTTTGAGAAGCCGGATGAACTCGCCCACATCCACGACTTCATCGTCAATTCGCACTATTGCGGTCATGTTGTCCGCTCCTTTGGTTGATATGTGATCCGCGCGGTCAACCCGCCACCTGTCTGAACGGATCGAGGCCGAGGTCGATCAGCCGCCGCTCGCGCACGACGATTTCCGCGCTCGCGGTCATGCCGTAACGCAACGGATAGTGCGTACCGGCGATCTCGTAGTAGTTTTTGTCGAGCGTGACGCGGCCTTCATAAACCGGCTGCTTGTCCGTCAATGACGGCTTGGTGGCCGGCGAAATATAGGCCAGCGTGCCGTTGATCAATCCATAACGCTGATACGGAAACGCGTTGAACTTCAGTTTGACCGGCAATCCTTCGTGAAGAAACGCGCGATCGTGTTCGGCGATTTCGATCTTCAACACCGGCTTCGCGTCTTTTGGCGCGATGCCTCCGAGCGGCGAATTGGCCTGAATCTTGTCGCCTCGCTGCGTCGACGTGACATCGGTAATCACGCCGGAAACGGGCGCGAGAATCAGCAGAAAGTTGTCCTTGTCGATGTTCTCGAAGCGGATTCGCGCGGCGGCTTCCGAGACGAGCCGTGCGCTTTGTAGTTGCAGCCGCACCTTGCCTTCCGCGTCGGCGACGTCGCGCACTGCTGCGTCGTATTGAAGCTGGAGATCCGTAGCCTGCTGGCCGCTCGTTTCGAGTTCCGCATTCGCCTTTGCGTACTCGTGACTCAAGCGGAAATCCAATTCGGCGAGCTTCGATTGCGCAACACGGTATGCGTTGTCCGCTTCCATCGACGCCGTTCTCTTTTGCTCTACCTGCAATTCTGCAATACCGCCACCGCCCGGCTGCGCGAATAGCCGCGAATAGCGGTCGAGTTCCTGGTGTGCGGCCTCGCGTACCCGCCGCGCGTTGTCGAGCGCACTGCGCGCTTCGTCGAGTTCAGCCTTCTGTCCTTCGGCGAGCTTGGTGGTTCCTTCCGAAACACGGTTTTCGTGCAGACGTGCTTCCACTTCCATTTGCGCCTTTAATGCCGCGGCTTTTCTCTCCATCAGCGCTTTCTTCTGCGGGAACTGCTTCCAGTCGCGCTCGGCGTCTTCGAGTTTTAATTGCGCCTGCAACGCATTGCTTGCGGCCTCGATCGCGCCGCGCGCATTCAATCGCGCGAGTACATCGCCTTTCGACACGGGCTGGCCTTCCGCGATATAGAGGTCGGCCAGTTCGCCGTCGATAGGCGCATAAATGCGGCGCACTTCCGATTCCGGCGATAGCGTGCCCTGTGCGCTGACGATCACGTCGGCACGTCCCACGAACGACCACAGCAAGCCTGCGACCACCAGCGCGACCATCGCCCAGATCAGCGCACGCGCGATCCGCACGGGCTCCGCAGTGAGTATCGCAATGCCTTCGACACTGTGGTCTTCCAGCGCTTGCGCCAGCGACCTAGGGTAACTGTCGCGCTTCACTCTGCTCGCCTCCAATTAACGCCAGCTTCGCTTTTAGCAGCGCCGGATCCAGCACCATGCGCAACTCGGTCAGCGAGCGGCGCTGCAATGTTGTTTCCGCTTCTATATCGGCGAGCAAACGGTCGAAATCCGCGGGATATTCCGCCTTCAACTGCGAATAGATGCGCATACCCTGCTGTGCGGCCGTTTGCGCATCGGACAGCAAGCGCGCCTCGTTGCGAAAGCCCGGCGAGATGCCTGCTTCGAGGCGCTGCGTGCCGCCAATCGGACCGCTCGCGCGATACTGCTTCCACAGGCTCTGTGCGCGCAGCATCAGATCTTGCGCGCGTGCCAGTGCTTTATCGTGCAACGCGGCGACGTCTTTCTGAATGGATTGGGCGAACCACACATCCGTTGACGGATCGAGGCTCGCATAGAAAGAAAGCAGACGCTGGTCGTAATCTTTTCCGTTGCGCGTTTTCTGCAAGTCGTTGTACTGATCGAGGAGTGCTTTCTTGTGGGCAAACTCGGCGGCCAGTACATCGGACCACGGCCCCGTCGGCATCGACTGCAATCCGGTCAATGCCTGTTGTGCGTCGCCGCGCCGCCACGCAGCGGCGATTGCGTCGTGCCGCTGAACGACATCGGCCGATGGCAAACGCGTCGCGGCCAGTTGCCGATATTGCTCCTGAAACGGCGGCGTACTGAAACGCGCGGTTTTCATCAGCGCGAGCAAAGTACTCAATTGACGGCCAAGCGCGGCTTCCAGCAAAGCCGTGTATTGGCGCAAATCGTCGCGCACGCGGTCGAGTCCCGCGAGACGCGGATAGCGCTGCGCATAATCGTCGAGTACCGATGGCAATGCCGCCGGTTTGTCGCGCGCCAACTCGGTGCGAATCGCGCCGTCCAACCGTCCGATTGCCGCGAGATAAACGGAGTCGTCGCTCTCGAGTTTGCGCAAATGGCTCATGGCTTGCGCGTACGGTTCTGTAAAAACCGGTACATATGACGCGATTCTGTCGAGCGCGCGCTGATGACTCTTCGGATCGTCGTCCCAGCGTTGCAGCAAACCGCCGATAGCCGCTTCGTCCTGATACATGCGGATCGGTGCCTCGACACCGCCGCGCCCCGCGACGAAGCGTTCGAGATCGCCCACCCATTGCAATTCGCCGAGAAGCGAAAGTGCGTCGGCGTTATTCGCGGTCAACGACTTCATCTCGGCGAGTTGCGCATCGGCCTGATCGAATTGCGACTTTTGCAGCACGTTGAGCCAATCCGGCAGCTTTGCCTTCAGCAGCGCTTCGCTTGCAAGCGCGCTCACCTTCGTGTCCGCCGGATGAGTCACCAGGTAGTTCTTCGCGGATTGCACAGCACTCGTATAGTCGCCGCTCGCCAGCAGGTTCTTCAGTTCACGTTCGGAGGAACCGCGCATATAAAGTGTGAAGGCGACGGCGCCGAGCAACACGACGCCCGCGCCGCCCCACATGGCGAAGCGTCGCATGCTCGCGCGATCGTCGCCTGCGAAAGCCTTGCTCAACTCGCTTGCGATGAGGCGCCAGCGCCGCTGCTTGCGCCTGGAAACGCCGGCGACGCGGCCGCCATTCGATTCATTCAGGGCGCTGTCCGCACTATGCGATCCGTTCGCACTTTTTGCCGATGCACCCGCCGCTCCACCGCTAGTCGGCGGCGTGCGTCCCGCATGTCCAGATGCAACGTGCGCCGCCTCGTTGATTTCGTCCTCGCGTTGCCTCGCTGGGTCGACGCAGAAGATGTCGAGAAACGAATGGGCCGCGCCCACGAAGGTCGTTTTGTCGGCGTCGACATCGGCGACATCCGCGAGTTTGGCGACTGAGGGATTGAGGAGCAGCTGAGTCACGGTCGGCTCGACTTCGGGCGGTTTTTGCAGCGTCACCCTGTAGACGAAGTGGTCGCCGCCAAATGCAACGACGTCGCCATCGGCAAGCGGCAGCGCGGATTCGCCGAGCCGTATTCCACCGACGAATGTGCCGTTCGTGCTGCCGAGATCTTCGACGTAAAGCTCCGCGCCCTTCAGAAAGATGTGCGCATGCCGACGCGAGATGTAATTGACCTGATGCGGATACCGGTCCTTGTAGCGAGAAAAGACTTCGTCCGCTTTACTGACGAGAAACGGAAACGCCTGCACTTCAACCGGCTGAAGCCCGAGATCGCCGCGCTGCGGCACGAGTAGCAGGCGCGGCGCGACCACCGCGCTGCTTTTCGCGACGATGCGGGCGCGCGGCTCGATACTCACGCGATAACAGAGATCGCCGCCAAAGCACAGTTCGTCCCCTGCGCGCACGCGCGCCGGCGTCTCGCGCACGGCAACGCCGTTGACCGTGGTGCCGTTCTTGCTGCCGAGGTCCGCGACATAAACCGCGCCGTGCTCGATGAACACGCGTGCATGACGGCGCGACAGACGCGCGATCCACTCGGCGGGGTAGTCGTTGAACGGCGCTTCGCTGCGCCCAATGGCGAACAGGCTATCGACAATGCGGATCGCGTCCAGTGCCGGGCGTTGCGCGGACGCAAGCGGAGACAGCAGCACGTCGAAAGCGGTTTCGACTGTCGCGCGCTTCTCGGCAATGGATATTTCGCCGTCGGCCATTTTATCCGGATCACTAATCGTTTACCCGCTGCTGCGAGAGCGCAACGGAGTCAGCACGAAGGACGACGGCGAGAGAATCTTGTTTGAAAGAACCGGCGGAAACACGGTTCCTCAACGATTGTAAGTCACGCATTGCGAGTGTCAATTCCCGGTCGTCGGTGATAAGCCGCTGCACACGATATGAGAAACCGCAACGGGTTTCACATGCGCGCCTGAGCGGATTAGCTCAATGCTCCTTTACTTCTGCTCTGCTTCTTTTCTACTTCTCTTTCAATTGCGCCTGCACATCGACATTCGGCCAGCCGCCGCCGAGCGCCTTATAAAGCAGCACCGTATCGGACAAAATCAGTTGATGATTCGCCAGCAACGACAACTGGGCCTCGAGCAGCGTGCGCTCGGTTTCGAATACTTCCAGTTGCGACACCACGCCGAGCCGCAGTTGCGACTGAATCTGATCGGCCACGATTTGCAGACGATCCACCTGTTGCTGCAATTCAACGCGCTGCGCCTTATGCGCGTTCAGATTCACCAGCGCGTTTTCCACTTCCTCGAACGCGCCCATTACAGTCGCACGGTACTGCTGTTCCGCCACCGTCGATTGCGCCTGCGTCACCTTGACGTGTGCGCGCACACCGGGATCGAGCAGGGGAATGTTGATGCTCGGCATGAAGCCGTAGGTGAACGATTTCAGCAAATCAGTCAGCGCGAAACTCGCCGTGCCGCCGTGCCCGGTCAGACTGATGGTCGGCAATTGCGCGAGTTTGGCCTGACCCACGAGGTCATACGCCTCGAGTACTCTGAATTCCGCGGCGACCAAGTCTGGGCGCCGCGCGAGCAGTTGTGCGGGCAGACCGTCGGGCACTCCCGGCGATTGCACGCGCTGTTGCAGATGGCCTTTGGGCAATTGAAACTCACCGGCAGGTACACCGGTCAGCGTGCACAGCGCGTTATTCGCGAGGTCACGCGAGCGACGCAGTTCAAGCAACTGATTCGTCAGGCGATTGATTTCCGCCTGCTGCCGCAGCACCTGCGTCTGCGGAACAAGTCCGCTGCGGCGCTGGCCTTCGTAGATCGAGAGAATCTGGCGATTGGTGACGAGTGTCTTTTGCTGCTGTTCGATCTGGTCGTCGAATTGAAGGATCTGGAAATAGGTACTCGACACGTTCGACACCAGTTCGAGATAACCCGCACGCCAGTCGGCTTCGCTCGCGTGGAATTCGGCTTTCTGTGCCTGCACGCCCTTTTCCACTTTGCCCCAAATGTCGATGTCCCAGTTCACCTGCGCCGCGACGTTGTATTGCTTCGCGAAGGTCTGTCCGGTTGTTTTCTGGAAACTCGCGCCGGCGCCGAGGTCCATGGTCGGCAACGCGCCGGCCTTGGCTTCGCCGATCTGCGTGCGCGCGACGTCGATACGCGCAGCCAGTATCTTGATGTCGAAGTTGCCGCCTATGGCTTTGGCAATCAACGAGTCGAGAGCCGGATCGTTAAAGCCTTTCCACCAATCCGGTTCAATGGTGGCCGCCGCGGAAACCGGCGCGCCGCTCTGTCCCGTCCAGGAAGTCTTGCCAGGCGTATCGGGCCGCTTGTAGTCGGGCATGCCGACGTCGACGCAAGCACACAGTGAGGCCGCGCAGATCGTTGCCGCGCACAACCCGCGCAACGCCGCCGTTGTCGAGTGGTTGAAGAAGCGCTGAACCATCTTTGAATCAGGCAACGCTGACACGATTTTCTCCGATGACGCCGACTTCACTGCACAATCCGCGCGCACCATTTAAGTAAAGCATCTCCGACGCCGCTTCACCATCGAAGCGGCGCATGACAAAAGCTCGGGAGATGTGCGGTAAGGAAGTGTCGCGTGAAAAGAACGATTGGGTGCGCGAACTTTTTGAGGACCGCAGCTAGCGGACGCGCCGCTTACGGCATGTAGATGTTGTTGCTCGCGGTCACATGCGGGTTGAGGTTGGTCGTCGCGCCCTCAATGAACGCGCCGTTGCTGCCATTGACGCTCTGGATATTCATCGTCGTGCTGATCAGTTGAGTGGCGTCGACGTTCCTGCTGAAGTTCGGCGCATAGATCGGCGCGAAATTCAGATACGACGGCGGTAACAGGTGGCCGGTGCCGCCGCGCACGGCGCTCATCGCCTTGCTGTCGAGTTGTTCGGTGATGGACAGGTCTTTGATCGTCAGCGTGTTCATGGCAAATCTCCGGAACGGAAGGTCACAGTCTTGCGGTTGGTTTCGAGCAACTTGTCTACTCGAACCTAACTAACGCATGGGCTGTGCCAGTTTCGTTTCCCTATCCAAAGAAATTTATGGAAGTGCCGTGAATAAAGGCTTTGGACAATACGTCGACCGGGCAATTCAGCGTGTGACCAGAAAGCATCAGCGTCGATGTGATGGATCGCGGCCAACAGCAGGTGTGAAATGGTTGGCTGCGGCGTAACATCGGCGCTCGCTAACGTCAACGCGCGATGACCGTGATCTTCTTCGAGTACACCGGCGGGTTGTGCGGAACGTGCGTGTCGTCGCCCATCAGAAGCTGCAATGTATGTTTGCCGGGCGGCAGTTGAATCATCGTCTCGGTTTCGCCCGCGCCGAAATGCAGGTGATTGCGATCCGAGGGTATCTCCTGGTCCATCGGCGGCAAGTCGGTGTCGATGAGAAGATGATGATGTCCCGTGTTCGGATACTTCACGCCTTTCGGCGCCACGCCCATATAGCGCAAACCGAACCACACGCGAAACGGCTTGTTGGCCGTAACCACCTGGCCGTCGTTGGGATAGCCGATATAGGCATGTGCGCCGGAAGGCGACGCCGCCCCGGCCGCCACGGCGAAATCCGCCGCGCCCCATGTCGCCGACGCCACCAGCGCCGCGACTGCAATGAACTTATACATGAAGGTTTCTCCGTCCTGAGCAGGCCGCGATGAACGCGCTAGTCTTTCTGCACGGTGATGGTGATCTTTTTCGAGTACACGGGCGGCGCATGCGGCACGTGATTGTGGTCGCCGAGAATCAGCTGCAACGTGTGCTTGCCTGGCGGCAACTCGATACGCGCGTCGGTCTCGCCCGCGCCGAAGTGCAGGTGATTACGGTCCGACGGAATCTCCTGATCGAGCGCGGGCAGGTCCGTATCGATCAGCAGATGATGATGCCCGGTGTTGGGAAACGCGACGCCTTTCGGGCACACACCCATATTGCGCAGGCCCATGCGCACCCAGAGCTTGCCGCCGTGAATCACGGCGCCGTCGGGCGGCCAGATGATGTACTCCTCCGCACCGGCAGGCGATGCCGTGGAATCCGCGAATGCCACCACCGGCAAAACCATGCCGACAATCGACACGGCGAGCACCGTCCGCGAAACCGCGCGCAATGCACATAGGCGCATCGTGCTTCTGGGACTCGGCTTGGAAACAGCGGGGACGTCGGTTCTTCGCATGGCGCACTCTCCCGAAGAGCGGTCGTGACCATCTCGACTGCGCAAGGCAGCGATGGGTGATTGTGCTTGATCGCGGGGCGCGCGATGCGCCAGCCGCGTAGTTAAAACGACCGTGCCACGTTGCTTTGTGAATTAGCTTAGGACGTAACTTGCCAAAAAGATACGCCACACTCGTTAACCGTATAGCGCACTCGGTAAAAGTGTTGGTTGTTGCCCGCCATGCGCGTGCTATGGTTGTTGATACGTTGCAACGCGGATGATCGAAAGCGCGTCGATGCTTCGCTTTTCGGGCGGCCGTATCGGCGAATCGCAACGTATTCCAGCGGCAGTGCGGTGCGCGAATACCTATGTTCTGTCCGGAACAAACAGGATGCGAAGATGTGGCGAATATTCCTGCTGATGTGGATGGCCGGGGCCATTCTGGTGAATTGCGGCGGTGCATTTGCCGCAACGCCGCGTGAGAGTACAAGCGCGACTAATCTGGCCGCACCGGCTAATAGCGGGATCGCGCCGTTCGCTCCGCAGCACGACCATGTTGGCGCTTCACGCATCGCGCTCGTTATCGGCAATGGCGCCTATGGTCCCGATGCGTCGAAAGTCATCGAGCGAAACGCGCCGCGTGATGCTCAAGCGCTGGGCAAGCAATTGCGCGCGCTCGGCTTCGACGTCGTCGTGCTTGCCAATGCAACGCCGCTGCAAATGCGGCGAGCGATTGGCGAATTCCGCGAGCGTCTGCGTGCGGGCGATGTCGGTCTGTTCTATTTCGCCGGTCATGGCATGCGGCTCGGCGGACAAACGCTATTGATTCCTGCCGGTCTCGACGTGCGCTCGCCGGCCTCGCCAATTCGCGAGGGCATCGACCTGAGTGACGTGTTGCAGGCAATGCACACGTCGCGCAATGCACCATTGAACATTGCGATTCTCGACACCTGTCTCGACAATCCATTCACGCGCGATGTCGCGCAGGCGGCGCCAGCACTGCCGCCGAACACGGTCGTTGCCTATGCAACGGCGCAAGGCGGCTTTGCGGCCGACGGCTCCAGCCACGGCATCTATACGCAAGCGTTATTGCGTGCACTCGACGAGAAGCCCACGCAGCCGCTAATGAGCCTGCTAGCGAGCGTCGCTGCGCAAGTCAAACACGCAACCGGAGGGGAACAGCAACCGTGGGTTGAGTCGTCGTTGCCCGATTCCACCTTAACGACAAGCAACGTAAAGGTTAGGGATACGCGGCTCATCGCCAGTAACGAGCATGTCGTCACACTGCACAGCCGAGGCATTCTGCCGAAAGACAGCACCGAGCAATACGAAATCACCTTCTGGAATTCGATCAAGGACAGCAATTACCCCGCGGATTACGAAGCGTATTTGAAGGCCTATCCGAATGGGCGCTTCGCCACGCTCGCGCATGCGCGAATCGATCGGTTGCGGGCGGCGTCGGCGAATGCGCCTGCGCCGAACGCGTCGACACAGCAGGTTGCGCCGTCAGTTGCGCCGCCGCCGACAGCGCGGCCGGCGACACCTGCTGCGCCCACTGCATCGGCCGCGCAAGAGCGCCCGCGTGCCGCTTCCGCACCGCCAGCCGCGAGCACCACTCCACCGCCAGCACCGCCCGCTGCAGCCACCGCGCAAAAGCCTGCAACGCGTGCGCCAGTAGCAGGCGAAAGCCGCGACTGTGCCACGTGTCCGATCATGATCGCGTTGCCCGCAGGCTCGTTCTCGATGGGCAGCAACAGCGACGATCCGTCCGAGAAGCCGGTTCATCACGTGACGATTGGTACGCCGTTCGCTATCGGCAAATACGAAGTGACAGTCGAGCAGTGGAATGCCTGCGTCGCGGCGAATGCATGCCCGAAACTCTCGCCGGAAACGAATGCCAATAAGTCAGCTCCCGCGCGCGACGTGAGTTGGGACGACGCGCAGCAGTACGTGAAGTGGCTCACGCGAACGACGGGCAAACCGTACCGTCTGCCCACGGAAGCCGAGTGGGAATACGCGGTGCGCGGCGGCACGACGAGCGCGTACTGGTGGGGCGATCAGATGCGCAAGGGCAACGCCAATTGCAAGGATTGCGGCGAGCCGTGGCACAAGGAAGGCCCCGAAGCGGCAGGTTCTTTTGCGCCGAATCCGTACGGCCTCTACGACATGAACGGAAGCGTATGGGAATGGACCGCCGACTGCTGGCACAACTCGTATCAGTCAGCGCCCGTCGACGGCCGCGCGTGGGAAAACCCCGGTTGCGACATGCGCGTGATTCGCGGCGGCTCGTGGCGTGAAGGCGGCGGCTACATGCTGAGCGCGACGCGCTTCAAATACAGCGCGGGCGTGCGTCAATCGCAGGATGGTTTCCGCGTAGTCAAAGATCTGAAGTGATCCGCCGCGCCGGCAATTAAACTCATTGCATCAAGCTCCGCAGCACTCGGCTCGCTCGACGAAAACATCATGGCGTATGCGGCTTCGTGGTGATCGGCGCGAAGTCCGCCACGATCCGCTCGCGGCCGTATTTCGTCGCTATTTGCGCGAGCCGTGTGTCCAGTGCGCGCAGATAGTCCGAGCGCGATTCGGCTTCCGGGCGCGGCTTGTCGAAGAGCGGCGCGGGCGTGATCAGCAACACGACCATCTCCGAACCGAACGGCTTTGAAATGACCCAGTCGCCGCCGCTGCCGACCGTCGCCGAATAGTGCGGCGGCGCCTGGTTGTCCTTCGCGCGCGGACTCGGCACCATATGAACGACATTGCCGTCGAGCTGGTAGTAGTCCAGATTCACATACGAGTCGTAGCCGGGCGTGCTCACGTCGACAACCAGTGGATCGCCCTCGTTCAATTGGCCGCTCGGCGGCCGCACCTGCAAGCCCGCGACGTGCCCCGCTTGCCAGTTCTGCGTCCAGTAGGGCGCAAGCGCCTTGACGGTGTCGCATTTGTCGTCCGCGACCGGATCGACGTCGAGCTTTAGCGTGTCCACGCCGGGTAGCGCCGTGAGGCCGTCTTTTAGTCGCGCGACGCCATAGCGTTGCGAAAGATAGCCGCGCACCGTCAACGTGTGGTCCTGCGTCGACGCGGATAACGCCGAGCACGGCACTTGCGCGAGCGTCGGAGCAACCGCTGCGAGTGTCAGTGCGGGCTTGGGTTTGGGTGCAGCGGGCGGTGTGGGGGCTACTACTGCCGCTGAAGCGGTCGCGGATGACGACGTTGCTGTGGTCGGATTCGTTGTCGCTGCACTTGCGGTGCTGGTCGCCGCTGTCGCCGCTGCCTCGCTCGCTTGCGTCGCCGACGACGCCGCTTCCTCCACCCGCCCCTGCGACGTGCCCGTACCCAGTTGCGTTTCGCTATGACGGTTCGGCGCGGAGCGCCACGCATAGACGGCGACCGCCGCCGCGCAAATCACCGCAAAGCCGGCGAGTCCCGCCTTCGCCAATGTCCCCGACTTTTCCGCGCGCGCCTCGTTGTCGAACTCGGCGATGAAGCGCGTGACGCTCGGCATGCGCGTCGCGCGGTCGAAGGAAAGCGCGGCCCGCAATGCGCGCCATTGCGTCGCATCGAGATTCGGCGGACGCTGCAGCTTGAATTCGGCATTGCGCGCCTGCGTCGCGGACAAGCGGTCGAACGGATGATGCCCCGTCAGCAATTCATACGTGATACAGCCGAGCGCATAAATATCGTCACGCGGATCGGGCTCGCGATGCTCGATCATCTCCGGGCTCGCATACGCAGGCGTCAACGCGCCGAGGCTGCCTGGATCGAACACGGTTGCATCGCTTTCTTCTTCCGGTCGCTGAAACACGCGCGCAATGCCGAAGTCGATGACCTTCACTTCGGCATTCGTCGTGAGAAAAACATTGGCGGGTTTGAAATCGCAATGCACGAAGCCGCGTTCGTGTGCATACGCGAGCGCGCTGCACATGCCGCGCACGATCGGCAGCGCGGCGCGAACCGGCATGCCCTGATAGCCCGGCGTGCGCAGCAACTGGCTGAGCGGCTTGCCCGACAGGTACTCCATCGTCAGATAAACGATGGGGCCGTCGCGATCGAAGTCGTACACCGTGATGATGTTGCGATGCGCGAGCACCTGCGCCTTGCGCGCCTCGCGCTGCAACGCGACGAGCGAATTCGGATTGCCGCGGAACTGAACGTTGAGGACCTTGACCGCGAGGTACGGTTTTCTGTCGGACGCCTCGAGCTTGCGCAGATCGAGCGCCTTATAAACCGTCCCCATTCCGCCGACGCCGAGGCACTCTTCGAGAACGAAGCGGTTATTCAGCGTATCGCCGATACCTTTGATCTGGTCAAAGCCTGCGCCGTTGGGCACGTTCGCGCTACTCGCGGACGCGCCCGTGCGCCCCGCGCCAGCCGGCACCACTGAGGGCATCTCCACCGTAGTCTGTATGCCGGTTTCCTCGCCGCCGGCCGCCACGTTCGATACGCGCAGTTGCTCGATGCGCCGCCGCACTTCGATATAAAGGTCCTCCGGCAGCGGCGCTTTACGATGCGCGGCGCCAAGCGTCTCCAGCAGCTGCGTCGGACCGAGGCCTTCGGTCACCAACGTGCTGTCGAGTTGAGCGACGAACTCGTCACGTGACAGCTCGCCGTTCTGGAAGTCGTGAATCACACGCGCAAGGCTAGCCATGTTGTGCGAATTGCCGCCGTTGCCGTGAGCCCCGATCGCGTTCGACCAAGGCTCTGCCGGCCGTTAGGAAAGCTGTCGTAACCAGTTACATGTGCCGCTTCGATACTAGCTCCCGGCCTGTTCTTTCGCAAACCAGGATTGCCCCGCGCGATGCGCGGCTCGCGCTTGTCGCGCGTCGTCCAACATAATGCGGCGCGTTGTCGGGTGAATGCCACCACTCGCCTTGCTCGTCGCAGCTTCGACGGATAGGAAAAGACGCGCGGCTTAGCGCTGCAAGCCTTATCCATAAAGGCACCATAACTTTTATTAGGAACCTTGAATAAATCTGGCACAGGCCGTGCATCCTTGAATCGGGCAGGCAGATTAAAAACAGATTTCCTATACTCATAGTGCGACGAGACCTCAGCACATCTGACGACACCCGCGAGCGCACGCCGGATCATCGCACCGGCCAATCGCTCGACTTTCGCGGCGAACACATCATGGCCAAGCTTCTCATCAACGATCTCGCAGACAACGTCGAACTCGACCGTGAGGCGATGGCCGCCATTGTCGGCGGCGCACGCATTGGGGCGCGGCTCTCGAGCGCCGCGCCGCTCGTGCCGACCGCGACTCGCGTCGTCGAATATCCGCCCGGCTTTCCCGCGGCGCATCAAACCATCGTGAAAGTGGCGGCGACGCGCAATACACGGCGCAGCTAGATTCGCGTTTATCAAGGCAGTACAGCGGCACGCGTCATCGACGCGTGCCGCTTTTGTTGTTGCCGCGACGCGTTTCGGGACGCGTGCGTGTCGCGCGGTGTTCCGCGTACACGCGGCCCAACAGTTCGGGTGCGTTCTGTCTGCTGTGTCCATACATCTGGCCGCTGGTTTTGCATCGTCGCGCTTTGCGATTAAAGGCCGCGCAATGCACATCCTTGCCTGGCCTGGCATCGGCGGACGCGTTGCGGATCGGCTCTTTATCGCGTGCAAATTGGCATATCCCTTGCAGAAACATGAGCGGGCACTCCGCCGTGCTCGCCCATTCACCTCAAGGAGTATCGCCATGAAATCCACCGTCATCATCAAGGACCTGCCTCGCGGCGCCGAGGCCGCCCACGAAGAAGTCACGCTCAGCGCCGAGCAGTCGAAGCTGGTGCGCGGCGGCCGTTCCGTCGTCGTCACCGTCGACGGTGGCGCGCTCGGCCATGTCGACGACTTCTCGATCAACACCGCCATCTTCGAAGGCCGCATCAAAGGCACTTATCTGTAGGACGCTCGAGATGTCCTCAATTGGAAACCGCCGCGCCACGTCATTGCGCTCGTGACGCGGCGGCGTCCATGCGCGCCGCCGCACATCGTCCCTTGCATTCTGTGTCGATCGATATATAATGCGGTTCTATATCGATTGATACAAAACCACCGACGCAGGCGGTAAAGGACACTCATCATGGCGCGACCCCGCGGATTCGACGAGCAAGAGGTGCTCGAAGCAGCAAGCGCAACGTTCTGGCTGAAAGGCTACGAGGCGACGTCCACGCGCGATCTCGTCAAATGCACGGGTCTCACGCAGCCGAGCCTTTACAACGCCTTTGGCGACAAACGCGGGCTGTATCTGCGCGCGCTGGAGCACTACCTGGATCATTCGCTGCGCGAGCGCATCAAGCGCTTCGAGAGCACCATGCCGCCTGCCGATGCCATTACCGGTTTCTTCGAAGAAACCATCGAGCGGTCGGTGTCCGATCCGCACAAGCGCGGCTGCATGCTGGTTAATTCGGCGCTCGAAATTTCATCGGAGGACGAAGCATTTCGTCAGCTCGTCGCAACCGAAATCGCCGAGATCCGCGAGTTCTTTTATCGCTGCCTGGCCGCGGCGCAAAAGAGCGGCGCGATTGCCAAAACCGTTTCCGCCGACGAAACCGCCACTCATCTACTCGCCACCGTGCTAGGCATGCGTGTGCTGGCACGCGTCGATCCGCAGCGTGCCGTGCTGACGAGCGCGGTTGCCGGCGCGCTGAAGCTGCTCGGCTTGCCGGCGCTGCCGGCCAAACACGGCGCGTCAAAGACACGCGCCTAACCTAACGAGCGATCCCTTCGCACTTTCACCGACATCCGGCGCGGCGTCATGCACGTTGGCCGGTAAAGGAACCGTCATGTCCACAGCGCCCTCCTTGTCCTCGTCGAGCTCGACATCGCTCGACGCCCGCGCGCTCTTTGCCACCTTCGCCGGGCTTTCCGGCAGTCTCGTTGCCATCGGCCTCGCGCGCTTTGCGTACACGCCGCTCATTCCGTCTCTGATCCAGGCGCACTGGTTCACGTCGTCGCAAGCAGTCACATTGGGCGCCGCGAATTTCGCGGGCTATCTGATCGGCGCGCTGATCGGCCGTCCGCTTGCGTCCGCGTTATCGAACCGGACCGCGTTGCGCATGTTGATGGCTGTCGTGACCGCGGCGTTCTTCGCGTGTGCGTATCCGCTGTCGATAAGCTGGTTCTTCGTGTGGCGTTTGCTGTCGGGCATCTCGGGCGGAGCCATCATGGTGCTGGTGGCGACCTCGATTCTTCCGCATATTCCCGCAGCGCGCCGTGGCTTTGTCAGCGGCATGATCTTTCTCGGACTCGGGCTCGGCATTGCTGCGTCCGGTACGCTGATTCCCGAGCTGTTGCACTTCGGCCTGCAAACCACATGGCTCGGCCTCGGCGCTGTTGCACTCGTATTGACAGTAGTGAGCTGGTTCGGCTGGCCGTCGACGAATCCGCCTGCTGCCGCCGCGGCGCCCGCTCATCATCATGGCGCGCAGACCAGCACGCTCGCGCTTCGCGTGCTGTACGCGCAATACGCCGCGAACGCACTCGGACTCGTGCCGGCGATGATCCTTCTCGTCGATTACGTGGCGCGCGGTCTGGGCCGAGGCGCGGCAATCGGCGCGAACTATTGGGTGTTGTACGGGCTCGCCGCCATCGCGGGGCCGCTGATCGCGGGCAACGTTGCGCATCGTATCGGTTACGGCAAGGCTTATCGCGTGGCTTTGTTGCTGCAGGCAGTGGCCGTCGCGATGATCGCGCTTTCCGGCAATGCGTGGGTGCTGGCACTGTCGACCGTTATTCTCGGAGTCTTCACGCCCGGCATCGTGCCGCTCGCGCTCGGTCGCATTCATGAACTCGTGCCGCACGATCACACGGAACAGCGTGCCTCATGGAGCCGCGCGACGACAGCGTTCGCTCTCTTCCAGGCGCTCGGCGGGTATGGCTACTCGTATCTGTTCTCGCACTCGCATAACAACTACGCGCTGATCTTCATGTGTGGCGCCGCGGCGCTTGGCGTCGCGTTCATCGCTGATCTGATTGTTTCGCGGATCAGAACCGCGGGTTCTTTAGCGGCGTGACACCGTGTATGTTCCGCGTTGGGCACATGCCTTGCTCTCTCAAGGTCACGATGCTGTCCGGTCCGTCTTCTCTTTGCGCGCTCACTATGTAAGTGCGCAAAGCCGCGGACAGGAGAGCTTCATCAACCAAGCGGAGGTCATACATGTTGGGAACTATTCTTCTGGTTGTGCTGATTCTTCTTCTCCTTGGCGCGTTGCCGACCTGGCCGCATAGCCGTTCGTGGGGCTATGGGCCAACGGGTGGTCTTGGCGTCGTGTTGATCGTCGTGATCGTGCTGCTTGTCGCCGGCGTGATATAGCGATTGCGGTGACACGTTCACATCAGTAAGTCAAACGCAGGCCCGGCCGCCGGATTGCGATGCAGTGAACTGCTCGCAGATCCGGCGGCCTCGCTACATCTGAAGCTAGACGAATGCGCTTTTCAGCGCCGAGGAATTGCGATGGAAAAGTTACTCGCCAATCAGTTTGCGTTGGTCACGGGCGCGAGCTCCGGCATTGGCTATGGCGTTGCGCGAGCGCTTGCGGATGCGGGCGCGTCCGTCGCGCTGAACTATCACTCGCATGCGGAATCGGCGCAGAAGCTCGCTGACGAGATCAACCAGTCGGGTGGCACCGCGTTCGCAGTTAAAGCCGACGTATCGAATCCGGCCGATGTCGAAGTCATGTTTGACGCGTGCCGCGCGCGCTTCGGCACACTGGATATCGTCGTCGCGAATTCGGGTTTGCAGAGGGACAGCGCTATTGCCGATATGTCGATGGAAGAATGGCAAACAGTGCTGGGCACCAATTTGACGGGACAGTTTCTCACTGCGCAAGCCGCTGTCAAAGAGTTCCGGCGACGCGGGCCGACATCCGCATCCAAAGCACTCGGCAAGATCATTTGCATGAGTTCGGTGCACGAAGTCATTCCGTGGGCCGGGCATGTGAACTACGCCGCGTCGAAAGGCGGGATTCAGATGTTCATGAAATCGCTCGCACAGGAAGTCGCGCCCGAGCGCATTCGCGTCAACTCGATTGCGCCCGGCGCGATTCGCACGAAGATCAATCGCGACGCGTGGGAGACTCACACGGCAGAGCAAAAGCTACTGCAATTGATTCCTTATGGCCGCGTGGGTGAAGTCGAAGACATCGGCAAGGCGGCCGTGTGGCTCGCATCGGATGAAAGCGACTACGTTGTAGGCACAACCTTATTTGTCGACGGCGGAATGACGCTCTATCCTGGGTTCATCGACAACGGCTAGACGGTGGTGCAGCGTTCACGCGCTGATCACACGAATCCGCGGACACCTCAGGCACGGGCCATGCTGAATGCTCTCCGTATTCCAACTCGATACGAAAGGAGATACATCATGCCTTACCTACTCGGCTGGCTTCTCGGTGTTCCGGTGATCGTGCTGGTCATTCTGTACCTCATCTTCCATTGATCATTCGAAACACGCTCCACGGCGCGGCCCTTCTGTGGCCGCGCGTCTCTTTCACGTAATGCCATACATGCGTTCGGGCCCGAGCGAGCGTTCGCTGCGACGGGGTAGCGCCGCGGTTTCCGCTCAGGCTGCTTCGGTAAAAGCAGCGTCATACCGATAGCGGCTTGTGGCCGCGCGTGGACGCCATAAGATCGGCGATCCGGACGGTTCTCCCGGGCGCGAATGCACCCTCAAAATATACCGGGACGCTCGCTGGATAGGCTTCCTAAAGCGGTGTGCCACGCGGCGACTAACGGAACGTTCTTCCGATAGAATCACGTCTGAACGAACAATCTTCCGAGTCAGCCCATGAACAGCCGGACCCGCGAGCTGGACAATCAGGACCGCAGAATCCTCCGCGCGTTGCAAAAGAACGCACGCGTGAGCAATGCGGAACTGGCCGAACTCGTCGGCATGTCGACCACGGCATGCTGGAACCGCACACGCCAACTCGAAACCGAAGGCTACATTCGCGGCTACGTCGCGCTGCTCGATCAGCAGAAGCTCGGCTTGGCGGATATTGTTCTGCTCGAAGTCACGCTCGATCGACATGACGACGATGCGCTCGCGCGTTTCGGCGCCGAACTCGCGACACTCACCGAAGTACTCGAGGCGTATCTCGTCTCCGGCGATTACGACTATCTGGTCAAGGTGGCTGTGGACGGCACGGCGGGTTATGAGCGCTTCCTGCGCGAGAAGCTCTACAAGATCGCGGGCATTCGTCATAGCCGCTCGATGTTCGCGCTGCGCTGCATGAAGAGCATTCCGTCTGTGCAGGTTTAATGCGCGCTGAGGAGTCGTTGCGAGCGCTTTGCGCGGTTGTCTGGAGGCGCCGGGCGGGGCTGACCGTTAGTTGCGTCATGGGCGCAATAACAGGCGCCGCAAAACGGTCTCAACAGTGGGTTTGCTACGAAGCAAGCGGCGTCGACGACCACGCGACGCATGCCGCGTAGCCGCGCGGCGCGGCTATCCATTGCGCGGCGATCGCACGCATATCATCGGGAATCGGGCCGCGCAGCGTCACGCGCTGGCCCTCGCGCGGCAGCACGCTCAAATGCTGCAACCCGCGCGCGATGCCCGCACCTGTCGTTTTGACGAGCGCTTCCTTGGCGGTCCATGCATCGTAGAACGCGGCCATTTGCGCGGAACGATCAAGGCGCTCGATCCACGCCGCCTCGTGCGGATCAAGCGTCAACGTGACGATGGAGCGCCAATCGAACGTATCGCTGCACTGCTCTATATCGACACCCACGCGCCGCGCCGACGACATCGCGATCAAGCCACATGCGCCCGCGTGCGACACGTTGAAGTCGAATGCCGTCGAATCTGCGAGACGCGGTCGCCCGTTTGCATCGACCGTAAAGCGCAGAGCGCGCGCATCTTCGCCGATATGTTGCGCAAGCAACTCGCGCAACGCAGCGCGCGTTGTGGCGAAGCGCAGCGCGCCTTCGGCGCGGCGGAAGCTGCGTGCTCGCGCGCGCTCGTCGTCGGAAAGCGATGCGAACACCGCGGCGTCGAGCGACGTGTCGAATGACAGATCGACACGCCACAACGACAGGTCATGCGGGCCTTCATGCTGCAGCGGAACGGGGGCGATAATGGCGGACATCGCAAGAGTCGAGGCGCAATGGAATTACCGCGACTCTACACGATGGTCCTTTTATAAAGCACCGCGCCGTTAAACCCGCCTGGTTTCCTTCGGCACGCCGAGCAGCAATGCAATCCCGCTTGTGAACAGCAACACGGTCAGCAGATAAAGCGCGTTGTCCATGCTGCCGGTATGCGTCTTGATCTGCCCGATCACCCACGGGCTCACAATGCCGCTCGTAATGCCGATGCTGCTGATCAGCGCAATGCCGCCCGCCGCCGCGGTGCCCGACAGATAGCTCGCCGGCACCGTCCAGAAGATTGGCAACGCGGCGAAAATCAGCACGGCGGCAAGCGAGAGAATCGCGAGCATCGCAGGAAAACTGCTTAAATGCAGGGTCAAAAGCGAAAGCGCGATGCCGCCGCCGATCGTGCATACCGCGAAATGCCGGCGCCGTTCTCCGCGCCGATCGGAATGGCGAGCAATCAGAATCAGCCCGACCGCGCCGACTGCATTTGGAACGACACTGTACAGACTGATCGCAAGAACATCGCGAATGCCGAAGTCGCGGATCATCAACGGCATCCAGAAATTGAGCGTCAACGACGCGCACGTCAGCGAGAAATAGATGAACGCGAACAGATAGACGCGCGGATTACGCAGCGCCTGCGTGAACGAGCGCGATGAATGCGATGCGTGCGACGGCTGCGATAAAGCCGCGCGGTCCTCGTCGCGTTGCGCGATCAATTGCGCTTTCTCATCAGCGGTGAGCCATTGCGCGTGCTGCGGACCGTCGACGAGATAAACCGCGGCGATGAGACCGAGGATAAGCGCGGGCGCCCCTTCGATGATGAACATCCACTGCCAGCCGAACAGGCCGAGCACGCCGCCCATATCGCGCATGATCCAGCCCGACACGAGCCCGCCGAGCACGCCCGCGACCGCCACGCCGGCGAAAAATATCGACAGCACCGCCGCACGCCGCCGCGCCGGATACCAGTACGTCAGATACAGCACGATGCCCGGAAAGAAGCCCGCCTCGAACACGCCGAGCATGAAGCGAAGCACATAGAAATGCGCGGGCGTCGACACCATCATCATGCCGACCGACGCCACGCCCCACAGCAACATGATTCGCGTGAACGTGCGGCGCGCGCCGAACTTCGCAAGCAGCAGGTTGCTTGGCACTTCGCACAGTACATAGCCGATGTAAAACACAGCGGCGCCGAGTCCGTACATTGCGTCGCTGAACCCGAGGTCGTGCTTCATCTGCAACTGCGCGAAGCCGATGTTGATGCGGTCCAGAAACGACACGACGTAGCAAAGAAACAAAAATGGAATGATGCGCAGCGATACCTTGCGGTATAGCAGATCGTCGTGCGCAGCGGCGCTTGAACCAGGCTCGAGCGCTGGCGAGAGGGACTGACTCATCGGTTATCTCCAGACATGAGGCGTGATGGGTCCAACGGACCCGCGGGTCCGGCGTCTTGATGCGCCGCGTTGTGGTTGTCGCTGAAGTGCGCGTGCTCTGATCAGGCCGCGAGCGGATGAACTTCGCCGCCTTCCGGCGATACGTCCGCCGCGCCTTCGCGCGCGTGCCGGATTGCTTCGAGCAGCGTCGCGTGATCGCCGATATGGTTCGCGAGCAGCAGAATGAGTTGCGCATTCGCCGACTGACTGCGCGCATCGTCGAGGCCGCGATGCATGTCGATCAACGCCTCGTAAAAGTCATCGGGACGCGCGAGGTTCGGTTGCGTGATCAGTGCCATGATGTGTCTCCGGATTCTATTTTTTTGCTGCGAACGCGGGGCGTTCTTTCAGGCTGTGCCTTGCACGCACAACGCGCGCTTTAACGCATGCTCGACAGCAAGCGGTTCGAGTTGCCGCCAGCGCGCGCACACATGTTGATCCGGCCGGATCAGATAGAACGTGCCGGGTTGCGCGTCATAGCGCGCACTCGCGAGGCCCTCGGCGTCGCGCAGAATCGTCGCATCTGCTATTGCTGCCGGCGGCGTTTCGCTGCGCGCAATCACCACGAGCTTCAACGGAATAGTGCTTGTACGAAGCGTTTTCAGCGCAGTTTCGGTTGCGGCGTCGATGCCTTCATCGCCGCAAAAAAGCACGCCTGTGAATTGCTGACCGAGATGCTGAAGCAGCCACGTCGATTCGCCGGCCGCGTGCACGGGTGCATCGACACACGAGGCGCCCGGCACCATGAGGCCCTCGAAGCTGTCGCTATCCGGCGTATTCAGCGGCGAATCGCTCAACACCGCCGGCACCGAAAGCCGACCGCTATTCGTCAGTTGCCGCGCAAACGGATGGTGACGCGCGAGCTTCAGCACGGCATCGCGAAACACGCGGCTAACCGGGCTCTTCGGCGTGATGAAGTCAGTAGAACGCGTGGAGTTGCGGATGTTTTCGTCGGCGGCAAATTCGCGCTCGCTGGCATAGGTGTCGAGCAACGCATCCGATGCGTTGCCCTCCAATACCATTGCCAGTTTCCATGCGAGGTTCTCCGCATCCTGCACGCCGCTATTCGCACCGCGTGCGCCGAATGGCGATACGCCATGCGCGGAATCGCCCGCGAACAGCACGTTGCCGTGCCGGAAGCGTTCCATGCGCAAACACGAAAACGTGTAGACGCTGACCCATTCCAGTTCGAACTTTGCATCCGGTCCGAGCAAGGCACGCACACGCGGAATCACGCGCTCGGGCGTTTTCTCAAGCACCGGGTCGGCGTCCCATCCAAGCTGAAAGTCGATTCGCCACACGTTATCCGGCTGACGATGCAGCAACACCGATTGATTCGGATGGAATGGCGGATCGAACCAGAACCAGCGCTCGGTCGGAAAGTCCGCTTCCATCTTCACGTCGGCGATCAGGAAGCGGTCCTTGAACGTCACGCCTTTACTATCGAGTCCCATCAGATTGCGGATCGGACTGCGCGAACCGTCGGCGGCGACCACATACCGGCCACGCAACGCATATTGCCCGTCGGGCGTTTCCACCGTCAGCGTCACCGACGCGTCGCGCGCGCCTGGCGTTCCGCACTGCTCGATAGCGACCACCTTGCTTTTCCAGCGAATCTCGATGTTCGGCATTTGCTGCGCGCGTTCGAGCAGAAAGCCTTCGACGTAGTACTGCTGCAAATTGATAAACGCCGGACGATGATGACCTGCTTCGGGCTGCAAATTGAACGAGTAGACGAGCTCATCCTTGAGGAACACCTTGCCGACATTCCAGCTAATGCCCTTGTCCACCATTCGCTGCCCGCATCCGAGGCGATCGAAAATATCGAGTGAGCGCTTCGAGAAGCAGATCGCGCGCGAACCCGTGGACAACGAGCAGTCGTCGTCCACGAGTACGACGGGCACGCCCTGCTGCGCGATGTCGATTGCGGTGGCAAGACCCACCGGCCCCGCGCCGACCACGATCACCGGATAGACCGTCTGCTCCGCGCCGTTTCGCGCGTCCTGTTCGCGGCACGGCTGATATTCGAACGACAGCGTCTGGTAGTTGATGCTCATGTTGTGTCTCCGTCCTGCTCCGCTTTGCTCTGCTGCGCTTGCCTGTTCTTTTGTATGCGATGCCGTCAGGCTTGCAGCGCGTCCCACATTTCCTTGTCGCGCTGCGCGGTCCAGATGCGCGGATGCGTGATGCCGCTTGCTTCGTCGAAAGCGCGCGAAACGTCGAACGGCAAGCAATGTTCGTAGATGAACACGTGGCCGAACTTCGGGTCCATCGCCTTGCGCGTGTGCGCCATCGCGGCCTTCAGATCGAGCTTCTGCTCGACCGCTTCACGGCCTTGCTGCAGCAACGTCGTCACGAAATCCTTCGTGTAATCGAGACCTTTGTTGACGTCTTCCGGCGTGGTCAGCGCGGGGCCGCGGCCCGGCACGAGCTTCTCGGCATTGAGCGCGCGCAGTGCTTCGAGTGTCGCCGGCCATTGCTCGAGTTGCGCGTCGCCGCAATAGCACGCCGCGTCGTATTCGACGAGATCGCCGGAAAACAGCACCTTTTGCGACGGCAGCCACACGACCGTATCGCCCTTCGTATGACCCGCGCCGAGATGCGCGATGCGCACTTCGAGCTTGCCGAGGAACAGCGTCATTTCCTTTTCGAAGACGAGCGTCGGCCACGTGAGGCCCGGCACCGTTTCAACGCCGGCAAAAAGACGCGGAAAGCGTTCGATCTCCGACTTCATGTCCGCTTCGCCGCGCTCGACGATCATCTCGTACGTGCCGCGGCTCGCGATGATTTCCTGCGCGCCTTCCTCGAAATACGCCGACGCGCCGAGCACGCGCACCGCGTGATAGTGCGAGAGCACGACGTATTTGATCGGCTTGTCGGTGACGCTGCGAATCTTCGCGATGAGGTCTTGCGCCATGGCCGGCGTGGCGGTCGTGTCGACGATCAGCACGCCGTCGTCGCCGATGATCACGCCCGAGTTCGGATCGCCTTCGGCCGTGTAGGCGTAGGCGTTCTCGGACAACTTCGTCCACGTGACTTTTTTGACTTCCAGATCGGCCTGCGATGCAAATGCCTTTGCCATGCTCGTCTCCCTCAAAAGTTGGATGTGAGGCGAGACGGCCGGCTGCGCGCTGCGGCGCGGGCTGGCGGTATTGAAGGTTGTCTCGCCCCGTTTTTGACTCTGTGACTGCGCCGGTGTGTCGGGGTGATTGCATCTTATGGCCGCGCCTGTTTATTTGTCAATAGCGAAATGTATCGCTATACGCAAATCACCAAACGCCTAACATTGAAGGGTGGACGGTGACAGTTCGCAGTCGCGGTTCGGTTAACATGGACCCTTTTTACGGACGAGCGCAGGCGTGAGCAAAGCAGCGAAAGCGGCCCCCGGCAAAGGCGCGAGCGGTACTGAAATAGCGGAAGGCGGCAAGACGCAGCGCGGCATTCAGAGCGTGGAAGTCGGCGGCCGGCTGCTGCTCGCGCTCGCGCAGGCGCGCATGCCGCTCGCGCTATCGGACCTCGCCATCGCCGCCGACCTGGCGCCCGGACAGGCCCATGCTTATCTCGTGAGCCTAAGCCGGCTTGGTCTCGTCAAGCGCGACGAGCTGTCGGGCCGTTATGAACCGGGGCCGTTGTCGCTGCGGCTGGGTCTGTTGCATCTGGAAAATCAGCCGGCGTTTCGCGCCGCCGTGCCGCGGGTGGCGGCGCTCGCCGAAGCAATCGGCTTTAGCGTCGCGATCTGTATCGCCGGGCCGCAGGGGCCGACCATCGTTCGCTATGAACATGGGGGTTTTCCGCTGCACGTGAATCTGCATGTCGGCACGGTCATGTCGCTGCCGGCGACGTCGACGGGACGCGTGTTCTGTGCGTACCTGCCGCGCGAAACGCTCGACGCGATGTGGGCGAATCAGTCGGGCGCCGACCAAAGCGCGACGGCCGCGCCGCGCGACGCCGCGTTCCAGACGTCGCTCGAGAAGATTCGCGCGCGCGGCCTCGAAAGCAGTGTCGATGCGCCGAGTCCTGGCATCAGCAGCCTGAGCGCGCCCGTGTTCGATCCGGACGGGCGCCTCGCGCTGGCATTGACGGTGATCGGCTCGACCGGCTCGATCGACGTGGCCGCCGATGGCCGCATCGCCCGCGCGTTGCTCGGCGCGGCTCGCGAGATCGGCGCCGAGCTTGCCGCCCAACCCTCACTGCTTGCATCGTCCGCATCGTGATCGCTCGTACCGACAACGCTTCTTCCACGCCGCTTTCCGCGCCTGCTTCCACGGCTGTTTCCACGGATACAAAGCCGCAGCGCGGCATCCAGTCGCTCGACAGCACCGGCGAACTGCTGGCCGCGCTCGTCGCGGCGGCGCGTCCGTTGACCCTGCGCGACCTCGCCGCCGCAGCCGGCATGCCGCCGGCGAAAGCGTTTCCGCATCTGGTGAGCCTGCTCAAGACCGGCTTGCTGAGCCGCGGCGCGTCCGGCTGTTTCGAAGCCGGGCCGCTTGCGCTGGAGCTTGGCTTGATAGGCCTGCAGCGTCTTTCGCCGACGCGCGAGGCCGAGCCCGAAGTGGTCGAACTGGCGGCATCGACGGGAATGAGCGTCGCCATGGCGGTGCTCGGTCCGCTTGGACCGACGGTCGTGCGGCTGGAGGAATCGCCGCGGCCCTTGCATGTGAGCTTGCGGGTGGGCACGGTGATGTCGCTGGTGAATACGGCGATCGGGCGCGTTTTCGCCGCCCATGTCGCCGACGACGTGCGTGCCGGGCTGCTCGCGCAGGATCACTTGCGGCTCGCAGGAGCGAACGAGGCCGATGTTTTCGCCGGCAAAAGCGCGCCGCCCACGCTGAACGCAACCTATGCGCAGCGTCTCGCGCAGATTCGGGCCGACGGAATCGATACCGCGCTGAGCCGGCCCGTGCCGGGCATCGACACGCTCGCGGCGCCGGTGTTCGACCACACGGGCAGCATTTGCCTCGCGCTCGCGCTGATGGGACCGAGCGGCAGCTTCGACAGCGCCGCGGCGGCCGGCCCGGCGCAGACGCTGCGTGCAGCGACGCTGCGGTTGTCGCGGCGGTTTGGCTGGATGGGCTGAATCAAGGGTTCCTGCGCGGCGTCGGCCGCGTCGTCGGCGGCCTCGGTCCGGTAATCGTTTTTTTGAAGAACGGCGGTTTGTAATCGTTTCGGCAGAGAAATAATCGAAACGATGCGGACGGCCGGGGTCCGGATAAGCGTTTTTTTGGAAAAAGCCCTGTTTGTAATCGTTTTGAACGTGGAATAATCGAAACTGATGCAGACGACCTGCTTCCCGCCTCTCAAGCGCACCCGGATCGACCCCATGCCGCACATCGGATATCAATGGTTGGCCAACACGTACGGCGTCGTACCGGTCCACCCGTTCGCCGTTCAGAGCGAAATCGGCCGGACGCGCTCGAGCGCCACTGACGGCGACATCAGCCGCGAGGTCTATCCCGCCGCCTATCGCCCTGTTTCGAGCCTGACCGATCATCTGACATTCGCCTTCCGCCACGAAGGCATCCATCTGGAATTCCTCGCGCGGCTGTTTGCGCTGAAGTCCGTTCGCGGGGAACTGGAAGCGTGGATCGCGAGAGAACCGACCGGCGCGTATGCGCGCCGCGCGTGCTTTTTTTACGAATGGCTGCGCCCCGAGCGTCTTGATGCGCAAGGCGCGTCGCGAGGCAATTACGTCGATGCGCTGAACCCCGACGAGTTCGTCGTGGGCACGACCGTCAACAACTCGCGCTGGCGCGTGCGGGACAATCTGCCGGGCAATCGCGACTTCTGCCCGGTGATCCGGCGCGCGGAGTCGGTGCGGCGCGCAGAAACGTACGACCTTGCGTCGCCACTGGCCGAACTCGAAGCCGATTACGGCGTGGACCTCATCATGCGCAGTGCCGTCTGGCTGACGGTGAAGGAGAGCCGCGCGAGTTTTCTCATCGAGCACGAACAGGACAAGGAGGAGCGCATCCGCCGCTTTGCCGCGGTCATGGAAAGCGAGTGCGGCCGGCATGCCAATCCGTTCGATGCCGAGACGCTCGTTGCCCTGCAACGCGGCATCCTCGGGGAGTCGGCGTTGCGCTATGGCATTCGCCGCTCGCCGGTCTATGTGGGACACGTCGCGCGCTATGAGCCGGTGGTCGATTACATTGCTCCGCATTGGCAGCAGGTCGAAGCAATGCTCGCGGGCTTGAGCCAGTTCCTTCAACGCACGCAAATCGCTGCGCCGATTGTTCGCGCGGCGGCGGCATCGTTCGGCTTTGTCTATGTGCATCCGATGGTCGACGGCAACGGCCGCATCTCGCGCTTTCTGATCAACGACGTATTGCGCCGCGATGGAGCCGTGCCCGCGCCGATCATCCTGCCTGTGTCCGCGACGATCACACAAAGCACGCGCGATCGCGCCGCTTACGACAAGGTGCTTGAACGGTTTTCGCGCCCGCTGATGAAGCACTACGCGGATCAGTACACGTTCGGGAAAACGGAAACGGCCGACGACGGCGTCGAGTTCAACCTGCACTTTCGCGCCTACGACGACGCGCTGCCCGCGTGGCGCTATCCCGATCTCACCGCGCACGTCAGCTATCTCGCGAATGTCATCGACGTGACGCTGCGCCACGAGATGCGCAACGAAGCGCGCTTTCTGCATGCGAACGACACGGCGCGGCGCGCGATCAAGAACTTCCTGGAAGCGCCGGACAACGATCTCGACAGCATCATTCGCAGCGTCCGGCAAAACGGCAACAGCATTTCCAACAGCTTGCGCAAACGCTATCCGCTTCTCGATGAGCGGCCGAATCTGGCCGCGCAAATCGTCAATGCGATCACCGAAGCTTTCGCCGAAGAGAACATTCCCTAATCGCCCGTTTGCGGTTCATGCGACGACAACCTCGCCTTCGCATGCCGCATTTTCTCCAGCGTCTTCGGACCCGCTTTGAGTGCGACGCCGATCGCGAGCGCGTCCATGATGCAAAGATGCACGAGGCGCGATACGCCAGGCGTATTCGGATCGATGGGACTCGGCACGCGCAGCAGCAGCGCAATATCCACGAGCCATGCAAGCCGCGAGCCGACATTGGTCAGGGCGATCGTCGTCGCGCCGCGTTCCTTGGCAATCTGAATGCTCTCGTTCACCTCGACGCTGCGGCCCGAATGCGAGATGGCAAAGGCGACGTCGCCTGGCTCCATCATCCCGGCGTAGAGGCGCTGCAAATGCGCGTCGGTAAACGCAGTGGACGCGATATCGAGCCGCAGGAAGCGCAACGCCGCATCTTGCGCGACGAGGCCGGACCCTGAGCCGACGCCGAAAAAGAACACGCGCCGCGCGCTGGACAGCGCTGCAATCGCGCTTTCGACCACCGCCGGATCGAGCGCGCCGCGCGCGTGCGTGATGCCGTCGACGGCGGCTTCGCCTACCTTGTCCATCAGCGTCTGCACGTCGTCGCTGCGCGCAATGGCCGCCGACGAATACGGCATTCCGCCCGCCACGCTCTGCGCCAGTTGCATCTTGAAGTCGCGCAGACCATGCGCGCCGATCGCGCGGCAAAAACGCGTGACCGAAGGCTCGGAGACATCGGCGCGCTGCGCGAGTTCGGTGATGCTCGCGCGCATCGCGAAGTCCACGTCGTTCAGCACCATGTCCGCGACCTTGCGTTCTGCGGGCCGCAAACTGGCGAGTGCGCTGCGGATATGGGGAATCAAGTTCGGTGCGGACACCCGGTGTTCCTTAAGGGTTAAATGAATCCGCGTCGCTCGCAGCTTCAATCGGCAACACGCGGTTCAGACCAGTCTGCGTCCACTCTCCGTATCGAACAGATGAATATGAGCAGCCGGCAAGCGCAACGCGACGCGCTCGCCGGGCTCAACCTTCGAGCGTTGACGCGTCGTCACGCACCACGTGTTGCCGCCTATTTTCCCGTACAAATGCGTCTCGGCGCCAGTCGGTTCGACCACCTCGACTTCCATGATTGCGTCGGGCGTCTGCGTGATCGTCTCGATGTGTTCGGGCCGCACGCCCAACGTGACTCTCGCGCCCACGTTCGCCGACAGCGGCGCGCCTTCGAGCACGATCTCGCCACCGTCCGCGAGTCTTAGCGCAAGTCCCTGCGAGTGATTCACTACGATGCCTTCGGCGAAATTCATCGACGGCGAGCCAAGAAAGCTCGCGACGAAAAGATTCACGGGACGGTCATACAGTTCGAGCGGACGCCCGATCTGTTCGATCCGCCCCGCGTTCATCACGACGATGCGGTCGGCCATCGTCATGGCTTCGATCTGATCGTGCGTGACGTAAATCACCGTATTTTTCAGGCGCTGATGCAGTGCCTTGATCTCCGTGCGCATTTGGACGCGCAGCTTCGCATCGAGATTGGACAGCGGCTCGTCGAACAGAAACAGCGACGGCTCGCGCACCACCGCGCGGCCCATCGCGACGCGCTGACGTTGACCGCCCGATAACGCGCGCGGCAAGCGGTCGAGGTAGCCGCCGAGATTGAGCATCTTCGCCGCGGCCTCGATGCGCGGCTTGAAATTCGCCGGCGACTCTTTACGAATGCGCGGACCGAACGCGATATTTTCATAGACCGAAAGATGCGGATACAGCGCGTAGCTTTGAAACACCATCGAGATATTGCGCTGCTGCGGCGCGAGATGGTTCGCACGCGTTCCGCCGATCATCAGATCGCCGCCGCTGATTTCCTCGAGCCCGGCCACCATCCGCATCAACGTGCTCTTGCCGCAGCCCGACGGGCCGACGAGCACGACAAACTCGCCGTCGTCGATATGAAGGTCGATGCCGTGCACCACCTGCGTGTCGCCGTAGCGTTTGAAGATGCCGCTCAGTTGCACTGCTGCCATGCTGTCCTCGTCGTCTGCAGGTTTCGCTCAAAGCGATTCGAGCGTCAGTTCTTGCGCCATCAGCCGGTTGCCTGCCATCAAGCCACCGTCGACGGGCAGCGCGACGCCGGTAATCACGCGCGCCATAGGCGACGCGAGAAACAGCACGGCATCGGCGATGTCGTCAGGCGTGGCGAAATCGCGCAACGGATACCACTTTTTCAAATCTTCGAAGACTTGCGGGTTCTTGTCGACGCGCGCCTGCCATGCCGGCGTCTTCACCGTGCCCGGACATACGATGTTCGCGCGAATGCCATAGCGGCCCAATTCGAGCGCGAGCGCCTTCGTGTAACTGATCAAGCCCGCTTTGGCCGCGCTATACGCGGGATGCCCGAGCGCGGCCATGCCATTCACCGAGCCGATCAACACCAACGCGCCCTGCTCGCGCTCGATCATCGACGCGCGCACGGCTTCGACCGTGTTGTATGTGCCGTTCAGGTTCAGATGAATGTCGCGCTGCCAGCTTGCGGCGTCGGTGGTGGCGAGCGTGAGGCCCTCGGCTGCGCCCGCGTTGGCGACCAGCACGTCCACGGGTCCGCGCTTCGCCACCGCCGCGGCGACGGCTTGTTGCACCGCGGCGGCGTCGCCGAGATCGACGGCAAGCGGCGTGACCTGCGTTTCACCGAGTTGCTTCGCCAGGCGATCGAGCGCGGCCCCGTCGATGTCGAGCGCCAGCACCGTATCGCCTTCTTCGACGAAACGCTTGCACAACACGCTGCCGATGCCGCCGCAAGCGCCCGTCACTAATACGACTCGATTCATTTTGCCCTCGCTTTTCCACACGCCCGGCACTTCGCAGACCGTGTAAATTTCTTACAGCGCGACGCACCGCACAAGCCGCTTCGTCCCGGATATTGGGTAACTGGCGCGCAGCCCGCATCGAGAATATCCCTGTTTTACAGGCATCTTATGCACAAACGCGGGCCAGAAAAAATATCGCAGACCCTACGTGACAACGCATTTTTAGCCGTGTAGGATTTTTTCAAACAATTCAACCCACAGCAGCCGGCGACGGCAGCGGACCTATGAGGAGAGAGAGATGTCGTTGCATGCCCGTGCTTCCCTCGCGCTTGGCAAAGTCGCCGTGGCGCTCGCGTTTGCAGGTATTGCCGTGTCGGCTCAAGCCGACACGGTTCGCGTGACCGTCGCGCATTACAGCGACGCAACCGCGCCGTACTTCGAAAAGATGGCTCGCAATTTCGAAAAGGCCAATCCCGGCACCACCATCAAGATCGAAGACGTGAACTGGGATACGTTGCAACAGAAACTGCAAACGGACATCTCCGGCAACGCGAACGCCGACCTCGCGATTGTCGGCACGCGCTGGCTGCTCGACTTCGTGAAGGACGACGTGGCCGAACCGCTCGACGGCTATATGGACGCCAATTTCAAGGGACGTTTTATCGGTCCGTTCCTGGCACCTGGCGAAATCAACGGCAAGGTGTACGGTTTGCCGATCGCCGCGTCCGCACGCGCGCTGTACTACAACAAGGATCTGCTCGCGAAAGCCGGCTATCCGGACGGCCCGAAAACATGGAACGACGTGATTGAAGCGTCAAAGAAACTGAAGGCGCAAGGCATTGCCGGCTTCGGTCTGCAAGGCAAGGAAATCGAAACGGACGTCTATTTTTACTATGCGCTGTGGACAAACGGCGGCGAAGTAGTCGGCAAGGACAACAAGGCGGCGTTCAACTCGGCGGCGGGCGTCAAGGCGGCCACGCTGTATAAATCGCTGATCGATCAGGGTCTGACGCAACCGGGCGTTACCGGTTACAGCCGCGAAGACGTACAGAACCTCTTCAAGCAAGGCCGCGTGGCGATGATGATTTCGGCGCCGTTCCTCGCGAAGCAGATCAAGAAGGAAGCGCCTAACCTGAAGTACGGCATCGATCCGATTCCGATGGGCACCACGCACGCCACTTACGCAGTCACGGACTCGATCGTGATGTTCAAGAACTCGAAGGTGAAGAAGTCCGCGTGGAAGTTCCTCGACTATCTGTTCACGAAAGAACCGCGCGTCGAGTTCACGACGACTGAAGGTTTCCTGCCGACCACCAAGGCCGAATCGTCGGATCCGGCATTCAATGATCCGGATACCAAAGCATTTGTCGCCTTGCTGCCCACTGCGCGTTTTGCACCGACCGTGACCGGTTGGGAAGACACCGCGAAGGCCGTGACCGACGCGATGCAGTCCATCTACCTGGGCAAGGCCAAGCCCGCCGATGCGCTGAATGCGGCGGCTACGCAAGCCAACAAGTCGCTCGGCCATTGATCGGGGCGACGCTCTGACGTCGCGGTAAGCCGTAACTACCCGGCCCATTCCGACGCGCCCGCATGCTTCATGCGGGCGCGTCTCACGATCGAGCATGTATGAGCCGTTCCGCCTCTTCGCGTCTGCAAGCGCCGTGGTTACTGATTGCACCGAGCCTGGTGCTGGCGCTTTTTATCATCAGCTATCCGATCTTCAACATCGTGTGGCAATCGCTGCATGAGGTATCGCGTTTCGGGGCGATTCGCGACTTCACGGGCTTGCAGAACTTCTATTCGATCTTCAGCGACCCCACGTTCCTGGCGGCCGCGCGCCGTACGATCGTGTGGACCGTGTTCGTGGTGGGCGGCACAGTCGCCATTTCGGTGCCTGTTGCACTGGTGCTGAATCAGGACTTCTATGGGCGCGGCGTCGCGCGAACCATCGTCATGCTGCCGTGGTCGGTTTCCCTCACCATGACCGCGGTTGTCTGGCGCTGGGCGTTTAACGACGACTACGGCATGGTCAATGTCACGCTGCAACGCCTCGGCTTGATCGGCGGCCCGATTCATTGGCTCGCGACTCCGGAACTCGCGTTTCCCGTGGAAATCGCGGTGGGCATTCTGGTGTCGATTCCATTCACGGTGACGATTCTGCTCGGAGGATTATCCTCGGTGCCCGGCGACATTTACGAAGCGGCGCGCATCGACGGCGCGAGCGCGTGGCAGCAGTTTCGCAAGCTGACGCTGCCGTTGATGCGGCCGTTCATCAACATGACCATTCTGTTGAACGTGATCTACGTGTTCAACTCGTTCCCGATCATCTGGGTCATGACGCAAGGCGGCCCGGATAACAGCACGCATATTCTCGTCACGTATCTGTACGAACTCGGCTTCAGGCTCGGACGACCCGGCGAGGCCGCGGCCGTGTCGCTGATCATGCTCGTCATGCTGTTCGTTTTCTCGATGGCGTATTTGCGCATGCAGCCGGCGAAAGAAGGAGAACCGTCATGACGCTCAGCACGAAAACAAAACGCTCGCTGTGGTGCTGGCTCGCGTTGTCGCCGCTGGTGATCGTGGTGCTGTTCCCGTTTGCGGTGATGCTCTTCACCGCACTCAAACCTGCTTCGGAGATTTTCGTTTATCCCGCGCGCTGGTTGCCGGTGCATTGGCAGTGGAGCAACTTCGCCGATATGTGGCAAGCGGCCAATTTCGGCGTGGCGCTGCGCAATAGTGCGGTTATCAGCTTGCTGTCGACATTGCTGGCACTCGCGGTGAGCTTGCCCGCCGCTTACGCCTTGGCGCGCTTCCCGTTCCGGGGACGCGGACCGTATCGCCAGTTCCTGCTCGTCACGCAGATGCTGTCGCCTATCCTGCTGGTCGTCGGGCTATTCCGGCTTGCCGCCATGATCCCTTATGGCGACGGCAATCTTGTCGATTCGAAAATCGGCGTGATCGTTTCGTATGCGGCGTTCAATATCGCGTTCGCCGTATGGATGCTCTCTTCGTATTTTCAAACGGTGCCGCGCGATCTCGAGGAAGCGGCGTGGCTGGAAGGATGTGGACGAACGCGTGCCGTTTTCAAAGTGTTTCTGCCGCTTGCCGTGCCCGCAATCGTCGTCACGGCGATCTTCACGTTCATCAACGCGTGGAATGAATTCGCCGTTGTGTATACGCTAATCCGCTCGCCGGAAAACAAAACGCTCACCGTGCAGGTCACCGACATGGTCGCCGGCAAGTATGTGGTCCAGTGGCATCTCGTGATGGCCGCGACGCTGTGCGCAACGCTACCGGTTTCGGTCGTGTTTGCGTGGTTGCAGCGGTATCTGGTGAAGGGCCTGGCTTTGGGGGCGGTGAAGTAGTACGTTTTTGCCCACCGCGCCGAGGTTTGCAATCTTCGGCGCGGTCATGGTGATGCTGGTGGCCATGGCGGTCAGCGCGTGTTTCGCTGAGCCCGCTTGCCGTTATTCCTTGTGCTTATTCCGCGCCGCGCACAATGCGCAGATCGCGTTCTACTGCGTCGCCCAAAGCGTCGAGCGCTTTCTTGTAGTCGTCGCGTGAATACGCTGCGACTGCATCTTCATACGACGGAAACTCGATCACCACCGTCCGCTCCTTCAAGCCCTGCTCATGAACTTCGTCCGCGACGCCGCGCACGAGGAACTTGCCGCCCGCAGCCGCTACTGCCGGGCCGGCCAACTGACCGTAGGCGGCCAGCTTCGACGGATCGTTGATCTTGCGATACGTGGTGACCCAATACCCCTTGCTCATTTGACGCTCCTCGTTAGTGACGGTCATGAATGCAGGAGCGTAACAGAGAACGCCCCGGAGAATACGCGGCGGCCAGTCATGGCCCTATTGCGTAAAGGACTATCGGCGCGGCGGGCCGATCCGAATGTTTGCCCTGCGAATCGCGCCACATGTCCGAAAAAGATGGCCCAAAAAGTTGAACCACGGCGCATGACAAACGGCCAACTTGTATGGAAACTCTTCCCTGCGATCCACGCGACGTGTCGATGGCTGGCCGCTCGTGTTTGAAACGCAGCGACCGCTGTTCGCGGTAAGGCAACGAGTCGTCGTTTATCATGAACCTGTGCCTTTCGATGAAGATTCAGTTTTAGATATGACCAATACCGGAAAGACGTTGATCATCGGCCTTGTGCTGGCTGACCTGGTGATCTGCGCCTATTTGCTCTATCCGCGCGAGGAAAAGAAGTCGGCTGCCGCGCCCGAGGCCGCGCTGACCGCACCCGAGATTACCGATTCGCGCCCTGCCGAGACCCACGTGATTGCGGGCAGCATTGCTCGCCCGGCGTCGCCGGAGACATCGGCGAAGGCTAATAGCAACGCGCCTGGCGGCACGAAGGTGAGCCGCGTGGACGTGCGGCCGTCGCCGGCTCCGACCCCGACCGTTGCGCCGCAGCCTGCGCTGCCGGCGGCACCGGCGTTGCAGGGCGTTCCGAACACCAGCGTCGCGAACGTGCCCGCGGCGGACATGCAAACGCAGGCGCAGCTCCCGCAGGTTCAGCAACCGACGCAGCCGATACAGCAGCAACCGGTGCAAGCCCAGCAACCCGTGCAAACGCAGCAGCAGGTACAACCGCCGCAACAAGGGCAACAACCGCAACACGCAAACAACACCAGATCGAAGACCGCGCAGCGCGCTGCCGAAGATTCGCGTGGTCACGATGACCTGCGCCGCCGCGGTTCAAGTGACGTTGGTGCGTTGATGACGGAACTGCTCGTGCGCGAGTCGGCGAAACTCGATCCGTCATTGCCCCCGCCGCCGCCGACCGCTCCGGTCGAACTCAATCGCCGCAGTTCGAACCCGGTCGCGGACGCGATGACCGATCAACTGGTCAAGGAGTCGGCACGAGTTGCGCCCGCGTCCGGCGCGCAAAAGCAGCCGGGCACGCAGTAGACGCGGAGCGCGTCATACGCTTGGCGTGCAGGCGGCATCGCGACAGTGCACTTGTCGCGATGCCATCCACTCGCGCCCACACGCGTCGAGCGCCTTCACGACTTCGTAATCCCCGCAACGGCGAACTGCCCACATTCCGGTGGTCATCGCCGCACTACCGCTCACGCAGCCGCATCATCGACAATCGGTTCGCGAGCCATGAACCAGTAGAACAGCGCCGCGCACCCCGCAATCGCGCCGCCTGAAATAAACGCCAGCGCATACGAGCCGGTGCGGTCGACAATAAATCCCGCCACGACCGGCGAAAACGCGCCGCCGAAATAACCGCCGAAGTTCTGGATCGCGCTGACGGAGGCGATCATCGACGAAGGCGCGATGTCCGCCGCGAGCGCCCACGCGGAACCCACCACGGCCGCGATGAACGCCAGCCCAACGGTGAAGAGTGCAAGCGTCACGTTCAACGTATGGCTAAACGGCAACGCAATCGCGCATACAGCGGCGCCCACCGCGCAGCATGCAATCAACAGACGCTTTGCGGCAATCGGCGAAGCGATCTCGCGGTCGACCATCTTCTTCGCCAGATAGCCGATGGCAATCTCGCCCAGCGCGCCGCCTGCCCACGGAATACCCGCATACACGCCAAGCTGTGCGAACGAAATATGAAAGCGGTCGAGTAGATAGAGCGGCAAGAACACGAGGAAAATATTCCACAGCCAGATCGTGCAGAAGTAGCCGAGAATCATGCCCCACACGCTGCGTCGCGCGAATAGCGAACGCCACCGTAGCGATGAATTGGCGAGCGAGCGTTCATGCCCGCCGCCGCCCGCCTCGATGTACTCGCGTTCATCTTTCGAAAGACGCTTGCTGTCCACGGGGTTGCGATACAACATCAGGAACAGCAGCGCGAAGGCAACACCCACCGCGCCTGTCACATGAAAGAGCGAGCGCCAGCCGAATGCGACCATCAACGCGACGAGTACAGCCGGTGCAATGGCCGGTCCCCATTTCGAAGACGAGTCCCACACGCCCGTCGCGAATCCGCGCTCCTTCGCGGGAAACCATGCAGCGGTAATTTTCGCGGATGTCGGCCAGCACGGCGCCTCGCCGACCGCGAGCAACGCGCGCATCACCAGTAGCCCCGAAATGGAACCGACCACGCCGGTCAGCCATGTCGCGACGCTCCACCAGATCATCGCGAGTGCATAAGCGCGCTTTGCGCCGAAGCGGTCGATCACCCAGCCGGCCGGCAATTGCATGACGGCATAGGTCCACGCAAACACACTGCCGAGCAGGCCGATTTGCGTGCGAGTCAGTCCGAGTTCGGCAATCATGCCCGGCGCCGCAATCGAAAGACTCGCGCGGTCCATGTAGTTGACAATCCCGCCGATCAGCAGCCAGATAAGCACATGCCAGCGGAAATTGAGGCGAGCGGGCCGCACTGCGGCGGCCGTGAGCGAACCAGTGGGCTTGTCCAAAATCGTGTCTCCGTCCAGATGGCCATCAACGTTGATAAAGGCCATTCGTCGTTGTCGATATGCATCGTGCCGCAGAGCGCGGCACTTGTATGCAGGTGCTGAAGGACAAGTGTACGGATGCAGGCGCGAGAGCTCCAATGTCGAAACCGCATGCCGTGATAGCGTTTTCGTTATTGCCGCGGTTCGCGGCGCACTAAACTAGCGGGCGGCGCATGCACCGATTCATCGTTGAATACCCATTGGAGACCAAGTGAAATTCGACACGACAACTGTCCGGCTGATCCTTGCCATTGCGGAAGAAGGCAGCATCTCGCGCGCCGCGGACAAGCTGAACCTGGCAGTCGCGGCGGCATCGCGGCGCGTGTCGGATCTCGAAGAGCAACTCGGCGCGAAGCTTTTCCAACGCGTGCCGCATGGCGCGGAAATCACCGAGTCGGGCGCGAAGCTGATCCAGTACGTTCGGCAGATCGACAACCTGATTGACCGCATGGAAGGCGATGCACACGCGCTCAATCATGGGCTCGAAGGGCGCATCATCATCGGTGCGCCGAAGGCAGTCGTCATTCAGTTTCTGGCGCGTGAAATCGCAGGGATTCAGCGCAAATATCCGCGCATCGCGCTGAAAATCGTCGAGGAAAACAGCAAGATCGTGCAGCAACTGCTACGCGACAAAGTGATCGATGTCGGCATCTACGAGAAGAAAAGCGGCTTTCTCGATCTGGACAAATGCGCATACCGAGAAGACCGCCTCGTGCTGGTTTATAGCCGCGCGCATTTTGAATTCGGCAATGGACCAGTGGGCATCGACGATATTCTCGATCTTCCCATTGTGAGCCTCGGCAAGGGCTCGGCCGTGCTGTCCGCCGTGGAGCGCGCGTATCGCAGCCGCGGCCGGCTGTTCCCGGACAACCTGACCGTCAACGGTTTCGACACCATGCTCGCGATGGTGCGTCACGGCTTAGGCGTCGGCTTCATGCCGCCCGATGTGTTGCAGAGCTTTCATCCCGAGGCATCGCTCGCATCGGTCGAACTCGACGGAGACTGGTCGCGGCGCAGTTACGTGCTGTCCTGCGTCGAAGGGCACGCGCAGGAGCAAACGCTGCGCAACGTCGTCGCGGAGTTGCTGGCGGGTGCCTAGCAGTCTAGCGGTCTAGCTGGAGCACACGCGCGCGACGGTTTCGCGATCCGCGAAACCAGCCATGACGCGGCGATTCTTGCGGCAACGCTTCTGCCCGGCGACAGTGGAGTCACAACATGACTCACCGACCGAGGAGGAAGCCCGACATGACGCAATCTACGCATCTACCGCTGCAAGGCATACGCGTGCTCGACGTGAGCCAGGTCATGGCGGGGCCGTTCGCCTGCATGATGCTGGCCGACCTCGGCGCGGACGTCATCAAGGTCGAGCCGCCCGAGGGCGACCAGACGCGCAGTTCGATGGGCTTCAAGATGAAAGGCCCCGACAGCATGGGTTTTCTGAATCTCAACCGCAATAAGCGCTCGGTCACGCTCGATCTGAAAAGCGACGAAGGGCGCGAGATGTTCTACAAGCTCGCGAAAACCGCGGACGTCATCGTCGAGAACTATCGGCCGGGCGTCGTGCAGCGTTTGCGGATCGATTACGAGTCCATCAAGGCGATCAATCCAAAGATCGTCTATGTGAGCATTTCCGGCTTCGGGCAAAGCGGGCCGTGGGCGTCGCGGCCCGGCTTCGATCTGATGGCGCAGGCCATGTCGGGCGTGATGAGCGTGACGGGCTACAAAGGCGGCAAGCCCGTGAAAGCCGGCGTTCCGGTCGCGGATATCGGCTGTGCGATGTTCGCGGTGTTCGGTCTGCTGTCGGCGTATATCGGCGCGCAGCGAAGCGGTGAAGGCCAGCATATCGACGCGTCGCTGTTCGATTCGATCATGGCCTTCTCGATCTGGGACATCTCCGACTATTGGGGCACCGGCGTGCCGCCGACACCGCTCGGCACGAGCAACAAGATGAGCGCACCCTATCAGGCCGTGAAGGCGCGCGACGGTTACTTCGTGATGGGCGCAACCAACCAGAAGCTATGGACCCGGCTGTGCGAAACGCTGGATCGTCGCGATCTGATCAATCACGCGGATTACGCGAGCGTGTCGCTGCGACTGAAAAATCGCGAGGCGATGATCGAAGTGCTGGAACAGGAGTTCGGCAAACGGGACAGCGCCGAGTGGGTCGATTTGCTGCTCGCGGCCGGCATCCCCGCGGGACCGATTCTTTCGTATCCCGAAGCATTTGCAAGCGAGCACGCGCAGCATCGCAACATGTGCATGGAGATTGATCACCCGAACGAGGGCAAGGTCAAGAACATCGGCTTTCCGGTCAAACTGCTCGGCACGCCGCCGACTGTGCGCCGCCATCCGCCGCTGCTCGGCGAGCACAACGACGAGATCTTCGCCGAAATCAACGGAGCCGCGTCATGAGCGAACCGGTTCGTCTGACCGTTCACGCTTCGGGCGCGGCGGAAATCCTCATAGACAGACCCGAGCGGCGCAACGCGATGACGCTCGACATGTACGAGTCGCTGCTTGCGCTCATCGCGCAGTGCGAAGCAAACGACGACGTGCGCTGCATTCTGCTGCGCGGCGCGGGCGGCAAGTCGTTCATTTCCGGCACGGACATCGGCTATTTCAAGGACTTCCGCGACGGCCGCGATGGGCTCGCATACGAAGCGTTCGTCGAGCGCGTGATCGACACTATCGAGCGAATTAGCGTGCCGACCATTGCGGTGATAGACGGCTGGGCGGTGGGCGGCGGTCTCGCGCTCGCGACGGCCTGCGATTTTCGCGTGTGCACCGACGCTTCGCGCTTCGGCGCACCGATTGCGAAGACGTTGTCGAACACGCTGTCGTCGCGCAATATCGCGCGGCTTCAGGCAGCCTTCGGCACACCCCGCGTGAAGAAGATGCTGATGCTCGCCGACTATCTGAGCGCCGACGAAGCGCTCGCGTGCGGATACGTGCACGAAATCTGCGGGCGAGACGCATTGCAGGAAGCGGCGCACTCGCTCGCGCAACGTTTGATTGCGCTTTCGCCCGTCACGCAGCACGCGGTGAAAGAAAGCCTGCGCCGCATCGTGATCGATCAGCGGCTCGACGACGAGGATCTGATCGAGAGCGTGTACGGCAGCAGCCGTTTCAGGGAAGCGGTCGCGGCGTTCGCGTCGAAGTCGTGATGGCGTAGCCGCAGTCGCGATACCTTCGCATAAGAGACTCGCTCGAGGCGCCGCAACAGCGGCGCTTTTTTTATGCCTTTGTTTCGCACGAGCGTCCACCGCGGCGGGCACGTGGCGTCACGCCAGGGTTTTCATCGACAAAAAATCCTGTTGCCAAACTTTTTGATGTCGTAGTATCCGCATTGACAACATATGTTGTCGCTTATGCCGACGGAACACCGCATGTTGTAGACACAACGCGTGTTCATCGTCAATCAATGCGGAGAAAATCATGGTACGTCGCGTCTTCCTCATGTCCGTCGTTGCGGCCGCGCTATTCGGCAGCGCGCTCGCCCGCGCGGACACCAAAGAACTCGTGGTCGGCACGGACACGTCGTTCATGCCGTTCGAATTCAAGCAGGGCGACAAGTACGTCGGCTTCGACCTCGACCTGTGGGCCGAAATCGCGAAAGACCTGGGCTGGAAATACAAGGTCCAGCCGATGGATTTCAGCGGCCTCATTCCCGCGTTGCAGACGCAAAATATCGACGTCGCGCTGTCGGGCATGACGATCAAGGAGGAGCGCAGGAAAGCCATCGACTTCTCCGACCCGTACTACGACAGCGGCCTCGCCGCGATGGTCCAAAGCGGCAACACGAGCATCCGGTCCATCGACGATCTGAACGGCAAGGTGATCGCGGCGAAAACAGGCACGGCCACTATCGACTGGATCAAGGCGCATCTGAAGCCGAAGGAAATCCGCCAGTTCCCGAACATCGACCAGGCGTACCTCGCGCTCGAAGCGGGCCGCGTCGACGCCGCGATGCACGACACGCCCAACGTGCTGTATTTCGCGAGCACGGCCGGTAAAGGCAAGGTCAAGGTCGCCGGCACGCCGGTGAGCGGCGACAAGTACGGCATCGGCTTTCCGAAGGGCAGTCCGCTCGTCGCGAGCGTCAACGCGGAACTCGCGAAGATGAAGGCCGACGGCCGCTATGCGACGCTCTACAAGAAGTGGTTCGGCTCCGAGCCGCCCAAATCGTAATCGTTGCGACGTCCCGTGCGGCAGTTCCCGCCGCGCGGCAGACGCACACCTAAGGAGCGGTTCGTGGAATTCGATTGGACAGTTATCTGGAGTGCGCTTCCAGATCTGATAGACGGCGTGGAGCTGACTGTATTCATCGCCTTCGTAGGCTTGATCGGCGGCTTTATCGTCGGTGTCGTGGCGGGCACATGCCGCGCCTACGGCCCGCTTGCGCTAAACGTGATTGCGCAGGTTTACGTCGAACTGATACGCGGCACACCGATTGTGGTTCAGGTGATGTTTCTCTACTTCGCGTTGCCGTTGCTTGCGCATTTGCGAATCGACGGGCTGACCGCCGCCATCATCGCCATTACTGTGAATTCGGGTGCCTATCTCGCCGAGGTGGTGCGCGGAGCGTTGCTGTCGATCCCGAAGGGCTTGATGGAAGCAGGCCTCGCGATGGGACTCTCGACGCCGCGCGTGCTGATGAAGATCATCGGGCCGCTCGCATTTCGACGCCTGATTCCGCCATTGGGCAATCAGTGCATCGTCAGCTTGAAGGACACGTCGCTGTTTATCGTGATCGGCGTCGGGGAACTGACGCGCAAGGGTCAGGAGATCATCGCCGGCAACTTTCGCGCGGTGGAAATCTGGTCCGCCGTCGCGGTCATTTATCTGGTCCTGACCGGTGTCATGACGCTGTCGCTGCGCGTCGTCGAAAGAAGGATGCGAATTCTATGAGCATGATCGAATTTCAGCGCGTCTCAAAGAGCTTCGGCCATCTGCCGGTGCTCAACGACATCGATCTTCGCATCGAGAGTTCGGAAGTCGTGGTGGTCGTCGGGCCGTCGGGCTCGGGCAAGTCGACCATGCTCCGCTGCATTAACGCACTCGAAAAAATCAGCGGCGGCGAACTGCTCGTGGACGGCTTGAGCGTGAAAGGCAATGCGTCTGACATCCGCGCGATCCGTCTGGAAGCGGGCATGGTGTTTCAGCAGTTCAACCTGTTTCCGCAGATGACCGCGCTCGAAAACGTGATGTTCGGCCCGATTCAGGTGCGCGGCGCATCGCGAGCCGAAGCGCGCGATCAGGCAATGGCGCTGCTCGACAAGGTCGGGCTCGAATCGCGCGCGAATCACTATCCGTCCGAGTTGTCCGGCGGACAGCAGCAGCGCGTCGCAATTGCGCGCGCGCTGGCGATCAGGCCGAAGCTAATGCTGTTCGACGAGCCGACTTCGGCACTCGATCCCGAGCTTCGTCATGAAGTGCTGAAGGTCATGCAGGATCTCGCGACGGAGGGCATGACGATGATTGTCGTCACGCACGAGATCGGCTTCGCCAAGCGTGTCGGTACGCGCCTGTTGTTCATGGACAACGGCGGCATCGTGGAAGATGGCGCGCCGGGCGAGCTGATCGACAACCCGCCCACGCCGCGCTTGAAGGACTTTTTGAAGCACGTCGGCTGAAAAAGCCCGGCCTCGATTCACCGAAGCAAGCGCCGCTCGCGCGGCGCACCAGGCTTTCGCGGCCTTCACCGCACTACGCTACTGCGTGCTGCTTAGTCGTAGTGGCGATGCTTATGACGCTTCTTGCCCGAACGATAACCGCGCGAGTAGTCGTCGGAATACGAGTTCGAGCGCGAGATGTTGCCGCCGAGCGCCGCGCCCGCGCCGCCACCCAGGGCTGCGCCGACGAGGCCGCCGCCACGGCCGCCCATTGCATTGCCGGCCGCCGTGCCGGCGCCGCCGCCCAGCGCGCCGCCGACGATCGCACCCGTGCGCTCACGGCGGTTCGACGTCACCGCGCCGCCCGCGCCGCCGCCCACGGCGCCGCCGATCACGGCACCCGTGCTGCCGCCGACCGCGCCGCCCAGTGCCGCACCCGCAACGCCACCGAGCGCGCCGCCCAGCGCATTGTTCATGTCGCCGGCCACAGCCGACAAGGACGCCGCGCTCGCAAGCGCCGCGACAGCCACAATCTGGAGGATTTTTCTGGACATAAAAGGTCTTTGGTTTTTATGAGACGGCGCCGAGTATAACCGGTGACATGAAAGCCCTCTGTAACCACTGCACGGCTTACCGGTAAGACGTGTAACAAATGATGTAGCGCCGTCATTTTTACCTTTTTACTGTCCGCTGGCCTCAGCGCTTGCGCTTCTTTTTTAGCTCGATCGTTTCGAACAATTCGTAGTTCGCGGTCGGCGTCTGATCGGCGCCGGGCGCATGGTAGTAGTTCATCGTGATCGTCGTCTCGCCGTCCGCGTGACCCGGATCGTGATCGAACACCGCGATGCCGTAGCCCGTGCCCGTATCGCGTTGCGCGGACCAGATCGCATCTTCGACGGCATCGGCGCTCGCACGAACGAAGGTGCGCGCGGTCGTGCCCGGCACCGGACGATTCGGCCGCGTGAAGATGCGCGCTTGCGGCAGTCCGGTGCCTGCATCGACGCCATAGACATCGAGCGGCGCGCTCGTGCCGCCGCCGCCGAGGATCAGGTGGATCGTGCCCTGGCTCGTATCGAACGTGGACGCGCCCGCCGAGATCGCCGACATCACCGGCTTTGGCTGCAAGGTATCGACCGGGTGGCCCGTGGCGATGTCGGTGCCCTTGTGGTGATTGCAGCCGCGCACGGGGTAGCTGCGCTCGTAGTCGTGATCGTGGCCGCACAGCACGAGGTCCACGCCGTAGCGGTCGAAGAGCGGCAGCCATGCCTCGCGAATGCCCTTATCGGAACCGTTGCCTGTCTTCGACGAACTCAGCGCGTCCTGGTGCATCTGCACGACGATCCAGTCGATGTCGTGATCGTCGGCCGCGTGGCGCAGTGTCTTTTCGAGCCAGCGCGTCTGTTCGCCATCGCTGTAGCCTCGCACATAGAGCGAGGTGCCTGGCTGGATCGGCGGATTTCCGGTGCTTGCGGCGGGCACGAGCGGGGCCGGTCCGGCGACGAAGGCGGCGGCGTCCTGATAGACGACGTCGTCGGCATCGAGCGAAATGAACAGCACCGAGCTTACGCGGAAGCTGTACCAGCGGCCCTGAAAACGCGTGTGATTGTCGGGCAGCGCATAACGCGCGAGATACGACGCGAAGCCTTGCTCGCCGTTATGGAATTCGATTTCATGGTTGCCGGGGCACGGCATCCACGGACGATTCGCCGCCGAGTTCTGGCAGTTGTTGCCGAAGTCGCGCCACACTTGCGGCTGCTGCGTGGGATTCAGGTTCGCATAGCAGAGGTCGCCGTTGAGCAGATGAAACAGCGGCTGAAAGCGCTCCACGGCCTGCACCGCGAAGCGGCTTTGCGGCGACGACAGCACCCAGCCGGTGTTCGGCGTCGCGAGGTCGCCATAGCTCGTGAAGCGGAACGGCGCGCGGCCGCGCGGCGCGGTGCGGAAACTGCCGGTGAAAGGCTGCGCGGCATTGCTGTCGTTCTCGGCCGTGACCTCGTATTCATAGCTCGTGTCGGGCTTGAGGTCGCGCAGGCGCGCGTGATAGCTGAACACGACGTCGCCGTTCAGGCCGTCGGTGTAAGTGGTCTGCACGCCATGCACGATGTGCTTCGCGTCGCCGATGCGGCCAATGCGCAGATGCGGCTTCACGGCAGCCGCGAGCGACGTCCACGACACGGTGACGTCGCTCGAAGGATCGTTGCCCCACGTCAGATGGATCTGCTCGGGCGTGCCGTCCGGCGTGCTGCTCGCGGCGCGTGCCGTCGACAGCGCGTTGGCCGCGCCGGCAAGACCCGATGCGCCCGCGAACTTCAGGAACCCGCGACGCGAAACGATGGATGCGCCCTGATCGGCTGGCGAGGCATTAGCGTTCTTTGTATTCGACATGTCTGTGTTTGTGGGTAGGAAGGACTGGCGGCTTTGACCAGTGATCCTAGTCGCGAAACGGTGACAGTTGAATGAAAAGGGCTAACCGCTAATGAGCAAGCGACGGGCAAATGATGCGCAAGCGGCTAACGCTTTGGCGGCTGCGGACTATTCGCGGGATTGGTGTCGAACTTCGAAACGCTTTCAATGCCACCTGGGCTGTCTACGCCGGCGAGCTTCAATAGTTCGTTCTCCATCGCATCGGCGATCTGCTTGTCGTAGATCTGCTCGCCCTTCACATAGACCGTGAACGATCGCAGGTACTTCGCTTTCTTCTCCGGATTCCGGATCGTTTCGCGCGTCCACTGATAAAGCGAGTACTTCTCGGTGCCGAGCCGCTCGGCCTCGTTCACGTAGTCCGCGAATGCGTCGTACTGGCATTTCAGCGTCGCATCATGCCGACGCAAGATACGCTGCAGTTCCGCGTGCGCCGCGCCCGAACGGTCGGTGCGCAGCGCATCGGCAAGTTCCGGCGATACGGTAAGCCGTAGCTGGAATTTCAAGGTCGAATCCACATTTGCCTCGCCGTTCGCTGTTGGATAAGAACCCTCGCGTTTGCAATACAGGCCGTGGCTCAGGACTGGTTCACGGAGCGCACGGACTGCACGGGCAGCTTGTCGTCGATACGCGCGATCTCACAGCCTTGCACCGGTCTGCCAAGCAGGAAGCCTTGGGCATGCGTGCAGCCGGAGCGCCGCACGAAATCGAGCTGCTCCTGCGTTTCGATGCCTTCGGCCGTGGTCGGCATGCCAATCTCGCGCGCCAATGCGACGATCCCTCGCACCACTGCCGCGGATTCGCGCCGATGCACGGACTCCTTCACGAACGAACTGTCGATCTTAAGCTTGTCGAACGTGAAGCGCACGAGTGTCGACATGGTCGAGAAGCCAGTGCCAAAATCGTCGAGCGCAAGACCGATGCCCAATGCACGCAGCCGCGAGATGTTGCGCCGGGTCACCACGTCGTCGTTCAGCAGCACGGTCTCCGTCACTTCGATGTTCAGGCGCTCGGGCGGAAGCCGCGTCTTGCGAAGCACGCCCGCCACGATCGACGCAAATGCCTCCTCACGCAATTGCACCGGCGACACGTTGACCGCGACCGGCACCTTGTCGCACCACATGACCGCTTCCTTGCACGACTGCAGCAAAGCCCACTCGCCGAGCGCGAGTATCAGCCCGGTACGTTCCGCTGTCGGAATGAAAGCGGACGGCGAGAGCTCGCCGCGCGTCGGATGCGTCCAGCGAATCAGCGCTTCGCGGCCCGTCACCTCGCCGCTTGCGAGGTCCAGGATCGGCTGATACTCCATGCGCAGTCCGATGAACGTGCGCAACGCGCCTTCCAGGTCGCTGCGCAACAGGCTCAGGCTTTCGTCGGAGACATGTTCGTGTGCGTCGAAAATCAGATAAGCGCTCTTGCCGCTGCGCTTGACCGCGTACAGCGCGCGGTCGGCGCAAATCAGCAATTGCGGACCCGTGCACGCGTGCTCGGGGTACAGCGCCACGCCCACGCTCGCGCCGATGTGCACGAGCGCTTCCGTCAGTACGAAGGGACGCGCCAGCGTCTTGACGATGCTGTCCGCGATGAGCCGCACATCGCGGGACGGCTCGGGCGCTTCCGAGATCACCACGAACTCGTCGCCGGCCAGGCGTCCGACGATGTCGGTGGCCGGCATCACTTCACGCAGGCGAACCGCGGCTTCCTGAAGAATCTGGTCGCCCGCGGCGTGGCCGAGACTGTCGTTGATCGCCTTGAAGCCGTCGAGGTCGATCAATAGAACAGCGAACAATCCGTCGCGCTGCGCCGCGCTGACCGCCGTGCGCTCGAACAGCAGTTCGTTGATGCGCGCACGATTCGGCAAGCCGGTGAGGCTGTCGTGATGCGCGAGCCGCTGACTGCTTTCGCGCGCGAGCAGCAGCGCAACCGTATCGCGATTACTGCGCAGCGCAACCGTGAGAAAACCGGCGGCGCAAAACGGCGCCTGAAACAGAAGCACGAGTTTTCCGGAGCCCGGCGACAGCGCCGCGCCGACGCCCAGCAAACCGATGATGAAGACGATCTGCAGCATCACGAGCCGCGGCGTGGCCGCATTGCGTCCCGCGAGTCCGCCGACAACGCCGACCGCGCAAACATTGCCAAGCAGGAAAAGCGTTGCGTCTCCGCTGATGTTGCACAGCAAAGCGCCCAGGCCGAACAACGCGCTCCACAGAACGCTTGCAAACAGGAAGGCGGCGGTAGGTGTGGGCAGACCCAGTGCGCTGCGGCGGCGGCACGACCAGATGAGCGCGAGCCGCACGATCAGCAGCGCGACAACGGCGCCCGTCCACGTCGCATACAGCAAGCTCGGGTGCAGATAGTAAGCGGTCGCGCAGACGCTGATTTCGCAGATGGATGCGAAGACGATGGACGCGGTGCGTGTGAAAAGATTGGCGAGAAGTATCTGGCGGTTCTCCGCGCTCAGATTCTGAGCCGAAGACACGAGCCACCGGAAAAATGGAGACCTTGGTTCGCTAAAAGCCATGACCCGCGCATTTTTAGTGGTTAGTGGTTCGAAACCGGCAGCGTGCGTACCGATTATCACGTAAACGTTCGGCAAAAGGTTAATTCCGCCAAATAGTGGCGCGAATCCGCTTTCCCACTTGCTGGGTATATGCCCGACAGAAAACGGCTTGGTAGGCCCTTTACGGAGACCCGTATCGACGAGATTCTCTATTTCGGCCTTTCGTAAGGTTAACCCCGATTTAAACGCAAACCAACAAAAGGGAAATTCTGTCTGCTGCGTGTAATAAAAGTGCAACCCAATCGATGCCATCGTCAAGCTGCGGTTTGACGGTCGCATCGCGCGCGCCTGAAAGGAGAACAATTTGGTCCTGGAACTGGAGCAAGTCAGTGTCGTTTCTGGCGGGCAACCGTATCTGTACGGCGTGGATTTGCGTCTTGTGCCAGGCGCTATCAATGTGCTGCTCGGTCCGACCCAGGCGGGAAAGACCACGCTGATGCGCGTGATGGCGGGACTGGACAGGCCGAACGCGGGCCGCGTGCTGGTGGACGGCCAGGACGTGACAGGCGTCAGCGTGCGCCAGCGCAATCTGGCGATGGTCTATCAGCAGTTCATCAATTATCCGGCGATGACCGTGTTCCAGAACATCGCGTCGCCGCTCCAGTTGCAGAAGACCGATTCGGCGGAAATTCGCCGGCGCGTGCTCGAGGTCGCGGGGAAACTGCATATCGAGCATCTGCTCGAGCGGCGGCCGAGCGAACTGTCGGGTGGTCAACAGCAGCGCTGCGCACTCGCGCGTGCGCTCGTGAAGCGCACGTCGCTCGTGCTGCTCGACGAACCTCTCGTGAATCTCGACTACAAGCTGCGCGAGGAATTGCGCATGGAGTTGACCACGCTTTTCGCGGACGGCAAGACGACCGTGGTCTATGCCACCACCGAGCCGCTCGAAGCGCTGCTGCTCGGCGGCTATACCGCGATCATCGACAAAGGCCGCGTGCTGCAATTCGGTCCGACGCTCGACGTCTACAACGCGCCGGTCAACGTGGATGCAGCAGCCGTCTTCAACGATCCGCCGATGAACATGCTGACGAGCGAGCTCAACGGCAACGGCCGCGCGCGTCTGCCGATCGGCGTCGACGTTCCGCTCCGGCAAGGCACCGCTGCGAACGGCGCATGCCGCATCGGCATACGGCCAGGGCACTTGCGCCTTCACGCGAAAGCGCCGCATGCAGTCGCTGTTCCCTGCCGGCTCGAACTGGCCGAGTTGAGCGGCTCGGAAACCTATCTGCATTTGCGCACGCTGACGGGCGGCATCGACCTCGTCGCGCAGTTGCAGGGCGTGCATCAGATCGAGCTCGGCACCGAACTCAACGTTTTCATCGACCCTGACGAACTGTTCGTGTTCGGCGCGGATACGAAACTGGTATCGAGCCCGGAGGCCGCTCATGGCGCGCATTGAGTTCCAGAATCTCGCGCACGCATATCGTCCGAACCCCGCGACACTCGACGACTATGCGCTGCAGCCCATGAGCATGGTGTGGGAAGACGGCGGCGCTTATGCGCTGCTCGGGCCGTCGGGCTGCGGCAAGACCACGCTGCTCAACATCGTGTCGGGCCTCGTCAAGCCGTCCGAGGGCAAGGTGCTGTTCGACGGACGCGACGTGACCGCGCTCGGCGCGCGCGAGCGCAACATCGCGCAGGTGTTCCAGTTCCCGGTGATCTACGACACGATGACCGTGTTCGACAACCTCGCGTTTCCGCTGCGCAATCGCAGGATGCCGGCCGCCGAAGTAAAAAAGCGCGTGCACGAAGTCGCGGAAATTCTCGACATGACCCGCGATCTGCCGCACAAGGCCAGCAATCTGGCGGCCGACGCGAAGCAGAAAATATCGCTTGGACGCGGCCTCGTTCGCCAGGACGTCGCGGCGATTCTGTTCGACGAACCGCTGACCGTGATCGATCCGGCGATGAAATGGATGCTGCGCCGGCAGTTGAAAAAGATCCATCAGCAACTGAAGCTCACGCTGATCTACGTCACGCACGATCAGGTCGAGGCGCTCACTTTCGCCGATGAAGTCGTCGTCATGACGAACGGCCGAGTCGTGCAGAAAGGCGGCGCCGATGCGCTCTTTCTGCGGCCGGATCATGCGTTTGTCGGCTACTTCATCGGCAGTCCGGGTATGAATCTTTGTCCGATCGAACTCGACGCCGACGGCGCGCGGATCGGCTCACAGCGTCTCACGCTCGGCGCCGCCACGCTCGCGGCGCTGGGCGACGCGCATCAGCAGGCAAAGAGCCCGCTTACATTGGGCATTCGCCCCGAGTTCGTGCGGCTCGCCCACGAAGGCGAAGCCGGCGCCGTCAGAGTCGAGGTGCTGCGCGCGCAGCAACTCGGCAATTACCAGCTCGTGACCGCGCAATGCGACGGCCATCTCTTCAACGCGAAACTCGAGCCGCATGTGCGCGTGGTGAACGGGCCCGCCTGGCTGCGCGTGGCCGCGCCAGAAACGGTGTTCTTCTGCAATGACGAAAGAATCGATGCACGTAACGCAGAAGGAGCCGCGCAATGAACAAGCCCGTCAATCAGAAAGCGTGGCTGCTCGTAATACCCGTGTTCATCTGCGTGGCCTTTTCCGCGATCTTGCCGCTGATGACGGTCGTCAACTATTCGGTGCAGGACATCATTAGTCCGACGCAGCATGTGTTTGTCGGCACCGAATGGTTTCGCAACATCATGACCGATCCCGATTTACGCGACGCGCTCGGCAGACAGATCATCTTTTCCGCTTGCGTGTTGCTGTTCGAGATTCCGTTGGGCGTGGGCCTCGCGCTTTCGATGCCCGCTTCCGGATGGCGCGCATCGGCGGCGCTCGTCGTGCTCGCCATGCCGTTGCTGATTCCATGGAACGTGGTCGGCACAATCTGGCAGATTTTCGGACGCCCCGATATCGGCCTGCTCGGTTACTGGCTCAATAGCCTCGGCTTCGATTACAACTACACGGCAAGCCCCACGGCCGCATGGATCACCGTGCTGGTGATGGACATCTGGCACTGGACGCCGCTCGTCGCGCTGCTCTGCTACGCGGGCTTGCGCGCCATTCCCGATGCGTTCTATCAGGCCGCCGAAATCGACGGCGCGAGCCGCTTCGCGGTTTTCCGCTACATCGAACTGCCGAAAATGCGCGGCGTACTGATGATCGCCGTGCTGCTGCGGTTCATGGACAGCTTCATGATCTACACCGAACCGTTCGTGCTGACGGGCGGCGGCCCCGGCGATTCGACAACTTTTCTCAGCCAGTACCTGACGCAAAAAGCGGTCGGCCAGTTCGACCTCGGCCCCGCCGCGGCTTTCTCGCTGATCTATTTCCTCATCATTCTGCTGCTGTGCTTCATTCTCTATAACTGGATGAGCCGTGTAGGCAAAGGCGGCCCCGCTGCGGAAGGAGACGAACATGCAGGATAAGCGCCGCTGGATGCGCACGTTGGTGCTCGTCGTCTATATGCTGTTCGCACTGATTCCGCTTTACTGGATGTTGTCGATCTCGCTGCGCACGAACGAAGAAACCATGTCGACGTTCGCCACGCTGCCGCAGCACATCACGTTCGACAACTACAAGATCATCTTCACCGATCCCTCCTGGTACTGGGGCTACATCAATTCGATCATCTACGTGCTGATGAACACGGTGATGTCCGTGCTCGTCGCGCTGCCCGCCGCTTACGCGTTCTCGCGTTATCGCTTTCTCGGCGACAAGCACATGTTCTTCTGGCTGCTCACCAACCGGATGACGCCGCCCGCCGTGTTTTTACTACCGTTTTTCCAGCTCTATTCGAGTGTCGGTCTAACGGACACGTATATCGCCGTCGCGCTCGCGCACATGCTGTTCAACGTGCCGCTCGCCGTGTGGATTCTCGAAGGCTTCATGTCGGGCGTGTCGCGAGAAATCGACGAGACCGCGTACATCGACGGCTATACGTTCCCTGCTTTCTTCGTGAAGATCTTTCTCCCGCTGATCAAATCGGGCGTCGGCGTTACGGCGTTTTTCTGCTTCATGTTCAGTTGGGTCGAACTGCTGCTCGCGCGCACGCTGACGTCCGTCAACGCGAAGCCGATTGCGGCCGTGATGACGCGCACCGTGTCGGCGGCCGGCATGGATTGGGGCGTGCTGTCGGCGGCGGGCGTGCTGACCATCGTGCCTGGCGCGCTGGTGATCTACTTCGTGCGCAACTACATCGCGAAGGGCTTTGCGATGGGGAGGGTCTGATGTTCACGTGGATGTACTGGACGCCCGAGGTGGCGATCTTCTTCGTCTGCATCGTCGTGATGCTGGCCGGCATGACCGTGTGGGAACTGCGCTCGCCGACGCATGAACGCAAGGGCTTTCTGCCTATCGCGACCACGCGCGGCGATCGCCTTTTTATCGGCCTGCTCGCGGCCGCGTATGTGAATCTCGCGTGGATCGGCATTAGCGCCGAAGGCTCGACTTCGTGGCCGGGCTCGCTGGCTTCGCTACTGGTTCTGCTCGCGATCATGTGGAAAGGTTGAATAGAAACGAAACGCACGCAATGAGCACTCGCAATTGCCGGTTCCGCTGATGCCCCAAGCGGGCGCCGGAAAGATCGAAGGGGCACGAAGGACACAGGAGAAGACCATGCAACAGAGGAGACGGATCGTCGCGCTCGCAGTGGCAAGCATCGTGTCGGGTGCCTTTGGGAACCAGGCTATGGCGGGCATACCTGAAGCGCAGAAGTGGGTCGATAGCGAGTTTCAACCTAGCACGCTCTCGAAACAGCAGCAGATGGACGAAATGAAATGGTTCGTCGACACCGCGAACAAACTGAAGTCGCAAGGCGTCAAGGAAATTCACGTCGTGTCGGAAACGATCGACACGCATATCTACGAATCGAAAACGCTCGCGAAAGCCTTCACCGAAATCACCGGCATTCAGGTGAAGCACGACATCATTCAGGAAGGCGATGTCGTCGAAAAATTGCAGACGTCGATGCAATCCGGGCAAAGCATTTACGACGGCTGGATCTCGGACTCGGATCTGATCGGCACGCACTATCGCTATGGCGTCATCATCCCGCTGTCCGATTACATGGAGGGTGAAGGCAAGCAATACACGAATCCTGGGCTCGATATCAAAGACTTTATCGGCACGAGCTTTACGACGGCGCCGGACAAGAAACTCTATCAACTGCCCGATCAGCAGTTCGCCAATCTTTACTGGTTCCGCGCGGACTGGTTCGCCCGCAAGGACTTGCAGGACAAGTTCAAGGCGAAGTACGGCTATGAGTTGGGCGTGCCGGTGAACTGGTCCGCGTATGAAGACATCGCCGAGTTCTTTACGAATGACGTGAAGAACATCGACGGCGAAAAGGTCTACGGCCATATGGACTACGGCAAGAAAGACCCGTCGCTCGGATGGCGCTTTACCGACGCATGGCTTTCCATGGCGGGCGAGGCCGACAAGGGCATTCCGAACGGCATGCCCGTCGACGAATGGGGCATTCGCGTGACGCCGGACGGTTGCCATCCGGTTGGCGCATCGGTGTCGCGCGGCGGCGGCACCAACAGCCCGGCGGCCGTCTATGCGACGACCAAATACATCGACTGGCTCAAGAAATACGCGCCGCCTGAAGCGTCCGGCATGACCTTCAGCGAGGCGGGCCCCGTGCCCGCGCAAGGGAAGATCGCGCAGCAGGTGTTCTGGTACACCGCGTTCACCGCGTCGATGTTGAAACCCGGCAACGTGACGAACCCGGACGGCACGCCGAAGTGGCGCATGGCGCCGTCGCCGCACGGCGCGTACTGGAAGGACGGCATGCAGAACGGCTATCAGGACGTCGGCTCGTGGACCTTCTTCAAGTCGACGCCGGCCAATCAGCGCGCCGCCGCATGGCTGTATGCGCAGTTCGTGACGTCCAAGAGCGTATCGCTGAAGAAGTCGATTGTCGGTCTCACGTTCATTCGCGACTCCGATATTCATAGCGACTACTTCACGAAGAACGCGGACAAGTACGGCGGTTTGATCGAGTTCTATCGCAGCCCGGCACGCGTCGCGTGGACGCCGACCGGCAACAACGTGCCGGACTATCCGAAGATGGCGCAGCTCTGGTGGAAGAACGTAGGCACCGCCGTCGCTGGAGAAAAGACGCCACAGGCCGCAATGGATAACCTCGCCAAGGAGATGGACCAGGTGTTGTCGCGCTTGCAGCGGGCCGGCATGAAGGCATGTGCGCCGGAGATGAATGCGGCGAGCGATCCGTCGAAGTGGTTGTCCGATCAGCACGCGCCGTGGAAGAAGCTCGCCAACGAAAAGCCGAAGGGCGAGACAGTCAAGTACGATCAGTTGCTGTCGGCGTGGAAGGCGGGCAAGGTGCGGTAAGCGGCTAACGTTGCGATTGGCAATCCGCAAACCGCAGTCAGTTTGTGAAAGGGCGGCACGATTGATTGTGCCGCCCTTTCCTTTCTTATTAGCGCCGATTGAAGACTTTAAGCTACTCGTTCGCCATCTCGACTAGCTTTGCAACCGTGTTCATGTTGCGCGCGGTTCCCGTTTTGGCTGCGGGAATTTTGAGCTTCGTGTCGGCCATTCCGTTGTTGTAGTGCACGTAAATCTCGCGCGTGCCGAGCGCCATTTCTTCGTCGCGCTGGCCGCTTGCGTGAGCGAGTGCATCGGCGGGCGGCGGTGCGTCGAGAAAGATCGCGACTGTCCGGTTCGGTGCCGCCGATTTGAACGGATTCGCTGCGAGTACCTGCGCAAGTTCCGCGCTCGTGCGCACCGCGACGCCGACCGGTGCGCCCGCATACGCTTCGAGGCAACGCTCGAGCCGGCTCTTCACCGACGCTTCGGCAAGCTTGCTGTCGAACACGACATTGCCGCTCGCGATATACGTGCGGACATTCGTGAAGCCAACGGATTCGCACATACTTCGCAATTCAGCCATTGGCAGTTTGCCGGTGCCGCCGACATTCACGGCGCGCAGAAGAGCGATATATCGGGTCATCAGTTCGTTTCTGTTTTATTGAGCGTTGCAATGAATGCTTTTACATGAGCGAAGCGGCTCGCGCGATCATCAGCAAACCCATGCCGACGATTGAATACCCAATACCTCGCGCGACAAGCGGACCACGCGGCGCGAGACGCTCGAGCGTGATCGCCACAGTAAGCGCGGCCATCGCAAGAAGATCCATCACGCCGATCGCGACGAGTACCGCAGTGAAGCTCGCGCAGCAATAGCAGCAATGGAGCCCGAGGCGCAAGCCGTATCGTAACGCGGCGTCCGAGCGCAGCGGCAATACAGCGTGGCCGCATTCCTGTGGCTGTTGGCAGCAGTCGAGATAATGCGCCTTCCACGCTGAGGATTGCAACGCGCCTGCGAGCAGCACCATCACGCCGGCTATAACGGGCACAGCATGCGAAAGCGCCGGCACCTGCATTTGAAGTTCGACGAAGGCTGCGCCGAGCGCGAACACCACCGCGCCCAACGCAGTCCATACGGCGAAATAGCCGATGCCTGCGAGCCAGGTCAGCCATGTGAGCGCGGGCGCCCGCGCGCGCCCGTGCCGCGCGCTGTCGAGCGCTTCGCGATAACGCCACAACACAGGCGCGACGGAAGGCAGCATCATGGCGGTCATCATCGCGATCCACATGCCGACGAACGATGCCGCGACGCGCAGCCACGTCTTTCCGCACATGGGCATCCACATCATCGACATGCTCCAGCCGCCGCGCATCGGCAACTCGCCCATTGCCGACATCGACAGACAAGCCGCGATGGTCGCGCCCGCACTGATCGCGAACAGCAAGCCGCAGACGCTGTAGAAAACAGCGCGCGCAGAGCATCGCGCGCCGCTTTCGCCGACGCTAACGAGGTCCATCACGCGCCTCAGCGCTTCTCGTATTCGTCGTGACGGCGCCACCAGATGCCCGTCTCGTTGCGCCCTTTCGGCGCGCGGTCGAGCCATTGGTACATGCCCCACAGTCCGTCGAGTCCGCGCGCATAAGTCGAGTACGTGTGGTACACGTGGCCGTCTTCGAGCACGAACGCGCTGAGTCCTGGCCGGTCGCGCGCATACGTCGACGGGTCGGTTCCGCAAGTCTCCGCAAACTGAGCGACGGGCTCCGGCGCCGGCACGGCGTCCATTGCGTGACGGCCGCGCTGATAGTTATATTCGACGGTGCCCTCTCGCTGCTGCTCCTCGGTGAACGAGATATTGAAGTCGAAGTTGAAGTCGCTGCCCGCCGACGACGCCCACGGAAACGTCCAGCCCATGCGCCGCTTGTATTCCTGAAGCTTCGCAAGCGGGGCGCGCGAAATCGCCATCAGCCTCACGTCGTGATTCGCGAGATGAACCTCGAAGCCGTCGAAGCCGTCCGCAATCGACGAGCACGACGGGCAGCCCGCCTTGTAGTCCGGCCCGAACATGAAGTGATAAACGAGAAGCTGCGAGCGCCCCGCGAACAGATCGGCAAGCGTTGCACCGCCCTGCTCGGTTTCGAATCGATACGTCTTGTCGACGCGAACCCAGGGCAATTCCTGGCGTTGCCGAGCGATCTCGTCGCTGCGCCGCGTCAATTCTTTTTCCGCGTTGAGCAGATCGAGGCGCGCGGCCAGCCATTCTTCGCGTGTCCCGGTCTTATGTGTCGTGGTCATGACTCTCTCCGTTCGGTTTCGGTAGTCGTTGATCGCTTTCGATACGACGTACTGGTTAGCGGTCGTGCTAGATTAGTACCGGGATTCCTGACCGTGGGAGTGACAAGTGTGGCGCGATTTCGATGAAGACCGATCCGCTCATTCAAGCCGCAGCGCAGGCACTCGCGGCCGGTGATCCGCTCGGCGCATTGAAGCGCGTCGCCTTGCGCGACGACGCACCGGCGCTCGCCCTTCGCGGCATCGCCCTGGCGCAACTCGGCGATCTGATTCGGGCGAAGGCGCTCGTGCGAAGTGCCGCGCGCGCGTTCGGCGCCCGGCAAGCCGTCGCGCGTGCGCGATGCGTGGTGGCGGAAGCGGAGATCGCCCTCGCCTCGCGCGATCTTGCATGGCCAGCCAAAGCGCTCCGCGACGCGCGCGCGATTCTCGAAGCCCACGGCGACCGCGCCAATGCCGCGCATGCAGCGTATCTGGAGGTGCGGCGGCTCGTGCTGATCGGTCATATCGACGACGCCGAGCGCCTGCTTGCCGCGCTCGATCCCACGCCTTTCCCGCCTGCGTTGCGGGCCGCGCATGAGCTGGTCGTCGCAGGCGTCGCGCTGCGGCGCTTGCAAACTGCCGCGGCTCGCGTCGCATTCGCACGCGCGAAACAGGCCGCCTATGAAGCGCGTATTCCCGCGCTGATCGCCGAAGTGGAAAGCGCTTCGCATACGCTGAAGCTGCCCGCCGCGCGTTTGATCGCAAGCGGCGAAGAGCGGCTTTTACTGCTCGACGAAGTGGAAGCGTTGCTCGCGTCAGAGGCGCTCGTGGTCGACGCATGCCGTCACGTCGTGCAGAAGACCGGCGCGATCGTCTCGTTGACGCGGCGGCCCGTGCTGTTCGATCTCGCGTATCAACTCGCCGAAGCGTGGCCCGCCGATGTCCCGCGCGACATGTTGATCGCGCGCGCCTTCAGGACGAGCCACGCCGACGACTCGCATCGCGCGCGCCTGCGTGTCGAAATGGGCCGACTGCGCACGATGCTTGGGGCGCTAGCCGATGTCAGCGCAACGCGGCGCGGCTTTGCGTTGATGCCGCGTCACGGGCATCGCGTTGTGCTGCTCGCGCGTCCCGTCGAAGAAACTCACGCGGCCATGCTCGCACTGCTCGCCGATGGCGAGTCGTGGTCGAGTTCCGCGCTTGCGCTCGCACTCGGCGCAAGCCAGCGCACCGTTCAGCGCACACTCGATTCGCTCGCGGCCGCAGGCAAGGCGCAGTCTTTTGGCCGCGGACGCGCGCGCCGCTGGATGGCGCCGCCCGCATCCGGATTCGCGACAACGTTGTTACTCTCCGCGCCGCTCGCGCTCAATTAGGATGACAGCATGAATCGATCAAACGCCACCATCATCCGTGAATACGGTCCCTTTCCGGACGTCGAGCAAGTCGGCGGCGTCACATATGACGGCCAGCATGTCTGGATCGCGGCCGGCAAGACGCTGAACGCATTCGATCCCGCGAGCGGTGACACGCTGCGCAGCATAGAGATCGCCGCCGACGCGGGCACGGCCTTCGACGGCCAGCATCTGTACCAGATCGCCGAAGGCCGCATCCACAAGATCGACCCGGCCAGCGGCCGCATACTCTCGACGATTCCCGCGCCTGGCGGCAACGGCGCTTCAGGACTTGCGTGGGCTGAAGGGTCGCTGTGGGTCGGCGAATATCGCGAGCGCAAGATTCATCAGGTCGATCCCGAGACCGGCGCGGTGCTGTCCACCATTCAATCGAATCGCTTCGTGACGGGCGTCACGTGGGTCGACGGCGAGCTTTGGCACGGCACATGGGAAGACGACGCGAGCGAGCTGCGTCACATCGATCCGCGTACCGGCGAAGTTCTGGAAAGCCTCGAGATGCCGGCGGGCGTCGGCGTGTCCGGTCTCGAGTCGGACGGCGGCGAACAGTTCTTTTGCGGCGGCGGCAATAGCGCAAAAGTGCGCGCCGTGCGCCGCCCCGAACGCGAGACCGGCGAAGTCAGATAGCAGCAGTCGCGGCGTGCGGCATGCTGCGCCGCACCGCATGTTCACGCATGCCGATGACCATGATCGCCGCTGCTCATCGACTGCGGCTCGTCGTATTCCTGCGAGATGTCCTTGTTCGTGTAGTCGCCCAGACGCGATGCAGCAATGAGGCTCAGCAGCCCGCAAACGAACACATAGATGGCAATGGCGTAGCCCGAGTGATAGTAAGCGAACAGCGCCGTCGCGATCAGCGGCGCGGGACCGCCCGCGATCACCGACGCCAGTTGATAGCCGAGCGACGCGCCGCTATAGCGCAGCCGCCCCGTGAACGACTCGGCGATCAATGCGGCTTGCGGCCCGTACATCATCGAGTGCGGTACGAGCGAGAGCACGATGGCCACGAAAATCCACGTCGGATCGCGCGTGTCGACCATGGCGAAATAAACAAAGCCGAACAGGCCCGCCGCGGCCGCGCCGATCATGTACATGCGACGCCGCCCGATCAGATCGGACACATGGCCGAACAGCGGAATAGTGCCGAATTCGAGCACGGAAGCGACCAGCACCGCCGTCAACAGCAGATCGCGAGACGCGCCGAGCGTCGTTACGCCATACGTGAAAACAAATGCCGTGAAGATGTAGAACGGCGCCTGTTCCGCCATGCGCGCAATCGCCGAAAGAAGAATGTCTTTTGGCTGACGGCGAATGACTTCGAGCATCGGCGTCTTTTCGATTTTGCGCTCCGCGAGGAGCTTCGCGAAGATCGGCGTCTCGAGAATGTTCAGTCGAATGTAGAGGCCGATTGCGACCAGAACAATGCTCAGGAAGAACGGCACGCGCCAGCCCCAGGTCAGGAACGCGTCGCCGGAAACGGCGCTCATTGCCAATACCGCGAGGTTCGCGATAAACAGCCCGGCCGGCACACCGAACTGCGGCCACGACGCGACGAAGCCGCGGTGCGCGTTGGTGCGCGCCCATTCCATCGACATCAGCACCGACCCGCCCCACTCGCCGCCCACACCCACGCCCTGAATGAAGCGCAGCACCGTGAGTATCACCGCGCCCCAGATTCCGATGGACGCATACGTCGGAACAAACGCGACCGCGAAAGTCGCGAGTCCCATTAGCAGCAGCGTGACGATAAGCGTGGCTTTGCGGCCGATACGATCGCCGTAATGCCCGAAAATAGCCGCGCCCACCGGCCTCGCGATAAAGCCGACCGCGTAGATGAGAAACGCCTGGAGTGTGCCGACAAGCGGGTCCGATTGCGGAAAGTACAGCTTCGCAAATACCAGACCCGTTACCGTGCTGTAGAGAAAGAAGTCATACCATTCGATCGTCGTGCCGATCGTGCTGGCGATAACGGCGCGGCGCAGTTGGCGCCGTGCGTCCTCGTCGGAGAGGGGCACCGCCCCTGGTTGCGTGGCAGTCATTTCGCACCCCCGATTGAATGCGCGACATTGCTGTATTGACATGTTGCGCGGGGGGAGGTTCCGGCTTGCCATCGCATCGCCCGATTGTTGGCCTCACGCCGCTGATATTGAGCGCTTGCCCACAAAGCGCGCGACGTTACCCAGTCGCATGACCACATGTGTTAGTTCGCCCACGGTTGAACCTGTCCCTCTTGCCTAAAGTCCACTCAGAAGCACGAAATCAAAAGAACAGAAACACATCAAGCATCAATCATTAGATGCGTCGGGGAGACAGTCATGAACACCAATACAAACCGCATGCGGGCGGCCGACACGGCCGCGCCGACATGCGCGAACGCTGACCTGTGTGTGCCGATTAAACACGGCGCCACACGGCACTGTCTTCTTCCACGACAACACCACTTCTTCGCAGCGAACTCTTCCGCGACTTGTGCAGTTGCATCACGCGACGGCCACGGGTTGCCTCCATGACGTTCGCCCGCTGCCCGCACGCCTAAGACAGGCGTCAATCCAAAATTTTCTTGCAGTACCTGCTACATATCCGCGCCGATGTAGCGGGATAACCACGCGCGTCCTATGGGAGATCAATTATGAAACGCAACCTTATTGCAGCAGCAGTCCTCTCGTTCATTTCCGTCGCCGCTTTCGCTACCGGTACAAGCTCCACCTCGAGCTCGACGTCGGGCGGCTCGACCACCGCCGCGGTGATCGGCTTCGGCCACTTCACCGCCACCGATGCCGGCGCCGCCAACGGTCACGCGTCCGCCACGGCCGGTTCGGGCTATGGCGTCACGGGTAACACGACGAATGCAACGACGAGCCACATCAACACGTCGCAAGCAGGCGGCTTTGGCTTCGGCGGATCGACAGCCGGCGGCCTCTCGGGCGCCGACGCTGCGGCCAATGCATGGAGCAAGCTCGGCAGCGGCTGGCACTAAGCAACTCATTCGAGGCGGTGCATGGGCCGAGTGCGGCCCAATGGGCACCGCCTCATTTGCACGCCGCCTCGTTTGTAGTGAAGAAGGGTTTGGGGAGAACTAAAGTGAACAAAACTATCTTGCATCTGGCATGCGCCATTGCGCTTTGCGCCGCGCACGCCGCTAACGCCGATACGACCGCCGATTCGTCGTCGGGCTCCGTATCGGGTTCCAGTTCGATCGGCATCGGCCAGGGCGGCGGCTCGAGCCTGAACAACATCGGCACATCGTCGAACTCATCCGCCACGACGAACTCGACGTCGACTTCGGTAGGCGGCATTGGGCGAGCCACCGCTTCGGGCGGCTCGTCCAACGTGAATGTATCGGTCACGATGCCGACGATGACCGCGTCGACGGGAGGCTTGTCGGGCAGCGGCACAGGCGCCGACACGACCAGCAAAGCTTCGGCAGGTCCGGGAACGAACGCGTACGACACGCGAGCGACGGTCGACTACAACCAGAGTTCGTACTCCGTGCGCACGACGCCGAGCATCGCCGCGCCCGCACTGACGACGACGCTCTCGGACACCTGCATGGGATCGACCAGCTTCGGCATCTCGGTGACGGGCTTCGGTCTGACGGGCGGTACGACCCAAGTCGATCAGGCTTGCGTCCGGCGACTCGACGCACGCGAATTCCGCGCGATGGGCCTCACCGACGTCGCGCTTGCATTGCTGTGTCAGAGCGACGCGAACCGCAAGGCTGTCGAATCGACGGGCCATCTCTGCCCCGGCACGACCGCGCCTCTTGCACGCACGCCCGACGCGGCGCAATACTCAGAGGACGAAAAGTATCGCGATCCGATTGTTCGCGCCCGGCTCGGTCTGCCTGTGGCTGCAACGAACGAACGCACGGCGCCGGTGAAGGCCCAACCTGCAGCGGAAACGCGCAAGGCGCCATCGCTCAACGTTGGACACGACGAACTCTCTGATGGAAAGCCGGCATCGCCCGCGAGCGACAACTTCAAGGTTTCGCTAATCAAATAGGGCTTTCTTTGCGCATGGCAAAGTGGACCGAAGAGAGAACAGTCGAGGCACTGTATGAAGAGCCATTTGGTATTCGCGATGCTGACGCTCGCCGCGGTGACTGGTGCGAATGCGCTGGCCGCGGCACCGCCGGCGAGCGTGTGGGCTGGCGAGCCGGGCGGAGTGTCGGCAACGTCCAGCGTGTCGGCTCCTGCATTGCTGCAATGGAGCGGCGCCATTCCCTTAAGTACTGCAGGCGGCGAAAAATGCCTGCTCGTTGCTCGTCGGCAATCGCATATCGTGGCGATCGAATTGTCGCCGCTGGTCGTCGGACCTGGCGTAATCGGCTGGGCACCGAATGGAATCGGCACGAGTACCGCGAGCTCAGAGCAGGCTAATGCCGCTACTGCACGGGACGGCAATCCGCCGCGCTTCAGCAATCCGGCGACTGCTGCGATCACCGCATCGAATCATGCGATGCCGCGACAAAGCGTGACGCCCGAAACTTTTTCGAAGTCCGGCTCGTGGCGCAATAGCAGCGTCGAAGCCGACCGGAAATCCGCGGCTGCTAAAGAGTCGGTGGAAGTAGTGACCGTCAAAGGCAAAACATACAGGACGTATGGTCACTTCAAGACTGCGCCGAAAGAAGTTCCGACTGCAGTCTCCGAGGAAAAGGTCTGTCAATAATGGGCTGCCGCCGTGGCGGCTAGTTCAGTTCTTGTTGTCGTTGCGCGATGTCTTGCGCGGCGAGTCACGCCGCCGCCGATGCACGCAGCCGATTGACCAACTGGTTGTCCTTGCCTTCTACGCGCGGCGTCAAGCGCACATCGAACACGATTTCCTTGTACGCGTCAGTCTTGAGACCCAACGCCTCGCCGCCGGTCTTCTCGACCACATGGGGAATAAGTTCTTCGCGAGTCGCATAGGCGAAGTCGTCCCACATCAGCGGATCGCCTTCGATATTGATCTGCGTAGTGAGCTTGCGGTGTTGATTGCTCGTGACGAAGAAGTGCACATGCGCCGGACGATTGCCGTGACGGCCGAGCGCATCCAATAGTTGCTGCGTTGCGCCATGCGGCGGGCAGCCATAACCGACCGGCATCAAGGTGCGGAACTCATAGGTTCCGTCCGTACCGGTCTTTACTGCACCGCGCAAATTGAAGTCGCTCTGCGTCCCGGTCGGATCGAAGTGCGAATAGAAGCCTTTCGAATTCGCGTGCCAGCACTCGACCACCGCACCCGCGACAGGTTCGCCATCGGGCCCAGTGACAGTGCCGCGAATGACTAGCGGGCCCGCTTCGTTGTCTGGATCGAGGTCGATTTTCGACACGCTGTCGCGCACAGGCGCACCGGCCACATACAGCGGACCTTCGATAGTACGGGGCGTGCCGCCGTCGAGTCTGGCTTGCCTGTCGGCAGCATCCATGCGGATGTCCAGGTACTTTTCGAGGCCAAGGCCGGCAGCAAGCAAGGCCGCTTCGCCATCTCGTCCCAGCTTGTTGAAGTAGTTCACGCCAGTCCAGATTTCATCCGGCGTCATGTCGAGATCGTCAATAGCATTGAACAGGTCGCTTAGCAGGCGATGCGTGATCTGTCTCGCGCGCTTATCGCCGCTATCGCTATTGAGATTCGCGGCTGCCGTCAGCAGGTCTTGGACTTCCTGTGTTGCAAATACTTTGATACTCATGATTCTGTCTCCGTGTTGTATTGGGAAAGCGGCGTGGGCGCGCGTCAGTACATCGCGCGCTTTGTCGGCCTCACGCGTCGCCGGTACGAACGGAAGAAGGATGACGGCACAACGGCGTGACGGAAATTTTCATGTACGGATACAACGGCAAGGCCATCAGAATGTCGTGAAGCTCAGCGTTGCCTTCCACGTCGAACACGCTGTAGTTGGCGTACTCGCCTGCAATGCGCCAGATATGGCGCCACTTGCCACTACGCTGCAATTCCTGCGAATAACTCTTCTCGCGTGCTTTCAGTTCATTTGCCTTATCGGCCGGCATGTCGGGCGGAATGCTGACATCCATGCGTACGTGGTAGAGCATTGTTCTCTCTCACTCTTTAGGGAATTACTGTGTGACCTTCTCGGAGCCGTCGCGGGTAAAGCGCTTTATCCTGTCTTTGTCCAGTTCGATGCCGAGGCCGGGACCATCCGGCACGGTCAATTCGAAATCGCTGTAATCGAGCGGCTTTACGAGAATTTCCTCGGTAATCAGCAACGGACCGAAGAGCTCGGTTCCCCATTGCAGATTCGGGATGCTCGCAAACAGATGCGCCGATGCAATCGTGCCGACCGCGCCTTCGAGCATCGTGCCGCCATAAAGCTCTATACCGGCGGCGTCCGCGATAGCGGCGACACGCTGTGCCGCGAAGAGTCCGCCGCTCTGTTCTATCTTGATCGCGAATACATCGGCGCCCTCGTTCTTCGCAATGTCGAAAGCGCTCTGCGGGCCTTGGAGTACTTCGTCGGCCATCAATGCAACAGGGAAGCGACGCATTAGCCGCTTGAGCGCTGCCGCGGAATTCACCGGCTGCTCGACCAGTTCACATCCGGCATCGGCGAGTGCAGGAATGGCCCACGCCGCCTGTGTCTCGCTCCACGCCATATTGACGTCGACGCGCACTGCGCCGCGATCCCCCACTGCTTTCTTGATGCGCGCTACGTGTTCGATATCCACCTTGGGATCTCTTGCGCCGATCTTTAACTTGAACGTCTTATGCCGGCGTAATTCGAGCATCTTCTCCGCTTCCGCGATGTCCTTTTCGGTGCTTCCGGAAGCGAGCGTCCATGCAACCGGCAGACGATCGCGGCAACGCCCGCCGAGCAGTTCGCTGACCGGCACGCCAAGACGCCGTCCATGCGCATCGAGCAACGCTGTTTCGACGGCGCTCTTCGCGAAGTGATTCACTTTGACGAGCTTACTCAAATGCGCCATTAAAGCCTGAACACGCGAGGCGTCTTTGCCGATCATCGCGGGGCCCAGGTATGCGTCGATTGCGAGCTTCATCGACTCCGGGCTTTCAGGTCCATACGCCATGCCGGCAATTGTCGTCCCTTCGCCAATACCGACACTGCCGTCGCTGCAATAGATCGTCACGAGCATCAGCGTCTGGCCGTGCATGGTGCCGACTGACAGCTTGTGCGGCCGGATCGTCGGCAAGTCGACGAGGCGCGTTTCGATACGTTCGATTGTCGGTTGAGTCATGAGCCAATGAAGTGAACTGATAGCTGCGTCACAAGGTAAGGTCGCCCGCAACGCCGGTCAAATAAATCAATATCGCGCGCCGCATCCATATCGCTGATTTGCCTATTAATGCCGAGGGTTTTCACGGACAGCTCATGCACCGAATTCATATCGCGCATTTTTGGCTCGAATTTGACCGGTGTCATGGCGGCTTATATTGTTCGACGCATGCCGTTTCCGTGTCGATTGAAAGCGCCGCGCCGTCTTCGAGCAATTTGAAGCGGGTTAAAAACCTTCGTTATCCGAATGACTATGAACCCTGACGCCGTGAATCCCGATCTGAGCGCGCCGACGCTCGCCGCGAGGCCCGCGCCCCGCGGCGTGAGCAACGTGCAGCGCGCCGTCACGACTGCCGTGCTTGGGCAGATCCTCGAGTGGTACGACTTTTTCCTTTACGGCACCGCTGCGGCGCTCGTCTTCGGCAAGCTGTTCTTTCCTGTCGGCACCGATCCGTTGACCGGCACCATTGCTGCATTTGGCGGCTTTACCGTGGGCTTCATCGCACGGCCGATAGGCGGCGTACTGTGCGGCCATATCGGCGACCGCTACGGTCGCAAGGTCGTGATGATGCTCACGCTTCTCACGATGGGCTCGGCCACGATGCTCATGGGCCTGTTGCCCACGTATCACCAGATCGGTATCGCAGCGCCGGTGCTGCTCGTGCTGTTGCGCATCTTGCAGGGGCTCGCGGCGGGCGGCGAATGGAGCGGCAGCATTCTGCTCATCCACGAGAACGCGCCGCAATCGAGGCGCGGTGCGCTCGCCGCGTGGAGCCCATGCGGCGCCGCGCTTGGTTTTGTGCTGTCGACCGCTGCGTTCCTGCTCGTCCAGAATCTTCCGTCCGGCGACTTCCAGAGCTGGGGCTGGCGCATACCGTTCGTCGCGAGCGCGGCACTCGTCGCACTCGGCTTGTGGATGCGCCGCTCGGTCGGCGAAAGCGCCGCCTTCGCGGAAGTCAAGGCGACGCGCCACGCAAGCCGGATGCCGGTGATCGAAGTCCTCAAGCAATGTCCGCGTGAAGTGCTCACCGTGTTCGGCCTGCGTTTCGGCGAAGGCGGCGCGTCGTACATCTTCTTCGCGTTCTCTATTGCATACGGACAGTTCCTCGGCATCAAGTCGAGCTGGATCCTGGGCGGCCTCACCATCTCCATGCTGCTGATGATCCCGGTCTCGCTGCTGTCCGGCCACATCACCGACAAGGTCGGGCGCAAGCCGGTCTACCTCGTGGGCGCGATCGCGATGGTGCTGGTCGCATGGCCTTACTTCTCGCTGTTGGGCTCGGGCGAATACTGGAAGGTCATCGCCGCGCTGCTGCTGGCGAACAGCCTCACGCTGGGCATTCTGGAAGGCGCACAGCCTGCCTTCATCAGCGAAATGCTGCCGGTACACCTGCGCTTCTCGGGACTTGGCATTGGCCGCGAGTTGTCGTCGGTACTCGGCGGCGGTCTCTCGCCGATGATCGCGACCGCGATGCTGGCTCACTATCGCAGCGCCGTGCCGGTTGCGATCTATCTCGGCGGCCTGGGCCTCGTCACCGTGATTGCGACGCTGCTCGCGCGCGAGACCTTTCCCAAAGCGATGCGCAGCGCCGCGCATCAGCGATCCGAATGACGCATCACTTCATTGACCAAGAGGTACTTCGCATGCAAGCCCTTCATAGCGGATCGATTAGCCGATCGATTAGCGAATCGATTATCGACTCGCAGAACGACTACCCCGAATACGCCGCGCCCCTTTCGCTCGACGCGCTGATCGACGAGGTCGAGCGCCGCCGCGATGAATTCGATGCACTCTCGCATGTGCCGCGCGATATGGTCGCCAAGATGAAACGCGCAGGCATTTTTCGCGCGAGTACGCCGAAGCGTTTCGGCGGCGACGCACTGCCGCCGCCGCGCTTTCTCGAGATGCTCGAGCGCATCGCCATTGCCGATGGCTCCACCGCATGGGTCGCCGCGTTCGGCTCGGCAAACACCTATCTCGCGTCATTGCCCGTTGAAACGCAGGCGGAAATTTATGCGTCCGGGCCCGATCAGGTCTTTGCCGGCGGGCTGTATCCGCTGCAAAAAGCCGAGCGCCTGGAAGGCGGTTACCGCGTGTCCGGGCAATGGCGCTTCGCGAGCGGTTGCAAGGGCGCGGATTGGATCGGCGTCGGCATCGGCGGCGCTCCCGCCGGCGCAGACGATAAAAACGCGGGTAAGCCGTTCACCGCGGTCTTTCCCGCGAGCGAAGTCGAAATCGTCGAGAACTGGAACGTGGTCGGCATGCAGGGCACCGGCAGTCACGACTTGCGCCTGAAGGACAAGTACGTCGACGAGCGATGGACCTTCGTTCGCGGCGGCGTCGCGCTGATCGACGAGCCGTTGTATCGCTACCCTGCCGTCAGCTATCAGGCGCAGGTGCATGCCGCCGTCAACGTCGGCCTCGCGCGCGCGGCGCTCGACCTGCTGGCAGGCATGTCGGGCGTGACGAAGACCACCACGGGCGCGCCGCGTCTCGCCGACCGCGCCTACTATCGCTCCGGCCTCGCGCAAGCGGAAGCGCAGTGGCGCAGCGCCCGCGCGTTTTTCTTCGACACCGCGGAAGCATCGTGGCGCACCGTGCTCGCAGGCGACCCCGTGCTGCCCGCGGAAGCGAACCTGCTACGCCTCTCAGCGACGCACGCGGCGCATACGTGTGCCGACATCGTGATGCAGGCGTACAAGATGGCGGGCGTTGGCGCGATCTACCGGGAGAGCCGCATGCAACGGCTCGTGCGCGATTCGATCGTCGTGACGCAGCACGCGTTCCTCGGCGAAGGGACTTACGACGCATCGGGAGCCGTCTTCGTCGGCATTCCGCCTGTGACGCCGTATCCCTGAGCCGTGAGAGGAGCGATGGCCATGACGCACGACGAACAACGCACCCAGTTCCGCAACGCGATGGCGAGCCTCGCGGCGGCGGTCAACGTGATCACCACCGACGGTCCGCACGGCAGATGCGGCATCACCGCGAGCGCCGTGTGTTCGGTGACGGACTCCCCGCCGACCATGCTGATCTGCATCAATCAGTCGAGTTATGTGCACGACGTGCTGCACGGCAACGGCCGCGTATGCATCAACGTGCTGGGCGCGCAAGGCCAGGAGCCGGCGCGCGTGTTCGCGGGCATGACCGGTTGCTCGATGCAAGCGCGCTTCGATCAATGCGCGTGGCACGCGGGCCGCCTTGCGGTCCCTGTGCTCGACGATGCAATCGCCACGCTGGAAGGCACGATCATCGACAGCAAAACGATAGGCTCGCACTCCGTGATCTTCGTGCGGATCGAGCATATCGATCTGTGCGGCGAAGGCAACGGCCTCGTCTACTTCGGCAGACGATTCCACCTGCTCACAGGCGAGGCGGCATGACGATGCAAGTTTGCCTTTTCCTGATCGGCGGTCCGCGCATGCAGCCGCTGCTTGACGGCGCCGCGCTGCAACGGGCGGCGGAAGGCGTCGAAGGTCTGAGCAGGCTCATCGTTCATGAACCGCTCGAACAGCGCGTCGACCCGCGCATCGCGGCCTCGAGCGATGCGCCGTCGACCGTACTTCAGTGGTACTTCGACGATCTTGCGCCGCTCGAAGCCGCCTGCGCGGAAGACGGCGCGATTCATCGCGCGTTGCAGGCTGCGGCACATCACGCATTGAGCCGGCAATCGTTCGCGCAGCAGGTCATGGCGGTTCGCACGCACAAACGCACCGCGCGATTCGACGCCGAGCGCTGCACCTATCTGGTCGCCTACGAAGGCATCGCCGACAACTTCAACGCGTGGCTTTCGCATTACCTGGAGCATCACCCGCCATTGATGCTGCAACTGCCGGCGCTGCGTGAGCTGGAAATCTACACGCGCATCGACAGCAGAAGCGGCTTGCCTTTTGCCCAAGCCAATGCGATGCAGCGCAACAAGGTCGTATTCGACGATGCCTCCGCACTCGCGATCGCGCTTGCCTCTCCGGTCCGCGACGCGATGCGCCGCGACTTCCACGCGCTGCCGCCTTTCACGGGCGCGACGCCGCATTTTGCAATGCGCAGCAACTACGGTAATCTCGGGACACACTGACCGGCGTCGCGAGATGCGCGTTGCCCCCTTTGTCCGCGAGCGAAGCGCATGACCAAGCCGCATGTCGGCATCGCCGATCTGAACCTGCTGCGCGTTTTCCTTGCGATCTGGGATCTGCGCAGCCTCACTGCCGCCGGTGATCGCCTGGGTTTGACGCAGCCGGCCGTGAGCCACGCGCTGCGTCGTCTGCGAAATCTTTTCGAAGACCCGCTGTTTCTGCGCACGCCCGGCGGCATGGTGCCCACCGATGCCGCCTACCGCCTTTATCCGCCGCTCGCCCAGGCGTTTGCGATCATCAACGACGCGGTGCAGCAGCTCGCGAAGTTCGACCCCGCCACGGCGCAGCGCGTGTTTCGCGTGTCGATGTCCGACATGTCGGAGTTTTATTTTCTGCCGCCGCTCGTCTCGATGCTGGATCGCGAGGCGCGCGGCATTCGCATCGAAGTGGCGAATATCCCTGTTCAATCGGTTAGCGCCGCGATGCGCGCCGGCGAGATCGACCTGGCGCTCGGCTATGTGCCCGGACTCGACGCAGGCTGCGTGAGCCAGACGCTGTTCGTCGACGAACATGTGTGCGTGGTGCGCGCGGGTCATCCACTGCGTAAGACGAAGCCGACACGCGAAGACCTCGCCGCGCTGCGCTACGTCTATGCGACCACCAACGCGACCGGGCACCGCATGGTCGAGCAGTGGCTCGATGAACTCGACGTCAAGCGCGAGGTCGTTGTGCGGCTGCCGCATTTCGTCGTCGCGCCGGAGATTGTGATGAACACCGACCTCGCCGTGATCTTTCCGAAGAGCATCGCGCGCCGGTTCAATCGCGGCAAGGCGTTCCGCGTACTGCCGTTGCCGTTCTCGCTGCCGCCGATCGAAATCAAGGTGCATTCGCATACGCAGTCCGCGTCGGACCCCGGCATTGCATGGCTGCGGGACGCGCTGTTCGCGATGTTCCATCAGCCGCAAGCCTGACGCGCGGGGCCCGCCCGGACTATTTGCCGCGCTGATATTCCCCGCCCTTTTCGGCCGATTTGACGCAGTTATCCGGCGCTTTGAAACTGTCCGCTATGCGAAGCCCGAGAGGCGCGCGCCACCTACCTACCCAGCGAGCAGACATGTCCACGGTTCAATCCTCCTCGGCAGCCGAACGTATTCCAGCGACGCCGGATCGCGCACTCAGACGTATCGTCGTCGCGTCCGTCGCGGGCAATGCAATGGAGTGGTATGACTTTTTCGTCTACGGCACGGCCGCGGCGCTCGTGTTCGGGCAACTGTTCTTTCCGGCCAACGCGGACCCGCTGGTCGGAACGCTCGGCGCTTTCGCGGCGTTTGCGATGGGCTTTGTCGCGCGGCCGCTAGGCGGCGTCGTGTTCGGACATATCGGCGACCGCTACGGACGTCGCGCGTCGCTGGTCTGGACGCTGCTCATCATGGGCGTCGCGACGTTCGGAATCGGCCTGTTGCCGACCTACGATCACGTCGGCCTATGGGCGCCCGCCGCGCTTGTCGGCCTGCGTCTGCTGCAAGGCATTGCGTCGGGCGGCGAGTGGGGCGGCGGCGTGCTGATGATCAGCGAAAGCGCACCGCCCGAGAAACGCGGCTACTACGCGGCGTGGAGCCAACTGGGCGTGGGCGGCGGCTTCGTACTATCGTCGGCGGCGTTTCTCGGCGCGCAAGCGTTGCCGCACGATCAGTTCATTTCGTGGGGCTGGCGTCTGCCGTTTCTCGCGAGCATCGCCATCTTCGCGATTGGTGTCTACATCCGCCACAACCTGCCGGAGAGCCACGATTTCGAGGAAGCGAACAAGGCGGGCAAGACCGCGCACATGCCGGTGATCGAGGTCATCAAGCGTCACCCGAAAGAGATTCTCATGGCGATGGGCCTGCGCGTCGCGGAGAACGGCGGTGCTTATATTTTTCTCGCGTTCTCATTGGTCTACGGAAAGTTTGCCGGTATCTCCAACTCGATCATGCTCACCGGTGTGATGCTCGCGATGATCATCGAGATGTTTGCGATGCTCCTGTGGGGCAAACTCTCCGACCGCATTGGACGCAAGCCCGTCTACATGATCGGCGCGGCGTCGCTCGTGGTCATGGCGTTCCCATTCTTCTGGCTGCTCGACACGCACTCGACACCGCTGATCTGGCTCGCGCTGGTGCTCGGAACGGCCGTCTGCCACGGCGCGATGATCGGCACGCTGCCCGCGCTGGTCGGCGAATTGTTCAGCACGGAAGTGCGCTATTCAGGCGTTGCACTCGGACATGAGGTCGCGTCGATTTTCGCGGGCGGCCTGTCGCCGCTCATCGCGACGGCGCTGCTCGTGCGGTATCACGCTTACTGGCCCGTCGCGTTATTCCTCATCGGTCTGGGTCTCGTTACCGTCGTGACGCTCAGGTTCACGCATGAGACGCGGCGCTAACCACGACTCATCGTTTTTGAAATTGTCATCGGAAAGCATCATGCAAGCTCAAGCCCTCAAGGTCCGCGTCGACGCCCTGTCTGAAGAAGCGCACGGCGTGCGCTCGTTCAAAATCTCGCGCCTCGACGGCATGGACTTCGAACGCTTTGAACCGGGTGCGCATATCGACGTCACGAGTCCCTCGGGAATCACGCGGCAATATTCCTTATGCGGCGATCCCGAATGCGTATCGTCTCAAGTTTTCGCGGTTAAAAAAGAAGAGCAGTCGCGCGGCGGATCGCGCTCGCTGCATGAGGAAGTGAGTATCGGCACAGAACTGCAGGTCGGTGCGCCGCGCAATCTGTTCCAACTGAACGACGGCGCCAGCGAGCATATCCTGATCGGCGCGGGCATCGGCATTACGCCGTTGCTCTCGATGGCCTATCGCCTCGCTGCACGCGGCGCGCGCTTCACGCTGCACTACTTCGCGCGTAGCGAGGCACATGCCGCGTTCATGACGCTGCTCACGCGCGCGCCGTTCGACTCCCATGTGAGATTGCACTTCGGTGTGCGGCGCGACGCGCTTGCCGCCGAACTCGACATCTGCCTGAGCGAAGCGGGCCCCGACGCCCATGTCTACACATGCGGTCCCGCGCCGTTCATGGACCTCGTGGTCGACACCGCGCAAAAGCGCTTGCCCGCCGATGCCATTCATCTCGAACGGTTCAAGGCCGAGCCCGCAAACGAAACGGGAACCTCGCTCGCGAGCTTCCAGGTACAACTGGCGAGCACGGGTCAGACCGTGAAGGTGGACGAAAAAACATCCATCGTCGATGCCCTCGCTTCGATCGGCATTGAAGTAGACACATCATGCGGCGAGGGCGTGTGCGGCACTTGCATGGTCGACGTGATTAGCGGCGAGCCCGAGCATCGAGATCATTGCCTTAGCAAGGCGGAACGCGCCAGCAACAGCGTGATCTGCTGCTGTGTATCGCGCTCGCGTACGCCGGTGCTCGTGCTGGATTTGTAGCTCTGCGACCTGTACTTCTCACATCTTCGTGAAGCCGGCGAGGATGTCGGTGATGAGGCCTCGCATCCAGACAATGCCTTCGTCGTCGTTGAAATGCTCGTGCCAGTGCATCGTGACAGCCGCTTTCGGCACATGCACCGGCAATGCGTAAATACGGAAAGCGTCGCCGCGATTCAGGATATGCGCGAGCCGCTCCGGCAACGTCGCCAGCAAATCCGTCGCAGCCAGCACGCCAGGCACCGCCACGAAATGCGGCAGCACGAGCGCGACATTGCGCCCGACGCCTTGCGAACGAAGCGCATCGTCGAGCGCATGATGACTGTGTTCGAGCGAATTGATCTGCACATGCGATGCGGTCAGAAACTGCTCGAGCTTCAACTCATTTCCGCGCGGCAAATCCGGCCGGTTGCGCGTCATGCAGACATACGATTCCTCGAACAGCAACCCATGCTTCGTGCGCGGCAACAACAGCGGCAGATTGCCAATCGCGAAGTCGAGGCGGCTGGAACGCAACGCCTCTTCCATCTCTTCCACGCGCATCGGCTCGACCACCAGCTTGACGCGCGGCGCGGCTTTCTGGAGCGCGGCACATAGCGCCGGAAGATAGGCCATTTCGCCTGCATCCGATAGCGACAGACGAAACGTGCGCGTGCTCGTCGCCGGATCGAAACGCTCGGCGTATCGCAGCGCCTGTCGCACGGTATCCAGCGCACGTCCCACGATGTCCGCGAGCTCCAGCGCAACGGGCGTCGGTTGCATCCCGGCTCTCGTGCGAATGAAAAGCGGGTCGTCGAAAAGCGTGCGCAGTCGTCCGAGCGAGTAGCTGACTGCGGGCTGCGACAGCGCAAGCCGCTCGCCCGCTTTCGTCAGACTGCGTTCCTCCACGATAGCCTGGAACACGCGCAGCAGATTCAAATCGATGTGGTCGATGGAGGTCATGGGGACTCGCGTTAAATCGGCCGCGTTTATCGGGCGACCTGTTTTTAATCGATTTGACGCATGATCTTCGCAAAGCGAGACTGATGTCAACGAGACGATGCGCTCACGTCGCGCTGCCTCTCCCCTCTCAGCCACTCAACCTCCCCACGATCACGATGAGTACGCCGACCTATCAAACCATCGACACCAGCGCGCTCGCGAAGCGCGCGGAAGCCGACCGCATCGCGCCTTCGCTTTACTACGATCCGCAACTGTTCGAAGAAGAACTTGAGCGCATTTTCTACAAGACGTGGGTGTGGGTCGCGCATGACAGCGAGTTGCCGAAGCCAGGCGACTTCGTGACGACGACGATCGGCCGGCAGCCGGTCATCGTCGTACGCGACAAGACGGGCGCGGTGAATGTGCTGCAGAACCGTTGCCGTCATCGCGGCGCGACCGTGTGCGAAGAGCACAAGGGCAATGCAAAAGGCTTTACGTGCCCGTATCACAGCTGGTCGTATGCACTCGACGGCACACTGCGCGCGCTGCCCTATGGCGACGGCTACGAAGGCGTTTGCGAGAAAGGCGATCTGCCGCTCAAGAAGCTGCGCGTCGGCGTGTACCAGGGCTTGATTTTCGCGAGCTTCAACGAAAACATCGAATCGCTGGAAGACTTCCTCGGCGGTGCAAAACCGTGGATCGACCTTTTCATGAAGCAAGGCGCCGGCTATCCGATCAAGGCCAACGGCGAGCACAAGTTCAAGTTCAAGGGCAACTGGAAGATTCAGCTCGAGAACACGACCGACCTGTATCACTTCCCCGTCGTTCACAAGTCGTGGATGAAGTCGATCGACGACGAAACCGCCGCCGCCATCACCAGCTTCATGACGAGCGAAGACGCGTTTTGCCGCTCGCTCGGCAATGGTCACAGCCTCGCGGTGCTGGTGCCCGAGATCGTCGATCTGGATAAGGACGACGGCGCGCCGTTGCCCGAGCGCTTTAACGAACTCGCCGCGCAACTCGCGCACAAGCACACGCCGGAAGAAGTGCGCCGCATTGTGCGATCGCTGATGGGCGTCGGCTTCAATCTGAATCTGTTCCCGAACCTCGCGTTGTCGATGGCTTTCTTCCGCGTGCTGCGCCCGATCTCCGCGGAAGAAACCGAGATTCGTCACGTCGCGCTCGCGATGGACGGCGGCCCCGAAGAAGCGAACCGCGTGCGCCTGCGCATACACGAGCACTTCCAGGGCCCGTTTGGCTTCGGCAGTCCCGACGACGCGGAAGCATGGGAACGCGTGCAGCGCGGCTCGTACGCGGGCCCTGACGTACCGATTCTCGTGAACCGTGGCCTCAACCGCGAAACGACCGCGCCGAACGGCGAAAAAACCGCGCACGCAACCGACGAAACCGGCATGCGCGAAGCGTACCGCCAATGGCGCGCAATGATGGAGCAAGCATGATGGACGAGCGCAACGCACTTTTCTCGCACCAGACGTTTGCACGCGCGATCGAGTTTATCTGGCGCGAAGCCGAGCTTCTCGACCGGCGCGACTATCACGCGTGGTTGCAGATGTGGGACCCGAAAGGCGTTTATGTCGTGCCGATCGATCCCGATACGACCGACTACGCATCCACGCTCAACTATGCATTCGACGACCAGCACATGCGCGAATTGCGCGTGCAACGCATGACGTCGGGCTACTCGGCATCCGCATCCGATGCCGCCCGCACGGTCCGCACGGTATCGCGCTTCACGCGGTCGTCGGAGAGCGCGGACCTCGTTGAAGTGAAGTCTTCGCAGATCATCATCGCGTACAAGCGTGGCGTGTCGACGATCTTCGCGGCCGATCTCACGCACAAGATCAGCATGGCCGACGGCGAGCCGCGTCTCGTCGAGAAAGTCATCCGCCTGATCAATTCGACGGAAGCGCTGAACGCGATCGGCTTCCTGCTTTGATGTTCAATCGCGCATCGGCACATGCACGCGCCGATGCGCTTTCGCCTTTTCATCATGCCGACACTCGAAGTTTATTTGCCGCAAGGTCACAGCGACGACCGCAAGGCATCGCTCATTCATGGCCTCACGCAGGCTACCGTCGATGCCATCGGCGCGCCCGCCGAGTCCGTACGCATTCTATTGTCGGAGTTGCCGGCATCCAATATCGGGCTGGGCGGCAAGCTCACGCCAGCCGCGTTGCCGGTGATCGTCGCGATACTGATCGCGGGCCGCACCGACGCGCAGAAGGAAGCGCTGATCGCACAGCTTTGCGAAACGAGCGCCGCCGTGCTTGACGTGCCGTTGCAGTCCACGCGCGTGATGATCAAGGACATTCCGAATACGGATTTCGGTCTTGGCGGGAAAACCGCTCGCGCTTTGGGCCGATAGCGACGCGATGCGTGCGCGGCTCACCAACCCGCTGTCACTCCAAAGAACATGATGACCGACACTCGAGAACTACCGTTGCGCGTGCTGTTTTGCTGCGGCGTCACGCAGAATTTTTTCGACCTGCCGCGCGACGAAATCGGTGAAGTATGGCAAGCCTACAGCACCATGCTCGCCGCGATTGAAGCAATGGAAAATGTACGCGTGCTCGGCGTGATGGACGACGACAGGCTGGTCGTCGGCAACGCTGACGGCGCGCCGTGGACCTTCTACATCATGGCCGATGTTGCCGACTTCGACACCGCCGTTGCGGTCTGCAATCTGTATCGCACGACGCCTGTCGGCCGATACAACCTCTGGCGCTACGGCAAGATCGAAGCGCGTGTAGGCCGACCACTGACCGCGCCGCCTGTCTCCGCCAGCAAAGATATATGACGCGATGATCGACATCACTCTCGAACGACTGCAGGCGCGCCTGCACGCACTCGAAGCGCAAAACGCCGTGCGCAACACCATCGCTCGGTACATGGCACTCTGCGATGTACCGGCGCGCGCACTCGAGCACGAATCGCTCGCGGCGCTGTTCACCGATGACGCCGTGTGGGAAGGCATCGGCCCGCAGTATGCGAACAAGTTCGGCCGCTTGCAGGGACCGGCGGACATCGTCGCGATGTTGCAACGCTATCTGCCGCCCACGCCGCACTTCGCGACCAACGTTCATTTTCTGACGAGCGAGCATATCGAAGTAGACGGCGATACAGCCAAAGGCCGCTGGGTCATGTTGCAGGCTTCCGGCTATGTCGGTGCCAACGCCGAGCTCATCTCGGCACGCCTCGAAGTGGATTTCACGCCGTCGCCGCGCGACAACGATAACTGGCTGATTCGCCACTTCCGCACCGAGCGTCTGTTCAGTGCGCCTTGGCACGTCAACCCCGTTCAAGGAGCGTGCGCATGAGCGCTTTCCTGCAACAGTTCGATCTCATCGCGCAACCGCGCGCGAATGCGCCCACGATCGCGATCAAGGACAGCATCGATATTGCCGGCTATCCAACGACCGCTGCAAGCCGCGCGCTCGCCGATACGCCGCCCGCCTCGCGTCACGCGGAAGTTGTGCAGCGGCTGCTCGATGCAGGCTGGCGCATCACGGGCAAAACGAACATGCACGAGCTGGCGTTCGGCATGACCGGCATTAACGACTTCAGCGGCACGCCGCGCAATCCGCAAGACATGGCGCGCATTCCGGGCGGCTCGTCGAGCGGCTCCGCGTCGGCTGTTGGACTCGGGCTCGTCGATGCCGCGCTCGGAACAGATACCGGCGGCTCGGTGCGCGGCCCCGCTGCATGCTGTGGCGTGATCGGATTCAAGCCGACGTTCGGGCGCGTGTCGCGAGAAGGCGTGTCGCCTCGGGTTACCACGCTCGACTGCGTCGGTCCCTTCGCGCGCGACATGAAGACGACTATCGACGTGATGCTCACCATCGACCCATCGTTTGAAGTCGACCGTGCGCGCCGCGACGCAAGAACCACGCGCATCGCCATGCTCGATGTCGAAGCCGATGGCGAAATCAGTCGCGCCATCGCGGCCGCCGTGACACGCAGCGAACTTGGCTCGCATGACGTGCGGCTGCCATCCATGCGCGATGCGTTCGCGGCAGGTCTTGCGGTCATCAACGCGGAGACATGGCGCGCGTTCGGTCATCTCGTCGACGGCGGCAAGCTCGGCGCGGACATCGAAGCGCGCCTGCGTGCCGCGGCGAACACCAAAGCGGCTGATCTGGATTCGGCCGAACGTATCCGCCACATCTTCACCGATGAGGTCGACCGCGCGCTCGAGCAAGCCGACGTGCTTATCCTCCCGACAATGCCCGCGCTGCCGATTACGATCGAAGCGGCGCGCGCCGGCACGTCGGTGATCGGCATGTCGTCGCTTATCCGGCCTTTCAATCTCAGCGGACATCCGGCGCTCACGTTGCCGGTTCCGATCGTCGGGTCGTCGCTTAAAGCGGGATTGCAGGTCGTGGGTCGCACGGGCGAAGATGAAACGGTGTGCGCGGTTGCGGCACATATCGAAGCCATGTTGATGCGCTGAGCGCGTCGAACGCACATTGAGGAGCCGCGCTTATGTCCAGTAGAGTCGTACTCGTTACAGGCGCTGCGAGAGGATTGGGCGCAGCGCTCGCGCGCCGCTTTCTCGATGCCGGGTATCGGGTCGCGTTAGGCGACATTGCCGTCGACGCCGCTCAAGCGCTCGCCCGCGAACTGAGCAGCGATGGATCGCGTGCGTTTGCGATCAGGCTCGACGTCACATCGAAGGCGGACTTTGAGGCCGCACGCGATGCGATGCTCGAGCGCTGGGGCGCGATCGATGCGCTCGTGAACAACGCGGGTGCATCGAAAATCGTTCCGGTCATGGACATTACGGCCGAGCAGTTCGATCAGGTCATCGACGTGAATCTGCGCAGCGTGCTGTTCGGCTGCCAGGTTTTCGGACAGCACTTCGCGACAAAGGGCGCAGGGCGCATCGTGAATATCGCTTCGCTCGCGGGACAAAACGGCGGCTCGGCGACCGGCGCGCATTACGCCGCGGCAAAAGGCGGCGCTCTCACGCTCACGAAAGTTTTCGCTCGCGATCTCGGCCCGCTTGGGGTGACTGTCAATGCTATCTCGCCGGGTCCGCTCGATCTGGCCATCGTTCATGAAACCGTACCGGCAGAGAAGCTGGAGAAGATCATCGCCGGCATTCCGGTGGGGCGCCTCGGCTCTGCAACTCATATCGCGGACGTGGCCGTGCTGCTCGCATCGCCAGATGCCTATTTCACCAACGGTGCTTGCTGGGACATCAACGGCGGGCTTTTCATGCGTTAAGCGTTGAGCGGATCGTGGGCTGGCCGCCTGGTCTCGCAACGTCTTTTACTTGACATCTAAACTATCTAGACCTAAATTAACCCCACAGCAAAGTCCACAGTGGGGAACAGCATGCGCATCGTCTGTATCGGCGGCGGCCCGGCGGGGTTGTACTTCGCCCTGTTGATGAAGAGCCGCAACCCGGCGCACGATGTCACCGTCGTGGAACGCAACCGTCCATACGACACTTTCGGCTGGGGCGTCGTCTTTTCGGATCAGACGCTCGGCAATCTGCGCGCCGCCGATGCACCAAGCGCCGACGCAATACTGAACGCGTTCAATCACTGGGACGACATCGAAATCCATTTCGGCGGACGCAAAGTGCGCTCGTCCGGTCACGGCTTTTGCGGCATCGGCCGCAAACGTCTGCTGAATATCTTGCAGGCGCGTTGCGAGGAACTGGGCGTGAAGCTCGTCTTCGAAACGCAGGTCACTGACGACACCCAGTACGAAGCCGACCTGATCGTCGCGTGCGATGGAGCGAACAGCGCCATTCGTCAGAAGTACGCGTCGGCCTATAAGCCGAACGTAGACATGCGCGATTGCCGCTTCGTGTGGCTCGGCACGCGAAAGCTCTTCGACGCGTTTACCTTCGCATTCGAAAAGACGCAATTCGGCTGGTTTCAGGCACACGCCTATCGTTTCGACGACGAGACGTCCACGTTCATTGTCGAAACGCCGGAGCGCGTATGGCGCGCCGCCGGACTCGACGAAATGAGCAAGGAAGAAAGCATCGCATTCTGCGAGAAGCTCTTCGCGAAGTACCTGGACGGCAATCCGCTGCTCTCCAACGCCGCGCATTTGCGCGGCTCATCGCAATGGATTCGCTTTCCGCGCGTGGTCAACGAGGAATGGGTGCACTGGCGCAGCAACGCAGACGGCACGCAAACGCCGGTCGTGCTCATGGGCGACGCTGCGCACACCGCGCATTTCTCGATCGGCTCGGGCACCAAGCTCGCACTCGAAGATTCGATCGAGCTCGCCAACAGCATCGGCGCGCATCGCGACGATCTGCATGCTGCGTTGGAGCATTACACGCAAGTGCGCAGCGTCGACGTATTGCGCATTCAGAACGCCGCGCGCAATTCGACGGAATGGTTCGAGCACGTCGAACGCTACACATCGTTCGAGCCCGAACAGTTCGCGTACTCGCTGCTCACGCGCTCGCAGCGCATCTCGCACGAGAACCTGCGCGAGCGCGACGCGCGGTATGTGTCCAGTTTCGAAGACTGGCTCGCGCGGCGTTCGGGCGTCGAGCGAGCGCCGCAAAAGCATTCGGTCCCGCCCATGTTCACGCCGTTCACGTTGCGCGGCGTCACGCTGAAAAACCGCGTGGTGGTGTCGCCGATGGCGCAATACTCGGCCGTCGACGGAATTGCCGGCGACTATCACCTGATGCATCTCGGCGCGCGCGCAATGGGCGGCGCCGCGCTCGTCATGACGGAAATGACCTGCGTGTCTCCGGAGGCGCGCATCACGCCAGCGTGTCCCGGCATGTACGCGCCCGAGCATCTCACCGCGTGGAAGCGCATTGTTGATTTCGTGCATCGTCAGTCCGATGCGAAGATCGGCATTCAGCTCGGCCACTCGGGCGCAAAAGGCTCGACGCGCGTCGCATGGGAAGGCATCGATCAGCCGCTCGACGAAGGCAACTGGCCGCTCATTTCCGCATCGCCGCAGCAGTATCTGCGCGGCGTCAGCCAGCATTCGCGCCAAGCAACACACGACGACCTGCGCGAAATCGAAGCCCAATTTGTGCGCGCAACGCAAATGTCTGCGGAAGCCGGCTTCGACTGGCTCGAATTGCACTGCGCGCACGGCTATTTTCTGTCGAGCTTTCTGTCTCCGCTTACTAACCATCGCACCGACGAATACGGCGGCTCGCTCGAAAATCGTCTGCGTTATCCTCTGCAAATCTTCAGGGCCATTCGCGCGGTGTGGCTGCAAGACAAGCCCATTTCCGTGCGTATTTCCGCGAACGATTGGGTCGAAGGCGGCACGACGTCCGACGACGCCGTGCAGATCGCGCGCGCATTCAAAGCCGCGGGCGCCGACATGATCGACGTGTCGTCGGGTCAGGTCAGCAAGGAAGAAAAACCCGTCTATGGCCGCATGTTTCAGACGCCGTTCGCCGATCGCGTGCGCAACGAAGCGGGCATCGCGACCATCGCCGTGGGCGCGATTTCGGAAGCGGATCACGTGAACAGCATCATCGCCGCCGGCCGCGCCGACCTGTGCGCGATCGCGCGTCCGCATCTCGCCAATCCATCGTGGACGTTGAATGAGGCCGCAAAGATAGGCTATTTCGACGTAACGTGGCCCAATCAATACATCGCCGCGAAGTCGCAACTCGAACGCAACCTGGAACGTGAACGCGCACAGGCTGTGGCCAATGCGGGTTTGTCGGCGCAAGAGCGCGCACAGCGCGCGGAAGGAACCACGTGAATTCAAACCACTCGTCACTCGCGGGACAACATGCTGTCGTCACGGGCGGCGGCAGCGGCATTGGCGCCGCTATTGCCGAAGCACTGCTGCGCGCCGGCGCGCGCGTCACCTTGATGGGCCGCAATGCGGAGCGGCTCGAGATGCAACGCGAAAAATGCCACACATTGGGCGACGTCGCGAGCATCACCGTCGATGTCACGCAAGAAGAGTCCGTCGCGAAGGCTTTCAGTAAAGCGGGCGCGGTGGACATACTGATCAACAACGCGGGCCAGGCCCAGGCCGCGCCGTTCACGCATACCGACATGACGCTATGGCAGCGCATGCTCGACGTGAATCTCACCGGTGTCTTTCTCGGCACGCGTGCAGTGTTGCCGGGCATGCTCGAACGCAAGAACGGACGCATTGTTAATGTGGCGAGTACAGCGGGGCAAATCGGCTATGCGTATGTGGCCGCGTATTGCGCGGCGAAACACGGCGTGATCGGTCTTACGCGCTCGCTTGCACTCGAAGTCGCGACCAAAGGCATCACCGTCAATGCGGTTTGTCCCGGTTACACCGAAACGGAACTGCTGCATGCGTCGCTCGAACAAATCACCAGCAAGACTTCGCGCACGGAAGAACAGGCGCGCGAGAGTCTGCTTCGCTCGAATCCGCAGCATCGTTTCGTGAGTCCGGAGCAGGTCGCGAATGCGGTGCTGTGGCTGTGTCAACCGGGCTCGGACGCGATCACGGGGCAGTCCATTTCCATCGCCGGTGGAGAAGTGATGTGAGCAAGTCATCCAACATCAAGAAGATTGCCGCCGGCGACGCGAAGGCTGCAGAAGCCAAAGCGCCGCGCAAAGGCGTCGCGAAACCTGCGGAGAACGTCGTGGATCTGGAAATGAGCACTGGCGCCGACAGTCACATGGGCTTGCGTTTGTGGCTGCGCATGCTGACCACGACGAACCTCGTGCAGGCCGAATTGCGCAAGCGTCTGCGTAACGAATTCGACACCACGTTGCCGCGATTCGACTTGATGGCGCAACTCGAGCGTCATCCTGAAGGGTTGAAGATGACCGAACTTTCGCGTCGGCTGATGGTGACGGGCGGCAACGTCACTGGCATTACCGATCAGCTCGAAAAAGAAGGCCTCGTCTCGCGCGATAACGATCCGAACGATCGCCGTTCGATTAGCGTGTGCCTCACGCCTGCGGGCCGCAAAGCGTTCGACAGGATGGCGGCCGCGCATGAGCAATGGGTTGTCGAGCTGTTCGGCGGCTTGAGTCTCGAGGAGAAGTCGCGCACACATCAGCGGCTTGGCAAGTTGAAGAAGCATCTGCTGGATAGTCTCAAGGACTAAGGCCTCGCGCATTCAAGGAGGACACACGCATATGTCACAAACAAACGCCGACGCGCTATTAGCAGGCAACCGCGTCACACTCGCGAATTACGAAGCGCGGCACTTCGGCTGGTCGGTCGCGAACAAAGTCGCGACCATCACGCTCAATCGCCCCGAGCGCAAAAACCCGCTTACCTTCGAATCGTATGCGGAGTTGCGCGACCTGTTCCGCCAGCTAGCGTATGCGACCGACGTGAAGGCCGTCGTGATCCACGGCGCAGGAGAGAACTTCTGCTCGGGCGGGGACGTGCACGACATCATCGCGCCGCTGATTGATCTGCCGATGCCCGAACTGCTGCTCTTCACGCGCATGACGGGCGACCTCGTCAAAGCGATGCGCCATTGTCCGCAGCCGGTGATTGCCGCCGTCGACGGCGTGTGCGCCGGCGCAGGCGCGATTCTCGCGATGGCGTCCGACATGCGCCTTAGCACCGCGCGCAGCAAGCTCGCCTTCCTGTTTTCGCGCGTCGGTCTCGCGGGTTGCGACATGGGCGCTTGCGCGATCCTGCCGCGCATCATCGGTCAAGGACGCGCCGCCGAACTGCTTTTCACCGGACGCTCAGCGAGCGGCGACGAAGGCTATGCATGGGGTTTCTATAACCGGCTTTGCGAGCCCGCCGAGCTTCTTGAAGAAGCACAGAAACTCGCCGCCGATCTCGTCGCCGGTCCGACATTCGCGCACGGCATCACGAAGAAGATGCTGCACCAGGAATGGAGCATGAGCATTGACGAGGCGATCGAATCCGAAGCGCAGGCGCAGGCCATTTGCATGAGCACTCGCGATTTCGAGCGCGCATATCAGGCGTTCGCCGCGAAATCGCGCCCTGTGTTCGAGGGAGATTGACGTGAGCGCCGATAAGCACATCGATTTGCATAGCGCGCTTGCGTGGCCTTTTTTCGAGCCGCGTCATCGGGAACTGGCTGCGGGCATTGAGGCCTGGTGCCGCGAGAATTTATCCGATGCCGAACACACGGCAAACGTCGAGCGCGATGATGTCGATGCGACCTGCCGCCGGCTCGTGCGCGAACTCGGCGCAAGCGGATGGCTTAAGTATGGCGTCGGCGGCGTCGCTTACGGCGGCCACGGCGACACCATCGACACGCGCGCGGTCTGTCTGCTGCGCGAAACGCTGGCCAAACATTCGGGCCTCGCGGATTTCGCACTCGCGATGCAAGGCCTCGGCTCAGGCGCAATCTCGCTCGGCGGCACGCATGAACAGAAAACGCGCTACTTGCCGCGCGTGGCGAACGGCACCGGGATTGCGGCCTTTGCGTTGTCCGAACCGGAGGCGGGCTCGGACGTCGCCGCCATGTCGCTGGCTGCGCGCGAAGACGGCGACGCGTACGTACTCGGCGGCGACAAGACGTGGATTTCGAACGGCGGCATCGCCGATTTCTACGTCGTCTTCGCACGCACCGGCGAAGCGCCGGGCGCGCGCGGCATCAGCGCGTTCATTGTCGACGCGGATACGCCGGGACTCGAAATCGCCGAACGCATCGACGTGATTGCGCCGCATCCGCTCGCGCGTCTGCATTTCGCGGGCGCACGCGTGCCGCGCAGCCAGATGCTCGGCGCGCCTGGCGAAGGCTTCAAACTCGCCATGCGCACGCTCGATATTTTCCGCACGTCGGTTGCGGCCGCGTCGCTCGGATTCGCGCGGCATGCGATGGCCGAAGGACTCGCGCGCGCCGCGTCGCGCAAGATGTTCGGCCAGACGCTCGCCGACTTTCAACTGACGCAAGCGAAGCTCGCGCAGATGGCGTTGACCATCGACAGCAGCGCGCTCCTCGTCTATCGCGCGGCCTGGTTGCGCGATCAGGGCGAAAGCGTGACACGCGAAGCGGCAATGGCGAAATGGCACGCGAGCGAAGGCGCGCAACAGGTCATCGACGCCGCCGTGCAGCTTCATGGCGGTATGGGCGTGCAAAGCGGCGTGCCGGTCGAAATGCTGTATCGCGAGATTCGCGCGCTGCGCATTTACGAAGGCGCGACGGAGGTGCAGCAATTGATCGTCGGCCGTGATCTGTTGAAGGCGCACGCAGCCGCAAGCGCCGCCGCTGGAGAGAGCGCGAAATGACCACGCACTTCGAAAGGCCCGTACGTATCCGCTTTTCGCACTGCGATCCTGCGGGCATCGTGTTCTTTCCGCAGTATCTGGTGATGACGAATGCGCTCGTCGAAGACTGGTTCAACGAGGGCTTGCACATCGACTATGCGCAGATGATCGCCCAGCGCCGCATCGGGTTGCCTATCGTCAAGCTCGACTGCGAGTTCTCGCGGCCGAGCCAGATGGGCGAAACGATCATGTTGACGCTCAGCGTGAGCGCAATCGGCCGCCGCTCGATCAGCATCGACATTCTCGGTCATTGCAACGGCGAGACACGTTTCCGCGCGAAACAGGTACTCGTGACGACATCGCTTGAAAGCTGCCGCTCGATCGACATTCCCACCGACATCGCCAACGCACTCGCGATGTTTGCTCCCCAGCCCGAATTCAGCGAGGCGCAACGCTCATGAAAAAAGCACTTCTTCCCGCTGGCTGGATCAAGCCACGCGGTTACGCAAACGGCGTCGCGGCAACCGGCACGCAAGTGTTCATTGCAGGCCAGATCGGCTGGGACGAACAGGCGCAATTTCAGACCGACGACTTCGCCGGCCAGGCGATTCAGGCGCTCAAAAATGTACTCGCCGTGCTGCACGAAGCCGGCGGCAAACCCGAGCATCTCGTGCGAATGACGTGGTACGTCACCGACAAACGCGCGTACCTGGACTCATTGAAGGAAATCGGCCGCGCGTTTCGCGAGTTGATCGGCGACTACGACATCGCGATGAGCGCGGTGCAAGTCGTCGCGTTGATCGAGGACGAAGCCAAGGTCGAGATCGAAGCCACCGCCGTCATTCCGCAGTAAGGACACGCAAGCTCTCGTCAACTGAAGCGCATGGAGCCGGCTCGATACCGGGGAGACCACGATGGAACCGTCAGCACACGTCGATACTTTCGCGCGCGACAATCTTCCGCCGCAGGATCAATGGCCTGTTTTTCTGCTGGACAACCCCGACGTCGCTTATCCGGCGCGTTTCAATTGCGCAACGGAGTTGCTCGATGGCACGATCGAAGCAGGTCACGGCGAGCGTCCGGCTGTTTGGTCGCTGGTGGACGGCGAGCCGCGCGCCACCACGTATAACGAGTTGCTCGCGATGGTCAATCGCAGCGCGCATGTACTCGTCGATGAAATGGGTTTGCACCCTGGCAATCGCATTCTGTTGCGCGGGCCTAATACGTTGCAGATGGCGGTCGCCATGCTTGCGTCGCTCAAAGTCGGACTCGTTGTCGTGCCGACCATGCCGCTGCTGCGCGCAAAGGAATTGAAGCAGATCATCGTAAAGGCGCAGGCGAGCGCCGCGCTTTGCGATGCGCGCCTGACCGAAGAACTCGCGCGCTGCACCGATCCGCAAGACGAATTCTATTGCGCGGAGTTAAAGCAAACGCTGCTGTTTCATGACGACGCAGCCGATTCGCTCGATACGCTCGCCGTCAATAAGCCCGACGACTTTACCGCATGCGATACCGCAGCCGACGACGTCTGTCTGATCGCGTTCACGAGCGGCACGACAGGCGCGCCAAAAGGCTGCATGCATTTTCATCGCGACGTATTGGCGATGTGCGATCTGTTTCCGCGTCATGTGTTGCGCCCTTCCGCCAGCGATATTTTCTGCGGCACGCCGCCGCTCGCTTTCACATTCGGGCTTGGCGGCTTGCTGTGTTTTCCGCTGCGCGTGGGGGCGTCGACGGTACTGATCGAGAAACTCACGCCCGAGACGTTGTTGCAGACCGTCGAGCGCTTTCACGCGACCATCATGTTCACCGCACCGACTTTTTATCGGCAGATGGCGCCGCTCATTCCGCATCATGACGTGTCGAGCTTGCAGAAAACCGTGGCGGCCGGCGAGGCATTGCCTGATTCGACGAGGCGTTTATGGCACGACGCGACGGGCATCGACATGATCGACGGAATTGGCGGCACCGAGTTAATCCACATTTTTATTTCGGCGCAGGGCAGCGAGATACGCCCGCATGCCATTGGCCGCGCGGTGCCGGGCTACGTCGTGCAAGCCGTGGACGACGCGATGCAACCGGTCGCGCCAGGCACCATCGGCAAGCTCGCGGTGCGCGGGCCGACCGGCTGCCGTTATCTCGCCGATGAACGGCAATTGAAATTCGTGCGCGACGGCTGGAATCTGCCGGGCGATTCAGTTTATATCGACGCAGACGGCTACGTGTTCTACCAGGCGCGCGCCGACGACATGATCGTTTCAGCCGGCTATAACATCTCCGGTCCGGAAGTGGAAAGCGTGTTGCTGCAACATGAAGCCGTGGCCGAATGCGGCGTGATCGGCGTGCCGGACGACACGCGCGGGCAGATCGTGAAGGCGTTCATCGTCGTCAATCCCGGCTATACAGCCGACGACAAACTCGTCGCACAGTTGCAGGAATTCGTGAAGAATACGGTGGCGCCGTATAAGTATCCGCGCGTTATCGTGTTCGTCGATTCACTGCCGCGCACTGAAACAGGCAAGCTCAAGCGGTTCGAATTGCGTACGATGGCGTAGCCCTCTTCCTCGCAAATCTTACGAGACGTCAGGAGACACACGCATGGCCGGCTCTTTCATCGAAGTTGTCGCCCAGGACGGCGGCCGTTTCAATGCCTACGTTGCGCGTCCGGCGCAAGGCTCGGGCCCTGGGCTCGTTCTGCTGCAGGAAATTTTCGGCATCAACGAGACCATGAAGGCGACGGCCGAGCGCTTCGCCGAAGAAGGCTATGTGGTGCTGGTGCCCGATCTGTTCTGGCGCATCAAGCCAGGCATCGAACTCGGTTATGGCGACGCCGACATGAAGCAGGCGCTCGACTATCTGGCGCAATTCGACACCGACCTTGCCGTCGACGATATCGCGGCCACCGTTGCCGCGTTGCGCGCGATGCCCGAGCAGGCCGGCAAGGTTGGCGCGGTCGGCTACTGCCTCGGCGGCAAGCTCGCGTTTCTGAGCGCGGCGCGTACCGATGTGGATTGCGCGGTGAGTTACTACGGCGTGGGCCTCGATGCGTATCTGGACGAAGTACCGGCTGTGCGTTGTCCGATGGTGTTTCACTTCCCCGGGAACGACGCGATGTGTCCGCCGGAAACGCGCGAGCGGATCAGCGCTGCGTTGCGCACGCGTCCGCAAATCGAGCAGTACGTGTACCCCGGTTGCGATCATGCGTTTGCCGCGCCTGCGCGTCCGCAATACGACAAGCCTGCTGCAATGATGGCGTATTCGCGCACGCTGGCGCTGTTGCGCAAAGTACTCGGGCCTGTCTACGATCTCAACGCGTTGTGGGAAGCGCATTGCTATCACGAGTTCGCGACGCGCGACGTGGAAGCGGTCATGCCGACGATGGTCGCCGAGCCTTACGTCAATCACGTTCCGACGATGACCGGCGGTGTCGGTCATGACAATCTCAAGCGCTTTTACACGCATCACTTCGTTAACTCGAATCCGCCCGACACGAAGCTGATTCCGATTTCGCGGACTATCGGCGCGGATCGTATCGTCGATGAATTCATTTTCAGTTGCACGCATAGCTGCGAAATCGACTGGCTATTGCCGGGTGTTGCGCCGACGGGAAAGTACTTTGAAGTGCCGATGCTGGCTGTGGTGTGCTTCCGCGGCGACAAGCTTTATAACGAGCATATCTACTGGGATCAGGCGAGTGTGCTGGTGCAGGTGGGCTTGCTCGATCCCGAGGGATTGCCGGTGGCGGGGATTGAAAGCGCGCGTAAGTTGCTCGATGAGAGCTTGCCTTCTAATGAGTTGATGGGAGCGAAGTCGCGCGTGTGACTCTTTGTTTCGTGCAAGGGTGCGGCTAGAGGCCCGCCTCTGCACAATAGCCCTATGATGTGACGTTCCATTGGCCACCGTTTATCGACCATGCTGACTGTCCATCATTTGAATAACTCGCGCTCGCAACGCGTCTTGTGGCTGCTCGAAGAACTCGGCGTTCCGTACGAGATCAAGCGCTATGAGCGCGATCCAAAAACGATGCTCGCGCCGCCCGAGTTGCGCGCGGTGCATCCGCTCGGCAAGTCGCCGGTCATTACTGATGATGGGCTGACCATTGCCGAGTCGGGCGCGATTATCGAATATCTGGTCGACAAGTATGGACAGGGGCGCTTTGCGCCAGCGGCCGGCACCCCCGAGCGTTTGCGTTACACGTACTGGCTGCATTACGCGGAAGGGTCGGCGATGCCGCCGTTGCTGCTGAAGCTGATCGCGCTGCGTATCGCGAGTGCGCCGATGCCCTTCTTTGCGAAGCCGATCGCGCGAAAGATCGCGGGGACGCTGCAATCGAGTTTCGTCGATCCGCAGTTGAAGCTGCATCTTGGGTATATCGAGGAGCAGTTGAGTAAGAGCACGTGGTTTGCTGGCGATGAGTTTTCTGCCGCCGATGTGCAGATGAGTTTTCCGCTTGAGGCGGCGACGGCGCGCGGTGGGATGCGGCTGCCTGCTGTGACTGCGTTTTTGCAGAGGATTCATGCGCGCGCGGCGTATCGGCGGGCTTTGGAGAGGGGTGGGGAGTATGGGGTTGTGGGTGGGGGGTGATCGGGTGACGAGCCATGGCGCGGAATGCATCGTTGCACTAAACTCCCGCGATTTCAAAAAGAACAAAGGACACCCGCAGGATGATCAAGTCAGTCCATCAATACCCGGAAGACTACGACCCGCACGGCGACAATCCGCCGTTGACCGCTGCACAGCAGGAAGCGGTCAGTCGCCTCACGGAAGCAGATCTGCATGCCATAGATGCTGCAACCATTGCTAACATTGTCGACAACTGGCGGAAGGTTGCGAGAGTCGTGGGTACGACTATTAGCGAATTCGCCGACCAGTCGTTATATCCGGGTTTGGGCGATGTCTTTTACGCGCAGCGGATAAGGCTGATGGTAGAGAAGGGTCTTGTCGAGGCGGTCGGCGATCTGAAGCGCATGGGCTATAGCGAGGTCCGGTTGCCGCGGTCGACAAGTGGCGAGTGCACGAGTGAGCGCTGATGCGCCGCCGCACGCAGTGCATGCTATCCCAGCCGTGTGCGCGAACCGCGCAACAACCTAGGAAGTGATGCGACTGCGCCGCTGCCTGCAGCGCTCGGTTGAGATCGGCACCGGCAACCCGCGTGATGAAGCGCCGCGTGCGTCGGGAGTACGGTGGTACGAAACGGGAGACGGGAAGCCGTCGCCCCATGATTAGCGCGCCAGCAGTTTTCTGGCGACAAAGGGCGACTTCGGTCGCCCTTTGTCGTTTGACCACAGATAACGGTTTTTCAGAGACGTCTGATTGGACCGAATCACCCCACAGCGTAAAACGCGTGAAGAGCTGAAATAGCTCCAGATCGCGGCCAGCCTGACCTTTGCAGTCCTGACCTATCGAGCCGCGTCTCCGACAAATCAACAAGGAGGCCAGGTCCATGGCAGACCTGCAAGACGCGCTGCGTGCCATAACCGGACGTCAGGCGTACTTTCTCGACGTGCCCGGCACGGAGAGCGCAGCGGCGCTCTCGGTCGTCTCGTTCACGGCAACCGAAAAGATGGGCGCACCCACCGAGGTGCGCATCGAGTTGACCCACCCGCAGCAGCTTGCACGCGCCGACTATCTGAACGTCGACGCCACGTTTTCCATCGTGCCCGACGATGGCGCTACACGTAAGTTCTCGGGATTCATCGCGCGCTTCTCCACGATCCAGACTACCCGTGACTACGTGAAGTACCAGGTCGTGCTCAGATCGCACTTCGCGCGACTCGAGGCAGTGACCCGCAGAAAAATCTTCCAGCACGCGAGCACGCCCGACATTATCGCGGCGGTTCTGTGCGGTCATGGGCTGAGGGAGCACCAGTTTTCATTCAGGTTGCGCGGGCAATACCGCAAGCATCTGTTTCGCATGCAGCACCAGATGAGCGACCTTGCCTATGTCCACATGCTCGCAGAGAAGGCCGGAATTTACTGCTTCATTGTGGAGACGCAATACGGCGACGAGATCGTATTCGCGGATGACGTCGATCACTATATCTACGACCCGCGGCTGATCGTGCCGTACCGCGAAGCGGCCGGCCTCGAAGCGGGTGGCGTGGAAGCGGTGACGTCGCTCAGGACACACACCGTCACGGTGCCGCAGTCGTTCATGGTCGCGGACTACAACCCGGAGCAGGCCTGGGAACGCTTTCGCGATGAAGCGAACGTCGCACCGCAGGACCCAACCACTTACGGCCAGCCCTACATCTACGGCACCCACCATCTTGACCAGGCGGGCGCGAAATGGGAGGCGCAGCTACGCCACGAAGCCGCCATCGCCTGGCAGATTGTCTATGAAGGGCAAAGCAATATTCTGGCGTTGCAGCCGGGGCGCGTGCTGGAAACGGATCTTGTTTTGCCCGATGCACCGAAAGGCCAGGTCATTGTCGAAGTCACGCATAGCGGCGCGCGCGATGCCTCCTATACGAACAGCTACCGGGCGATTCCGGCGGACCGGCGTTTCCGGCTGAAGCTCGAGCCGCAGACGTGGGCCAAAGTGACCGGCACGCTTTCAGCGCGCGTCACGAGCCCGGACAAATACAAATACGCGTACATCACCGCAAGCGGGCACTACACGGTGCGCTTCGATTCCGATTTCGAAACGTGGCCCAACGGTGGCGAGAGCGTACCGCTGCGGCTGGCTAAACCGTTCGCGGGCAAGGGTCAAACCGGCATGCACTTCGTCGCGCTGGACAACGACGAGGCCGTCATTTCCTGCCGGGACGGCGACCCGGACAAGCCCGAAGTCATCGCGTTCCACCATCACAGCCAGGCGCGCGACCTCGTCACAAACGACCGGCGCTGGCTCTCGCGCAACGTGATCCGCACGCAGGCGAACAACAAGCTTCGCATGGAGGACTGGGCGGGCCAGGAAGGCATCAAGGTCAGCACGGACCACTCGGGCAAGTCGCAACTGAATCTCGGCTACCTCGTCAACAGCAAGCTCGAGCAAAGGGGCGAAGGCTATGAGCTGAGGACATCGGGCTACGGGGTGAATCGCGCGGGCAAGGGACTGCATCTGAGCGCATATGACCGCCCTGCTGCAACCGGTCAGCAGCTCGACATGCAGGAAACCATCGCGCAGCTTGAGAGCGCGCTGGAACTGGCAAAGGCGCTGGCCAGTTCGGCCAGCGGTGCAAAGGCCGAGCCTGCCGACACCGATGCGCAGCAGCAGATGAAGGCGGATTTCGACGGCCTGAAGCAGCCGGCGCTGCTGATGAGCACGCCTGCATCGGCGGGCATTGTCGCGGGTGGCGGCGTGCAGCTTTCGGCGCAGGACAGTATCTCGGCTGTCGCCGGAAAGAGTGCCGACTGGAGTGTGCTGAAGCGCTTCACGGTCGCTGCGGGCGAGAAGCTTTCGCTATTCGCGCAGAAGCTGGGCATCAAGATTTTTGCGGCCAAAGGTGCGGTCGAAATCCACGCGCAGGACGGCCCGATGTCGTTCATCGCCGACAGAGACCTGAACGTTGCCAGCGTCAACGGCAAGATCAATCTTGCAGCGGCCAAGGAAATCATTCTGGAATGCGGCGGCGCGTTCATCCAGTTGAAGGACGGCAGCATTACGCTCGGCGGTCCGTTCGACCTGTTCTTCAAGACCATCACTGTGCAGAAACAGGGCAAGGCGTCGATGAATACGCCCATGCCGTCCATACCGCGTGCAGCGCCCGTCGCCACAGATCTCGAGTTCCGGCATGTCTACCCCGACGGCTTGCCGGTCGCGGGATGCAGCTATGTGGCCTGGATCAATGGCCGCTCGCAGCGGGGCATGCTTGACGCCGACGGCTACATGCGCCTGAGTGGCGTGCCCGCTGGCACCGATGCGAAGGTCAGGTATCTGGACGACCCGAATCACCATGGCACCATTCACAGCGTCGCCGCAGATGAGGACCTGCGCGAACTGGTGCCGTCGGCCGGGAGCAAGGCATGAGTACGCTCGGCGACGTGTGGGACGATGCCGTGAGCACCCTGAACTGGCTCAGGTCGCTTGCCTATGGGGAATTCGCGGAAGACAGACCCACGAGCGTGATCGTGGCCGACATGCTGGCGGCGATCATGGTCCCCGGCGCTGTGGTCGTGACGAGTGCGCGCGATCTCGCGGCGGTGAGCCTGCGGCTCGGCAGACGGTATGAAGGCACATCGACTGACGTTGAGAACGCCGCCCATCCGGAGTGGCAGGAGTGGGTGATCCTGGTTGCATCGGCGCTGGGCGTGTTTGGCCCGGCGATCTGTGCGGCGGTGGGTGGGCTTGCGGGAGCAATGGTTGGCGACGAAGCCGCCGCCGTGATCCGCACGGTATGTCTGCTGCTGATCGAACGGAGCGGTCTGGTGCTCGAAAGGGTGGTTGGCTTTTTGGCACGCTTCACGAAGGGCAACATCGTCAGGCTGCTTGATAAGATTCACTTCGCCGACTATGGCGACCCGCTGGTAAAAAACCTCGACAGGTTTTTCCGGTGGGTGCTGGAGAAAATCAGGTATGCGAAAGGACTTCTAAGCCGGATCGAATACATCGGGCGGGCGCAGGCAGCGTTAGCCGAACTCGAGCGCATGGAGAAGCGCTTCTATGCGGTACAGACCCACGCAGTGAAGCAGGTTCCGCAGGCGCTGGCGAAACTGGACGAGGCGTTGCAGAAGCTGCTGAAGGACACGTTGCCGCCGACGTATCATCCGGCCTATGCGGGCGTCCCGGCTCCGAAGCCCGAGGTGGTGACGCCGCCGAAGGTGCGCGTGAGCCCGGGCATAGGCGGGCCAGCGAAACTGTTGCCGATGCTGCGCGATGGCGCGGAGGCAGCGGGCGGTGCGGCGCACGGCGGTGAATCGCCGAAGCCGCAGGAAGCTCAGACGGAAAGCAGTAACGTGCATCGCGACGATGTCGCAAAGATGAGTAGCGCGCGGAAGGGTATCTTTGGCGAGCAGGTCAGCGACGATTGGATGAAGGCGCGGAAGTTCACGTCGGAACTGTCAGCGGACCGGCAGATGCGCCTGCTGGAAGAGAAGCCGACGGGCCGGGGTATCGACGGCGTGTATAGGAACAATGAGCCGCCACCGCCATACGTGATTACAGAGACGAAGTTCAGGACCGGAGGAAACTTCAGCCCGAGCCAGTTGCCCATGACCAAGGGGTCGGGCAAACAGATGAGCGGACCTTGGATTGATAGTCGGTTGGCCGATGCCGTTAGCGGTCAGACCAAGGCGCGCACAATACTGAAGGCCGACTACGAAAGTTGGCTGATCGTGGTGGATGAAAACGGGCGAGTAGTTGATATCACGAAGCTCGACCCATACGGCAATGCGTTGCTGGATGCTGCCGGTAATCCTGTCAAAGTGCCGTTAAACTGAGCGGCGCAACGTGAACCAAATGCAGAGCAAAGGTATCGTGATGGACCAACTATTCGACAAAACTAGGCGTGAATCCCTGCTGCCCGAAAGCTACTATCGCGCAACGCTTGCGTTCCATGAGGCCGGTTTAACCGATCCTGAAATCGACCAAATACTGGCGTCGCCAGACAGGTCCCCTGAGCATAAGGGCAGACTGTCTTGGAGTCGGTCTGATGACGCGCTGAAGATCGTATTTTTGCGCTACTCAGCGGGCGAGCCTGTGGGGTCACTTAAATCTGATGCCCGCCGTTGCTTTGACGCATTCAAGACCCACTATCTCGCATATCCCAAGTATGGACGGCTGAAACTCTGGGAGCGGGACGCCTACCAGTACGTGATGTGGCTGCTGTCGCTGGCGGTACTGCTCGGACTGAAGGAGTGGGTGCCGACCATTGCGACGTGGATTAGCACTGATGCCGACGACGGTCAGGACGCGCTGGTAAGTCGTCTGTTTGGACAGTTTGGTATCTCACTGCCCGGCGAATCGCTGGTTCACGAAAAGCCCTACGCCGATCTGCTGCGCGCGACGGAGACGCACGGCGAGGCACAGCAAAAGGCAACGGCCGACTATCTGAAGCACTGGTACGGCGGGATGAAGGACTGCTACTGGTACGACCGCCATAAGCGTCTTGACGCTGGTTTCTTCGGCTATTGGGCCTTCGAAGCCGGGCTAGTGACGCTGCTATGGAACATTGACGACAGCAGCTATCGCGACATGCGCTTCTATCCGAAGGACCTGGTGGACTTCGCGCGCGAGCAGGCGACGGCTCCGCGGGGCGAAGTCCAGAAGCCGCACATCTCACGCAGGACCGGCGAGCGCTGCCCGCACACGGGCCGCTGGGGCGTGCTGGAATCGCCGGGAGCGTTCCTCCAGGAGCACATGTTCAGGGAAGGCGATGTGTTCCCCGAGGGCATCGGTCGCGACCGTCGCGAAGGGCCAGTGACATGGATCGTGATGTCGCGCGAAGACGGCGGGCCCACTCGCATCGAATGAAGTACGCCTGACGCCTGACGCCGAGCGAACGTGCGAACGTGCGAACGTGCGAACGTGCGAACATCGAAAGACGTCGCCATTCTTCTGTTCACCGCCAGTCTGGGTTCTGATCCGTGCAGACCGTGCCGAGGCCGTCGACGTACGCCCCACCCGCCCAGGAATTCGTAGTTGTGACGCAAAACTCGCGAGTGCTAGACTGAAAAACCCCTCGCCCTCAACAACTTGCCACTAGCTTGATCAACATCCGGTTGATCAACATCGCGCCGGGCGGCGGGCCCGTCCGGCATCGCATTGAAACAGCCCACGTTTGCTCGAAGCCACCGGCAATTTCAAACGATCGCGGCACAGGAGCCCTCGCATGACCCATTCCATCCACGGCAATAAACGCTGGCTCGCGCTCATGGTGCTGTGCCTCGGTGTGCTGATGATCGTGCTCGATACGACCATCGTGAACGTCGCATTGCCTTCTATCGCCGCGGATCTCGGCTTCACGGAAACATCGCTCGTGTGGGTCGTCAACGCGTACATGCTGACGTTCGGCGGCTGTCTGCTGCTCGGTGGACGGCTCGGCGATCTGTACGGTCATCGCAGATTGTTTCTCGGCGGCATTACGCTCTTCACCGTGGCATCGCTCGCGTGCGGACTCGCCAATTCGCAGATACTGCTGATCTGCGCGCGCGCCGTGCAGGGCCTGGGCGGCGCTATCGTGTCGGCCGTGTCGCTGTCGCTCATCATGAATCTGTTCACAGAGCCCGGCGAGCGCGCGAAAGCGATGGGCGTCTATGGCTTCGTCTGCGCGGGCGGCGGCAGCATCGGCGTGCTGCTCGGCGGATTGCTGACAAACCTGCTGAGCTGGCACTGGATCTTCCTCGTCAATCTGCCTATCGGCATCGCCGTGTACGCGCTGTGCGTCGCGCTGCTGCCGTCCGCGCGCGGTCACGCGCATGGCGAACGGCTCGACGTGGCCGGCGCCGTGTCGGTCACCGTTTCGTTGATGCTCGCCGTCTATGCCGTGGTCAACGGCAACGAAGCCGGCTGGACGTCGGCGCAAACGCTCGGCTTGCTGCTCGTCGCGCTTGCGTTGCTCGCCGCGTTCCTGATCATCGAGTCGCGCGTGCAGCATCCGTTGATGCCGCTCGGCCTGTTCCGCTTGCGTAACGTCGCGACCGCGAATGTCGTCGGCGTGCTGTGGGCCGCGGCGATGTTCGCGTGGTTCTTCATTTCCGCACTGTATTTGCAGCGCGTGCTCGGGTATCGGCCGCTGCAAGTCGGGCTCGCGTTTTTGCCGGCGAACCTCATCATGGGATTCTTTTCGCTGGGACTGTCGGCGCGCGTCGTGATGCGCTTCGGTCTGCGGATTCCGCTCGCGGTGGGTCTGCTGGTTGCCGCGTGCGGTCTTGCGCTGTTCGCGCGCGCGCCGGTGGGCGGCAGCTTCATCGTCGACGTGTTGCCCGGCATGATGCTGCTCGGCTTCGGCGCGGGCATCGCGTTCAATCCCATGTTGCTCGCAGCGATGAGCGACGTCGATCCGGCCGATTCCGGGCTCGCGTCGGGCATCGTCAATACGTCGTTCATGATGGGCGGCGCACTCGGCCTCGCGGTGCTCGCGAGTCTCGCGGCCGCGCGCAGCGGCGAGATGCTGTCGACGCAAAACGCGCTCGCCGCGCTCAACAGCGGCTATCACGTGGCGTTTGCGTTCGGCGCGATCTTCGCGGCGGCGGCGGGCGTGATCGGCGGTGTGATGCTGCGCGCGGGACGGCCGGGCGCTGCGGATGCTGCTGCTCATGCGGATGCGGGTGATGGACATGGCGTGGCCGCCGCCGAACGTCCGCGTTCGGCGGGGAATACGGCGGCGACGGAGAACGTTTGATCGGACGTGATGCACGGCATGCGGCGCGCTGGTTGCTAAGCGTGGCCTGGCTGTCGCGCTCACGCTGGTCGCAGTGGTCACAACGCTCGCGCCGCTTGCATCGCGTGCATGAATTGCAAAACCGCAAGCGCGATCAAACGCACGCGGTTGCGCCTGGCTATGCTGGCTTCATGCTGACATGAGAGCCGCTATGAATCCGGTTGGAAAAGCGCTGTGGTTTATCGAAAGCCACTTTGCCGAAGAACTCACGCTCGACGACATCGCCCACTGTGGATGCGTGTCGCGCTTTCACCTCGCGCGTGCTTTCGAAGCGGCGACGGGCGTGCCCGTCATGCGCTACGTGCGCGGGCGTCGCTTGAGTGAGGCTGCGCGTCGGCTCGCGGACGGCGCGCCGGACATACTGACGGTTGCCATCGACGCCGGTTACGGCTCTCACGAAGCATTCACGCGCGCGTTTCGCGAGCAATTCGGGCTCACGCCCGAAGCGCTGCGCGCGCGTGGTCATCTCGACAATCTTGTCATCGTGGAGCCGATCAAAATGGACGAAACTCTTCTCACGCATCTGGAGCCGCCGCGCTTTGAAGACGGCAGGCCGTTTCTCGTCGCGGGTCTGAGCGAGCGCTATACGTGCGAGAGCGCCGCCGCGATTCCATCGCAGTGGCAGCGCTTTAACGAGTACTTCGGCAAAGTGCCGGGCCAGGTGGGCAACGTCGCGTATGGCGTCTGCTACAACGCGGACGATGCCGGCAACATCGACTACCTGTGCGGCGTCGAAGTCAGCGATTTCTCGGCCTTGCCCGCCGAATTCAGCCGCTTGCGGATTGCCGCGCAGCGCTATGCGGTGTTCAGCCATCGCGAGCATGTGTCGACGATACGGCGCACGTGGAACACGATCTGGAACACGTGGCTGCCGGCATCGGGACACCTTCCCGCCGATGCGCCCAACTTCGAGCGCTACGACGAGAAGTTCGATCCGGTTAGCGGGATGGGCGGGTTGGAGATCTGGTTGCCTTTGAAGGCGTGATCTGGGTTGGTTTGTGGATGGGTGCGTTTGGCGGGGATTTTTTATACTGCCCGCCGTACAGTGGCGCGGGTCCGTCGTCTGGCCGATCGACAACAGTGTGCCTTTCGGAGAGCCGCGATCCGCAATCACGCAGGGGTTTGCCGCAATCGATAGCGGCAATATCTCAATGGGCGTTGAACATTCCAACCGGCTCCGCACGCGAGATACAGTTGACGCTTGCGAACGAGTGCACGACGACAGGAGCAAACGCGAAAATCGAAATGTTCAGCAGACAACCACTCGCCAACCTTGCCGACCCTGGACAGCGAATGGCGTTCGTACTGCGCGCGGCCAACCGGTTTAACGATCTGTTGCACGACCCAATAGAGAAACATATGGTCGAGAACTCCATTTTTCTCATCGCGCACCCGAGGTAATCATGCCGTCTAACGCTATCAGATGGCCCGCATACCTCGCGTTCGCATTGATTGGTTGCGCTGTCGTATGGGGGATCTACACGATGATGAAACCCGCCGACGAAGTCGTTCTGACTATGGGCGAACCGTATGAGCAGGTACGCAAGCAATCCCGTTCGACTCTGACTGCGGTCGAACCCGGCGCAAACTGGGCGGGAGTAATTGATCGCCCTGCAAGGCTGCGCTTTGTCGATCCTCAGTTTGGGTTCTCAACACCCGCAGCAAAGTTCATGATGGTCAGCTATGACGAACACGGCAGGATCAGCGGTGTAACGATGTCACCTCAAATCGAAACGCTGCCACTCGACCAAACGATGATGGTCGTCACAAATTTACAGGCGCAGCTTAGGCGCGGCGGATGGCACGAGACTCTCGTTACAGACCACCCGCCGATCACCAACAGTCCCACTGTTCTGGCCAGAATACGCGAATGCGCAGCGCCTACAGGGTATTGGCAAGCCGGCGACAAGTACCAGATCAGCGTGAATGTCCGGTGCTTCCGCAGTGACGACCAACCGAACGACGAACGTTTTCTGATTACTGTCGATGTCGCCAGGCCTTGGCTAGACGACAACCCGAGCTGACCATCGACAACGCGCCGGCAAACCGACAAAAAAGCAGGAACTTGATAAAAGGCGACGCGGCGCGCGATATAGGCGCGGAGTTACTCGAAGCCGTTCGCCAGATGAAGTGTCGACGATACGGCGCACGTGGAACACGATCTGGAACACGTGGCTGCCGGCATCGGGACACCTTGCCGCCGATGCGCCCAACTTCGAGCGCTATGACGAGAAGTTCGATCCGGTTAGCGGGATGGGCGGGTTGGAGATCTGGTTGCCTTTGAAGGCGTGATCCGCGTTGGATTGTGGATGGGCGCGGTCGGCGGGCATTTTTATGCTGCCCGCCGTGGTCTTTGCCGTTTGCTTTTGCCTTTGTCTTTGCGACTCAGTGAGGCGCGGCGGGCGGCTGCGGCGTCGAGTCCACTCCCAATGCAGCGGCGTTTTTCGCAGACGACGTTTTGCCGCGTTTTCCGTTTGCCGCAGCCTCCTGCGACGCGCCGCCTTTCTGCGCTGCCTCCGCCAGCAGATTCGCCGCATGGCGCGCGGTGATCCGGCTGTGCGGGACGCCCTTTGCATCCAACGCGATGACCTGGAAGAGCTCGCGGTCGCATTCGAGTTCCTGCTGATATTGCTCTGCCGTGTCCACCAGCAATTCGATGAGCTTCTGCCGACGCTGACGGTCGTCGCGCGTGAGCGCAGGATTCCTATGTATCGACGACGCGAGTGTGATCAGTGTGTCCAATTGTGTCAGGCTCCGGTCGCAGAGATCGAACGCTGAGAGGGCGAGCTTTTCGTACTGGAGGGCGTCGACGGGGGGACGGGTGGGCGTCGTGGGTTGAGGCTTGAGTGACTTTTTGGTCATGGTGCGATCTCCCTGTGTTTCGGTGGGTCGCCCGGGCACTCGGTTTAGCGTGGGTGAGCGGGCATATGGCAGGGTTGACAGACCGGTGTTACGTCAAGCCGGCGAGCCTTGCGGCTCCCCCACCACAGCCCGCCCATTGAATATAGACGCGCAGCAGCAGACGCACTCCCGCGTGAGCGGGGTGCGGACGTAACAATCAGGCTGTCAAACCTGGTCGCGGGTGTCTCCCGACGACTGGACGATTATAAGGGACGCGATTGACGTTGCTGCAAGTCCCGCGGCTGATGTTTGTTGATTTAGCCGAAGGGGATAGGACGGGTAGGAAGGCGGGCCCGGTCGTCGGAAAGAACGGGGCCTGAATAGCGGCATCGGAGATTTTGCTCGGGCGTCTGTGATCGTGTTGACGCTCGGGTTCACAAAAAGTAGCGTCTCCAGCACCTGTCGAGCAGGCAACGGAAGACGCGCAGGGTTGGCCAGATTAAATGGCGCGAACTACAGCGATCTTGCCAATGAGGACGAGGTAGGAAATCGGCCAGAAGATCAGCGCGCGAACTTTGGTCGAGAAGACGTTTTGCAGCGTGTTATAGACCGGGTGAAACGTGATCAAATTCCGTAACACCGTGCGGTTCAAGAAGATACCGCAGGCGAAATAAACTACAAAGTAGACGACGGGTGCCTTCGTTGCGCCGGCGATCAGTGCACCAGCGATCAACGCAAACACAGTTCCAACGTAAAAGGCGAACGCCTTGCCGAGTGACATTAGCCCACTGGATCCCCGAACTGCGTCGTCGCTTGCAATACTCATTTTTGTTCCTCGTTGAATTTGGACAGGTGTTTCTAAGCCGCTCAAGTTGGCGGCTTAAGTCGGGAATATCGGCATCTAAGAGGGAAACTTGAGTATGGTGGAGAGCAGCTTTATAAGACGCAGAACTTTTTCTAGCACTACTAGACGCATCGCGCGGGTTGCGTGCAAGAGCGCGCGCGTTGCAGCTGGAACCGCTCTACATCATCGTTCGCCACCTACGAGGCGGACGCGAGGATAAAAATGCGGTGGCCCTGTGTACGCAAGCCTGCGACCAATCCAATTTTCGGAGACACGCGATCTTCGATCGGACATCCGGCAAGCGCAGGAAAGGCGCGAAGGCCCCGTCGGCATATCGGTGAATTTTCCACACGCGTACGAAACCGACGAAGCAGGTACCGCATCAGAAAATTTTGCAGATTATGCTGATTGGAAGTTGTTTTTTCCGAATCGTGCGACTAAAGTAAGGGCACTAGGCGTACTGCCTAGGCTGTCGGCTTCTGGATAGTCGTTTTGATTTGAACGGAAAAATCTGGGTCTCACATGAGACGTTCTGATTCGCAATTTCGACTCAGGACATGACCGGGATGTCCGTCGGCGCGCCGGGCGTGCCGCGTAAGCGGCGACGAGGGCGGACGCGCAGGCTGGATGCACCTACGGTTGATGAGCTAAGTGTGTAGGCACCTGAGCCAGGGGTGAGTTTTTATTTTCCGTTTCTCCGATTGGGGATGAGCTGTCGTGACTTCGGTTACGGCGTAACCCAAAAGGAGAATGAATTATGCGCGAGCATAAACCAACTAAGACGATCAGCGACATTCGTGTCGCTCAGGAAGCAGGCGTTGATGAGCGTGGGCGAGTCAACTTCTTAGACAGCGCTAACCGCTGGCTCGGCATCACTAACAACATTCTAAAGTTGCTAGTGCTGCTTCAATCTTTACCGTGGGATAAGCTGCATCATCTCACGTAGAGTAGGTGCTTACCCTTTTACCAATGCGTCCGTTCTATAAAAAAAAGAAGATTGGTTCCGTGGCTAGCTTGGGAGCCGCTCTGCGCGTTTCAGACGTTGTGCTGAAGCACACCGCTGCCACGTTGGAGCAGCACTACACACCCTACGAGATTCCGAAGAAAAGCGGGAAGCCGCGCTCTATCTTGATTCCGAGCTTGCACCTGAAAACATTGCAGAAACGGATCAATCGCGAGATCTTTGCACATGTTCAGTATCCGGACTACCTGTTCGGCGGCGTCGAGGGAAAAGATTACGTTCGGAATGCCCGCGTTCACGCTGGAAGTCATGTTCTCATCTCGCTCGACGTTAAGGACTTTTACCCGTCGATAACTTTTGATCGCGTCAAACGCATTTATCAACATTTCCTCCAGTTTGATCCGGCCGTCTCCGAACTGTTGGCAAAGTTGACCACCTATAATAATTCAGTACCGCAAGGCGCCTGCACTAGCTCTCATTTAGCAAACTTGATTCTGCATGACGTCGAGTATCACTTAGCGCAATATTGCGCTACTGCAAAGCTGACTTACACTCGGTTGCTGGACGATATTTGCATCTCTTCGAAGACGGCTCTGTCGAAGGAAAAAATAGCGAAACTGATAGATAAGGTGTCTAGCATGCTTCGGGACAAGGGGATGAAGCTGAAGCATCAGAAAACTCGCGTCTGCTCCAAGTCAAACCCAAAGGAATTGATGGAGGTGACCGGGCTTTGGATCAATCGCGGAGCGCCACGGGTCAAGCCTACAGAGCGACGCAAGATACGTGTCGATGTGCACCGCTGTCAGGTCCTCGCAAATCAATCGCTTACCAACCGTGAGTATGATAGGGCCCACGCAAGTGTTTCGGGGCGGGTTGCGATGCTTAGCTACCTAGGCCATAGCGAGGCGGAAAGACTTAGGAAGTCGGTCGCAGCGATACTTCCTCAGTTCGATATTCACGAAATTTCAAAGACAAAGAAAATTGTAGCCCTGCTTTCTCGTGCTTCCGCGAAAGACAGAAATAAATATTCGTTCATTTTGAATTTTAATAAGACCATGCAACGTCTCAACATAGTTGCCCGGACTGACCCGAAGTTGGCGGTACAACTAAGGAAGAGCATGGCGACGTGTCGCCCGACCAAACGCGCTGATGCTACTTTATATGACGAACCCATCTGAAGAGCTCTCGTACGGTACAGTAAAGGCCTATTACGCCTTTAAAGGCTACGGATTCATCACGAGAGAAAAAGGAAAGGATATATTTTTTCTCTTCCGGGACGTGCGTGAGGAGTCAGATATCATCGAAGGTGCCAAAGTCGCCTTCCGCGTCGTGGAGGGGGAAAAAGGGCCACGCGCTGAAGCGATTCGGAGAGTTGGATAGGGCAAACTCTCACAGAGCCCATCGCGGTGAGCCTCGCACGAAGGTTTGCTGCGACCGAGACGCAAGCACACAGGGGCGCGCTGTGCTCCACGCGCCATGAATGATGTGCGGGCACAATTTTCGTGGTGAAGTGATGCTTCGTGAACTGACTGAAAACGAAAGGACGTTTATTCGGCTTATTGCATCTCGGCTTGCACCTGAGGAAAGCGACAAGCTTCTCTCCGACCTGGCTAGCGCTCACGCGGAGCCGGAACTAGAGGACGGATCCCTGATCCTGTTCCACATTGACGGCTACGAGCGATCTCATCGTATTGGCCAACACACTTTCCCATTCGAGGGAAGGCTGGCGGATGCGGATGGTGAACCGGTCAGCGTGTTGCTGTTTGCGGACCCAGCGAATCGGCTATTGCAACTCGAGTTAATCCGTTGGGCGGATGGGCAACTGCAAGGCCCGAATTGGGCCACATTGCAGATAGTCGAAAAGCCGTCACCAGTCAAAAAATAGATGCCAGCCTTCGACGAAGGTGCAGATTGCACCTTCGTCGCGCCCGACTGTGCCCGCACATCCTGGCTAAACTTTAAGGCCCAACACCCAAACGCAACAACCCACCCCCTTGACCACCCACCTCCGCCCCGCCACCACCTCCGACGCCCCGCTCATCCTCCACTTCATCACCGAACTCGCGGTGTACGAAAAGGCCGAGCATGAAGTCGTCGCCACCGTCGCAGACATCGAAGCAAGCCTGTTCTCCGACGCATCGACAGCAACCGCGCTCATCTGCGAAATGAACGGCGAGCCCATCGGCTTTTGCGTCTACTTCTTTTCTTACTCCACGTGGCTCGGCAAAAAAGGCCTGTATCTCGAAGACCTGTACGTGTCGCCGAAAGCGCGCGGCAGCGGCGCGGGCAAACTGATGCTGCGCCACCTCGCGGCCATCGCATGCGAGACCGGCTGCGGCCGCTTCGAATGGAGCGTGCTCGACTGGAATGCGCCCGCCATCGGTTTCTATGAATCCATCGGCGCGAGCGCGCAAAGCGAATGGGTTCGCTACCGGCTCGCCGGCGAAGCGCTCAAGGCATTTGCCGCAGGCGACACGTCGAACGCTTCGCCCGTGGCAAAAAACGTCCCGCCCGCGACGTAATGGCAGGTGCGAAGCTCGGGGTCGTCGCCGAAATGCCAGCGGTTGTTCGAGTAGACGCGGCTGTCCGCGTACGCCGCCACCACTTCGCCGATAATCAGATCGTGACGCTGGCTGTCGTCGGGAATCACCTTGCACTCCATCCACGCGATGCAACCGGCCAGCATCGGCACATCGATTTTTTCGGCGGCGAAAGTTCCGAGCTCAAAGGCTGAGAACTTGTCGACTTCGAGCCCCGCGTTCGTGCCCACGGCCAGCGTCTGTGCGGCGAACTTGCGGCTCGGCAATTGCAGCCCGAACACGCCGCTCGCTTCGATCAATTGACGCGTGAGCGTGCGGCTGTCCACCACCACGATCACCTTCGGCGGGTCGAAGTCGAGCGGCATGGCCCACGAAGCCGCCATCACGTTCGAGCGCCCGCCATGCGCGCTGGTGATGATCGTCACAGGTCCATGATTGAGTAACTGCGTGGCCCGCGGCAATGCCACGGGTTCCCGGGTAGCTTGCATACTTGGTTTTTGCCCGAAGGTCTGGTTTTGTCAGGGCGGCAGCCAGCAAGCCGCCGCCCTTCATGCGTCAATGCGGCGCTTTGCCGTTGGGAACGGCGTCCACCGGCTTATGCTGCTCTTCCCCGAGGCCGGGGAAAAACGCGTTCCATGCGGCTCGCACGCCGTTTGCCGCAGTGGCCTCGGCGTCGATGGGTTCATCGGCGCCTTTGGCCTCGGCTGCGGGTGCGGCTTCGGCGCCGTCGGCGGTCGCCTCGGCGTCGCCCTGCGCCTTGCCGTCAGCCGCCTGCGATGGATCGGCGGACAGCCCGCGCCAGTGCGTGAACGCGTCGTCCGGCTTGTCGGTCCACTCGCCCTCGCCGAATTTCGCAAAGGCCGTGTCCCCGCTCGTCAATTGCACCTCGTACCAGCCGTCGCGCGCGGGCGAGTGAGCGGCCAGTTCAAACCACGGGGTCGGTTCGATTTCCTTCATGTCATCTCCACTCGGATAAATCGTCATAGAAAACACACCAAAGGGAAGCTTCATGCCCGGACTGCACAACCATCCGGCGACGCGCACCAGACGGCGCGCGGAACATGATGCGGGCGATCGGTCGACATCGCCTGTCCGGTGTCGCCGCGCATAAACGACACGATAGCGCGACATGGGCCGCGCGGACAAACCCAAAAACTTATGCGCGACGCCGACGCGGTTTTTCGATGCCCGCAGCCAGTTCCGCGAGCACGCGGACGGCCGGCGTGAGCTGCTCCGCGGCGGTGTTGCCGTAGCCGATCACAAGGCCGTTGGTGCCCGCTCGCTGCTCCAGCGCGAAGCTGGACAGCGGCCGCGGCGCGAGGCCTTTGGCGAACGCGCGTTCGGTCAGCGTGTCGTCGTCGATGCCGGCCGGCAAGCGCAGCGTCAAATGCATCCCGCAGTCGCCGCCGAGAATTTCAGATGCGGCGAAGTGCTCCGTAAGCGCTTCGCGCAATGCCTGCTGCCGCTCGCGATAAAGCCGCCGCATGCGTCCAAGGTGCCGCCCGAATTCGCCGCCTTCCATGAAATGCGCGAGCGCGAGTTGCTCCAGCCGATGCCCGCCGCGCAGCATCTCGTACAGCGCGACTTCGGCATGCACGGCGATGGCGGGCGGCAACACCACGAAGCCGATGCGCAGCGCCGGAAACATCGTCTTGCTGAACGAGCCGACGTAGAGAACCGGCGCGTCGTCCACGAGCCCCTGCATGCTCGCGATCGGCTCCCCGGAGTAGCGGAATTCGCCGTCGTAATCGTCCTCGATCACCCACGCGCCGCAGCGGCGCGCCTCGGCAATCAGCTCGAGCCGCCGCGCCACGGACAACACCGCGCCCGTCGGATACTGATGCGCGGGCGACGTGTAGATCAGCTTCGGCGGATGCGCGGCCCACGCGCCGGGCGGCACGCACATGCCTTCTTCGTCGACGGGAATCGGCTGGACGCGCACGTCGCCCTGTCTGAACGCGGCCTTCGCGCCGCGATAGCCGGGGTCCTCGATCCACGCGACGTCGCCGGGATTGCTGAACAGCCGCACGCACAGGTTCAGCGCCTCCTGCGCGCCCTCGGTGATGATCACCTGCGAGCCCTCGCAGCGCACGCCGCGCGCCATCCGCAAATGCGCGGCAATCGCGTCGCGCAGTGCCGGCTCGCCGGCCGGCGTGCCGTAGCCGAGCGCGAGCGGCAACGCGCGCTCCATCGAACGTTCGAGTGCGCGCCGCCAGGCGGCCAGCGGAAAGCGGTCCAAAGCGGGCGTGCCGGGCGTCAGCGGCAACGCGCCATCCATGTAGGTGCGCGTCGCCTTGAATTCGCCGACGCGGGCCGCGTAGGCCACTTTCGGCGCGGCGGGTCGCGCGGGCGGCTCCGCGCGCGCCGCGCGGCTCGAGAGCGCGGTCACGCGCGTGCCCTTTTTGTCGGCGACCACATAGCCGACCGCCGCCAGGTGCTCATACGCGATGACGACGGTGTTGCGCGACACGCCCATTTCCGCCGCCAATAGCCGCGACGACGGCAGCAGCGATCCGGCCGGCAGGCGTCCGCCGAGAATGGCCTGCTGCAGGCGCTCGATTAGCTGCTTTTGCAGCGGCGCGGTTTTCCCGGCGGGGTTGCCAGTGGCGCTGCGGTCGCTGTTGCCACGGTTCGCGGCCGTATGAGCAAGCGGACCAATAATCTCGATCATGGCGGCTGGACCTATCGAATTCGATTGAGCTGGATCTTTTTAACATACCACGATTGCCGTATCGTTCTTCCATGATTTCCACGATCAACGACAACCACGACGCGAGGAGTGCACACATGGAACCGCAACGTAACGCCTTCGACCAGCCGATCGGCGCGCCGCTGCCGGAGTGGCGCGGCGCGAAGCCGCCAGGGCGCGCGCAGTTGGCGGGCCGCTATTGCCGGATCGAACCGGTCGACGTCGACGCCCATGCGGCGGATCTGTTCGACGCCTACGATTCGGCGGCCGATGGCCGCGACTGGACCTATCTCGGCGTCGGTCCGTTCGAGAGTGCAGGGGCGTATCGCGAGCATTTGGCGCGGCTCGCCGAATCGGCCGATCCGCTGCACTACGCGGTGATCGACAGCGCGAGCGGAAAGGCGGTCGGCACGTTCGCGCTGATGCGCATCGACCCGGCCAACGGCGTGATCGAAGTGGGACACGTCGTTTATTCGCCGCGTCTGAAGCGAACGCGCATCGCAACCGAGGCCATGTTTCTGCTGATGCAATATGTGTTCGATGAGCTCGGCTATCGGCGCTTCGAATGGAAGTGCGATTCGTTGAACGGACCGTCGCGCGCCGCGGCGCTGCGTTATGGCTTCACGTTCGAAGGCATCTTCCGTCAGGCGATTGTTTATCGTCAGCGCAATCGCGATACGGCGTGGTTTTCGATTATCGACAGCGAATGGCCGGTGTTGCGGCCGAGTTATACGCGTTGGCTGAGTGATGCCAATTTCGATGCCGAAGGCGGGCAAGTGGAAAGGCTGGCGGATTTGATTGCGCGGGGAAGAGCGGCGTCTGATTGAGTCCCGCTGATATCAGTTCGAACGATGAATTTTTGAGCCGGCTTTCGCGCCGGCTTTGCTTTTACATCGCCGCGCCTGGCTCGCGCTTGAACATGATGGTCGGCTGACCTTTATACGCGGTGCGAAGCTGCTCGCGATAGCCGGCCTTGTGCGCGACTCGCAGCGACGCTTCATTCTCCGGCGCGACGATGCATGCCGTCGCAGCGCCCGGCCATTTTTTATCGGCCCATTCCAACGCGGCGCGCACGGCTTGCGTCGCGTAGCCTTTGCCGTGCATGGCCGGACTCAAAGCCCAGCCCATTTCCGGCGTGCCCGCCAATGACGGCTCGATCTCGCGCTGAAAATCGGCGAAACCAACCTCGCCGACAAAGCGCCCGGTGTCCGTTTCACGGACTACCCAATAGCCGTAATCGAGCAGCGCCCAGTGACCAGCATAGCGCAGCAGACGCGCCCACACTTCTTCACGCGTAAAAGGCTTGCCGCCGATGTACCGGACGACCTCGGGATCGGACCACATAGAGAAGCTGTCGAGGAAGTCGTCGCGCGTGTGTGGGCGGAGGGTGAGGTGGGGGGTGGTGAGGGTGGAAGGAGGCGTGGGCATTTGAGGGAGCGGCGGGTCGGCGAGTGAGCTTGAAGATTGAGAAGTTGAACGTTGACGCTCAAAGACGTTGCGCTCGCATCATCGCAGATTCCTCGCGTCGCCAAATTATCGCGGCGGTTAGTTGCCGCCCGCGGCTCACGCCAACTCCAAAAACCGCCCCAAACAAGGATTACGATTCGCCGGCGACCACGCCAGCACCTGCTCGACCAAAGGCGCATCCACGAGCGGCTTGAACACCACGCCCGCAAGCTGCGCCTTGCGCATTGAAGCCGGCACGAGTGCGACACCCACGCCTTCATCGACGAGACTCAGCACCGTCTGCTGCAATTGCACTTCGAAGCGGATGTCGGGCTCGAAGCCGCCCGAGCGGCAATGCTCGAGGATCGTCGCGCGCAACGTGGGCGCCACTTCCTCGGATGCCAGCACGAACGGTTCGCCGGCCAGTTGCGCGATCCTGAGCCGCCGCGCGCGGGCTCGCGGATGACCACGCGATAGCGCCACGCACAACGGCTCGCGCAGAATCGTGCGCGTCACGAGTCCCTTGCCGGGCACATGCGGAAACATGATGGCCGCGTCGATGTGCCCGGCCACCACCTGCGCGGCGAGATCGTTCGAGACGACCTCGCGCAGACTCAAAGCGACCTCGGGATACGCGGCGCCGAATGCACGCGCATAACCGGGCACCACGTTATAGGCCGCGCACATCGTGAAGCCGATGGCGAGCTTGCCCGCTTCGCCCGACGCCGCTGCCTGCGCATTGCTCACCGCCTGCTCGACCGACGCGAGGATCGCCTTCGCATCCGCGTAGAAGCGCTCGCCCGCGGCGGTCAGCGTGACGCTGCGCGGGCTGCGCTCAATGAGCGTCACGCCGAGGCTCGCTTCCAGCGCCGCCAGTTGCCGGCTCAACGGAGGCTGCGACAAGTTCAGGCGCGCCGCCGCACGCCCAAAATGGCGCGTCTCGGCAAGCATCACAAAATAGCGCAGCGGCTTGATGTCGATCACGTTGGTATCCCCCTTTTCCAACGATGCATAAAAGGTATCGTTGAAGGCAAAAAACGGTATTTGATTGTATCAACGCAAATCACTACGCTGACGGCTCGCCCTTTTATCCGCGTTTATTGCCCGCGCGTTCCACACCGATGTTAGCCACTCTCGAGATTCTGTTTCCGGTCTTCGGCCTCATATTCGCGGGCTTTGCGTGCCGCCGTCGCGGCGTGCTCGGGCCCAACTCGGCATCGGAACTGAATCGCTTCGTGGTCTGGCTGGCGTTGCCGGCGCTCCTCTTCGACACGATGGCGCGCGCCACGTGGGAGCAGTTGTATCAGCCGGCGTTCGTCGTCACGTTTTCCGTTGCATGCGCGGGCATCTTCGCGCTGATACTCGTGATGCGCCTGCTGAACGGACGGCATCTCGCGGACGCGAGTGTCGATGCAATCGCCGCCTCGTATCCGAACACGGGCTATATCGGCTTTCCGCTCGGCATGATCGCGTTCGGCCAGGCGAGCCTCACGCCCACCACCATCGCGACGATCCTGGTCGCGTGCGTACTGTTTGCGGGCGCCATCGTGCTGATCGAAGTCGGCTTGCAGACGGAGCGCACGCCGCACAAACTCGGCCTGAAAGTGCTGGGCTCGCTGGCGCGCAATCCGCTGATCGTGTCGCCGATTGCCGGCGCGCTCTTCGCCAGTCTTCATGTGCCGTTGCCGCCGAGCGCGGAGACCTTCCTCAAGCTGTTGAGCGGCGCGGCCAGTCCGTGCGCGCTGGTGAGCCTCGGCTTGTTTCTCGCGGAAAAGCGTCCGTCCGAATCGGGCACGCGCGGCATTGCGTGGCTGCTCACACTCGTCAAGCTGATCGTGCAACCGGCGCTGACATGGTGGCTCGCGGCGCGCGTCTTTCGCCTCTCGCCCGCGCTCGTCGAAATGGCGGTCGTGCTCGCCGCGCTGCCCACCGGCACCGGCCCGTTCATGCTGGCCGAGTTCTATGAACGCGAGGCGCACATCACATCGCGCACCATTCTGTTGTCGACGGTAGGCTCCGTCGTGACGCTCTCGCTGCTGTTGCTATGGATGGGTCATCGCGCCTGAATCCAAACGCGCGCACCCATACCGCAAAACGCGCGCTTTTCCAGCCACGCCGCATCACACGCTAAGATTGAGGCCGCCGGGCCCGCGCGACGCCCGGCGCGACAAGACAGTTTGCCTCGGAGAATCTGATGCCTGAAGAGTATGAAGTGCATGGTCCGCACGACCATGCGGTGCAGCACGCCGGTCACCACGACGCGGACTCTTTCGGGAGCCGCATGGCCGTGATCACGGCAGTGCTCGCGACGATCGGCGCGCTGTGCGCCTATCAAAGCGGCAACAGCGAAAACCTCGCGCTGTACTACAAGAACGAAGCCGCGATCAAAAAGACGGAAGCATCGAATCAATGGAATTACTATCAGGCGAAGGGCGAAAAGCAGAACCTCGCGGAGTTGGGCGCGGCGCTGTCCGCGGGTCAGTCGGACGAACACGCAAAGTTTCTCGCGGACGTCGACAAATATAAGCAGCAGAAAGAACCGATCCGCGCCAAAGCCGAAGAGATCGAAAAAGAAGTCCTCGATAACAATGCGAAGAGCGAAGTGCTGCTGCACGGTCACCATCGCTGGGCGCAAGCTACTACGCTGATTCAGGTGGCCATCGCGCTGTGCGCAATCACGTTGCTGACACGCAAGAAGTGGCTGCGCAATCTGTCTTTCGTGGTCGCGGCTGTGGGTGTCGCCACTGGCGCGCTCGCATTTTTCTCGGCTTGACGGGAGCTTCGCGTGATCGATAGTTCAGCCGTTCTCGGCGTGTTATCCGTGTATGTGGCCGGCGTCGTGATTCCAGGACCGAACTTCGTGGCCGTCGCGCATAAGGCAGCCTCGACCACGCGCACCGAAGCGCTCGCGGTCGTGGCGGGCATCGTCCTCGTCAATCTGTTCTGGGCAAGCTGCGCGATTCTCGGCGTCGGTATAGTGTTTGCGGCGTTTCCGTGGCTGGCGTTTGCCGTGAAGATAGCCGGCGCGGCTTATCTGATCTGGTTCGGCGGACGGCTGATCTTCAAAGCCTCGGCGGGCAACTCGCAAGAGATCGCGCAAGCGCCTGGCGGCAGCCTTCGTCAGGCGTTCGCGCAAGGCTTCGCGACCAATATCGCCAATCCGAAGTCGGTCGCGTTTTTTGCCGCGGTGTTTTCGTCGGCGGCGCCGCCGCACGAGAGCGTCGGCACGTTCCTCGCGATGCTCGGCATGGTGTTCGTCGTGGCAAGCAGCTGGTATGGCTTTGTCGCGCTGACGTTGTCGCATGCGCGAATTGCATCGGCATATCGGCGCAGCAAGGCGTGGGTCGATCGCGTGTGCGGCGGCGTGATTATCGCGTTGGGTGTGCGGCAGTTGATACGGTAGGGGGTTGGTGGGGGCGTATGTTCGCGGATGTCGCCGCATGACGCCGCGCCGCGTCCACCCCAGTTTATGCGCACAAACTACGGTGCCCTACTGCATCGCCGAGCGGGCGCGCTCCAGCAGCAACTCACGCTCTCGCAAATTGCGCGTCATCGCCGCGGCGCGTTCGAACTCCGCGCGCGCTTCGTCCAGGCGGCCGAGTTTCGCGAGCAGATCGCCGCGCACACTCGGCAGCCAGTGATAGTTCGCGAGCGTGGCATCGGCGGCAAGTGCATCGACTATATCGAGCCCGGCCGCCGGCCCGAACGCCATGCCGACCGCGACCGCGCGATTCAATTCGACGACCGGCGAAGGCGCCACCTGCGCAAGCGCGTCATATAGCGCGACGATCTGCGCCCAGTCGGTTTCTTCCGCGCGATGCGCGCGTGCGTGACACGCGGCCAGCGCGGCTTGCAGCGCATACGGCCCGCTCGCGCCGCCAAGCGCGTGCGCCGTGTTGAGCGCAGCCAATCCGCGACGAATCAGCAGCGGGTCCCAACGGCTGCGATCCTGGTCCAGCAACAGAACCGGGCGGCCCTGCGCATCGGTCCGCGCATGCGTGCGTGAGGCCTGAATCTCCATGAGCGCCACAAGGCCATGCACTTCGCTTTCATCGGGCACGAGACCGCTCAGCACGCGCCCGAGCCGCAGCGCTTCTTCGCTGAGCGCCGGGCGCATCCAGTCGTCGCCGGCCGTGGCCGAATAACCTTCGTTGAAAATCAGATAGATCACTTGCAGCACCGACGCGAGCCTCGGCGCGCGCGCGTCGGCCTGCGGCACCTCGAACGGCACTTTCGCCGCCGACAGCGTGCGCTTCGCCCGCACGATCCGCTGCGCGATGGTCGGCTCGGGCACGAGAAACGCGCGCGCGATTTCATCCGTCGTCAGACCGCCGAGCAGGCGCAGCGTGAGTGCGACGCGCGCGTCCGTCGACAACACCGGATGACACGCGGTGAACACGAGCCGCAGCAAGTCGTCGCCGATGTCGTCGGCACGCGCCGCATCCAGCGCATCGACGAAATCGGGCACCAGATGCGCCTCGAGCGCGTCCATGTCGTGGCCCAGTTCCTGGCGCTTGCGCGCGTGCAGCGCTTCCTGCCGCAAGCGGTCGAGCGCGCGATTTTTTGCAGTCGCCATCAGCCACGCTCCGGGATTGTCGGGCACGCCCGCGTCCGGCCAATGTTCGAGCGCGGACACGAGCGCGTCCTGCGCCAGTTCTTCGGCGAGCCCGACGTCGCGCACCATCCGCGCGACGTGGGCGATGACCTTGGCGGACTCGATCCGCCAGACGGCCTCGATGGCACGATGAGTGGCCAGTTTCGTCACAGGCTCAGCCCGCCGCCTTGGCGTTCGGGTCCATGTAGATCAGCTCCCAGATATGTCCGTCGATGTCCTCAAATCCGTGGCCGTACATGAAGCCGTAGTCCTGCGGCGCGCGCGGCACGCTGCCGCCCGCTTCGACTGCTTTGGCGACCAGCGCGTCGACTTCGCCCCGGCTTTCGCACGACAGGCCGACGAGTGTTTCCGTACTTTCCTTCGGATCACAAAGCGATTTGCGCGTGAACGACTTGAAGAGGTCTTTCACGAGCAGCATCGCGTAAAGGTTTTCACCGAGGATCAAACATGCGGCCTGATCGTTGGTGAATTGCGGATCGAAGCCGAAACCGAGCGCGCTGAAAAATGCCTTTGACCGTTCGAGATTACCGACGGCGAGGTTCACGAAAATTTGCTTGTGCATGATGGAATCCAATAATCGGTTCGCGGCGCTCAGCGGCAATTTAGCGGCGGCCCGCTTCAAGTTCGCGGAAACGGTCGAGCTCCGGGCTCGGCTCGAAGTCCTCGAGTTCGAAGAGTTGCCGCACTTCGATTTCGCCATCGGCGTTTTCGCCGAACGGCGCGGGAAAACGCCGCGCCCATTCCATCGCTTCCTCGCGCGAACGCACCTGGATCAGCGTGTAGCCGGCAATCACTTCTTTGGTATCGGCAAACGGACCGTCGATCACCGAACGCTGGCCGCCGCTGTAGCGAATGCGCCACCCTTTCGAAGTCGGCTGCAAGCCGGTGGCGTCGAGCAGCACGCCGGCCTTCGCGAGTTCTTCGTGATACGCGCCCATCGCGGCCATGAGGGACGCTTCGGGCATTTCGCCGGCTTCGCTTGCGGCGGTTGCCTTCACCAGGATCATGAATCGCATCGCGGTTACTCCTTTTGTCGTGATGTTGTAGAGAGCGTGCGGCGCCTTGGCCGCTCTTACTCACACGACGAGCAATGCACGAACGATTCGACAGCTATGATGCGTCGCCTGGGGAAAACCCCGAGTCAAAAGCCGTCGCTCGCTTACATGAAGCACGGGCCGAGCTTGCGTACCTCGACGGTGCACCATGTCGCCGCCGGGCAGGCTTGCGCAATCGCCACGGCTTCTTCGCGCGATTCGCAATTGAGCAGGTAGAAGCCGCCGATCATTTCCTTCGCTTCGGCGAACGGTCCGTCGACCAGTTTCGGCTGGCCGCCGCGCACCTGCACGCGCACGGCGTCGCTGGAGGATGTGAGCGCTTCGGCCGCCAGCAGTTTGCCGCGCTCCTTGAGATCCGCGCCGAAGCGCACCATCTCGTCGTAGACTTCGCGGCCCTTGGCCTCGCCGCGTTGCGCGCGTTGTTCGGGGGGTTCGACGATCAGCAGCATATAAGACATGGCGTCTCCAATGAATGACGCTGCGGACCGTCAGCCCGGCAGTCGTATGACACAAATGGACGCGCTCATGCGAGCGCGGAAAGCCAGTCTAACAAGCGCGGATCGTTCCGGTAAACCTGCCTTGGTGGGTAATCGGCCGTCGGCCGTTGAGTTTTACGAAGACTCGTAATAGATGGACGGCAGGCGAATTGACTTTCGCTGTGCGCGTGGCATTGCGCCGATTTGAAGCGGTTGCGAACGCGCTAACGTCTGCGGCGAAATGAACGGCAGTCGGAAGAAAATTAGGTACTTCGATGTGACGTAGCTAAACGATTAACAGACACAAAAAAACGCCCCACGTGGGGCGTTCTATCGTCGTCAACTTACCGACTTAAAGCACCGCTTCCGCGATCGCTCTCGTCCGCGCGGACCGCATCAAGCCTTCGATCATGCGCGCCTGCGCGTTCGCAATCTCGCTCAACGACGCCACCGAAAGTTGCGCATCGAGAATCGCCAGCGCCGTGCAGAGTCGCGCGTATTCGTCGTCATTCAATTTCCATGCGCCGGTTCGCTGCTCGCGCTCGTCGAGGTGAACCATCGCCGCGTGTCCGCTCTGAATATCGTCGAGCGTGTCTTCGCCGAGGCCGAGACGCGCGAGTTCCTGCGACACCAATAAATGCCGGCTCAACATCATGTGTAGATCGCGCGAACCGTGGCCGTGCTGGAACGCGTCGAGCGACGCATAGCACTGCAGGATCATCGCGGCGGTAACGGGCTCGTGTGCGCTGCGGCTGTGAGTGAGCGCACGCAATAGCGGCGACATGGCCGGCACATTGTGTTTGCGGACTCGCGCTTTACTGGACATAGATTCAACCTCCTTCGCTAACTCTCGGCTTCGTCGCCACATCGGTACGATTTTCCGGCGACGAATGCCGCCGATGCGCCGGCGGCTCGACAGCCTCTAATGTGAGTCTGTGTAAGCATGATGGCAAGCCTTTATTAAGACCGGCTTAAACGGCGAAATTCCCGGTCGTGCGCCGCAAGTACGAAAAAAAACCCTGTTCCCGCGAGAGAACAGGGCCGGACAGGATGGAAGTCGTGCTTGCGCGTGGATGCTCGCCGACCTTTAACCATCGAAACTAACCAAGCTGTTGCTGCTTGTGCTGCTACTGCGAAAAGCAAAACGTTTGCTGCCTGCTTTACCGCTACTGCGAAGACTTTTGTTGCGACGTCAACTGCTTGTGTTATTGCTGCTCAAGCTATTACCGGTGCTGCAAAAACTGCAAACTGCAAACTGCAACTTGAAAAAAAACGATCTGCTACTTCACCTGCCACTGCGCCATTTGCTTCTACCTCCTACTGCTTTACTGCCCTGCCGTGTCGACTGCCACGGCAAACTGCCATCAACGGTACGGTTCAAAACAACGCGGGGGAAGACCGCGTCGATGGGCTCGGTGATTTGTCGCTCCATGGAAAACAGTTTATGCGAGCGAGCGCTCGAGCAATTGGGCAAAAGGAAGGGCATTGCCACGCCAGTTTGACGAATGGACGTAACAATCGGGGACGCATGTGGAAGAGCACTGCGGGGAACAACGCGAACGGACACCGCCGCGCGCAAGTCAGAGCAACTCGGCGCGAATCAGAGCAACTCAGCGCAAGCAGACACAGCACAACGAATGCGCACGCAGCATCACGTAGACGCTGCATGCGCAACGATCAATCGACATCAGCGCGCGGCAAAGTCGCTGATCGTCAGCAGGACTTTTTCGCCCGGACGCGCCAGCATCTTTCTTTCGGCCACAGCGGTGATGCGCTTGCGGCCATCGGCGAAAGTTTTCAGCATGCGGTCTTCCGCGGCGCCGCGTTGCAGCCAGAAATATTGCTCCAGCGCTTCACGCGTGACGGCGCATTCGAGTTCCCGTCCTCGCGCCGAAAGCTGGAAAATCACCGCGCGCCCGTCTGGGGAGACGCTTGGTTCAAGCTCGATAATCTCCATGGCCCACCTCGCAAAGTTGCTTATGCCGCCCGTCGTATTCAACGAGCGACGCCGAACAAAACTGAATAGACACGCAAGCCCGCATCGGTCTTTCGGCTGATGAATCCGCTACTGCGCCGCCGCTACCTCAATCGTAAGCGAACGTGAAAACGCGTGCATGTCAGCGTGCCCCAACCGAAGCGCAGGCGAAACTGCACGCGCGTTCGTCAGCTCGGGCATACGTGGCGTCGCGCTCATCCACCGCGAGCGTTTCACACAGAAGTCATGCAATAGCGTACTCAAACCTTCGGACATCGCGTGTGTCCCGCCGCGCACTCCGCGCGACGCGGACGCAATCGCGAACCAGGAATGCGGCGGCCGCAATTCGTGGGACGTCACACCACGCGAATCGCGGAAACGCAGGCAACCCGTGTCGGGATAGAAGACGAGCGTCGTCACGTCGCCCTCGATTGCGCGCGTCAGAACTTCGGTTCTCGGGTTCAGCATTGTTCGTCGTATGCCAGGTGGCGCCGTCTGTCGGCGTTTCGGCGTGTCGCGCCGCGAGGTCTCGACCTGCGCGCGTATCAATCCGCGGGTAAGGGCAAAAGCAAGGCACATGCCAATCTGTGTCGAACACGCCGCGCACGGCTTCCGTCGAGCACCATAAAGTGCAAACGTAGCGCGGTCTGCGAACGGCGAAGCATCGGCGGCGCTTGATGCGTCGCGGGTAAAGCCGCGGTGGTGCATCGTGTTGTCGACAGTCGCGTGAGCCGCGATACACGTCGATCAACTGCGCAAGCGAGCACGTTCACACGCCGATGCATGGTAAAAACGCGCTGGCAGCATGACAATTCGCGCCCATTCTTACTAACGGCCCGCGCGCCGACTCCCGACGACATGTCCGACCACCAACCTGCGATAACCCTGCGCCCCGCTTCCGCCGACGACGAAACGTTCCTCTTCGAACTGCGCAAGGCGACGATGACCGAGCATCTCGCGCGCGTCGGCGAACCTGTGGACGACGCCGAGCATCGCGCTCGTTTGCTGCATCGTTACGACGCGGCGCGCGTGATTTGCATCGACGGCACGCCTGCCGGTTTACTCAAGGCGCATCGTTCCGATACCGAATGGCGAGTCGTTCAATTGCAGATCGCGCCGGCACTGCAAGGGCGCGGCATCGGCGAACGGGCGCTGCACACGGTGCTGCGCGACGCCGACGCCGCGACCTTGCCCGTCACGCTGAAGGTGCTCAAGGGCAATCCGGCGCGGCGTCTTTACGAACGGCTCGGCTTCAAAGTCGTGAGCGAAGATGAGAGAGAGTTTCACATGAGGCGCTCGCCCCGTGCGTCGGCGGAAACTGAAGCAGAATGAATGGCGGATAAGAACTGACACCGCACGAGCTGACTTGACCATTCACGAACGCGCGTGCCGACAGATGCGTTGATGTGAAGCTGATCCCAAGCTGATCCGACGAATATCGGCCCGCACGCGTCACATGTTCGTATACGAACTGCACCATCCTGGCGCGGCGACCTGCTTATCGCCGAACAAGGTACAGCCGCCGTAGGCATCGGCGGCCTTGCCCTGAAACAGCGAACATGTGCTGCACTTCTGGTCTGCTGCGTATTGCGGATACTTCGCTTTGTCGACCTTCGACGCGTCTTCCTTATAGCCGAGCGCTAGCGCTTGAGGGTCCGTCTCGCTGAGTACATTTGCGTTTGCGCTCGCGGCGAATCCCACGCGTGACATCACGAGCGAAGAGCCGGCGCTCACGCTCATCAATAGAAAATGGCGGCGCGACGTTTTCATTGTTGTGCTCCGATGGTGGTCATGGCGCGTGTCATCGCGGGGATTAATCAACTGCAACGATTCTAGCGTGAGCGGCCATTCGCACGCACGCAACCACGCATGCTTACGATTTGAATGCACGCCGAGCGCTCGCGAACGCGACTCTCGTTTTGCGTTTATCCTCTTTGCTCGTTTCTCGCAGTGTTCTCCATCGCAATCGTTTGGTCCCATTCGGAGTTGAGCATGCAATACCGCAAATTCGGCCGCACAGGGCTGACTGTTTCCCGCCTGTGTCTCGGCACCATGACGTTCGGCCTGCAAACCGAAGAAGACGCTTCGCGCCGCATTCTCGACACAGCCGCCGATGCCGGAGTGAACTTCATCGACACCGCCAACGTTTATCCGCTCGGCGGCGGCGAGGACAACGCGGGACGCACGGAGGAAATCGTCGGACGCTGGCTGAAGGGCAAGCGCGATCGCTTCATTCTGGCCACCAAGGCAGTCGGCAAAATGGGCCCTTCCGCGTGGGATCAGGGCGCGTCGCGCAAGCATCTGCTCGATGCCATCGACGCCTCTCTAAAGCGTCTCGGCACCGACTACGTGGACCTCTATCAACTGCATTCCGACGACGCCAACACGCCGCTCGACGAAACGCTCGAAGCGCTCGACGTGATCGTGCGTTCGGGCAAGGCGCGCTACATCGGCGTGTCGAACTTTCTCGCGTATCGGCTCGCGCGCGCACTCGGCCGCGCGGACGTGCTGCGCGTCGCGCGCTTCGTCTCCGTGCAGCCGCGTTATAACCTGCTGTTCCGCCAGATCGAACGCGAACTGCTGCCGCTCGCCGCCGAAGAGGAACTCGCCGTGATGCCATACAACCCGCTCGCGGGCGGCTTGCTGACCGGCAAGCACAAGCTCGATGCAGCGCCTGCGTCGGGCCGCTTCACCGAAAGCGTCGGCAAGGCGGGCGCGATGTATCAGGAGCGCTACTGGCATCACCGCGAATTCGAAACGATCGAGCGGCTTAAGAGCATTGTCGAGCCGACCGGCGAATCGCTCACGCGCGTTTCGCTCGCGTGGGTTCTGGCGAATCCACTCATCACGTCTGCGATTATCGGTGCGAGCCGCGCCGAGCAACTGAGCGACACGCTCGCCGCCTCCGAACTCGTGCTCGACGGCGACATCAAGAAGCAACTCGACGAAGCGAGCGTCGAATATCGTTGGGGCGATGCGGCGCGTTAAACGTTGCAGTCAGTATGGCGAGTGATCGCGAGCCGCAACAGGCGCGCTGCGATCATCGCCCGTATCTGAGCACCGTGCTGGTGGCCGCAATCACATGGTCCTTCATGGCGGCAAGCAGCGCGTCTCTCGTCAGACCGGCCGGCAACGCATCAGGCCCGAGATCGAGCGCGTAGATCTGCACGACATAGTGATGCGGCACCTCGCCGACCGGCGGACACGGGCCGTAATAGCCTGGGCCACCGGTGCGGTTCGTTCCGGCGACGCTTCCAGGCGGCGGCGCGGCTCCCTCGCCAAGCGCGGTCACGGAAGACGCAATGCCGTATAGCACCCAATGCACGATGCCGAGACCTTTGGCGCCATCGGGATCGAAGATCGTCACTGCATAACTCTTTGTGCCTGCCGGCACGTTGCGCCATTGCAGCGCGGGCGACACGTTGCCGCCGCCGCAGTTATTCGCGCTGGCCGCATGCGTCGATTCGAGTGTGCCGCCATCGGCCAAACCGGGCGAACTCAACGTGAAAGCCTCGGCCGCATAGGCGTGAGCAACGGCGAACGTCAGCATCGCGCCGACGCTCAAAGAAATCATGCGACGCGCAGCGCCAACGTAAGCCCGTCGAATCATTGTTGTTTGCTCCCGGCGATTCGCGCCAGTTGAGATCTATTTGAACTTCCCCGTGCGTGCATTCGCTTCGGGCAATTGCCGCGTTTCGCGCACCGACCTCGGATGCCATAAGCGCGCGCCGCCTTCAATACCCGCATCGTTCGAAACGGTTGCAACGTTGGCGGGCAAATCGAATGTCAGCCGCGCCGCGTTGCCGCCGCCAATCCATAGCTTGTCGTAATTCACGAGCGATTCGAGAATGCCGATCACTTTGTGAACACGCTTATTCCAGCGTTTATTCCCGGCTTTTTCGCGCGCCGCGTCGCCGATGTACTCGTCATAAGCCACGCCTTTCTTGCTGACCGGATGATGCGCGAGTTCGAGATGAGGCATCAACTCGCCGTCGCGAAAGAGCGCGGTTCCCGCGCCGGTGCCGAGCGTCAACACGAATTCGATGCCCTTGCCTTCTATCGCGGCGAAGCCCTGCATTTCGGCGTCGTTGATCATGCGCGCGGGCAAGCCGCCCAGTTTTTGCGCGAGCAGATCGGCAAGCGCAAAGTCGCGCCATCCTTCCACGCCGAAATGCGGCGCGGTCAGAATGCGGTTATTGCGGACCACGCCGGGAAAGCCGATCGACATCAACTGCGCCGGCGCCTTCGCGATCAACGGCTCGACGAGTTTTGCCAACGCATCGACGAGTTGCTGCGGCGTGCACGGATGCGGCGTCGCCACGCGCAAGCGCTCGGTTTGCATCTGACCGTTCGCATCGATGATCGCCGCTTTCAATCCAGTGCCGCCGACGTCGATTGCAAGAATCCGTTCGTTACGCGTTGCTGCCTTGTCTTTCGATGCCGCCATGTTGCCCCCCGTTGATGTGGTTTTACCGAGCGCGTTCACTTCTTTTCGATTGCATTGGTCTTTAATGGCCGCCACGCGCGGCCGTCGCGTGCGAGCAGCGCATCGGCTTCGGCCGGCCCTTCACTGCCGGCCGCATAGCCGTGCACGGGCATCGCGCCGCCCGTCTTCGGATGCAGCACATCGTCCACCGCGCACCAGCTCGTCTCGATGCTGTCGGCGCGCTGAAACAGCGTCTCGTCGCCGAGCATGCAGTCGTACAGCAGCGTTTCATAGCCGACGTTCGCGCGCTCCGCGAAGAAGTCTCCATAGTTGAACGAAGACTGCACGGGACCAATCTGCATCACCGGGCCCGGCGTCTTGACGTTGAAGTCGAAGCTCGTGCCGTGCGCGGGATCGATACGCAGCGTCAGCACATTCGGCGTGAGCGCGTCGACGGGCGTGTCGCGAAACAGACGGAACGGCACCGGCTTCAGTTGCACGGAGATTTCAGTGCGCCGCACCGCAAGCCGCTTGCCCGTGCGCAAATAGAAAGGCACGCCGGCCCAGCGCCAGTTTTCGACGAACACGCGCGCGGCCGCATACGTTTCTGTCTTGCTGTCCGGCGCGACGTCCGGTTCCTCGCGATAACCCACGCCCGCAGCGCCTTTTTCGTATTGACCGAATACGACGTCGTTCGGTGTGAGCGGCAAGATCGCGTCGAAGATCTCGGCTTTTTTATTGCGCACGGCTTCTGCGTCGAAAGAATTGGGCGGCTCCATCGCCACCATGCCGAGCAACTGGAACAGGTGGTTCGGCACCATGTCGCGAAACGCGCCGGTCTGCTCGTAGAACTTGCCGCGCCCTTCCACGCCGATTGTCTCGGCCGCCGTGATCTGCACGCTGTCGATATATTCGCGCCGCCACACAGGCTCGAACAGCGCGTTAGCGAAGCGCACGGCAAGAATGCTTTGCACCGTGTCCTTGCCGAGAAAATGATCGATGCGATAGATCTGCGATTCCTTCGCCTGCGAAAGAATGTGCGCGTTCAGATCGCGCGCCGATGCGAGGTCAGTGCCGAACGGCTTTTCGATCACGATGCGGCGAAAGCCGCTGTCCTCTTTCAGCAAACCGGTCTCGCCCAAATGTTCGACGATCGGTTTGAAGAAGCGCGAGCCCACGGCCAGATAAAAAATCACATTGCCGCCGGGCGCCTGAGCGAGCGTTTGCTTCAGACGCGCGAAGGTGTCGGGCGTGTCGAAATCGCCGGCCATGTAGGTGAGGCGCTGCGCGACCCAATCCCATGCGCTGTCGTCGAGCTGACCGGCGTGGAAAGTACTGGCTTTGTCGGCGGCGAATTTTTGCAGCGACTGGTGCAGTTCTTCGCACCATGCGCTCGTCTCGCGCTCGCCGTGATTCACGCCGACAATCTGCATGCCGCCGTCGAGCAGGCCATCCACGGCGAGGTTGTAGAGCGCGGGCATCAGAAGGCGCTTGGTGAGGTCGCCGCCCGCGCCGAAGATGACCAGCGTACATGGCGGCGCCGGACGCTTGCCGGCGGGCGACGGCGGCTCGCCGTGCGCACTCGCACTCACTTTGCAACTGCGCGGCGCGGCAAGGTTGTCGTTGGCATCCGCATTCGGAGAATTAGCGGCTTGGGGATTCGATGGAGTCGACATGGGATTCACTTGAGTAAGCCAATGAAACGGACGTGGCAATAGAGAGAAGACCGCGCCCGCCCCCACACAGTTCAACAACGGTCACGCGCTATTTGACCGCACTGCTCGCCAGCGCGGAAACCGTTTCAGGTTCGACCGCGGGCTCCGTGGGCCGCGCCGGAGCCGACGGCGCTGCCGGAATCGGCGCGCGCCCAGGCTCGCCTGCAAGCGGCACGCTGCCCGATGCGGCCATCTCACGCGGTTGCAGCAGCAATGCGACAAGCCCGGTCCAACCGGTTTGATGCGAAGCGCCGACGCCGCGCCCGTTGTCGCCGTGGAAGTATTCGTGGAACAGAATCAGATCGCTCGAACGCGGGTCCGCTTGCAGCAACGGGTACGCGCCCATGACCGGACGCTCGCCGTCACGGTTCTTGAGGAACAGCGTGGTCGCGCGGCGCGCGAGTTCATCGGCGATTTCGGACAGCGACAAGGTCTTTCCCGAGCCCGTCGGATATTCGACGCGGAATTCGTCGCCGTAATAGCGGTGAAATTCGTAGAGCGATTCGATCAGCAGATAATTGACGGGCATCCACACCGGACCGCGCCAGTTCGAATTGCCGCCGAACACGCGCGTATCCGATTCAGCCGGCAGATATTTGACCGTGAAGCTGTTGCCGTTGTGATCGAACACGAACGGATGATCGCGGTGGTATCGCGACAGCGCGCGCACGCCGTGATCGGACAGAAACTCGCTTTCGTCGAGCGCGCGCCGCAACAGCGCTTTCATCCGATGTCCGCGCAACACCGACAGCAGCAGCGCATTGCCCTTACCCGGCTCGTTCCAGCGCGAGACGAGCTTCGCGAGATCCGGCCGATGCTTGAGGAACCACACGAGCCGCTCGCGCAATCCGGGCAATTCGCCATGCAGGCGCTCTTCGAGTACATGCACCGCGAAAAGCGGAATGAGCCCGACGATCGAGCGCACGCGCATTGGAACACTGGTGCCGTCAGGCAGGCGCAGCTTGTCGTAGAAGAACTCGTCCTCGCTGTCCCATAGTCCGGTATCGCAGCCGTCGTCGCAACTCACGGCTTGCGCGATATACAGGAAGTGCTCGAAGAACTTTACGCCGATGTCGACAAACACATGGTTCGCATACGCAAGTTCCAGCGCGATACGCATGAGGTCGAGTGCGTACGCGGCCATCCACGCGGTGCCGTCCGCCTGATCGATGTGGCCGCCCGTGGGCAGCGGCGACGAACGATCGAAGATGCCCACGTTGTCGAGCCCAAGAAAACCGCCCTGAAAAATGTTGTGACCGTCGGCGTCCTTGCGGTTCACCCACCACGAAAAGTTGAGCAGCAGTTTATGAAAAATGAGCTCGAGAAAATCGCGATCGGGCTTGCCGGTGAGCGCGCGGTCGATCTCGTACACGCGCCACGCGGCCCACGCGTGAACCGGCGGATTCGCGTCGCCTAGCGCCCACTCGTAAGCGGGCAGTTGTCCATTCGGATGCTGATAGCGGTCTTTCACCAGCAGCAGCAATTGACGTTTCGCGAAGGCGGGGTCGATTAACGCAAACGCCGCCGCATGAAACGCGAGATCCCACGACGCGTACCACGGGTACTCCCACTTGTCCGGCATCGACACAATGTCCGCATTGCACAGGTGCATCCAGTCCGCGTTGCGTCCACGTTTGCGCGCGGCCGCCGGTTGAGGCTGCAACGGATCGCCTTCGATCCAGCGATGCACGTCGTACCGGTAGTACTGCTTCGACCACAGCATGCCCGCGAGCGCCTGGCGCTGCACGAGACGCGCGTCCGGATCGTTCATGTCGCGTTGCAGCGCGCCGTAGAACTCGTCGGCTTCGGCGATACGCTTTGCAAAGAGCGCGTCGGCGTCGAACGGCACTTCGTCGGGCGTCGCCTCCGGACGCCAGCGCATATACACGACCGCGCGCCCATGCGGACCGAGTTCGATTGGCGCATGCGCGCCCGCCTTCGTGCCGCGGTCGCGGCGCACCGCGTGCTGATCGCCATGCACGAGGTAATCGTTGAAGCCGTCCTTGAACGGACCCTCGCCTTCCATATTGAAGAGGCGCTTTACGTTCGTGTCGTTCTCGCAGAATAGCCACGCGATGTGCGGCGCGTCCTTCGACCACGCGGTGACGACAATCGGTTCATGCCCATGCTGATGGCCGATCAACTGCGCGCGGCCTTCGTGGTCCGTGCCTGCTGCAAGCGACGGCTTGTCCGTGTTCGGTTTCCACGACCACGAATTGCGCGCCCAGATTTGCGGCAGCACATCGAGCGATGCGGGTTCGTCCGCGCGATTCTCGATTGTGACGCGCATCACGATGTCGTCGGGCGCGTGCTTCGCGTATTCGACCTGAACGTCGAAGTAACACAAGTCGTCGAACACGCCGGTATCGAGAATTTCGTACTCCGGCATGTCGCCGCCGCGCCGCGCGTTTTCCTCGATCAGATCCTGATACGGATAAGCCGCGTGCGGGTACTTGTACAGCATGCGCATGTACGAATGCGTCGGCGTGCCGTCGAGATAGAAGTACAGCTCCTTCACGTCCTCGCCGTGATTGCCCTGCGCGTTCGTGACACCGAAGAGCCGCTCTTTCAGGATCGGGTCTTTGCGATTCCACAGCGCAAGCGACACGCACCAGCTCAGCGTGTCGTCGCCGAAACCGGCAATGCCGTCCTCGCCCCAGCGGTATGCGCGGCTGCGCGCATGGTCGTGCGGAAAGTAGTCCCACGCAGTGCCGTCCGCGCTGTAATCCTCGCGCACGGTGCCCCATTGACGCTCGCTGAGGTAGGGGCCCCAGCGCTGCCAGTGGGCACAATCCGCCGAATGCAGACGTGAACCTTCAACAGTGGCGAACAGATTCGCAGCGCGCAGCGGTGGCATGACAGCTTCCTTGCGTCGGGCTTGGCGGTGGGACACACATCGTAGCGCGGTTTACGCGATGTGGCGATCCAACCCGGCAAGCAAATGCTCGACGCGCAGCAATTCGCCGAGCGACCACGCCTGCCACGGCGTGCCGGCGGGCGCGTGCGGCAAATCGCCGTCGGCGATTTCGGAAAGGTGATCGAGCCCCGCGTGATCGAGATGCGCGTACAGCGGATCGAGAAAACGCGTTCGAGCTTCGCGGCGCGTTTCGTCGGTGTTGCCGCGCACGCGCAGCCACGCTTCGACGAATGGACCGAGCAGCCACGGCCACGCCGTGCCCTGATGATAGGCGCCGTCGCGTTCGTAAGGGGAGCCGCTGTAGCGGCCGCGATAAGCCGGGTCCGACGGCGCGAGCGTGCGCAAGCCGAGCGGTGTCAGCAATTGCGCTTCGACCTGATCGACCACGGCGCGCGCCGCCGCGCCTTCGAGCAACGCGAACGGCAGCCCGCCGACCGCGAAAATCTGATTCGGACGAATCGCGCGGTCCACTGTGCCGCTGACATGATCCACGTCGATGTTATCGAAAAGCGCCTGTGTCGACGGGTCGACGAAACGCTCGCGGAACGCCTGCCATGCGCGGTCGGCCGGTTGTTGCCATTGCGCATTCCACGTTGCTGCAATGCGCAATGCGTTGATCCACAGCGCCTGCACTTCGACCGGCTTGCCGATGCGCGGCGTCACGACCCAATCGCCGACCTTCGCGTCCATCCACGTGAGCTGCATGCCTGCGACGCCCGCGCACAGCAAACCGTCTTCCGCCGATGCCTTGATGTTAAAGCGCGTGCCTTGCGTATAGCCGGCGAGGATCGCGTCGGCGGCGGCCTGGAGACGCGCCCTGGTTGCCGCGCCCGCGTGATCCGTCGACAGATAGTCGTGCACGGCGACGATGAACCACAGCGACGCATCGACGGAGTTGTATTCGGGCGTGTCGCCGTAATCAGGGAAACGATTGGGCAGCATGCCCTCGGACAACGTGCCCGCCCATTCGAGCAGGATCGCCTCGGCAGCATCCAGACGGCCCGATGCGATCAGCAAGCCGCGCATGGCGATGAACGTGTCGCGGCCCCAATCGGTGAACCAGGGGAAGCCCGCGAGTATCGTGCGGCCCTCGTTACGCTGCACGACGTAGGCGTCGGCGGAACGTTGCAGGCGCGAGCCTAATGCATCGCGGCGTTGTTGTTCGGTTTCGGCGAGGGTTTCTGCGTGGCGCGATGCGGTTACGTGTGTTTGTGTCGCATCCGATGCGCTGAGAATCATGACCGCTTGCTCATTCGCGAGATTGAAGCTGAATACGCCGGGCGTCGCGAGGTCTTCGCTGAAATCCAGCCCGCGCTCGCGCTCGCGAACGTAGCAGAAGTTGCGATACCAGTCCGGCGCGTGCGCGTAGCTGCCATTCGTCGCGGCATGAATGCGCGGCAGATCGCCGTAGGGTTGCCAGTTCACGTTGCGCGCGTCGTCGCTGATTTGCGCGCTGAAGTTGAACGCCGCGTTCTCGTGATGCAGAGCGTGATAGTCGCGGCCGGACAGCAACGGCCTGACCTTCAGCGTAAGCGCGCCTGTTGGCGTCGCCGCCTGCGTGCGTTCCCATTGCCAGCGCAATACCGTTTCGCAAGTCGCCTTGCTGACGAACACTTCGGCCGTGATGACGATCTGCGCATTGAACTCGAAGCGCCATGTCGGCCACGGCTCCGTGGCGAACTCGAGCAGATTCGCGCTCGCATCGGGATACAGCAGGTCGGGCACGTAGCGCTGCATGCTGAGCGGATAGCGCTCGCCGTCCGCTTCGAGCCAGGCTTCCACGCCGTTGACCAGCACCACGCGCCCGCCTGGCGCGCGCGTGGCCGTCAGCAGCAATGCGTGATAGCGGCGCGTGCGCTCGGTGCCCACGGTCCCCGACGCGAAGCCGCCGAAGCCGTCTGCCTCGAGCCATTCGTCTTCGAGCCGCGGCATGTCGAAAGGTCGTTCAATGCGTGTCATGGCGTGAGTGATCTTGCGATGGAAGGCATTAGCGTGTCCATTCTCCTACTTATCACTTTCCGGTTCCTTTCGAAGAACTCACAAACGCGAGTCATTTTTCCCACTCGCAAACGTTTCACAATTATTTCTTGAAAGGGTTGGAGACTGCATCCGCTTTCACAAAACCGGATGCCGACATGAGAAGAGACAAACGCCCCGTGAGTGCCCTTTTCGTTGCGCTCGCAACGTGTGCATTAACGGGTGCATTAACGTGTGCATTAAGCGGCTGCGGCGCGGATGACTCCGCATCGGCCAATGCGTCTTCTTCATCGAATGTTGATGCTTCGCTCGATGCGCCATCTTCCGCGGCATTGTCCGCAGCCGCTATTCCGAATGCATCGTCGTCGCTCGCCGCGAATCCCGCTCTCGCATCCGACGCCATCACGCAGAACGTGCAAGCCAGCCTCGCCGCCGACAGCCAGCAAGTCGCGCCCGTCATGCGTTATGCACCGGGCGACAGCGCGAACAGCAACTGACCGATTCCCCTGGCGCGCGTGGCGCGCTATTCTTCCCCCCGCAGAAGGTGATATTCCATGACATCAAATAGCCGTCGCCGTTTCCTGCAGACCGTGGCTTCGTCCGCCGGCGCTGCCGCTGCGCTTACCGCGCTGCCCGAGTCGATTCGCAATGCGTTGGCCGTTCCCGCGTTTTCGCGCACGGGCACGATTCACGATGTCGAGCACATCGTCGTGTTCATGCAGGAAAACCGTTCGTTCGACCACTACTTCGGCCATATGCGCGGCGTGCGCGGCTACAACGACCGCTTCCCGATTCCGCTGCCGAACGGCAAGCCGGTCTGGTATCAGCCGTCGAAGGCGGACCCCACGAAGCCTGTGCTGCCCTTCCATCTGGATACGTCGACCACAAGCGCGCAATGCGTGGGCGACCTCGATCATAGCTGGTACAAGACGCATGCCGCGATAGACGGCGGCCGCTACGACCAGTGGCCCGCGACCAAGACCGACATGACGATGGGCTATCACCTGCGCAGCGACATTCCGTTCCACTATGCGCTCGCCGATGCGTTCACGATCTGCGACGCGTATTTCTGCTCGATGCCGGGACCGACGCATCCGAACCGCTCGTATCTGATGAGCGGCACGGTCGACCCGACGGCCAAGTTCGGCGGACCGCTGCTCGACAACAACGACTGGGTCGACGGCGACGGCCCGCCGAACTATCAGTTGCTTTCGTGGACCACGTACCCCGAGCGCCTGCAAGCCGCCGGCATTTCGTGGCAGATCTATCAGCAGGGACTGACCGGCGCCGATCCGCTGAACGGCAACTACGGCACCAACATCCTGCAAAACTTCAGCAACTTCATCAACGCGCAGCCTGGCTCGCCGTTGTATGAGCGCGCCCAAACCGTGCGCACCATCGACGATCTGAAGGCCGACGTGCTCGCGAACAAGCTGCCGCAAGTGTCGTGGCTGTGCCCGCCCGCCGCGTACTCGGAGCATCCGAAATACACGCCGGCGTATGGCGCCGAATATACGTCGCAGATTCTGGATGCGTTGACGTCGAACCCCGAGGTGTGGAGCAAGACCGTGCTCTTCATCATGTACGACGAGAACGACGGCTTCTTCGATCACCTCGTGCCGCCGCAACCGGCGACGACGGCTGCGCAAGGAAAGTCGACAGTCAGCACGGAAGGCGAAATTCACAACGTGGTAAACCCGGGGCGCGGCGGCAGCTATACGGCCGACGGCCTGCCCTACGGCCTCGGCCCGCGCGTGCCGATGACGATCGTCTCGCCGTGGAGCAAGGGCGGCTTTGTGTGCTCGCAGGTGTTCGATCACACGTCGGTGATTCGCTTCATCGAAACGCGCTTTGGCGTGTATGAGCCGAACATCACCGCATGGCGTCGCGCGGTGTGCGGCGACCTGACGACAGCGTTCGATTTCCGCACGCCCGACTCGCGCATTCCGCCGCTGCCCGACACGAGCAACTACAAGACCATTGCCGACAACCAGTGCGCGACGCAGCCGAAACCGACCGTGCCCGCGACGCCCGGCTCAATCGATCCGCAGGAAAGCGGCATTCGTTTCGCGCGCGCCTTGCCGTATGAATTGCATGTGAACGGCCACGCGGACGCGAAGCAGAACGCGTTCGAAATTTCATTCGGCAATACCGGCGACCAGGGCGCGCATTTCTATGTGTACTCGACGAATCGCACGGACGGTCCGTGGCGTTACACCGTTGAAGCGGGCAAGTCGCTCAGCGAGTCGTTCGATCTGACATCGACGAACGGCGTCTACGCTTTTCAGGTGTTCGGTCCAAATGGTTTCGTGCGCAAATTCGCGGGCAATGTCGGGAGCAATGTCGGGAGCAATGCGCAGGCAGAGCAGCTTGCGGGTGGCCATCACAACGGCAAACCGGCGGAGCCTGAAGTGAAGGTGCAATACGACGTCGCGAACGGCAACGTGTTCCTCAGGTTCAGCAACAAGGGCGGCAGCTTTGCGCGTTTGACGGTGACGGATAACGCGTATGGCGCACGTCCGCGTCCGGTGATCGTGCCGCCAGGCGCGCATATCGAAGAGGCTTGGGTGCTGGCAGCGAGCCATCACTGGTATGACTTGACGATAACCAGCAACGACGACGACAGCTTCTCGCGCCGCGTTGCGGGTCACGTCGAAAATGGGCGGCCGAGTATTAGCGATCCGGCTGCGATTGCGCCGGTGTTGGTGGCAAGTTAAGGCGGGTTAGGTTGAGGCTGCGGTTGCGGTTGCGCGTGCGTGGTGTTGGCGCGTCTGGCCGCAGCCTCTGTTGATTGCAAGCAGAGTTCGCACGAAGCTGCTGTCATCACGCCCCCAACAACACCCCCGTCCGAAACGCCCGCGTCCCCGTCACACGCCCCAGCGGCGCGCCCGCCGTCACGAACCGAATCGCGCGACGCATGTAAAACACGCCTTCCGTATTGCTCGTCAACGTAGTGGTTTCGTCCGTCAGCGGATCGACGATATCGAACAACGGTTGACCAACGCGAATCGTCTCGCCGATCTTCGTGCGATGCACGAGAATGCCGCTCACGGGCGCATAGAACTGCTCGCTTCCGGCGAGCGGCGTCGCAGGAGTCAGCAACGGCGGCAGCGGCTTCGCTTCCAGCCGAATCGCCTTGCGCCACATGAGATAGTCGACGATCGCATCGGCGTCGTGCTGTGCCGCTTCGTATGAAACGTCGCGCTGGCCGCGGCATTCGACAGTCACCGCAATCGTGCCGGTAGGCACCGGCTTGTCGGCGGGCATGTGTTGCTGCAACTCCCACCACAGCAGGCTATGCGTTTCGTCGAACGCCTCGCCGCCTGAGTTCGTCGCCAGCAGCGACGCTTCTGCGCCAAGATAGCGCGCGAACGGTTCGACTTGAGGCCACGCCGCCTCGCTCGTGTAGAGATGCATCGCGGCCTCGAGCGAACAATGCAGATCGATCACGACGTCTGCATCGAACGAGAGCTTTAGCATCGCCAATTGCAATGACTCGAACTCGGTCAACGGCTTTTGCGCGGCGAGTTCGTCAGCAATCAGACGACGAACGATCCGCACGTTTTCGGCGGCGTCCGAACCTAGTGCTTCGCGCGCTTGCGCAACAAGTTTCGTCAGCCGCAGAAAATGCCGGTTGAAGTTCTTGCCGCTTGCAAGGTCGAAGCGTCCGATAAATTGTCCGAGTACGTACTGCCCCAGTCCGACGGGGTTAGCCACGGGCACGAGCACGATCTCGGCATTCAGCGCGCCCTGCTTTTCAAGTTCGATCAAACGACGCTTCAATAGAAGCGTGGTCAGCATCGCTGGCGTTTCGTCGGCATGCAGCGACGACTGGATATAAATCTTCTCGCCGCTGCCTGGCGCGCCGAAGTGAAACGATACGAGTTCGCGCTGGGTGCCGATTGCCGGCGAAATGAGCGGATGCGATTGCCTGTTCATGAGAGACGAGCGTGGAGTTAAAGAGCGGAACGCGCGGGCATCAATTGCCGTACGGGTCGAAGTCGAAGTACTTTTTCGCGATCTGCGCATAGGTGCCGTCTTTCAACATCGCGGCAATCGCGGCGTTCATCGACGCCTGCACTGCCGTCTCGTCCTTGCGCAAGCCGATGCCCGTGCCGCGATCGCCCATCGAAAGCGGTTCGCCGACAAACGCGAAGCCCTTGCCGGACGGCGTGCGCAGAAAGCCAAAGTCCGCTTCCACCGAGCCGAGCAGCGCGCCGTCGAGTCGTCCATTCTGCAAGTCGGCGAACACCTCGTCCTGGCTCTTGTACGCGACGACATGCGCGCCGAGCGGCGTCCAGTTCTTCAGCGCATAACCTTCGAACTGCGTGCCCGATTGCACGCCGATCTGTTTGCCCGAGAGCGCCTGCAAGCCCGCGGCGAGCGGCGAGCCTTGCCGCGCGATCAGCCGCGATTTGAATTGAAAGAGCTTCGACGTAAATAGAATCTGCTGCTCGCGTTTCTGCGTGATCGCCATCGACGAAAGAATCGCGTCGATCTTGCGTGCCTGCAGCGCGGGAATCATCCCCGAAAATTCGAGCTCGACCCATTGGCAACGCGCTTTAATGCGGCGGCAAATTTCATTGCCGAGGTCGACGTCGAAGCCTCTGAGGCTGCCGTCGGGCGATTTCGAATCCATCGGCGGATAGCTCGGGTCGATGCCGAGGCGCAGCGTGTCGGACCCGGCGGCAAACGCGCCGCTGCTGAGGGCCAGCGCGGCGCTTACGATCATCATCAGAGGCAGTTTCATGGGAGCGGAAGTTGTCGAAGTGGACGGAACACGGCGAGCCCATCGTATGCCGCTGCGCCGCTTCATAGAAGTCAGCTTCGGACTATCATGATCACTTTTGCCGATCACCGGCAGCGAACCACGGACGCTCCAATGGCGTTGACGATCTCCCAACTGCGCGCCTTCAAGGCCGTCGCCGAACATGGCAGCTTGCGCGCGGCCTCGCGTGCACTCGGCGTCGCGCAAAGCGGCATCACGCAGCAGTTACAGAACCTCGAATCGATGTTGGGCGCGACGCTTTTCATCCGAACGAATCGCGGCATCGCGCTGACCGCGCTCGGCCAGCGGCTGTTGCAGCGAGCGGGCGCGATTATCGGCGAATGCGAGCGCGCCGAGCAGGAGGTGCAGCAATTGCGCGGCGACTACGCGGGCGAGGTCACGTTCGGCATGACGACAGAACCGTTAGTCGATGCATTGGCGCCCGTGCTGATGCAGTTCCGCACGCGCTTCGAGCGAGTGGCGCTGCATCTGCGCACCGGCACATCGCGCATGATGATTTCGTGGATTCGTGAAGGCACGCTCGACTTCGCAGTCGCGCTGGTGTCGAAGCACACGGATACCGCTGATCTTTCCGTCGTGCCGCTTTATCGCTCCGATCCAGTGATCGTCTGCCGCAAGGGTCATCCGAAGGCGCAGGCTCGCTCGCTTGCCGAACTCGTCGATTGCACATGGATCGCCACGCGCTCGCCGAATCTCACCGACGATCCGCAAGTCAATCGGCTGAATCATCTGTTCGAAAGTCATGGTTTGCCGCCGCCGAAAATCGTCGCGACCGTCGAAGGTTTGTACGAGACGCTGCATCTCGTGGGCGCGACGGATTGCCTGTCGCTGGAGTCGTCGATTGTCGCAACACAGGGCGCGTTTGCCGGCGCGCTGACCACGATCGACGTCCGCGAGCGCGCGATCGAGCAAACCGTCTGCCTGTTGCAACGCGCCGCGATTCCGCTCACGCCCGCCGCGCAGGAACTCGCCACGATGATCGCGTCGTACACGCGCACCGTGCGGGCGCGTTGATGGCGGCGCTGCAAGCAGGCTTGCCGCGCTGCGACTAGAATCAAAGCCCCCTTCTTCGCGCGAACAACTTTCGAGGCGTCAGTAAAAAGAAAGGCGCGAGGCTATGTCGCAGACCATCAACAGGAGTTTTCCCACATGATGAATCGAGACAATCCCGTCTGGCTGATCACCGGCTGTTCGACCGGCTTTGGCCGCGAACTCGCGAAGCTGGTGCTCGAGCGCGGCTGGCGCGCCGTGGTCACGGCACGCGATGCATCGAAAGTAAAAGACATTGCCGAGCCGCACGGCGAGCGCGCGCTCGTTCTGCCGCTCGACGTGACGAACCGCGCGCAGATCGCGGAGGTCGTCGCACAGGCAAAGCAGCGCTTCGGCCACATCGACGCGCTCGTGAATAACGCCGGCTACGGCTATCTGGCGGCAATCGAAGAAGGCGAAGACGCGGAAGTGCGGGCGATGTTCGAGACCAACGTGTTCGGTCTCGTCGACATCACAAAGGCCGTGTTGCCGGTCATGCGCGAGCAGCGTAGCGGTCTGATCGTCAACGTATCGTCGATTGGCGGGCTCGCGAGTTTCGCGGCGACCGGCTATTACCACGCGACGAAATATGCGGTGGAGGGTCTGTCGGAAACGCTCGCCGCCGAGGTCAAGCCGCTCGGCATCGACGTGCTGATCGTGGAGCCCGGTCCGTTCCGCACGAATTGGGCCGGTGCGTCGATGAAGCAGTCGGCCACCGTCATCGACGACTACGCGGCCACCGCCGGCGAGCGGCGCAAGCAGACGGAAGCGCGCAGCGGCAACCAGGCGGGCGATCCGGTGCGCGCGGCGCAAGCGATTATCGACGCCGCGCTATCGGACAAGCCGCCTCTGCGTTTGCTGCTCGGCAAGACCGCGCTCGAACTCGCGCGCAAGAAGCTCGACTTCATGCGCGGCGATTTCGATGCGTGGGAAGCGACCACCGTGGGCGCCGATTACCCGGACGCCTAGAACTCGACGAGCGCGAAGTCTTCCTTGCCCACGTCGCACAGCGGGCAACGCCAGTCGGCGGGAACGTCGGCCCAGCGTGTGCCCGGCGCGATGCCCTCTTCGGGCAAGCCGGCGGCTTCGTCGTAAATCCAGCCGCAGATCACGCAGACCCACTGCTTGAAGTCGTCGGCGGAAGCGGGGTTGGCGGCGTTGGCGGCGTTGGTGGCATTCGCCGATGGCGAATCCGGCGCGCTTTGCTGCTGTGAAGCCGGCGTCTCGTCCAGGCTGACGACGAGCGGCGCCTCCGTGCTCGCGCCGCTTGCGCTGCTCGCTGCGAGGCGCGCCTGCAGGCTGTCGAGCAGGCGTTGCGCTTCGTCTTGCGTGAGGTCGATCCAGTACGGATCGCCTGCGCCGTCGTTGAGCCGTTCGGGGGAAAACTGGATCTCCAGCGCTACGCCCTTCTTGTACATGACGGCGTTACACGACCAGATTGAGCACGATGGCCGCGATAAGCGCAGTGCCGCCGATCAGGCCAAGCAATTGAAGCAGAGTGAGGGATTTGCGCGATGCGGTGGGGAGTTGTTGCGTGGTCACGAGACGGTCTTCGGAAATCGGAAAAAGCGAAATGGTACACGGGTCGCGCGGCGGCGCATGCCGATTTGCGCAAACCCGTGTGTGATCTTGGGCAAGCGGTGGCTCGCCTGATTGGCGAGCACTTGCCATTATCGCAGCGCGAACGCGCCGGATTATTTACGGCGCGGAGATGAACTCATTCGCGGGCAGGCGCAAAGCCGCCCGCGGTAGGCCGCCCCGCGCTTCCGCTCAGCTTTTCGCCAGCGGGCTGCCGTGACGCGCGTCCCAGAAGCGGATCACTTCGGTATCCCCGGTGCCCGCGCCGACCACCTGATCCGGCGAGCCGCATTCGCGCAGCAGCGCGCGCAGATCGTTGATAACGGGAAACACCTCGTGATTCCAGTCCGCGCCCTGCGAATCGTGCGCGCGCTGCTCTGCTTCGACGATTTCGCGGTCTTCCTTGAAGATGCGCTCGGTGAACCACACCAGCAGCGGCCACGCGAGATTCAGTGCGCCAGGAATGCCCGGCTTGCGAATCGACAGCAGCCCGAACGTGCGATTGGTGCGCTGCTCGCGATCGAGCGGCACATAGACGATCCACAGATCCATCACGAGTGTCTTCTCCGACGTGCGAATCTGCAGCGTCTGATACGGATACTCGGTGCGGATCGTCATCACGTCCTTGTCGTTGTCGCCGCCCGTTTTGCGGCTCTGGCCGAACACGATAGCCTCGCCGATCGGCTGCTGGCCGGCCATGCGCGCAAACGTATAGTCGACCTCGACCCAGCCTTCGCCGCGCCGCCGCCCGAGCGAGCGCGCGCGCATCTGTCCCATTTGCCGGCGATGCAAAAACTGATGGTTCATGTCCATCAGATTCTCGTGCATGAACGAGTAGTGGCAATTCACCGGACGGCCGAAGCGCCGCGTCTTGTACTTCTTGTCCGACACGGAGCCGAGCGTGGGCAGCGGACGAACCTCGGCCATTGCCGGGTCGCCGGGGAATACGAAGATCAGTCCTTCCACTTCGCGGCACGGATACGAGCGCACGCCGTTCGGCAAACGCTCGCGCCCGAGATAGGGCACGTCGATGCATTTGCCCGAGCAGTCGTAAGTCCAGCCGTGGTAACCGCAACGAATCGATTCGCCATCGACCACGCCCTGGTGCAACGGCACCTGCCGATGCGCGCAGCGGTCTTCGAGCGCGAACACCTTGCCGGACTCGGTGCGCGCGAGCACGATCGGATCGCCCGCGAACGTCACCCCATGCGTCTTGCCGCGCTTCACCTCATGTGACCACGCGAGCGGATACCAGTAGTCCGGGTGAATCCCGACGCGGCGCAGGTCGCGAACCGGCGCGTCGTTGGCGGCCTGGCCCTGTGTGGGAGCGGCTTTTGGCGATGCCGCATGCGTTGGCGACGCCTCGACGGTGTTTTGTTCGAGCGGGGGAACAGCATGCATAGTGTGGAGCCTCCGTGCACGTGCGGATAGAGTAGGAGACCGCGTGTGGCGGCCGTTATCGCCGTCAGTCTACTCGAACCGGGCGGAGCCTGGGGCGGGCGGGACATCGCGCCGCGCCCGGCGGCCGGGTGCTCGGGGGTGTCGCTACGCGTCGTCGCGGGCTATCAGGCCGGTGCGGCGCTGCACGCCCCACGAGCGTCCGCCGCGCAAAAAATGCAGCCAGCCGAGCGCCGCGCCCAGGTGCCGCAGCAACTGGAAAGTGAACGGCTCCGCGATTGCCGCGAGCATCGCCATCCCCATGCCGGCACGGCTGCGCGTGCCGGTCCAGCGTCGGTAAAGATGGATGCTCCACAGGTAAAAGGCGAGATCGATCGCCGTTTTGACGCCGATCACGCCGAAGATCGACGCGACGATCGCGCCGTGACCGCCCAGCAAAAAAGCGAGCAGCAATCCGAACGCCGTCAGGCCGTAGATCGGCTGCATCGTGTCGAGCGCCTTGACGGGCAGCATCAGCATGCCGAGCATTCCATAGCGCGGATTGCCGGTCATGTCGCGATTCCAGTACTGCGTTTGCAGGAAGCCCGCGAACCAGCGGCGGCGCTGGCGCAGGAAACTGGCGAGGTTGTCGGGCGCATCCGTGTGCGCATGCGCGTTGCCGATCACACGCACGTCCCAGCCGAGGCCGTGATCGACGGAATGACGGCGCAGCCGGTGAATCAGCTCGTAGTCTTCGACCAGACACTGCGGATCGAAACCGCCGACATCGAGCAGCGCCTCGCGTTTGAACGATGCGAACGCGCCCGACACGAGCAGCAGACTGTCGGCGCGCATCCACGCAAAACGCGCGATGAAATTGCGCATGTATTCGTAGGTCTGGAACCATTGCAGCACGCGGCCCGACGCCGATTTGCCGCACACCGGCACCAGAATGCCGGCCGCGGCGACGAGCTTCGCGTCGCTCGCAAAAGCGGCGCGCATCGCGTAGGTGGCGTCGTCGTCGAGAAGCGTGTCGGCGTCGACGGTCATCACGGTTTCCGTCGTCATCAACGTGATGGCGGCGTTGAGCGCGCGCGCCTTGCCGCCGTGCGGCATGCGCAGCCAGAAGAGGTTCGGATGCAGCGCGCTCGGTGCGCTCAGCGTGCCCTCGGCAGGCGCGGTGAGACCGAAGCGTTCGGTAAGGAGCGAGTGCGTTTGATCGGTCGAGCCGTCGTCGGCAATGACGATTTGAGCCGGGCCGTGCACCTGCCGCAGCAGCGCCGCGATCGTGACCGGCAGCACGGCCGCCTCGTTATGCGAGGCGACGATCACACCCATGTCCGGCAGAGTGCGCCGATCGTAATCGGGCTCGAGCGGCGGCACACGGCGCATCAACGGCAAGCTTTTCCAGGTGACGAACGCGAGCAGCAACGTGTCGTAGATCACGTAGGCGATACCCGTCGACCACGCAACCACGCCGTGCAGAAAGAATGCACGCGCAAACAACAGCAGCCATGCAGCGACGACGGCCGTATGAATCAGCGTGCTCAACCACGTCGTGCCGCGCGGCACGATGCGGGGCGATGCAAGCGCGAACGCCTGTTCCAGGGTCTTTTTCAAAATTGCTAAGCGTCGATGATTGCTGCCGTTTCAGAAAATGAGCGATGCGGTTCTCACGGCACCATGCGCTTCAGAACCGATTTACGATCGATCCACTCGTGCTTCAGCGCGCCGCCGATATGCATGGCGAGCAGCGCGTACAGCGCATAGCCGAGCCACGTATGCAATGCGCCGAAGCGGTCATGCAGCGTCTCCTTCAACGCCGGCTCGAGGTTCATCACGTAGCCGATGCGCGGCCAGGGAAACAGATCGAAGAGCCGCATGGGATGCGTGGCCGCGTCCTTCCATGCCGAGTCGTGCAGCCAGCCCGAGAGCGGCAGCGCGATCATCAGGAAATAGAGAACGAAGTGCGCGGCATGCGCGGCCACTTTTTCCCACGACGGAAACTCGCGCGGCAACGGCGGCGGCTTGTGCGATACGCGCCACAAGATCCGCATTAGCGCGAGGCCGAGTACCGTGATGCCGATCGACTTGTGCGTATTGATCACCGGACGCACCCAGTCGTCGGGCAGCGAGTCCGCGCTCAAGGCCAGCACCACGTTGCCGATGATCAGCAACGCGATGAGCCAGTGCAGCGCGATTGCCGTGCGCGTGTATCGCGGGGCTGCCGAAGCGTGGGTCGGGTTGGCCAGACGTTGAGTGTGCGTGTTCATGAGTGATGTGATCGGCGAGAGAATCGTTGCAATGTCTTTGTAATGGCGCGTTCAGCGTGTTCAGCGGCTTAAGCGACGCACCATTCACGGACAAGAACTGCTGAGTGTGCCGTTTTATTCCATGACGTGCTTAATGATGTGTTTCGGTTTATTTCACGTCGGCAGGCCTCGGCGAGTTTGCGCTAGACCCGAGAACTTCGTGGCGCAAGAAAAATATCTCTGTGGCGTGCAACCCGCGATAGGCCAATTCAATTGGCATCGGCGGAAATCGCATCCTCTAATAAAAGCCCTGTGTTTGGCTGCATTCGCCTATCGACCGTCGCTTAACCGGAGACATCAATGTCGCAACCCGAGCCAAATGTGGAAGAAGTGGTGAGAAGCATCGCGGAAGAGACCGATACGCCGACCGAGACGGTCTCGAAGATGTACGCGGACACGTTGGCCGACTATCGCCATCAAGCCAAGGTGCAGGATTACGTGCCGCTCTTCGCGGCCAGGAAAGTGCGCGACCAGCTTCGCGACGCGTCACATCGCAAGCATTGAATATCGCGGCGCGTGTGTCATGCGATTCGTCGGTTGATTTAGCCTGATACATGCGGCGATATACGCCGCGATACCCGCGCCATTGCACGTAAAACACCGCTTATTTTTTCCCGCTGCTAGACTGAACTCCGTTCAACCGACCGGGGGATTGGCATGCGTGTGGCAATCGTTGGCGCGGGAATCGCCGGGCTGAGCACGGCATGGTCCCTCACCAAACTGGGGCATGACGTCACGCTGATCGAGCAGGGTTCGATCCCGAATCCGCTCGCCGCATCGGGCGACCGGCATCGCATGATTCGCCGGGCATATGGCGAAGCCGACGGCTATGCGCAAGCCATCGCCGAAGCGTTCGATAGTTGGGACATGCTATGGGACGATCTCGGCGTTTCGCACAATGCAAATTGCGGCGTGCTCGGTATTTCGCAGTTTGCCGGCGATGGCGCCGAGCGGTTCCGCATCGGTCTTGACCGCATGGGCTTCGAGTACGAACGGCTCGATCCGCGCGAGGCCGCCGAGCGTTACCCGTTTCTCGATGCCGCTACGTTTCGCTACGCCTACTTTGATCGCGACGGCGGCACGCTTTTCAGCGAGCGCATTGCGCATGATCTGAAAGCATGGCTCCGCATGCGCGGCGTCGACATTCGCATGCACACGAAGGCCGTGGCGATCGATCCGCAGAACGCGAGCGTGCGCATCGAAAGCGGCGCGACGGTTCACGCGGACCGGCTCGTGGTGACGGCCGGCGCCTGGACGCTGCGGCTCTTTCCGTCGCTCGCCGAGAACCTCTCGATCTATCGCAACGCCGTTGCTTATCTGACGCCGCCCGCCGATCTCGACGATGCGTGGTCGAACGCGCCGGCAATCGTCGACATTGGCGGTTCGAGCGACGGCTATGTATTGCCGCCCAGCGACGGTATTGGTCTGAAGTTCGGTGCGCGTGCATTCAAACGGGCGGTGCCGGATGCAGAAACCGACCGCATCGCCGGGCCCGACGAAGGCGACCGTTTGCGACGGCTCTTTGCGCCGCCGCTTAGCCGCATCGACGAATATACGGTCACGGAGGTGAAGACCTGCGCGTACACGTTCACCGCGGATGAGCGGTTCTTTTCGAAGCGCATCGGCAAGACGCTCGTGGTGTCGGCGTGCTCGGGGCACGGCTACAAATTCGGCGCGGCCGTGGGCCAGCGAGTCGCGCATGCGCTCGAAACCGATGACGACGCGACGCTCGTTCAGTGGCTCAGAGCGGAAACGGTGTGAGGACGTTGTGAGCGACGGCGCTTGATGTTGCGCTGAGTGAGTGCATGGTTCCAAATTCTGCGCATGCGCTGGAGCTAACAATCGCGGCCCGATTTTCTTATGCTGACGGTTTGCGTCGATATAACAAAGGAGCCGCGCATGTCCGACACGATTCAGATCCGCCCCGTCAAACACGACGATTTCAATGCATGGCTGCCGCTATGGGACGCGTATAACGCGTTTTACGGCCGCTCCGGCGAGACCGCATTGCCGCGTGAAATCACGCAACTTACGTGGGGCCGCTTTTTCGATGCATACGAGCCGATGCATGCGATGGTTGCGGAACGCAATGGGCAGTTGGTCGGCATCGTGCACTTTCTGTATCACCGGCACACGACGCTCGCGGGACCGATTTGTTATTTGCAGGATCTGTATACGTTGGAATCCGAGCGCGGCAAAGGCGTGGGGCGCGCGTTGATCGAGGCAGTGTATGCGCGCGCGAAAGCAGACGGTTCGCAGCGCGTGTATTGGCAAACGCACGAGACGAATCACACGGCGATGAAGTTGTACGACGCGGTGGCGGATAAGTCGGGGTTTGTGGTTTATCGGAAGCAGGTGTGAGCAACGCCCCGCTGCTTTAGACATTCACGCGGCTCGCCCCAAAACAAAAAGCGCACCACCCAGTGCGCTTTTCATCCCCGCAATTACGGCCTCACATCACCGCCCACCTAACCCGCCCTCAAGCCTCCAACTGCTCGAGCACCTTGCCCTTGGTTTCAATCCCGAGAAAATGCACGGCCACCGCCGCAAGAAACGGCACAGCCGCGAGAATATAAAACGCGATCTGCAAATTACCGCCGATCATCGTCTTCGACACAATCGCCGGCGCGAAAATCGCCGCGACTTTCAGCCATGCGCCGCCGACGCCGCAACCCATCGCGCGGATGCTCGTCGGGTACAGTTCCGGCGTGTACACATAAGCGGTGATGAAGCCGCACGCGAGAAAGCCGAGCGACAACGCACAGCACGTCGCCACCACATACACCGACGAATCGTGCAACACGCCCGCCATCAGCAGCGAAACTGCGCACGCCAGAAACGACAGATTAATGATCGGCTTACGCCCCACCTTGTCCACCAGCAGCGCGCAAGTCAGCGACCCCACCACGCCCAGCACCGAAGCCGCCACCGCAAGGTTCAACGCCAGTTGCAACGGCGCGTGATAGATCGTGCGATAGATGGTCGGCAGCCACGTCGACAGACCATACTGAATGAAGCCGCAGGTGATCCACAGCATCGCAACGGCCAGCGTTCGCTTCAAATACGCCGGACCAAACAGATCGCCCATGCGGCGCTTCGGATGACGATTCGCCATTGCTTCAAATTCGGCCGAATGCACGACCGGCGGCAACGGACCCTTCGCGGCGCGTTCAAATGCATGGACTGCTGCATCGGCATCGGCCATGCGTTCGCGTTCGGCGAGCCAGCGCGGCGACTCGGGCACGAGCTTGCGCAACACGAAGAACAGAATCAACGGCATGCCGCCGATAAAATACATTGCCTGCCAGCCGAAACGCGGCACGATCCACGCGCCGAGCGCATTTGAAGCCAGCAGCCCAACCGGAAAAACAATTTCATACAACAGCACGAAACGGCCGCGCCCATGCGCACGGCTAATCTCGTTGATGTAAGTCGCGGCAACCGGCAATTCGCCGCCGAGTCCCAGGCCCTGAATCACGCGCAGCACGACAAATGCCGCGAACGTCGGCGCAAATCCGCACGCAATGCTCGTGACACCGATAATCCCCGAGCTCAGCGCAATCGCTCGAACGCGCCCATGACGCTCGGCATACCACGGGAACACAAACGCACCGATCAGTTGCCCGACCGACCCCGAGCCGATCAGAAAGCCGATTTCCCACGGCGTCAGATGCCACTTCGCGATCAGCACCGGCAGCGTGGCCGCAATCGCGATCACGTCGAAGCCGTCGAAGAACGTGGCGAGCCCGATCAGAATCCGCGCGCGCACCTGCATCGCGTTCTTCGGCAGTCGCTCGAGCCGCGCGATGATCGAGCCTCTCGTGACAGGGCCCGAAACGCCTGCGGCGCTGCGGTCTCCAATGGTGTTGTCGATGGTTCTCATGCCGTGGTGCCGTCCGTAGATGTGGTTAGGCAAGCGCCGTTGAGGCGTCGGTCAGTGTGGCAAGGTCGATGGTCCGGCCTTGATTCATCCACTTGCGCGAGAGCTTCAGTTCGCGCGGAGTGTTGATGGCGATCACGCCGCGAATCGCGCCGTCTTCCAGATGAAAAAGCGTCGCGCGCTTGCCCGGCAAATCGCCGCGTATCGCGAGCTGCGCATCGGCGGGAATGTCGCCGAGAATCTGCAGATTGACGTCGTATTGATCGGACCAGAACCACGGAATGTCCGCGTATGGTTCAAACTTGCCGAGCAGCGCCTTGGCCGCGCCAATCGCCTGGTTCTGCGCATTGGCCCACGATTCGAGGCGCACGCGCCGCTTCAGCCACGCGCTCGGATGATTCGCCACGTCGCCGCAAGCGAAGATGCGCGGGTCGTCGGTCGCGCCGAAATGATCGACCACGATGCCGTCCTCGACCTTCACGCCCGCCGCTTCGGCCAACGCCGTGTGCGGCGTAAGACCGATGCCGGCGACCGCGAAATCGGCGTCCAAAGTCGAGCCGTCGGCGAAGGTTGCACGAATGCGATTCACGTCGTTCGGATGATCTTCGAGCTTCGTGAGCGCGGCTTTGAGGCGCACGTCCACACCGTTCGCACGATGCAGGTCGAGCAGGAAGTCGGAGACCATCGGCGGCAATGAACGGGCGCATAGACGCGGCGCGCCTTCCACCACGGTTGCATCAACGCCGAGCTTGCGCGCCGTCGCCGCCACTTCGAGACCGATCCAGCCGCCGCCCACCACGAGCACACGCTTGCTCGCGCGCAGCCGTTCGCCGAGCAAAACGGCTTCGTCAAGCGTGCGCAGATAAGTCACGTGCGAGGTCTTCACCAGCGCATCCGGCAAGCGACGCGCCGCGCCGCCCGTCGCGATCACGAGGCGGTCGTATTGCACTTCACGTCCCGCTTGCGTGCGAACAACACGCTTCTCGCGATCAATCGACGTCGCGCAATCCGGCTGCCACGCTTCGATCTTCAGCGCGTCGAAATCGTCGGGCTTCACGAGACGCACGGTGTCGATAGTCGCTTCGCCGGAAAGCACGGCCTTGGAAAGCGGCGGACGTTCGTAGGGCAAATGCACTTCGTCGGCGATCATCACGAGGCGGCCGTCGTAGCCTTCCTTGCGCAGCGTCTTCACGACCCAGCCCGCCGCCTGGCCGCCGCCGATCACGACAATCGTGCGCGGCACTTCAAGCTCGGCGTGCGCGGCTCGCGCTTTTTCAGTAGCAGCGTCAGTCATTTTTGCGCTCCGTCATGAACTTTCCTTCCGGCGCCTTCGCGTTTTTCTGCCGACGCGTATTGCCGTCGATGCCGCCGTCGATCGCCCATTCGGCGAACACGGTCGGGCCCGGTTCGAAATCGCGCGGCTGCCATTCGGGCGTGAGCTGGTCTTCGTCGGCGTAGTACTCGATCAGGCCGCCGGCGGGATTCTGGAAGTACCAGAAGTACGCCGACGAAACCGGATGACGTCCCGGCCCGAGTTGCGTATCCCAACCGCAGCGGCTGATGTGCATGCCGCCGCCGAACACTTCATGGATGTCGCGAACGGTGAACGCGACGTGATTCAGACCGCGCTTGCCGTTCGGCAACGCGAGCAGAAAAATGTCGTGATGGCCGCCGTGCGGCGCGCAGCGCATGAATGCACCGCGGCCCGGATAACGGTCCGACATTTCGAAGCCGAGCAGTTCCTGGTAGAACTTTTCCTGTTCGGCCAGCCTGTTCGTGAAGAACACGACATGACCCACTTCGACGGGTTCGGCGCGCTCGTAAATCGGCGACGGCTGATCCACGCGCAGCGTTTGGCCCCACACGTTCGAAGGCGAGCCGTGAATATCGAGCGCACGTTTGCGCGTCACTTCAACGCGAATCGCCATGCCGTTGGGATCAATGCAACCGACTGCATCTTCGGTTTCGAAATGGCCCGGCTGACTCGCAAAGCGTCCGCGCAATTCGTCGAGTTCAGCTTTAGTCGCAACGCCCCACGTGACTTCGCGCAGCGTCGGACCTTCTTCGAATGCGGGCGGCAGCGACGGATCGTTGGCATCGACGGCGAGAACCGTGCAGCCGTTGAGCGTTTCGAAGCGCGCATGCGTTTCGTCGTGCGCGACTTCCTTCAAGCCCCAGTCCGCGAAAAAGCGTCGACAGGTAGCAAGATCCGTCACGCCGTAGATAATCTGTTCAATGCCGAGAATCGTCATAACCTGCCTCTTGCGTATCGTGTGTCTTCAGTCAGCCCACGCCAGCGGCGCGTCGTTCAAGCCCCAGTAGAGGCTCTTCTGCTGCATGTATTCGCGGATGCCGAGCCGGCCTTTCTCGCGTCCCATGCCGCTCTCTTTCCAGCCGCTAAATGGCGTCGAGATCGAGAACAGCTTGTAGGTGTTGATCCAGATCGTGCCGGCTTCCAGCGCGCGGGCGATCCGGTAAGCACGCTTGTAATCGCGCGTCCAGATGCCGGCGGCGAGGCCGAACACACTGTTGTTGGCTTCTTTGAGCAACGACGCTTCGTCGTCGAACGGCATCGCGACCAGCACAGGGCCGAAGATTTCTTCCTGGCAGATGCGTGCGTCGTTGGTCAGGCCTTCGAGAATCGTCGGCTGAAAATAGGTGCCTTGTTCGCGACCATCGCCGACCGGACGCTCGCCGCCGCACAGCAGGCGTCCACCTTCTTCAAGACCGAGCGCGACATAACGCTCGACCGTTTCGCGATGCGCCTGCGTGATCAGCGGACCCATCTGCGTTTCCACGCGCGACGGATCGCCGACGCGCAACTTGCGCGCGCCTTCTACCAGACGCTTCATGAACGCATCATAGATAGAGCGCTGCACGAACAAACGCGAGCCCGCGATGCACGCTTCGCCCGACGAGCTGAAAATGCCGTACAGCACGCCGTTCACCGCGTGATCGAGATCGGCGTCGTCGAAAACAATGGTCGGCGATTTGCCGCCGAGTTCAAGCGAAACCGGCATCAGCTTGTCCGCTGCAATGCGCGCGATGCCTCGGCCTACTTCGGTGCCGCCGGTGAACGACACTTTCTTCACGAGCGGATGACGCACGAGCACGTCGCCGATCACCGAGCCCTTGCCCGGCAACACGCTGATCACGCCCTTCGGCACGCCCGCTTCCTCGCAGATGCGCGCGAGCGCCAGCGACGTCAAAGGCGTCACTTCCGCGGGCTTCAACACGACGGCGTTGCCGCCGGCCAATGCGGGCGCGAGCTTTTGCGCGTCGGATGCAATCGGCGAATTCCACGGCGTAATTGCAGCGATCACGCCGATGGGTTCATACACGCTCATCGTCAGATAATCGCCGCGCGAAGGCGTGACTTCTTCGTCGAGCGTTTCGAGGCACGCCGCGAAATAGCGGAACGTGTTGGCCGCGCTTGCCACGAGCACGCGCGTCTCACCAATCGGCTTGCCGTTGTCGCGACGCTGCAATTGCGCAAGCGCTTCGTGACGCGTCATGATCAGATCGGCGATGCGATACAGAATCAGCGCGCGTTGATGCGGCTTCAAACCGGACCAGTCCGCGCGACGCCATGCGATATCCGCGGCTTCCACGGCTTCGCGGGCGTCGTCGGCGTTCGCCGTGGAGATTTCCATGTTGACCGACTGGTCCGCCGGATACAGGCTTTTATACGGGTTGCCGCGCCCTTGCCGCCATTCGCCGCCGATAAAAATGTCGCCGGTCGGCACAAGGCTGGTATCGAAGTGAGTCATGTCGGTCATTCCGGTTTGCTTCAGCTATTCAACTATTCGGCCAAGGTCTCAAATCACGCAGCGCGCCGCGCGATTGCGTAACGCGCGAATCGCGCTGTACGCGGTCAACGCAGATGTTTTCGGGTTGTCGGGCAACGGCTTGCCGCACATTTCCAGCGACATCTCGCCGAACGCGCCGCGCGCGAGAATCCGATGTACGTTGCGCGTCACATTCGGATCGGCGATCAGGCGAACGGTCGTGTGATCGAGGCCGAGGCCAGCGAGCGCAATCGTCGCGGCCACGTTGGCGTTCTTCGGATAGAGACGCGCCGCTTCGCGCGCGCTGCCTTCGAAGATCACCTGCTCGACTTTCAACGCGTTCAGATCGCAGACCTGTTCCGCGGGCGTGCCGAGCCAGCCGGTCGGCGGCTTGCGGCCCGTGTACAACACTTCGTCGAGGCCGCCGAGCTTCGCCGCGGCCAATGCATCCACGCCGCCGATTGCGCCCGAGAGCAACGTCAGCGTTGCGTCGCCTTCGTCGGCTGCTGCGGACAACGCATCGAGCAACGTCATATCGGATAACGCACCGATCGACGCGACCGCGCAATCCGTGCCGGCCTTCAGCAGCGGCACAACGTGATCGACCAGTGCGCTGTGTCCCGCGCATTCCAACGCGAAATGCGGGCGGCTGCTCAATGCGGACACTGAAGCCACTACGTCCACCGTCGAGCCGACCACTTCGCGCACCGAAGCCATATGACGCTCCGGCACGATCACGTGCGACACGCGCACCGTCGGGTCAGCGGCGACCGAGCGGTACACCGCCTGGCCGATCGCGCCGAAGCCGATCATCGCGACGTCGACGGGAGCGTGGTGCCCCGCGTAGCCCGCATCACGCATGTTCCGGCTCCTCTTTCTTGACCGGCGGCCCGGCGAACGCGGTGGCGAACGAGCCGACCGACAGCATGTCCACCTCGACCAATACCGGACCGGTCTTCGCCATGCCTTCGCGAATGATCGCGTCGGCTTCATCGAGCGATTTGATGCGGTAGTGCGTGAGCTTCAGGCTTTCGCAGAACTGCGCGAAGTCCGGCTGATGCAGATCGACATAGCAGCGGCGGCCGCCGTATTGCGCGTCCTGAATGTTGCGGATCACGCCGTAGCATTGATCGTTCATCAACACGATCATCACGTTGGCGTTTTCCTGCACGGCCGTCGCGAGTTCGCCGACGTTGACCATCAGGCCGCCATCGCCGACGAGGCACACGGTTTTTGCAGCGCTACCTGCAAGCGCCGCGCCGATGCCCATCTGCATCCCCTGGCCGATGCCGCCGCCGAGCGCATGCACGCCCGCGCGCGGCGAGAAAATCTTCAGCATGCGGTTGCCCCACGTGCTGTTCGAGATCGTGACGTCGCGCACCCAGTTGTAGTCGCGGCCCACGGCTGACTGCAATGCGTCGACGAGACGCTTGTACGGACCAAGGCCCTTGCCTACATCGGCGACTGCGCTTTCGCGCGCCGCGGCCAGATCCGGTCCGAATGAAGGATCGACCTTCACGCGTCCTTCGAGCAGCGTCGCGAGTTCTTCGAGCACCGCCGATGCATCGCCGTGAACGAACATCTCGTTGCGATAGCCGCGGTTATCGGCGAGCGCGTCGGCGTCGATGCGATACAGCGGTTGCGGCAATGCGAGCTTGTACTTGAGCGTTTCATTGCCGCGCAGACGCGAACCGACGACAACCAGTGCATCGCACGTCTTATAGAAACTTTCGACGGCCGAATGCACGTTGAACGCACCCAGCGTCGCGGGATGATCTTCCGGCAACACGCCGCGACCCTGCACGCTCGTCACGACGCCGAAACCAAGCGCGACCAGACGCTCGACCGCGTGAGTCGCATGACGCGCGCCGCCGCCGAGCCACAACAGCGGACGCTTCGCCTTCGCGAGTTGCTCGGCGAGTTGCGCGACGCGCTCGCTGCAATGCGTGAGCGTGGTGATATGCGGCGCGGCCATGTCGGCAGGCCATTCGATTGCGGCGGCCTGAATGTCGATGGGAATCTCGACGCTCACCGGACCGCTCGGCGCGGTTTGCGCAACGCGCACGGCTTCGCGGATGGTCGGCAACGCGGTCTCCACCGAACGCACGCGATACGCGGCCTTCGAGATGGACTGGAGCATCGACAGTTGATCCGGCGCTTCGTGGATGTACGCGAGATCGCGGTCGAGATATTCGGTTTCGATCTGACCGGTCACATGCAGCAGCGCGGTGCCTGCGGTCAGTGCTTCGACCATCGCGCCCGCTGCATTGCCCGCCGCCGTGCCCGTGCTCGTGAACGCCACACCGAGTCCGCCCGACACGCGCGCAAGACCGTCGGCCATATTCACAGCGCCCGCTTCGCCGCGCGCGCCGACATAGCGAATCTTGCCGCGGTTGTGGATCGCGTCGAGGATCGGCATGTTGTGGATCGAGATCACGCCGAACGCGGTTTTTACGCCGCACTGCTCGAGAAAAGCGGCGATCAGTTCGCCAACGGTGGTTGTGTTAGACATGTCGTGCAACGCCTCCAGAAACATCGATGTGACTGCCCGTCGTATAGGACGACAGCGTCGTAGCCAGATAAAAGAGCGCTTGAGCGGCTTCTTCGGGTTTGCCGAAGCGGCCTAGCGGAATGTTTTTCTTGCGCGCGAGTTCGGCGGTCCAGTCGTCCCAGCTCTGGCCCGGCTGCGCTTCTTTCGCATAGCGTCGGCGCCATTGCCCCGACTCGACGATGCCGATCAGAATCGAATTGACGCGCACACGCTGCGGCGCGAGTTCCACCGCGAGCGACTTGATGAGGTTCTGCACGCCCGCACGCGCCGACGAAGTCGCGACCATATGCGGCTCCGGCTGCAGCGCGAGCAGCGAATTCACGCAGACCACGGCCGCGTTGCCCGCGCCGCCGTTGGCTGCATCGCGCAGCATCGGCAGAAAGGCGCGCGTGGGGCGAATCACGCTGAAGTATTTGAGGTCGAGTTCTTCGCGCCATGCTTCGTCGCTTGTATCGGCGAAGGTCGACACGCGGCCCTGGCCCGCGTTGTTGATCAGCATGTCAGTGCGGCCGAAGCGTGCTTGCACCGCTTGTGCAAACGCGTTGACGTCGTCGGCGTTCAGCACGTCGCAGCGGCGAGCGAGCAATCGCGCGGCGGGAAACTGCGCGTTCAATGCGGCCTCGGCTTGCGCGAGACGTTCGGTATCGCGGCCGCAGATGGCAACCGAAGCGCCCGCTTTCAGGAACAGTTCGGCGCACGCGAGGCCGATGCCGGACGAGCCGCCCGTCACCACCGCTACTTGCCCGCTGAGATCGATTTGAATCATTTGAGTCCCAATGCCTTCATGTATTTGCTGCCCGCATTCGAACCGTTGCCCGGCCGGTAATTGAGCCGCTGCGAAAGCTCGTCGGCTGCGCGGCGCACTTTGTCCACGAGGCCGCTGTCCAGCAGCGACGCGTCGATCTCCTGGCGCGGAATCGTCGTCGTGATCACGGCGACGATGCGCCCCGTGTCATTGCGCACCGGCGCGCTGACAACCGAAATGCCGCGCTCGAACGACGACTCGCTGATCGCGAAACCGCGGCGCGCGTCGTCGCAAATCCGTTCGTACAGGTCGTCTACCGTCGCGGGCGTCTGTCGGGTGAAACGTTCAAGTTCCGGCTCGGGATAAAGCTTTTTCAGTTCGTCCAGCGTCATGTCGCCCATCAGGACCTGACCGTGCGTCGTTGCATATGCGGGCAGGCGCGTGCCGACGTTGACCTTCACCGAACTGAAAATCGGCGCGTGGCTCTGCGCCTTTGCGACGAAAACGACATCGCGTCCATCGCGAATCACAATGTGCGCGGTGAGACCCGTTTCGTCGCGCAAGGCTTCGATGATCGGCAAGCCGAGGTCGGTCAATTCAAGCGAGCTCAGATATTCGAAGCCGAGGCGCAACACGGCGACGCCGAGTCGATAGTTACGGTCTTTATCCGCGCGTTCGAGAAAGCCGAGCGATTCCAGCGTTTGCAGCAAGCGGAAAACTGTCGTGCGAGGAATCTTCAGGCGTCGCGACAATTCCGGCGCGCCGAGAACCGGCTCGCGCGGTGAGAATTCGGTGAGGATCTTCAAACCGCGTTCCAGACCGGGCACGCGGTAACTGCTATCGCTGTTGCTATCGCTGCTGTCGTTGCGGTCTTCGTCCGCGTCGCGCTCGTTGAGGGTGTCGGGCGTCATTCATTGGCTCCGTTGTCCGGCGCTTACGCGGCAGAACGTGTCGATGATCGCGGTGTACGCGGCGCTTGCTTCGATATAGCCGGCGTGCCCCGCGCGTGGCACGACTTGCAGTTGGGTATCCGCGGCGAGCGCGAGTCGCTCGCAGGCCGCGGGAGTCGTAATGGTGTCGTCCGCGCCGACCGCGATGTGCAGCCGGCCGTTATAGCGGCCCTTCAAGTGCGCGAGGTCGCTGGCGAGGTCCGCGTTGGCGAGCAGATGCGTGGCCTGCGCGTAGCCGTGCGGAATCACACGCGACATGTTCCAGCGCACCCATGCACGCGCTTCGTCGCTTGCATGCGCGGACAACATATTGGCGCTGCGTTTTTCCGCGAGACCTTGCGGGCCGAGTTCGTTGAGCATCGCGAGCCGTTGATCGCGCTTCGTCTCGCGCACTTCCGCGGAAGCCGCGCCGTAGCCGCCGGCCGGCGACAACAGCAGCAGACCCGCTACACGCTGCGGATGCATCGCGGCAAACGAACCGGCGATGATCGCGCCGAGCGAATGACCAACCAGCACGCAACGTTCGATGCCGAGCTTTTCCAGCCATTCATAAAGCACGTTTGCGTAATCTGTGGCTGTGGGAGAAGCGGCGGCAACCGGCGTCGATTCGCCATAACCGGGCGCGTCCCACGCCAGCACGCGACGGCTCGCGCTCAATGCCTCGAACTGCTGCACCCACGAAGCCGCGCCCGAGCCGATACCGTGCAACAACACGAGCGGCAATGCATCGCTCGTCTCGCATGCTTCGCGATAACTCAGCACGCGCTGCGATGCCAGCTCGACTTGCCGCGCAGGAAAGCGCGCAACGCGTGCTTCGAGCGTGGCGTGTGAAGCTGCGGCGGTAGCGGACGGGACTGCGGACATGATTTCCTTCGCGGGTGTTTTGACGAAAAGCGCTTAGCGCTTGAGCGCGGCGAGCGGCGAATCCGGCGGATACGTCGGCGTGATCGGCTTCGGCGAACCGAGCATCACGCACATCAGCGCGTCTTCTTCGCCGATGTTGATCTCCGTGCGATACACGCCCGGCGGCACCGAAATGAGATCGCGCTCGCCGAGCACGGCTTCCCACGTTTCGCCGTCTTTCTCGCAGATCACTTTCATCTTGCCGCGCAGCACGAAGAAAATTTCTTCGACATCCATATGAATATGGCTCGGGCCGATGTTGCCGGCCGGAATCACCATCGTCGAAAACGTGAAGCCGCCTGCGGGCACCGTGTTCGAATCCTTCGCGACGCCTGTGCCGCCCGTGCCGACGTAGCGCATTTGCGCGCGGCGATACTTCGGGTCGTAGTCGGCCTGGAATTTCAGCGCGTCCCAGTCGTAGCGACGCGTTTCAAAGCGCGCGACGCGGCTGTCGAGCCACTGCGCAAAGCTCGCGTCCGCGGGTTGGTCCCACGATTTGCGTTCGATATCGGCGTCCGCCATCTCTTTCTCCTTTCGATTCGACAAGATCAATTCATCACGAAGCCGCCGTTCACCGGCAGCAACTGGCCGGTCACGAAGCGCGCGGCATCGGACAAGAGGAACAGCACCGGCCCGGTCACGTCGTCGGGCACTTGCGCACGCGTCAGCGCGCGGCCTTGCAGGTAATACTGATGACGCTCGGCGGGCACATACGCGGTCGCCTCGACTTCGGTGAGGCCGGGCGCAATCGCGTTGACCGTCACCTGATGCGCGCCGAATTCGCGTGCGAGCGAGCGCGTCATCGAGATCACGGCGCCCTTGCTCGCCACGTACGCGAGCAACTTGGGCGCGCCCCACATCGCCGTGTCCGATGCAATGTTCACGATGCTGCCGCGGCCCGAGTCGCGCAGATAAGGCAGCGCGGCGGTGCTCATCAACCAGGTGCCGCGCACGTTCACATTCATTACGGCGTCCCAGGTATCGACAGAAAGCTCGTCGGCAAACTTGCCGCCCGAGTTCGTGATGGCCGCGTTGTTGATTAGCGCGTCGATGCCGCCGAGTTGCGTCGCCGCTTGCTGCGCGAATTGCGCGATGCTTTCGGGGTTGGCGAGATCGAGCGGAAGGTACGTCGCCGCATGCCCTTCGCCAGCAAGCGATGCCGCCAGCGCGCGTCCTTCGTCGTGCAGCACGTCGCCGAATACGACTTGAGCGCCGGCTTGCACCAAGGCCCGCACGAACGCCGCGCCGAGACCGCGCGCGCCGCCCGTCACGAGGACGCGCCGGCCGTTGAGCATCGCGGACGCGTCGTTATGCATGGTTCTGGCCCGCTGCTTCGGTTTGCGCGGCTTGCGCCTGATGCGCTTCCAGCGCAGCAAAATCCTGTTGCGCGCGCTGACGCAGCATGCGCCGCACACGCGTCATGCCCACATCGTGCTGATAGAGAAACTCATGCTCGCGCGCATTCGGCGCCATGCTTTCGAGCACATAGCGGTCTTGCTCCAGCACGGCCCAATGCAGACCTTCCAGCCGATTGCGATACATGAAGCGCCACGCGTCGCGCTGCCAGCCCTGCACCTTGCGGGTACGCCAGAAATAAACCTGGCAATTGTTTTCGTCGACGGGAACCGCGAAGCCGATGATCCCGAAGTTGCCGCCGGGGCCGAACTTCTTCTTGTACGGAATCGCGAGGCGCATCCACAGGCAACCGGTTTCGCCGAGTTCGACCCAGTCGAAGTTCACGTCACGCTGGCCGACCTTTTCGAACATCAAACCGGTTTCGGTTTTGCGCACGCGCATGTCGGCCTGCTTGTCGCCTTCGGCCATCGAGTGCGAAGTCGCGTGCAGGTAGGCGCCGTGCATCGGGTCCATCACGTTGTCGATCGCGTACTGGTAATTGCACTTCCAGTTCGACATGCAGAGGAAGCTCGCGTATTCGTCGCCGACGAGTTCTTCCGGCAACTTGAGCGGTGCGGGTTCTTTGTGAGCGTCGTCGCCGAACCAGAGGAAGATCGCGCCCGCGTGTTCTTCGGCGGGATACGACTTCACGCACTTCTGGCCTTCAAGCGGACAGTTCGACACGGCCGGCACTTTAGTGACGGTGCCGCCGCCGTTGATTTCAATGCCGTGATACCAGCACGCGACGCTGCCGCCGAGATTCCAGCCGAGCGACAGGCGCGCGCCGCGATGCGGGCAGCGGTCTTCGAGCGCGTGGACTTTGCCTTCCTTGTCGCGCCACAGCACGATCCGATCGCCAAGGCGCGTGATGCCGATGGGCGCATCGCCGACTTGCCAGCTCGGCGCGACGGGATACCAGTAGTTGCGCAGGCCGCGATCCAGGTACGACTGGATCGGATCGGCTGCGGGTTGATTTGTAGCGGGGGACGTCATGAAGAGACTCCGGATGCGGATGCGAATGCGGACGCAGTGAGCGTGGTCGAAAGAGCGCGCTTATTCGGCGAGCAGGCGAAATTCGGCGGCGAGGCGTTCGGCGTTCCACGCATTGCCTTCCGGCGTGCGAAAACCGATGCCATTCAAACCGTCGACGACTTCCTGCAACTCCACCGCGCCGGCTTCGAAAACTTTTTCGAGCGCATCGCCGAAGTCGTTTTCGTATTGCGTCGGCTCGGCCTTGCGCGTTTGCCAGATGAAGTTTTCCGTCTCGCCCGGCTTCTCGATCACGCCCTTGCCGGCGACGTTGTTCGGCTGCGGCGCGAGCCACGGCTTCAGAAAGGGATTGAAGTTCACGGCTACTTCTCGCATGTCATTCCACCTTGATCTGGATTTCTTCACCGGCGAGGCGCACCGAATACGTCTTCAGGTCGCGGCCACCGGGCTCTTTCAGGCACTTGCCCGTCGGAATGTGAAACACGGCTTCGTGCAGCGGGCATTCGACCGTGTCGCCGTCGATAAAGCCCTGCGTCAGCAGCGCGTATGCATGAGGACAGACGTTTTCGAGCGCATAGAGCGCATCGCCCACCTTGTAGATGCCGATTTCCGTGCCGTCGAGCTTGAACTCGAGCGGCGCGTCGTCGGACAGGTCGCCGGCATGGCCGGCGCAGCGCCATTGTTCAGTCATTTCTCGCCTTCTCCTGGAGCTCTATGTTCCATATAAGGAACATCAGTTCGTGTATGGATAATTATAGGAGTGACTCTAGCCGCGACAAATAAAAATCTCAAGCGCTAGGGGAAAACACTGACGGTCACTGACCACGCCCGCCATTGCTCCGGCCGGCACACACGGCCCCAACGCTTTGCCGGCGCGGTTTCGGCCGTAAAACCAGCGCATCCGACGAAGCCCAGACTCGGGTTTCTACGGACACCGAAAATTTATTTTGACCACTTTCGAAGTCACTATACTTTCCATAGGCGATACACACGCCCATAGGTGGAACATAAAGCGCGGCAGATTTGGCGGCTCGACCAAAGCTGCATCAACCCAAAAAGCAAGCGATCAGGGACGACGAAACTGGCCCGAGCCACGCGTCGTGTGATCAGGAGAACCAACGGTGAAGCACATCATTGCAGCCGGTTTGACGGCAATCTGCGTAACGACAGGCGCATGGGCGCAGAGCAGCGTGACGCTGTACGGCAGCCTGGATGCCGGCATCGCGTACATCAGCAACGTGGGCGGCCACGCGAAGTGGATCGAGGAACAGGGCAACATGCAGCCCGACCGCTGGGGCCTGAAAGGCGTCGAAGATCTCGGCGGCGGGCTCAAGACGATCTTTCAGTTGGAGAACGGCTTTTACACGAACACCGGCGCGTTCGCGAAGGCGGGCACGCTGTTCAATCGGCAGGCGTTCGTGGGTTTGAGTTCGGACAAGATCGGCACGCTGACTTTCGGCCATCAGACGCCGTTCAGCTTCGACGTGCTGGGTCCGCTCAGCACGGCCTATCTCGCGGCGAGCTGGTATGCGTTCCATCCGGGCAATATCGACGAACTCGCGGACACGGGCGTCGTGCCGTTCGACAACTCGGTGAAGTTTCGCTCGGCCACATTCAACGGCTTCAGCGTCGGCGCGATGATGGGTCTGGGCAACACGACGAACTTCTCGACCGGCAAGACGCTGAGCTTTGCGCTTAGCTATGCGAACGGTCCGTTCAAGGCCGGCGCGGCGTATGCGAACGAGCACAACCGCACGCCGTCGATCGTCACCACGGGCATCACCAGTTTCCAGGGCGTGCCCGCCGCCAGCTACAGCGCGGACAAGGTGCAAAACATGGGCGCGGGCGCGTCATACCAGTTCGGCAAGCTGCTCGTGCACGGTCTTTACACGCGAGTGAAACTGGAGTCGGCCGGGCACTCGGACACCTATCAGAGCTACGACGTCGGCGCGAATTATCAGTTCACGCCGTTTAACAGCGTGTCGGGCGGCGCCGCGACTACCACGCTCGCCGGGCACCGCTGGACGCAGTTCGAGATCGGCGACATCTACGCGTTGTCGAAATCGACGCAACTGTATGTGAATGCGCTCTATGAGCGTGCGGGTTCGAATACCGACGCTGCGTTCTTCACTGCGGGCGTGTCGAGTGGCCGCAACCAGACGATCATTCTGACCGGCATCCACCACTCGTTCTGAGCGGAAGATCGGAACCTCGGAACCTCCGAACTAGCTCGCCGTGACCGGTTTGCGGCGAGCCTGCGACGCGGTAGGGTCGTCCGCGAGCGGACGATAGCCCAGCCGCCCCGACAATTCGAGCGCGGCCTGGCACACGGCGCTAATGAGCGGCTCGCGCTCCTCGCTCTCGCCCAGGTCGGAACGCGGAATCGTGACGGTCAACGCAGCGGCGATCTTGCCGCTCTGGTCGCGCACCGGGGCGCTCACTACTGAAATGCCCCGCTCGAACGACGCCTCGCTCAGCGCATAGCCGAGCGCCGCGCTTTCGCGCACTCTTCCGTACAGTTCTTCGACAGTCGCGGGCGTGCGTTCGGTGAATCGTTCGAGCTGCGGTTCGGGATATAGCTGACGCAGTTCGTCGAAAGTGAGATCGCCCATCAGCACCTGGCCATGCACCGTCGCATGCGCGGGCAGACGCGTGCCGACGTGCACCTTCACCGAACTGAACATGGGCTCATGAGTTTGCGCTTTGCCGACGAACACCACGTCGCGCTGATCGCGAATCAGCAGATGCGAACTCAAACCGGTGACGTCGCGCAGACGTTCGAGAATCGGCGTGCCGACGTCGGTCAATTCGAGCGAGTTGAGATATTCGAAACCGAGCCGCAGCACCGCGACGCTCAGCCGGAAATAGCGGTCGCCGTTGACGCGTTCGAGAAAGCCGAGCGCTTCGAGCGTCTGCAACAGACGGAAGGTTGTGGTGCGCGGAATGCCGATGCGCCTGGACAATTCGGGAGCGCCGAGCACAGGCTCACGCGCGCTGAATTCGGCGAGGATACGCAGGCCGCGCTCGAGGCCCGGCACGAGATAAGCCGAGCCGCCGGCGCTGTCTTCGTCCACGCCGCTTTCCTGCGCCGAAGGCATGACATCGTCCTGCGAAACCGGCGCTGCCGCAGCGCGGGGCCTGGTCTGCTTGCGTGCCGCTCCTGTCTGCTCTTCTTTTGCCATCTTGGCTGCCGTTTTCTGCTGTTCATCGAGGTCAGATCAGCATGATAGCGTCTTTGCGGTGCTATGCTTTGATGCGGTCCGCTGCGCGAGGCCTCGTAGCCGCGCCTTCGTTCCGCTCAAGCGTCCGGAGACTACGCTCATGCCTAATTCCGTGCAGATTCAGGTTGCCGATTCGCATCTCTATCCTGGCTGCGCGGTGCACATCGCGCACTTGCCGGAGCCGGCGCGAGCGGCCGCCGCGATCGTCGAATTCGCGGATGGCTCGGGCGCTCATGCCACCTGTCATCTGCGGGCGCACGACGAACTCGAACTGACCGTCGACGGTTACGCGACCCAACAGCGCCATCCGGTCAATTCAAGGCATTGGCTGCTGTTTGCCGTCGATGCAACGCACAACAGTTGGCGCGTGAAGCGCCGCTTGCCTTAGTTGCCGCTCAGTTGCCGCTTAGCTGCGCCTTAGCTGCAAACCCCCGCCGCACCATTAGCACGATCGTAGCTTTCGCCGGCGTCTCGCGCGCCGCCCCGAGCCGCATTTGACGCTCGTCACGCCCACGTGGGAACCGACCGATGACAGACCACGACTCCTCGCCGCCGAACTCCAATAGCGCCGACAGCGCCGATCACCCCGCCAACGTCGCAGACGACCCTCTCAATCCCGAGCGCCGCCGTGTACTGACGGGCCTTGCCGCCGTCGGCATCGGGCTCGCGCTGAGCGGCTGCAAGACCGAAGAGATGGCGAGCGCCGCCGGCCCGCGCAGCGCGGCGGATATACGGCTCGATGCCGCACTGCGCGACCAGGTCAAACAGATCGTGGTGATCTACGCGGAGAACCGCAGTTTCGCGAACCTCTACGGCAATTTTCCAGGCATCCAGCATCCACTCGACGCCGTCACCGCCGAGCGCTATCTGCAACTGGACCGCGACGGCAAGACGCCGTTGCCGCGACTGCCGGCCATCTGGGGCGGCCTCGTTCCGCAAGCCCAGGAAGTGGACGGCAAGCGCTACATGATCGGCCAGAAGGACCTCGGCAATCTGCGCAACGGGCCTTTTCATCTCACCGACGCGCAAGGCGCGCCGCTGCCCACCGGCGTGATCACGCGCGATCTCGTGCATCGCTTCTATCAGAACCAGATGCAGATCAACGCGGGGCGCAACAACCAGTTCGCCGCGTGGGGCGATTCGGGCGGCCTCGTCATGGGCCATTACCGCAATTCCGCCGATACCCTCAAGCTCTGGAGTCTCGCGCAGCAATACACGCTGTGCGATAACTTCTTCATGGCCGCGTTCGGCGGCTCGTGGCTGAACCACATCTTTCTGATTTCGGCGCAGGCGCCGTTCTATCCGGACATCCATAACAGCCCGGCGAAGAAAATGGTGTCGGTGGTCGAAGGCGACGATCCGACCGGCGTGCGGCTGAAGCCCGCGCCCGACTCGCCGGCATCGGCATTGGACGGTCCGCCGAAATACGTCAACGACGGCGCCTTCACCGCCGACGGCTACGCGGTCAACACCATGGCGCCGCCGTATCAGCCGAGCAACGTGCGCCCGGCGGAAGGCGGCGACCCGGCATTCGCGGACGCGTCGAATCCGCGCGTGCTGCCGCCGCAGCATTACGCGACGATCGGCGACCGTCTCTCGGACAAAGGCGTGGATTGGGCGTGGTACAGCGGCGCGTGGCAATACGCGCTGGAGCATCAGGACACGGGCGCGGTGCCCGACTTCCAGTATCACCATCAGCCGTTCAACTACTTTGCCAACTACGCGCCGGGCACGGCGGCGCGGCGCAAATATCTCCGCGATGCGGGCCTCGGCAGCGAGCCGTCGACGAACCGTCTGATCGCGGACATCGACGCTGGCCGTCTGCCCGCCGTCACGTTCTATAAGCCGCAAGGCGATCTGAATATGCACGCCGGTTACGCGGACGTCGAGTCGGGCGACCGGCACATCGCGCGCGTCATCGAGCATATCCAGCGCGGTCCGCAGTGGGCCAATACGGTCGTAATCGTCACCGTCGATGAAAACGGCGGCTGGTGGGACCCGGTCGCGCCGCCGAAAGGAGACCGGTGGGGGCCGGGCTCGCGAATTCCCGCGCTGGTGATTTCGCCGCTTGCCAGAAAGGGCTACGTCGATCACACCGTGTACGACACGAATTCGATTCTTCGGCTCATCAGCCGCGTGCACGGACTCGCGCCGCTCGATGGCGTCGTTGCGCGCGATCGCGCATTCGCCCGTAACGGCCTTGTGCCGCCTGGCGATTTGACGGCGCCGCTGGACCTCGCGTGAGCTCGTCGAAGGACGCGCGCGCGAGCTGCGCGTTCGTGTCGCAGGCAGGCGCTTGCGCGTCCATCCAGGCGTGCTTCCGCATGGGCTTCGGCGTGGGTTTTTTAACGCCGAAACTCATAGCTTCGCCTTGAATAACCGGTGCCGCGACATAGACTGTTAAAGCAATTCTTGGCACTTTGCACGGAACTGATATGCGCCTGACTATCCTTATCAACGGTTCCGATCCCACCGTCAGTCACGACTACGCTGTTCTATGGCTCGACACCGACCAGCACCGGTGGTCGAGGGAAGCGCATCAAGGGATCGATCTGCCCCCGTGGGGCGAATTGCACGACGAAGACGGCGTGACGACACTGTGCGCGCCGAGTAACGACGCGCCGCTTTGCACGCTGCGCGGCTTGCATGTCGACCGAAAGCAGCGTGTGAGCGCGGCGCAAGGCGACGCCGCCTGGACCGCGATGCACAATCGCGCGCCGACGAGCGGCTTCTGGCGTTTGCAAGCGGTCGATCGTCAAGACGTGCACGCTGAAAATAGCGTGTTCGGCAATTAATTCTCGCGTCGTTCTTCTGCTCGGTCGAAATTCCACGCGCGGGTCGTTGAGGCTCGCGCGTGGAATTTTTTTGTCCGCGCGCTGGCGCGAAGTGAGCATGATGTGAGCGCGATATGAGTGCGAGCGCACCAAACGCGTTTCCGCGACGCATGCCCTTAAGCCGGCCTTAAGTTTGCGTGCGTAGAGTTGGAAATCCACGCATTCGGGTCGCTGCAAGGCGGCCCATTTTTTTTGCCCGCGCGAATCGCATTGCATCGCTTCATGCGTGCGCGCGACGCTATACTTTGCGCCCCTTCCCTCTCCACCGTTCGACACATGAAGAAGTGGTTCGCCTGTCTGCTCGTCGCGTTTGCCGCTCACGCGAATGCAGCGCCTTCCTGTACCCAGTTCACACCGAATGCGCAATGGCCCGTTCTGACGAATCAGAAGATGGCGCCCAAAGCGCGCATGCTTTGCTATAGCGATTTCGCCGTCATGCATTCCGGTATCACGCATGGTCCGTTGTGGTCCGCGGAACATCTGACGCGCGACCATATCGAAGCCGCGAAAGACATGGTGCGCACCAACAAGTTCTTCGAAGACGCGCGCTTGCCCGACGGCGAAGGCGCGACGCTCGCCGACTACAAGCGCAGCGGCTTCGACCGCGGGCATATGAGCCCCGCGGGCAATCGCTGGAATCGGGACGCGATGGCACAATCGTTTTCGCTTGCCAACGTGGTGCCGCAAAATCGCGAGAACAATCAGCGCTTGTGGGCGCGCATCGAAACGTCGGTGCGTAAAATCGCGATGGCGTATGACGACACTTACGTCGTGACAGGCCCGATGTTCAGCGGACAGCAGTTGCAGACTATCGGCTCCTCGCGCGTGTTCGTGCCGACGCAGTTGTTCAAGGTGGTCTATGTGCCTTCGCGGCAACTCGCGTTCGCGGTCGTGGTCGACAATGTATCGACGAACCGTTATGACATCAGGACGATTCACGAACTCGAGGCAGTATCGGGCATCCGCTTTCCGGGCATTCCGGAGAACCTCAAAGATCAGCGACCGGGAGGACTCAAAGGTGTTTAAACCCTATTCGAACGACGACGACGTGCTCAACATCCAGGGCGACGCCATGACCGTGAGCAACGGCACGACGCGCGTCGTACTCAACGGCACGCTCGAACTCACGCAAGATCAGCGCGGGCTGAAGGCCGCGCTTGCATTGAAGCAGGCGGTGGATGCGATCGTGGCGGCGTTGCAGGCGCAGCCGGCGCTGCCCGCGAAAGTGAAAGAGGAACCAGACGCGAAGCCGGGCGTCGTCGATAACCCGTTTCAGTAACGTCTAAAGCGCAGCGTAGTCGCATGCCGATATGTTTCCGCGACTGCGCCGCAGTTACTTTTTGTCACCAGAGCATCGTCAACTGCTGTCTTCCGGACTGCGTTAAACCGGCAGCGCTGAACAATTCAGCCCCGATCAGGAATCCAAACAGGAATCCACCGGTTCAACAAGGAGTCAAAACCATGAAGACGCTTTTCGCCGCTCTCGCTTCCGCTCTGCTCGTGTCGACCGCTTTCGCTCAAACGGCGGCACCCGCAGCGTCTCAATCCGCGCAGCCCGCGCAAACGCAGCCCGCCGGCCAGGCGAATCTGAAGGCGAGCACCGCCGTGCAAACCGGCGCGTCGGACGACAGCGCGGCCACGGCCAAAGCGCCTTCGGCAACGACCGCGAAGTCGCATGTGAAGACGTCCTCGAAGCACGTCACGAAGAAGCATAAAGCCGTGAAGAAGACGCCCGCCGATTCGAGCGCTGCGAAAACGAAAACGAAAACGGACGGCACGCAACAGACCAGCACCGCGCCGGTGAACGCCGACGGCGCAAAGACCGGCACGACCAAAACGCAATAACACGTGTACGGTTTCGGCGCGCACCGGCCACGCATGTATTAAAAGCTAGAAGCAGATAATCGAAGCCGGGCGGAGCCGTTCAGGGAGGGGCGAATCGTATGATTCGCCCTTTTTTCATGGGGTTTTTCAGCGGGGCAATGGTTGTGATGGCAATCGCGCTATGCCTGCACATGCGCGCACGCCATTAATCCTGTTTCGCGTTCGACTGCGCGAACTCGGCAAGCCTGCGTGCATCGACGATTTCTATTTCCGCGTAGCCAAGCCTCAACGCGCCCTGCGTTTCAAACTGCTTCAGCACCTGATTGATCGTTTGCCGCGACAGCGCGAGCATCATCGCGAGATCTTCCTGCGGCACGCCGATAACACGCCGCATGACGCCCGCGTCGCCATAGCCGCCCGCCATCAGCAGCAAGCGCCGCGCGACGCGTTGCGCAGCCGGCAGCAACGCGGCTTCTTCTATTGCATCGAAGGCGAGACGCAGCTTTTGCGTGAGCAGCAAGCCGAACGTGTGCCAATAGGCCGGCGTGCGTTCGAGCAGCGCGGCGAGTGCGGCGCGCGGCACATGAAACAGTTCGGTTTCGCGCTCGGCATACGCGTCGTGCGTTCGCGGACGATCATCGAACAGCGCGATCTCGCCGAACCAGTTCACTGGCTCGATGACAGCAAGCAGCGCTTCCTTGCCGCTCACACTCGCGGCGCCGATTCGCATCAGACCGCTTAGCACGCAATAGAGGCCGTCGTCGGCATCGCCGCGCGTGAAGAGACGCTCGCCGGCAGCGAGGCGCTCGACTCGTCCGCCGTCGATCAATTGCCCCTGCAACGCGGCCGGAGCCGAGCGAAACCATGCGCTGCGTGCGAGCCGCGTGGCAAGCTGAGTGGAAGAAAGAGCTTCGGTCATTGAATGTGAATTGCGCCAGAGCGGATTGTCGATTGTCGGCTACCCGATGGTTTCAAATTTCGATCGCCGCGATTATGCTGACTTTGACCGAGGAGCGGCATCCATGAGAACGCTGACGCAACAGCTTACGCAGTATGCGGCTTACCATCGCGACCGGCGCAACATCGCCACGCATTTCATCGGCATTCCGCTGATCGTGCTGGCGTTGGCGGTGCTGCTGAGCCGTCCGTCGTTTGTGCCGGGCGGGTGGCCGTTCGCGTTATCGCCGGCGTGGCTGTTGTTCGTCGCGGCCACGCTCTATTACCTCGTGCTCGACGTGCCGCTCGGTTTGATGATGGCCGTGGTGTCCGCGCTGTGCATAGCATTCGGCGAGTGGATCGCCGCGCAGTCCACGTTGGCCTGGCTCGCAACGGGTGTTGGGCTTTTCGTGATCGGCTGGGTGTTCCAGTTTATCGGGCACGTTGCCTACGAGCATCGCAAGCCGGCTTTTATCGACGATGTAATTGGCCTCCTGATCGGGCCGCTGTTTGTGTTGGCCGAAGCGCTGTTCGGCATCGGCTGGCGGCCTGCATTGCGTGAGGCGATAGAACGCGAGGTGGGGCCGACGCGCATCAACGAAGACCGCGCCGCGGCACACCGATAACACGCGCCGCCTTGCCTCATGAACCGTGCGGCTTCAGTCTTTTAATCTTTCAGCCGAAGCGCAAGAACCGCATGCTATGCAGTGCCGTCAGCGCGACGGCGATCCATATCGGCACATACGTGGCCAGTTGCGCGGCGCTCAACGTTTCGCCGAGCAGCGTGATCGACACCAGCACCAGCAACACCGGCTCCACGTAGCCGAGAATCCCAAACAACGCGACCGGCAACAGACGGCTTGCCGTCAGATACGAAGCCAACGCGAGCGTGCTCAGCAGGCCAAGCCCCGGCAGCAGCAGCAACCACATGTCGATGCGCCCGGAGATAAGCGGCAACGATCCTCCGCTGACGACAAACGCGACCGCGGCCGGCAGCAACAAGATCATTTCGACGGTGAACACCGCAAGCGAATCGTATTGGATTTTGCGGCGCAACACGAAGTACGGCGGATAGCCGAGCGCGACCAGCAGCGTCGGCCACGAGAATGCGCCCGTCACCCACAATTCGTGACCGACGCCGACGGCCGCGCTGACGACCGCGGCCCACTGCAAGCCGTCGAGGCGCTCGCGATAGTAGAAGCGCCCAACCAGCACCATCACGAGCGGCAAGAGGAAATAGCCGAGCGATACTTCGAGCATGCGCCCATGCAGCGGCGCCCACAGAAAGACCCACAGCTGCGCGCCGAGCAGCGCGGCGGCCGCGATCATCGCGAGGCCGAGCGTGGGTTGCGTCACCATCCGGTAAAGAAGCTGCCGCAGAATCGGCATGCGTTTGCGCAACGCGACGAGCAACAACGCGCCAGGCACGGTCCACACGATACGCCACGCGAAAATGTCGAGGCCGCTAAGCGGCGCGAGCAGCGTCGCGTAAGCCGACAGCAACGCGAACATCGCACAGGCGCTAATCGATAAGGCAATGCCGCGCTTCGGCGAATAGGCGTTCATTGCGCGGCCCGTCGCGCGGGATGGCGGCGCATCGCTATAGTTGTTGTCATTCGATGTGAAAGTCGGTGAGCGGCAGCGCTTACGTGCCGCTGTTTCTGCTTTTATCTGACGATGCAAGCCGGGCATTCTAGCCGGATTATCGACGTGGCATTCGCGGCATCGTTGCGCGCGTTCTGCGCTTTTTCGCGTTGCAGCGGCAAATTAATCCGTGCACATCTCGCGTCGATGAACTAGAACATAACTTCACGCGCGCGGGCGGTAACGCCCGCGCGTCTGCATCCGCAACGCAGCACGCCGTCGCTCAAGCGCGAAACTTGCTTCGGGATCATCCTGCAGCGTTTGCAACATCCACGAGCCGGGCCAGCTTTTCCGGACCTGCTTCCTTCGCAGCACGCATCGCATACTCGCACGCGTGCCGGCGTCCCGCCACGAATCCCGCAAACCGAATGTGACTACTGGAGCCAGCATGACCCAGCCAGCCATCTCGCACGACGCATCGCCAGATCTACGCTCAGCTTTCGCCGCCGACGTCCGCGCCGGCCTCACCCATTCGCCGCAGAAAGAGTTGCCCTCCAAATATCTGTACGACGAAGTCGGCTCCGCGTTGTTCGAAGTGATCACCGTGTTGCCCGAATACGGCGTGACGCGCGCGGAAGAGCGGCTGCTCGCGAAGCACGCCGCGGACATCGTCGAGCATCTGCCACATGATGTGACGGTCGCGGAACTGGGCAGCGGAAGCGGCCGCAAAACGCGGCGCATTCTTGAAGCGCTGTGTAAAAAGCGCCCCACTTCTTACTGCCCGATTGAAATTTCGCGCAGCGCGTTGCAGTTGTGCAGGCGCGAACTTGGCGACATCGAGCGTATTTCGATTGTCGGTTACGAACGCGATTATCTGGCCGGTCTCGCGGAAGTCAGCAAGAAGCGCGCGGCCGACGAGCGGCTACTCGTGCTGTTCCTCGGCAGTACGATCGGCAATTTCGGCCGGCTTGCGGCGACGCGTTTTCTGCGCGACATCCGCAACATGCTTGCGCCCGGCGATGCGCTTCTGCTCGGCACCGATCTCATCAAGCCGACGCCCACATTGATTGCCGCTTACGACGACGCGATCGGCGTGACCGCGTCGTTCAATCTGAATCTGCTCGCGCGCATCAATCGCGAACTGGGCGGCGATTTTCCGCTCGACGCGTTCGAGCACGTCGCGCGTTTCAATCCGGACGCGCGCAGCATCGAAATGCATTTGCGCGCGAAACGCGACGTGAGCGCGCATATCGCGGCCGCGAAGCTCACCGTCACGCTAAAGGCAGGCGAGACGATCTGGACCGAAAGCAGCCACAAATATCGCGCCGACGAAATGCCTGCGATCGCCGACGACGCGGGCTTTGCGTGCAGCCATCAGTGGGTGGAAAACGAGTGGGGATTCGCGGAGAGCCTGTTGGTGGCGCGCTAGGCCAGGCTGGGCGCTTAAGGCTTTTCATAACGCTGCGGATTTTTCAACGCAGCTAGTCGAAGCGGCGCGCGATGCTAAAAATCGCGCGCCGTTTTTTTGCGTCAGACGGCGCCGCGGTTGAGCCTCTTACCGCTCAGTGCTGCTCGAAACGCTCGTAGCGTTTTTCCGTCGCGCGTTCTTCGCCGCTCACTTCGGTCACGCGCGCGGCCGGCGGCCCGTGCCGCAGCCACGACAGCATCCGGTCGACCTGATTCGCCGCGCCCTGCAACATGGCTTCGACGGAGCCGTCCTCGAGATTCGCCACCCATCCCTTGATGCCGAGCGCGTGCGCCTGGCGCACCGTCGCGTGACGAAAGCCGACGCCCTGCACGGTGCCGCGCACGCGCACGTAATACGTTTCGATCCGCTCATCCAGATCCGGGGCCATGCCGTTCTCTCCTCACAATCTTTCAAGCCGGCATTCTAGTCGGGTCGCGGCGACCCTGCTTGGGCGACAGCGGCCGCGCGCGCCACGTACAATCCCCCGACTGTCACGCGGGAAACGGAAACAGAATGACCGAACACAATCGCGATCTCGTGCTCGTGACCGGCGCATCCGGCTTCGTCGGGTCGTCGGTGGCGCGCATCGCGCAACAGAAGGGCTTCAAGGTGCGCGTGCTGGTGCGCGCCACCAGTCCACGGCAAAACGTCGAATCGCTCGACGCGGAAATCGTCGTCGGCGATATGCGAGACGAAGCGTCGATGCGCAACGCGCTGCGCGGCGTGCGCTACCTGCTGCACGTCGCCGCCGATTACCGGCTGTGGGCGCCTGACCCGAGCGAGATCGAGCGCTCGAATCTGGAAGGCACCGAGGCCACCATGCGCGCGGCGTTGAAGGAAGGCGTCGAACGCATCGTGTACACGAGCAGCGTGGCGACGCTCAAGGTGACCAACTCCGGCAATTCCGCGGACGAAACCTCGCCGCTCAAAGCCGATCAGGCCATCGGCGTGTATAAGCGCAGCAAGGTGCTGGCCGAGCGCGCGGTCGAGCGCATGATCGCCGAAGACGGGCTGCCGGCTGTGATCGTCAATCCGTCCACGCCGATCGGTCCGCGCGACGTGAAGCCGACGCCGACCGGACGCATCATCGTCGAGGCGGCGCTCGGCAAGATTCCCGCTTTCGTGGACACCGGCCTGAACCTCGTGCACGTCGACGATGTCGCCGCAGGCCACTTTCTCGCGCTCGAACGCGGCAAGATCGGCGAACGCTATATTCTCGGCGGCGAAAATCTGCCGCTTCAGCAGATGCTCGCGGACATCGCGGCGCTCACCGGCCGCAAGGCGCCCACCATCAGCTTGCCGCGCTGGCCGCTGTATCCGCTTGCAGTGGGCGCGGAGGCCGTCGCCAGGTTCACGAAGCGCGAACCGTTCGTGACCGTCGACGGACTGAAGATGTCGAAGAACAAAATGTATTTCAGTTCCGCGAAGGCCGAGCGCGAACTCGGTTATCGAGCCCGACCGTATCGCGAGGGTTTGAGCGATGCGCTCGAATGGTTCCGGCAGGCCGGCTATCTGAAGCCGTAGCACAAGCATTTTGTTACAACGTCGCTGTGGTTGCGAAAGGTAAAAGCCTGCGCGCAGCAGTTAAAATCGTGGGTCTTACCAGAGAAACCTCGCATGAATCTTCACGAACAGCTCGGCGCGCTGGAAGTGGGCGTCGATCAGCTCATTCAGGCTGTCGTGGCCCCGCCGGCCGAGAATATCCCCGAGACACGCAACGAGAACGCCGCGCATGAGGCGGTGGAGCAGGCTGCGTCCGTAGCGCACGAAGCAGAAGCAGAAGCGGTTGACGCGGAAGTTGATGTTGCGGTGAACGAAGCCGCCGCAGAGCCGGTTCCGCCCACGCTCGAGATCAATCGTCCGGCGCAGAACGAAATCACCATGACGATCGGCGGTCAGACCGTCGCGCTGCGTGCCGAGCAGATCGGACAACTGATCGAGGAACTGTCGAACGCGCGCGCCTCTATGACGCCGGAGCCGCCGCCAGGCATTCCGCCGGGCTGGCGTTTCGTGTCGACGAAGAATCCGGTCATGGCCGTGCAGAAGCAGTCGAACGGCGACCGTCTGCTGGTCATGCGCCATACCGGTCACGGTTGGGTGCCGTTCACTTTTTCGCCGGATATGGTGATTCAGCTTTATATGCTGCTCACGAAGGGCTAAATGACGAAGCGGCGCTTGTGCGCCGCTTTTTCGTTACCGCCCTGCACTGCTTCGTGCGGCCCGATGCGGGCCGCACCCATCTCAACGTTCCTGCACCGGCGCCTGAACCCGCGCCTTCCATTGCCCGCCTTTCCCGCGCCAGTAGCGCACCGCCGACGCGAACGTCGCGCCGACATAAAACAGCGCGATGAGCGGCAGAAACGGCGCCCACAGCGGCGAGCGGCGGTAATAGCTGAGCATCGGCGCATACGCGCAGCACATGGCCGCCCAGGCGAGCCATGCGGGCCAGCCGGTCGGCCCGAGCACCAGCGCGGCGACGGGCGGCACGAGGTAGATAACCGTCATGCCGGCGAGCGTGCCCGCGAGCAGCACCGGCGAATAATGCAGTTGCGTGAACGCTGTGCGCGCAATCATGTTCCAGATGTCGCGCCAACTGTCGTAAGGACGCAGCGACACGCTGCGCGCCGCCACGTCGAGCCGGATTGCATGACGCCCGGCGCCGCGATGCTTGATGCGCGCCGCCAGACTGCAATCGTCGATCAATTCCGCGCGGATCGATTCGATGCCGCCCGCTTCCTCGAGCGCGCTGCGGCGCACGAGCATGCAGCCGCCCGCCGCGGCCGCCGTGCGATTACGCGGGTTATTGACCCACGCGAACGGGTACAGCTTCGCGAAGAAGAACACGAAGGCCGGAATCAGCGCCTTCTCCCAGAACGAATCGCAGCGCAGGCGGACCATCAGCGAGACGAGATCGCGGCTTTCGACGTCGGCGCGGGTCACGAGTTGCGCGACGGCGTCGGGCGGATGACCGATATCGGCGTCCGTCAGCAACAGAAAATCCGCGGGCAAGCCAAGCGTGCGCACCGCCTCGATGCCTTGCGACTGCGCCCACACCTTGCCCGACCAGCCCGGCGGCAACGGCTTCGCGCTCAGCACGGTCAGGCGGTCCGGGCATTGCAGCTGCAATGCCGCCGCGCGCGCGGCGTCGGCGGTGCCGTCGGTGCTGTGATCGTCGACGACGATCACGTGAAACTCGCCGGGGTAGTCCTGCTCGAGCAGCGTCGTGACGGCCTCGGCAATGACGTCGACTTCATTGCGGGCGGGCACCACGGCGGCCACCGCGGGCCACGCGTCGCGCGGCGCGGGCGTGAGCGGCGCGGCCGGCCGCGCGCGCCAGAAGCCGCCCCGAGCGAACAGCAGCACGGCCCAAATTAGCAGGGACAAACAGGAGAGAAAAAACAGAATTACCGCCACCAGGCCCATTAAACGTTACCCTCGATTTCCAGCAAGCGTCGCAATCATTTTTAATGTGGGCGCGAAGCGCTCCACGGGACGACGTAGTTTAAGGGTTCCGCCAAAGCGATGCAGCGTGCAATTATTGCCGCCCGAATTATCGGCGCGCCGATTGAAAGTGCCGCGTGCGCCCAACACTGTGGCGGGGCCGCCAAAGCAAAGCTGGCCTGATAGCGTTAGAATGCGCGTTTGGTTTTGCTGTACCCGGCACGTCGCCGGAGCTCAAGACGCTAACTAATTAGATGGTCGCGGCGATAAAGTCAGAATTTCCGGCTTCTTCGAAACCCGCGTCAGTCGGAGTCCGCCAACATATGCGAGTCATCCTTGCCCAACCCCGCGGCTTTTGCGCGGGCGTTGTTCGTGCAATCGAGATTGTCGATCGGGCGCTGCAGCAGCACGGCGCGCCCGTGTACGTGCGCCACGAAATTGTCCACAATCGCCACGTGGTCGACAATCTGCGCCAGAAAGGCGCGCGTTTCGTCGAAGAACTCGATGAAGTGCCCCAAGGCGCCGTGGCGATTTTCAGCGCGCATGGCGTCGCCCAAACGGTCGAACGCGACGCGGAAGCGCGCGGGCTCGACGTGCTGGACGCGACCTGCCCGCTCGTCACCAAGGTTCACGTGCAGGGGCGCCAATATGTGGCCGCCGGGCGCACGCTGATCCTGATCGGCCACGCCGGGCATCCGGAAGTGGAAGGCACGATCGGCCAGATTCCGGGCAAGGTCCTGCTGGTGCAGAGCGAAGCCGAGGTCGAGCATCTGAACCTGCCGGTCGATACGCCGCTCGCCTATGTCACGCAAACCACGCTGTCGGTGGACGACACGCGCGGCATTATCGACGCGCTGCTGCGCCGGTTTAACGACATCGTCGGGCCGGATACGCGCGACATCTGCTACGCGACGCAAAACCGCCAGGCCGCGGTGCGCGAGTTGAGCAAGCAGGTCGACGTATTGCTGGTGGTGGGCGCAACCAATAGCTCCAACTCGAACCGGCTACGCGAAATCGGCAGCGAAAGCGGCGTGGCGAGCTATCTCGTCGCCGACGGTTCGGAGGTGAAGCAGGAATGGTTTGCGAATGCGCAGACCATCGGCATCACGGCCGGCGCTTCGGCGCCGGAAGAAATGGTCAAGAACGTAATTGATGCGCTGAGCGCAATGGGGCCCGTCGACGTCACGACAATGGCGGGCCGTGAAGAGAAAGTCGAATTCAAGTTGCCATCGAAGCTGATGCAACCACTCGCGGCACGCGAAGTTTAAGGAGGACGTCTTGTCTATTCCGCTGCTACAGAAAGTCCGGGTCGGCGCATACATCATGCGTCAGCACCTTTCCGGCAACAAACGCTACCCGCTCGCACTGATGCTGGAGCCGCTGTTCCGCTGCAATCTCGCCTGCAATGGCTGCGGCAAGATCGATTATCCGGACCCCATCCTGAATCAGCGTTTGTCGCTGGAAGAATGTCTTGGCGCAGTCGACGAATGCGGCGCGCCGGTGGTGTCGATTGCAGGCGGCGAGCCGCTCCTGCACAAGGAAATGCCGCAGATCGTCAAGGGCATCATCGCGCGCAAGAAGTTCGTGTACCTGTGCACGAACGCGCTGCTGATGGAAAAGAAGATGGACGACTACGAGCCGAATCCGTACTTCGTCTGGTCGGTTCACCTGGATGGCGATCAGCAGATGCATGACCATTCGGTGTCGCAAGACGGCGTGTACGACAAGGCGGTCGCGGCCATCAAGGAAGCGAAGCGCCGCGGTTTCCGCGTCAACATCAACTGCACGCTGTTCAACGACGCCGTGCCGGAGCGCGTGGCCGCGTTCTTCGACACGGTCGGGCCGATGGGCGTCGACGGCATCACGGTGTCGCCGGGCTATGCGTATGAGCGCGCGCCGGATCAGCAGCACTTCCTGAACCGCGACAAGACCAAGCATCTGTTCCGCGAAATCTTCAAGCGCGGCAACAATGGCAAGAACTGGTCGTTCAGCCAGTCCGCCATGTTCCTCGACTTCCTCGCCGGCAACCAGACCTACGAATGCACGCCGTGGGGCAACCCGGCGCGCACGGTGTTCGGCTGGCAGAAGCCGTGCTACCTGGTCGGCGAAGGCTACGTGAAGACCTTCAAGGAATTGATGGAAACCACGGACTGGGACAAGTACGGCACCGGCAACTACGAAAAGTGCGCCGACTGCATGGTCCACTGCGGTTTCGAAGCGACGGCCGTGATGGATACGGTTGCGCATCCGCTGAAGGCGCTCAAGGTGAGCTTGCGCGGTCCGAAGACGAGCGGTGCTTTCACGAAAGACATTCCTTTGGACAAGCAGCGCCCGGCCGAGTACGTGTTCTCGCGCCACGTCGAGATCAAGCTGGAAGAGATCAAGGTGGCGGGCAAGGGCAAGAAGGTGCAGACGGCTACGGCTGCGCACTGAGCGTTGAATCGAAATAAAAAAGCGCGGTGGCTTTAGAGGCCACCGCGCTTTTTCTTTGCAGCTTTCTTTGCAGTGCAGTTATCCCGCGCTGCGCGCGTTATGCGCGGTCAGGAACTTGATCAATCCGTCGACGCCGCCTTTGGCCAGTTGATCGGCGAACTGCGTCTGATACACCTGGATCAGCCACGCGCCCATCATGTTGATGTCGTAGATCTTCCAGCCGGACGGTCCCTTGGTCAGCCGGTAGTCGATTGCGTCATCGCCGCCATTGCTGAGCACGTGCGATTGCACGACGATGTCTTTCGCGCCGCCCGGCGCGTTGACCGGCAGAAACTTGAACTTTACGTCCTGGTCGCGCAACTGCGAAAGCGACGAAGCATAAGTGCGCACGAGCAACAGCGTGAACTGCTCGTACAGTTGCTTCTGCTGTTCGGGCGTCGCCGTGCTCCATGCCTTGCCCACCGCGATACGCGTGGTGCGCTGAAAGTCGGTTGCCGGCACGAAGCGCGTCTCGACCAGTTGCGTGATCTTCGACATATCGCCGCCGCGTGCCTGCGGATCGGCCTTCATTGCCGAGACGGTGCCCTCGACGGCACTTTTTACCACGGCGTCGGGCGCAGTTTGCGCATAGGCAGCCGTCGACACAACGGCCGCAGCCAGAAAAGCAGATAGATAACGTTTCATACGCTCAGGCAACCTGGAAAAAGTGTGCGCCGCCCGCTAGCCGCGAAGCAGCGAACCAGCAAGCACAACGGATAAGCAAGCTGGCGGCGAAAGCTGGATAGACCAGTATACCGAGATTGCGTTCCCGCCCCATCGAGCGATGCCGGCGAGCAGTGCCATCCAACGGCGTGTCCGGGAGCCGCATTTGCTACCGCCCTTGCTGCCGGCCATGCCGCGCACGCCGGCGATGCCGACGCGACTACGCGCCGCCGACGCGCATTGCCGTCGAATGCGGTCCGGTTTGCTCCGGCTCTGTATACTTGTGCACTTTCCTGAAAATGCCACCCGTGATAAGGCCAGCTCCGCCTACATGCTGAAGTCATCTATCGTTCGCCTCGTCGCCTACTCGGTGCGTCATCCGCTGCGGATCATCGCACTGTCGATCGTGCTCGCCGTCCTGAGCGGCATCTATGTCGCGCATCACTTCAAGATCAACACGGACATCAGCCGTCTCATCGAAACGGACAAGCAATGGTCCACGCTCGAGCATGCGATGGACCAGGCCTTCCCCGATCGCGGCGAAACGGTGCTGGTCGTCGTGGAGGCGCGCGCGCCCGAATTCGCCGACGCTGCCGCGAATGCGCTCACAGCCGCACTGAAGGCCGAGACGAAGGAGTTCGTCGCGGTCTCGCAGCCCGCCGGCGGGCCGTTCTTCGAACACAACGGCCTGCTGTTCCCGTCGACGGAAGAAGTCATGTCGACCACCTCGCAACTCGTGCAGTCGCGCCCGCTCGTGAACACGCTCGCGCACGACCCGAGTCTCACGGGACTCGCCGGCACGCTCACCACGAGCCTGTTGCTGCCGCTGCAAATCGGCCAGGTGAAGCTCTCGGACATGAGCCGCCTGTTGTCGCAAAGCGCCAACACGCTCGATCTTGTGCTGGCCGGCAAGCCTGCTGCTTTCTCGTGGCGCGCGTTCGTCGATAAGAGTGCGGCCACCAATCCGGCGCGCGCATTCGTGGTCGTGCAGCCGGTCGTGAACTACGATGCGCTCGAGCCGGGCGCAAGCGCGTCGAAGGCGATCCGCGATACAGCCGCTTCGCTGCATCTCGACTCGCGCTATGGCGCGAGCGTGCGCCTGACCGGCGAACAGCCGCTCGCCGACGAGGAATTCGCGTCGGTCAAGGACGGCGCGGTGCTCAACGGCATCGGCACGTTCGTCGTCGTGCTGGTGATCTTGTGGCTCGCGCTGCGCTCGGGCCGCATGATCGCCGCGGTCTTCATCACGCTCTTCGTGGGACTAGCGATCACCGCGGCGCTCGGCCTCATGATGGTCGGCGCGCTGAACATGATCTCGGTTGCGTTCATGGTGCTGTTCGTCGGGCTCGGCGTGGACTTCGGCGTGCAGTTCGGCGTCAAGTATCGTGAGGAGCGCAATCGCGACGACCGGCTGTCCGCCGCCCTCGCCCATACCGCGCACAGTATCGGCGTGCCGCTCACGCTCGCGGCGGTCGCCGTCGCGCTTAGCTTCTTCTCGTTTCTGCCGACAGCGTATCGCGGCGTGTCCGAGCTTGGCGAGATCGCCGGTGTCGGCATGTTCGTCGCGTACCTGACCAACATGACGTTGCTGCCGGCATTGCTGAAGATCTTCAATCCGCCGGGCGAGCCCGCATCGCCTGGCTTCAAACAGCTTGCTCCCGTCGACGACTTCCTTGCTCGTCACCGCAAGCCCGTGCTGATCGGCACGTTGATCGTCGTGATCGGCGCGACGCCGCTGCTTACGCGTCTGCACTTCGACTTCAATCCGCTGCATCTGAAAGATCCGCATACGGAGTCGATGGCCACGCTGTTGTCGCTCAAGGATTCGCCCGAGGCCGCGGTGAACAATGTGCATGCGCTTGCGCCGTCGCTTGCCGACGCCGACCGCATGGCCGAGCGCTTGCGCGCGTTGCCCGAGGTCGGCCGCGTGACGACGCTCGACACGTTCGTTCCGGCGCAGCAGCAACAGAAGATGATGCTGATCGCAAGCGCCGCGCAGCAATTGCTGCCCGCGCTTCAACAGCAGCGCGCGCCGCAGGCCACGGACGCCGTGCGCGTCGCGGCGCTCAAGCGCGCGTCGAACCAGCTCTCGCTCGCCGCCGACGATCACCCCGGCCCCGGCGCGGCCGAAGCCAAACATCTGTCGGACACGCTGCAAAAGCTCGCCGCCGCCGATGCCGCCACGCGCGACCGCGCGGAAACCGCGATGTCCGAGCCGTTGCGCATTGCGCTCAAGCAACTCGAAAACCTGCTGCAGCCGACTGAAATCACGCGCGACAATCTGCCGAAGGAAATCTCGAAGGGCTGGGTGTCGAAAGACGGCCGCGCGCTCGTCGACATCGCGCCGAAAGTAAAACCGGGCGCCGATCCGAATGACGACGTCGCGCTCGCCCGCTTCGCGCATGCGGTGAAGAAGGCGGAGCCGGGCGCGATCGGCGGGCCGATCTCGATCCTGCATTCCGCGGACACGATCATCAAGGCGTTCCTGCAGGCTGCCGGCTGGGCGCTGCTGTCCATCGCGATCCTGTTGTGGGTCGCGCTGCGGCGCCTCGGCGACATGTTGCGCACGCTGGTTCCGTTGCTCGTGTCGGCGCTCGTCACGCTCGAATTGTGCGTGGTGTTCGGCATGCCGCTGAACTTCGCGAATATCATCGCATTGCCGCTGATGCTCGGCGTCGGCGTGGCCTTCAAGATTTACTTCGTGATGGCGTGGCGCAATGGCCAGACCGGCCTGTTGCAGTCGAGCCTGACGCATGCCGTGCTGTTCAGCGCCGCGACCACGGCGACGGCGTTCGGCAGCCTCTGGCTATCGCATCATCCGGGGACGTCCAGCATGGGTCGCCTGCTGGCGCTTTCGCTCTTTTGCACACTCATCGGCGCCGTGGTTTTTCAACCTGTGCTGATGGGCAAGCCGCGCCCACGTCGCGCGAAGCACCAAGGAATATAAGCATGAAACTGCGTACCACTGTGCTGGCGTTCGCCGCCACCGGCCTCATATCGGGCTGCGCGACCGGTCCTGAGCGCAAGCCAGGCGATCCGTTCGAGCCGATGAACCGGGCGGTGTTCAACTTCAACGACGGCCTCGACCGCTACGTCGCGGTGCCCGTCGCGAAGGGCTATCAGAAGGTGACGCCGCAACCGCTGCGCACGGCCGTGAGCAACTTCTTCTCGAACCTCGGCGACCTCAGCAACGCGGCGAACGCGCTGCTGCAATTGAAGATCACCGACGCGACCGAGGACATCATCCGTTTCGCGTTCAACTCGACGTTCGGTCTTGGCGGCCTGCTCGATTGGGCGACGCCCGCCGGCTTGCCGAAGCATCACCAGGATTTCGGGCTGACGCTTGGGCATTGGGGCATTCCGTCGGGACCGTATCTGGTGTTGCCGCTGTTCGGCCCGAGCACGGTGCGCGACAGCATGGGGCTGGTGGTGGACGTGAAGTTCAATCCGTTGAACTACATGGAGCCGGCGGTGCGTAATCCGCTGTATGTGCTGCAGTTCGTGAGCGTGCGCTCGGACCTGCTCGGCGCGACGGATCTCCTGCAACAGGCGGCGTTGGACAAATACTCGTTCGTGCGCGACGCGTACACGCAGCAACGGCGGGCGCGTCTGCGCGGCACGAGCGATAACGCCGCGCCGCTGCCGGAATACGACGATGAGGGCGACTCGGGCGCCGCGACGGTTCCGGCGAAAGGCGCTGCGGCAGGCGCGCCAGCCGCGCTGCCGAACTACGCGGACCCTGGCGATACGGCGGGGACGCCCGATGCGGCGTCTGGTGCGGCTACGGGCGCGCCGGCGGGGGTGCCGGATTACACGGACCCGGGGGAGGCGCCGGCGGGTGGTGCGGGTGGTGCGGCGACGGGAGCGAATAGTGGGGCAACGGCACCGGCTGCGGCCTCCGCGCCGGGCACGACCACCCCGGCTCCGCAGTCTGCGCCTGCTGATAATAAACAGCCGGCTTCAGCGCCCGCCGCGCAATAACAGCCACCGGCGAGTCTTGGTCCCGAGGTGGGCGGAGATAGGCAAGCAGTCCGCTTATAAAGTGCCGCAGGCAGTCGGGCGGCAGATGGGTGTGCTCAGGCGGGCGAGGATAGCAGAGCAGTCGGATCGAAGTGGCGGCAGGTAGGCGTGTCGCCGCAGGTGCGCCGCCGCAGGTGGGTTTGCCGCAGGTGGGTTTGCCGCAGGTGGGTTCGCCGCAGGTGCGTTTGCGGCAAGTAGGCGTCATAGCTGAACGTCGCAGATAAGCACTGCGCGGCGGGGCGAGCAGCGGCTGGCCGTGCCAGAACTGTGCGGATGCGGCGCGGGCGACCGGGGCAAAACTACTGGCCCAGCCGCCCTCACCGCGCGCAGTCAAGCCACGCGCATATCCAACGCACGAGCCGCGCCAAGCGCATGCCGCGCCTGCACCAACGAAACCCGCGCCGCTCGAGCATCGACGGCCACCTGAATCAGCGCGCCAATCTGCGACGGCTGCCGCAGCAGTTCACGCAAAATCGGCGCAAGCGCGGTACTGCCGTCGTCGCGCAGTCCCGCAGTCGCCGCCGACGGCAACGTGCGCCACGCCGGATCGACAATCGCGCGGCATACGGCGAACGGCAAGCCGCGCGCCGCGGCCACCGCGCCCGCCAGATGCGACTCCATATCCACAGCCAACGCGCCCGTCGAGCGATGGAGCGCGCGCTTGTCATCGGCGGACATGAGCGGTGCGGCCACCGCGGCCATTGGACCGCGCCGCAAGCGCGACGCGAGCCGCGCGGTTCCGAGCGCGGCGGCGAGCCGGTTGGCCCAGGCGGCGTCGGTCGGAACGCGGCCGAACGGGCCCACGACTGCGTCAGCGATAACCAGCGCGCCCGGCTTCAGATCCGGCGCGAGACCGCCCGCCGTCCCGAAGCTGACGATGCCCGAGCAACCGCGCGCCACCGCCGCGCTCAGCGCGCGCTCGAGCAGATCGGCGCGTGCCGCGTACACCACTTCGACGCCCTCTCCGCGCGCAATCCGCGCCTCGAAGGCCATGCCCGTCACGACGATCACCGGCAGATCGCCAGAGCCGGAGCGTGAGCCGGCATCCGCATCGGCGGACCGCCCTGTTGAACGAACCATCCGTTACATCCCGACCGCGACGCGCGTGAGCCCGTTGCGCTTCAGATGACGGTAGCGCGCCAACGCCCACAGCGGGAAGAACTTGCGATAGCCGTGGTAACGCAGATAAAACACGCGCGGGAAGCCCGTCGCCGTAAAGCGCGTCTCGTCCCACAGACCATGCTCACGCTGTTCGCGCTGCAAGTACTCGATGCCGCGCGCCACAGCCTCGTGATCGACCTCGCCCGCCGCCATCAAACCCATCAGCGCCCATGCCGTTTGCGACGCCGTGCTCGGCGCGCGCTCGTAGCCGCGATAGTCGAGCTTGTAGCTCTCGCCGCCCTCGCCCCAACCGCCGTCTTCGTTTTGAATCGACAGAAGCCATTGCGCGGCGCGCCGGATGCGCGGATCGTTGTGCGGCAGGCCGGCCGCGTTCAGCGAACACAGCGCGGTCCACGTCCCGTAGATGTAGTTCAAACCCCAGCGGCCGTACCAGCTACCGTCGGCTTCCTGCTCCTTCAGCATGTAGTCGAGCGCGCGTTGCGCCGGTTCGCTGTTCTGCGGGAATTCGCCAAGCTGCGCGAGCATCGACAGGCAACGGCCCGACACGTCCGCGGTCGGCGGATCGAGCAATGCGCCGTGATCCGAGAACGGAATGTTGTTCAGGTAGTACTGCGTGTTTTCGGGCTCGAATGCGCCCCAGCCGCCGTCGCTGCTCTGCATGCCGACGACCCATTCGCGCGCCCGCGCAATCGCCTCGCGGTCCGCGCCCGAGTGCGTGAGCGCTTCCGAGCGATGCATCGCCATCGCGACCACTGCCGTGTCGTCGACGTCGGGGTAATACGCGTTGTTGTACTGGAACGCCCAGCCGCCCGGACGCACGTTGGGCCTGCGCGAAATCCAGTCGCCGCGCACATCCAGAATCTGCAGCGGACGCAGCCACGCGAGGCCGCGCTCGGCCGCTTGCTCGGCGCGCGCCTCGCCCGTTTCGAGCAGCGCATGCGCGGCGAGCGACGTGTCCCATACCGGCGACAGACACGGTTGGCAATACGCTTCGTCGTCCTTGATGACGAGCAGCTTTTCAATCGACCGGCGCGCGATCGCTCGATTCGGATGATCGGCCGGATAGCCGAGCACGTCGTACATCATCACCGAGTTGGCCATCGCCGGGAAAATCGCGCCGAGGCCGTCTTCCCCGTTCAGACGCTGATCGACGAACGCCACCGCCTCGCGCACCGCGCGCTCGCGCGTGGCTTTAGGGAACAGGCCGTCGACCGCTCGCAGCACCGTGTCGACGACACGGAAAAAGCCGAACCAGCCGACGTGCTGATGCGGCGCGCGCGCCGGCATGCCGGTGTTCACCGGTGCGCCGCGGAACAGTTCGTCGATGCGCACGCGGCGCGGATTGCGCGCGAGCGGCCGCTTGGCGTTGAGCACGAGCAGCGGCACGATGACCGTGCGCGCCCAGTACGACACCTTCGACAGATGGAACAGGAACCACATCGGCAGCAGCGTGATTTCGACGGGCATCATCGGCACCGCGCGCCATGACACCACGCCGAAGAGCGCGAGCAGGATGCGCGTGAACACGTTCACGGTTTCCGCGCCGCCGTGCGCGAGAATCGCTTCGCGCGCGCGGACCATGTGCTCGGCATCCACGGGATCGCCGATCATCTTCAGCGCGAAGTACGCCTTCACGCTTGCGCTGATGTCGATGGCGCCGTCGGTGAAAAGCGGCCAGCCGCCGTTCGGCAACTGGATGCGGCGCAGATAGCGCGCGATCTTCTGCTCCAGCTCCACGTTCGGCGTCTCGCCGAGGTAATGGACCAGCAACACGTATTCGGCGGGGATGGTTGCGTCCGCCTCGAGTTCGTAGACCCAGTGGCCGTCCGGTTTCTGCGCGGCGAGAATGGCATCGGTCGCGCGCGTGATGGCGGCGTCGAGCGAAGGAGCCAGTGCGGCGGATGCTTCGGCTGCGGTGCTCGCCGTGGCCTGCGCGCCCGGCGCTTCGCCGGCGGTTTCGGGCATGGCGGCGCCCAGCGCGTGGGCTTGAGATAAGTCGTTCATCAGCGTTCCATCGGTTGATTCAGCAGCGTATCCGCGGCCTTCTGGCCGGAGCGGATCGCGCCTTCAATCGTCGCGGGCAGGCCGGTAGCCGTCCAGTCTCCCGCGAGCATCAGATTATTCCAGCGAGTGCGCGTGCCCGGACGCAGCGTTTCCTGGTCCGGCAGCGCGGCGAATGTCGCATTCCTGTCGACGACGACTTGCCAGTCCGGCATCGGCGCGGCGGGCAGATTGGCCGCCTGCGCGACATCGGCCCACACGCGCGCCGCAAGCTCTTCGGCGGGCGTGTCGATGAGCGATTCCGCGCCGTGGATCGTCGCCGACAGACGCCCGTCGAACGCGAACAGCCACTGCGCCGTTCCGTTGACGAGGCCGGTCACGGACGGCAAGCCGAACGGCGGCTCCACCGCGAAATACACGCTGACGGTCGCGGTAAAGCGAGTCGGCGTGCGCAGACCCGGAACCAGCGTCTGCGCAACGTCCGGCGGCACGGCGAGGATCGCCGCATGGTTCGCGTCGAGCGCGATGGTTTCATCGACGAAATTCAGTGCCTTTACGCGGTTCGAATTCGACGTTGCGCTCGCGCTCACGTTGGCGCTTTCGGCGAACACGAGGTTTTCGAGCCGCGAGCCGAGTTCGATGGTCGCGCCGCCATGCTGCAGCAGGCGCAACGCCGGGTCGACGAAAGCATGGCTCAGGCCGTTGCGCGCAACCAGCGGACGGCACGCCAGACCGCCGGCAATCAGCGTCTCGCGCACCATCGCCGCGGTGAGTTCCGCCGACGCCTCACGCGGCTCGACGCCGAGCATCGCGCGAAACAGCGGCGCCAGCAGACGGTCCCACAGCGGGCCGTTGCTGCGCATGGTCTGCGCGACACTGCGGCCGGGCTTCGCGAACAACAGCGGCACCACGCTCAGGTAATCGCCGGGGCCGGTGTTCGGCACGCGCGCGTTCGGGTCGAAGATCCACCACGGCAGTCGCCCCGGCGACATCCGCACCGTCCAGCGCGCCCGCGTGGCGAGATCGACGAAGGGCAATTCCGGCAGCGCCGGGCCCGTGAGTTCGTCCGCCGAGCCGATCGCCCGAAGGTAGTTCAGCGTGGCGGCGTTGCCCGACATGATCAGGTGATTGCCGCTGTCGATCGTCGCGCCGAGCTTGGCGTCGTAATACGAACGGCAACGGCCGCCAGCCTGCGCGGCCGCTTCGTGCAACACGACTCGCGCGCCGCGCCGCTGCAACTGCACGGCGGCGGCGAGGCCGGCGAGGCCCGCGCCGACCACATGTACGAGCCTCGGCATCGGCTCAGAAAAGCGCGTAACGCGCGACGATCCACAGCAAGCGCAGTTTCGGCTTGCTGACCTTCGTGCGCGGAATGTCGAAACCGCGCTCAAGGGTCCGCTCGAGCAGCACGCGATACACGCCGGACATGATGCGCGGGGCGCGCACGTGGCTGCGCGGCTCGTGGTCCATGATCGCGTCGGACGCGGCGAAGTGTGCCTTGGCCCGCTCGGCAAGCGTCGCGCAGACGCGCGGCAGCGACGGGTCGTCGGCGATCTGCGTTGGGTTTTCGACGGCGATGCCTTCGCGCGCCAGCAACTCGCGCGGCAGATAGCAACGGTTGATGCCGGCGTCTTCGTCGATGTCGCGAAGAATGTTCGTGAGCTGCAGCGCGCGGCCCAGATGGTGCGCCAGCAAACGGCCCGGCTCCTCCTGCATCCCGAATATTCTCACCGATAGGCGGCCCGCCGCACTCGCGACGCGGTCGCAATACAGGTCGAGCGTGGCTTCGTCGGGCGCGCAGATGTCGCCGGCGGCGTCCATCGCCATGCCGTCGATCATCGCGTGAAAATCCTCGCGCTGCAGATGGAACGTGTGAATGTGCCGCGTCAGCGCGCGCAACGAAGCGCGCGGCGCACCCGCATAGCAGGCGTCGATGTCGGCGCGCCAGCGCTCGAGCGCGGCGGCGCGGTCGGCGCGCGGCAGATCGCTGTCGGCGATGTCGTCGACGGCGCGGCAAAAAGCGTAGACCTGATACATCGCGTCGCGCTGCGCGGCCGGCAGGATGCGCATTGCGAGATAGAACGAGCTGCCGGATGTGGCGGCAGCGGCGTCGATTTCAGTATCGTCCACGACAAGATTGGAAACAGCCAAGACGATCTCCGCAGGAGGGCGCCCGCTGAAAGGCGTTCAGGAATTTTTTATGCCTCGCCGCAGGGCGGGCGGTCCGCGCGCGCGGACACGCGCGAAACAGACGGCTGGGATGCCGGAAACGGCGAAAAGTATATCAACGTTTGTCGGACGACGCAGTTTCCGCTGCTGTATACGGGAGCGAGCCGCCAGATCGCCCGGCGACAGACGATGTCACGTCAACGCCACCGAGCGGTTGCGTCCTTGCCGTTTGGCGCTGTAAAGCGCCGCGTCGGCCTCGTTGATCAGCACCTCGTAGGCGGGCAACCCTGGGCGCGCAGCCGCGCCGCCCACGCTCGCCGTCACGGGCACGCTGGTGCCCTGCACTTCGACCGGCGTATCCGCGATCGTGCAGCGGATTTTTTCGGCGACGCGCATTGCGTCCTCGAGCGGCGTGCACGGCAGCAGCAACGCGAACTCCTCGCCGCCGAAACGCCCAAACGTGTCCTGCGCCCGCACGACGCCGGCGACGCGCTGCGCCATCACGCGCAGCACCGTATCGCCGACGCCGTGGCCGAACTGGTCGTTGATCTTCTTGAAGTGATCGAGATCGAACAGCAGCACCGACATGTCGCCGCCGTAGCGCTGCCAGCGCGTGTATTCGTCGAGCAGACGCGCCTCGAAATAGCGGCGGTTGGCAATGCCGGTGAGCCCGTCGCGATCCGCATACTCCTGCAACTTCGCGACGGCCTCTTCGCGCTCGCGCTGCACGATGCTCACGTGCGTCACATCCGAGATCGTCACGCACACGGCCACCACTTCACGCTCGCGAGTGAGCGGCATGAACGTGCAGTCCTGCTGCATGTAATCGACACCGCCCGTGATCGGCCGGTCGTGATCGAACTTGAAGAGATACGGGCGCTGCTCCCACGAACTGAACGCGAAACTGCCCAACTGAAACACGCTTTCGATCTTGCGCGACAACCACACGCGCGGCAGTTCGGGAAAATGGACGAACAGCGATTTGCCGACCACCTGTTCCGCCGACAAACCGCTGTGGTCCTGCATGAACCGATTCCACATCAGCACGTTCATGTCGCGATCCAGCACGAAAATGCCGAAGCCGACACGCTCCACGACCAGGTCGCTCAACGATTGCGCGGGCGAGCTCATAGGCTGGACAGCAACGCGTCGAGCGCGTCGTTCATGTGGCGGATGGATTCTTCCGCCATCAGCATCACGAGATGCGCGCGGAAGCTCTGGTCTTCGAGCGTGAAATTGACCTCGACGAGCAGCGCGACTTCCCATTGCAGCACGCCCGGCTGGAACACTTCGTCGAGCGTCATGGCGTCGCCGAGAAGACCGGGCGCGGAGAACACCGGCGTGCGGCCGAGCTGGTCGAGGATGCATGACACGCACGCGCCGGTCAGCACGTTGGCGACGTCGAACATCAACTCTTTCTGGCTCACCGATTCGTAGGCCGAGCGCGAGTACGGATCGCTCACGAGCGCACACAGATCGTCGACGCTGTCGCTGCGGCAAATCACCAGCGCCTCGCCCTTGATGTCCGAGCGGAAACCCTGGCGCACCGCGCTCACCGGGTCTTCGATCCCGGTCATCTCGCGCAGCGCCTGCGCCGCCTCGCTGACCGCCACCACCCTCACGCGCGGCACCGACAACTCGATGAACGAATCGAGCAGCCGGGCGAGACGCGTCGCGGCTTGACCCATCGCCAGATTGGCGACCTCTTGCAGCGCGTCGCGCTGATCTTCGGTGAGGACTGGCTCAGACATACAACCCGTACTCCTTGAGGATGGGCAGTACCGCCTCGGGCGTCACGGGCTTGGCGATGAACGCCGCAGCGCCGAGCGCGCGCACGCGCGCCTGGGCCATCGGCTGAATATCGGCTGAGACGACGATGACGAAGGTATTCAGATCCTCATGCTGCAATGCCTCGAGCACCTGATAGCCGTTCATGTCCGGCATGGTCAGGTCGAGGAACATCACAGAGGCTTTCCCTTGACGATACAAAGCGAGCGCTTCGCGTCCGTTCGTGGCGTAGGACACGTCGACGTCCCAGTCCGGCGGCAATGCCTTGGTGAGCACCTTGCGGGCAAGCAATGAATCATCGGCGATCACGATAGGCAAAGGCATGGCGGACGAAAGACGGAATGAGCTCGTGCGTGTTAACGGCGGGTAGCGGGATCTCTTTAGGGAGAAGTCTGACGGCGCGCGGCGAACCGCGCCGATGCTGGCGGGAAAGCGGAGAACGGCAAGACGTGGAGAAGGCGCGGCGACGCGCGCCTGGCGTAACCATTGCTCGCGCAGGAATGCGCGCGTGTGCGGCGGACGACGGCTATGACCGGCATGTGTTGAGCCTACCCCGTATATGAATCGGCGCGGCTCGCTGAACCTGGCTGATTCCGTGCCGCGCGCGCGTGGTTTCCGCGAACGCCGGCACTCACGCGCGTACGCATGATCCGGTGCCCTCGCGGCGTGTGCGTTCGAACATGGCGGACGCACTTTTTATCGTGCGTCGATTCTCGAAGTAAAGCAGCCGAAAAGCAATACACGGTATTCGCGTCCCGCTAACAATATCTTCCTTGGTTGGGCGCTTTTCGAAAACATACGCGCCGCATAATAATCGTTTTTATACCGTTTATACTTTTGTGTACGTTTGCGCTTCTCGATTTGTCACTGTTTTAAAAGGGCGACGAATTACGCATTAAAGCGGCAAGCCCAGTTCATAACGGTAACTTCTACCGCCGTTCTGCGACTATGCTTCTCATATCCTTTCTTTTTCCGCCTTGAAACACCGAGCGTTTATTAATGACACAAGACCGGTTCGACCCGCATCGAGCGAGCCGCCTTTCCGCTGACGGGCAGGGCGAGGCGGTATTTCCCGCCGTGCCGGAGCAGAATTTTCAGGTTCGGCGTATGACTTTGATCGCGCTGCTTGTGGCCGCGGTCGTGCTGCCGTGCCTTTACGTCGCGGCCATGGCGTTCAGCGACCTGCGCACCCGCGAAGCCGACGCCACCGACATGACGCTGCGGACCGTGCGCGTCGCCGAGGAACACGCGCTGAAAGTGTTCGACATGAACGAAACGCTCGACACGCGCATCGTCGATTTGACGGAAGGCCTTGACGACGACGGCATTCGTGCGCGCGCGGCGGTCATTCACCAGAAAGTGCGAACGATGGGCGGCGGCTATCCGCAAGTGGCCGCCGTGTCGATTTTCGGCCGCGACGGCGCGTTGCTCGTCAGCAGCCGGTTTTATCCCGCGCCGGTGGTGTCGATCGGCGAGCGCGACGATTTCGTCGGCCTTCGCGAGGGCCGCGACCTCGAACATGTATCGAAGGTGATGACGGGGCACGTCGCCGGCGAGCAGGTGTTCAACACCGGTGTGGAACGACGTGCGCCGGACGGCACGTTTGCGGGCGTCGTGTCGGTCGCGCTGCGCCCGAGCTATTTTGACGCGTTCTACCGCGAGCTGCTCGGCGGCAACGACGGCCTGCCGATGACCATGACGCTCGTGCGCGCCGACGGCGCGGTTCTCGCGCACTATCCGCGCCGCCCGCGCGAGCCGGCGGCCGTCGCCGCGGATTCGCCGTTCGCCCAGGCGATGAAAGAGGGACGCCGCGCCGGCGTCACGCGCATGCACTCGAACATCGACGGCGACAACATGATCGTCGCGTTCCGGCACGTCGGCTCGTATCCGGTGTACGTGATGTGCGGTTATCGCGCGTCGGCGATGTGGGCCGCCTGGTATCGGCATCTCGCGGTGCTGTTCCTGACGATATTCACGCCGTCCGTCGCGCTCTGGTGCGTGATCTGGCTGTCGTTGCGGCGGCTCGGCGCCGAAGAAGAAGCGTGGGCGCGCTGGCAGGCGGAAGCGTCCATGCGCCGCTCGATCGAATCGGCGTACCGGCAGTCGCGCAAGATGGAAGCGCTCGGCACGCTGGTCGGCAGCGTCGCGCACGACTTCAACAATCTGCTGATGATCCTCTCGGCCAACGTCCAGGTCGCGCGGCGGCGCGGCGCGGCGGGGCTCGACCGCGAACTGTCGGCGATGGAACGGGCGTTGAAAAGCGGCCAGTCGCTCACGCGGCAATTGTTGGGCGTCGCGCGCAAACAGCCGCTTCGCAACGAAACCGTCGCGCTCGAACGCTGGCTGCCGGCGTGCCGCGATCTGCTGCGCGCGTCGCTCGGCGCGAAGGTTTCCCTGGTGATGGATATCGGCGTCGATATCTGGCCGATGCGCGTGGACGTCGCCGAACTGGAACTCGCGCTCATCAACATCGCCGTGAACGCGCGCGACGCCATGCCCAACGGCGGGCGCTTCACCGTGCGCGCGACCAACATCACGTTCCGTCATGAAGACGGCTTCCCGCTGACGGGCGATTTCGTGCAGTTGTCGCTGGAGGACACCGGCGCCGGCATGGCGCCCGAGGTGCTGGCGCGCGCCTTCGAGCCGCTTTTCACGACCAAGGCGAAGGGCATGGGCACGGGGCTGGGCTTGCCGCAGGTGTTTGCGTTCTGCGAGCGCTCGGGCGGGCTGGCCGCGATCGACAGTGCGGTCGGCGCGGGCACCTCCGTGCGGCTCTATTTGCCGCGGGCGACGGAAGAAGCGACCGTCGACGGCCCGATCGAAACCGGCGCCGACGACCTTGGCGCACAGCACGCGCTGCGCATTCTGCTGGTCGAGGACAACGAGGAAGTGGCGGCCGGCACCGAAGCGCTGCTGCAGATGATGGGCCACCACGTCACCTGCGTATTGAATGCGGACATGGCGTTGGGCCTTCTGGACGACGCCCACACGCGGCAAATGCGCACCGGCGAGCCGCTGCCGTTCGACGTCGTGCTGTCGGACATCCATATGCCGGGAAGCCTGAACGGCATCGATCTCGCCGAGGCGATCAGGGCGCTCGACTCGAGGCTGCCGGTCATCCTCGTGACCGGCTACGCGGAAGAGCTCGATCGCGCGCGGCACGTCAACGTGCGGGTGCTTTCCAAACCGTTCGACATCGCGCTGCTCGAAAGCTTGCTGAAGACAATCCAGCATGAACTCGCTCAGAGCGGCCTCGATCCAGCGGCGCATCACGTCCAATAAGCGGTTCGCCGGCGGCTTTTTGCCTCTTCCTCCCGTTACGCGGAATTGTAAAAAGCGCGGTTGACGCGGCCACGGCGGGTCGACAAAGCGTTTCGCTCACGCCCACGGCGGCGGGCGGGCGGCGCATGGCCGCGTTCCGGCATGAACGTTGCGGCATCCGACAGGTAATGGGGATGGCGCGCGCTGCGCTGTCCGTCGTAGCCAAACGGGAGGCAGCCATGCGACATACCGTGATTGGTTTATTCAACACCTACGCTGAGGCCGAAGCCGCCCGCGACACCTTGGTGCAGACCGGTTTCGCGCGGGAGACGATCGAATTGCAGGCAAACGCCGAGCCGTCGGTCGGCTCGGCCACCGACGAAGTCGCCGGTTCGGGCGTGCTCGCGAACATTGAGCGGTTTCTGGCGAGCCTCTTCGCGAGCGGCCCGCGCGCACCGGAGACGGCGCGTTACAGCGAAGCGCTGCGTCGCGGGGCTGTGCTGGTCGTCATCGACGCCGCCAGCGAATCGCACGCGGAACTCGCTCGCAACACGCTGACGCGGCTCGGCGCGACGGACATCGGCGAGCGCTCGCCGGATTGGGGCAACCAAACCGGCACCGAAACCGCGCGCGAACATTCGCTGCTCGACGAACTGGGCATCGGCACGCCTACGCCCGGCGCCACACGCGGCTCCGAGGTCGGAACGACGGGCGTCGGGAGCCGGGACACGATGACATCCCCGAGAACCGGAACGACGACGCCGCCGACCGCTGGCGTGGCGACGCCCGGCAGCGCGGCTCCGAATGCCGGCGCCGCACGGTCGGATGTAACGGCCGACCCGCTGTATTCCACGCCGCCGCGCAGCACTGACGCGGAACCCTTCGTGCCGCCGCCGCTTGGCGAGCGGCCGACCGCCGATCGGCTCGGCGAACCCGTGCGCGATCCGCTGGCCGGCGATGTCGGACGCAGCGCGATTGCCGCGGGCTCGGCGCCGGGTTCGGGCGCGGTGATGCAGCCGTCCGAAGTCGTGTCGGGCACCGCTCAGCCGACCGCGGGCCTGAGCGGCCAGATTCCGAACGAATATCTGGAATACGAAGAAGACTTCCGCACGCATTACGACGAGCAGTACGCCGCCGACGACTCGCGTTATGAGGATTACGTGCCGGCCTACCGCTACGGCGCGGAGATCGGCAAGGACGTGCGTTATCGCGATCGAGCGTGGGATGACGTCGAGCCGGAAGCGCGGCGTCATTGGGAATCGACGTCGGCCGAGAACAGCACGTGGGAGCGCTTCAAGCTCGCCGTGCGTCACGGCTGGGAGCGCGTGACCGGGCATCATCACGTATGAACCTGCAGCGGCGGGCCATCAAGCGATGGCGCCGCCGCTGCATTTGACATCGGCTGATGTGAGCAGCTTGTCTTGCGAAGCGTAGGTGCCGGCGTTAGGCGGCGGTATGCCGCTTCACCCACGTCACGTAGCGGTCGACGAAACTTTGCAGGAACTTGCGCGTGCCGTCGTTGAGAATTTCGCCCTTCTCGTTGATGACCGCCGGGTCGTGCTTGATGAACACCTCGGGCTGGCCGAGCGTGGCGACGTCCAGATAGGCAAGCACATTGCGCAGATGTTGTTGCGCGAGAGCCGAACCGGTCGCGCCGACCGACGTGCCGATCACCGCGCCCGGCTTGTTGCCCCAGGAATTCTTGCCCCACGGGCGCGAACCCCAGTCGAGCGCGTTCTTGAGCACGCCGGGAATCGAGCGGTTGTATTCGGGGGTGACGAACAGCAGGCCATCGGCGGCTTCCACGCGCTGCTTGAGTTGCCTGGCGACTTCGGGGAAGTCGGCGTCGTACTCCTGGCTGTAAAGCGGCAATGAACCGATGTCGATGAATTCGAAGGTGAAGTCGGGCGGCGCGAGAGAAATGACGGCTTGCGCCAACTGGCGGTTGAACGACTCGCGGCGCAGGCTGCCGACGACGACTGCGATATGTAGGGCCATGATTCGCTTCCTTGGATTAGGCGCTCGAGGCGCGAAGGGTACGAACTGCTCATCATAGGCAAAAAGCCCGGTGCAGGTGCGTGGTCGAGCGCCAGAGCGGTGAATCGGCGGAAAAGTATGGCGGGTTTGCGCTAGGCCGGTGGATAAGCCACGGCCAGCAAAAGTTATCCACAGATTTACTGAATAACCTTGTGGATAACTGGTACTTTTGCCTTGTCAATCAAGCCTGCCTCCGGCCTATGCCATTTGGAGGCAGCAAGCATTCACGGAGGATCAGCCATGAGTCTGGATCACGCAGGAAAATCGCACGATGAAGCCGTCGCGGCTCGCAAAAAGGAGAAGCCGCGCTCGCTGGAACAACCGGGCGGCGAGATGGCCGTTGACGGCACGCAGGCGGACGCGACGCATAGCAGCGGGAAGCTGTCGGAGCGCGGCAAAGAGGTGTGGCGGACCGGCGCCGGCATGGACGGCAGCGGGAAGTCGTAGCGGTCTGTTGTGCGCTGTGCGCTGGGCGGCGTGGGTTGCCGCGCTGGTGTTGGATGTGACAAGGGCGCCTTTTAATGGGCGCCCTTTTTTGTTTGCGTCGGCTCGGGGTTCGTGTAGCCGGCGCCGGCCATCAGTTGCCGAAGAACACGTTGCAGTAGGACGCCGGGCCGTTGCACTGCGACGGAGCGGCGGCCTCGGCTGCGCCCGAAGCGGCGGCGAACAGTGCGATGGAAGCGATCAGGGCGGACAGAATGCGTTTCATGGTGCTACTCCTCAGGGTGTTGGCAGCGATCTCGGTCGATCGACGGACGAAGAATAGCCATTCGGTGTCCGCGTAAAAATGGGGAAGACCGGAAGACATCTTTTCGCTTTTTGAAATGATCGGTGCCGGCGCCGAGCGTTCTTTGGGGCCGCGCCGTTGCCTGCCTGCGTTTGCCGGCGGCCTTACGGCTTTCGATATCAGCACGGCGTCCGGTTTTCGATCTCCGCAATAATCAATTTCCGTTCGTCATAAACCGGCGGCGCGGCGCGACAGAACCCTTTGAATCACTCGATGGGGAATCGCGCATGTCCATTACTCATTCGCTTGGGCCGCAACCTACGGCAGAATGGCGCACATCTTCGAACCTCGTACGAGACAGACGCCCGGCTTATGAGCGACAACTATTCAAACGACACCCTGCGCGTGCCGCGAAATGTGCCGCGGAGCTTTTCGTGGCGCAGGTGAGCGGCGCCGCACTCGACGATCGCGCTTACCTGACGCGACTTCGCCGGGACCTAGTGCGTTTCGCCCGCCTTCAGTTGCGCGATGCCGCCGCTGCCGAAGACGCCGTCCAGGAAGCGCTGGCGGCCGCCTGGACGCAGAGCGACCGGTTTGCCGGGCAATCGGAGCATAAGACGTGGGTATTCGGCATCCTGAGGCACAAGCTCGTGGATACGTTGCGGGCCCGGCAACGCACGGTGAATCTCTCGGCGCTGGAGTCCGAACTCGAGGACGAGGCGCTGCTGGATCGCGAGTTGTTCAAGGACAACGGCCATTGGTCGCAGCAGACCAAGCCCCGACCGTGGCCCACACCGGAAACGGCGCTGCGTCAGCAACAGTTCTGGACTTTGTTCGAGATGTGCCTGGAGCATCTGCCTGAGCACATCGGCCGCGTTTTCATGATGCGTGAATTTCTCGACCTCGACACCGACGCTATTTGCGCCGAATTGCAGATGACCGCGAACCATTGCAGTGTGCTGATTTATCGCGCGCGACTGCGCTTGCGGACGTGCCTGAGCGAGAAGGGTCTATCCAGCGAGGACGCCAATGGGGAAGTGTAAGAACATCACTCGCCTGTTGTCCGATGCACTCGATCGTTCCTTGACGACCGGCGAATGGGTCGCCATCCGGCTGCATTTGCCGACGTGCAGCGGCTGCCGCAACTATCGCAAACAGATCCGACTGCTGCGTGAAGCCGCCCACACGATGAGCGGCATTTCGACGTCTGGCGGGGCGAGCGGCGACGATTGACGTCGCGTTGGCTTGCCTTGGCTTGTCTCGCCGTGCCGGGTGATGCCCGTTGCGACTCGGAGCGTTACCGTTCGCCGGGCGGCGTGTTGTGATAGTGCTCGAGGAATTGTGCGTGCGCGGCTTCGTCGATTGAGACGGGGCTTCGTTCATCGCGCGCCGGATGTTTCGCTAATTGCGCGCGCGTGCGTATCGGCCGATGCTGGAAATTGCCGCCGCAGTTCGGGCACACGTTGCGCAACGTGGTGAGTGCGCATACTTCGCAAAAAGTGCATTCGTAGGTGCAGATCATCGCGTCGGACGCGTTCGGCGGCAGCGACTTGCCGCATCCTTCACAGGACGGTCGTAGTTCAAGCATTCGGACTCCGCATCAAGTTCTTTCGGTTCGCGCGCTGACGAACCTGGCTGGCATTGAGCGCAGCGCCAGTGTAGGTGGCACGGCGTTTTCGCAACTGACAGCGCTGCGTCAATTGCTGCCAGAGTGATTGGCGTTTGCAAGTTGCGTTCGTGCTTTGCCTCGCGACTGGAGCAGGCAGCAACGGCGTCAGACGAACAACGCCGCTACGTTTTCGGGTGGCCGGCCTATCACGGCTCGTCCGTTCCGCACCACGATGGGTCGCTGCAAAAGGATCGGATGCGCGGCCAATGCTTCGTATAACTGAGCGTCCGACAGCGTCGCATCGGAAAGACCCAGTTCCTTATATTCGGGCTCCGAGTCGCGGATCATGTCGCGGACGGGAGAGCCGAGTTGTCGGTTCAGCTCCTGCAATTCGGCGACTGTGAGCGGTTGCTTCAGGTATTCGATGATTGTTGTGGGTTCTTCATCGCGGTTGTATTGCGCGGTGACTAGCTCGCACGTCGAGCGGGACTTTGAGCAGCGGGGGTTGTGGTAGATGGTGATCATCGGGCGGTGAGTAAAGGAGGTGGGTGAGGCAGTCAGTCGTTTCGTTCCGGGGATGGGGCTTGGCCTGATTTTAGCCGCTCGGGTCGGAGAGGTTGGGGTTTGTGGGCGTGGGTTGGGTGTCGGTGGTGCGAGGCGCGGACTGCTAACGACGCGAGCGCCAGGAGATTTGTGCGGATCCGGGACGCTTCGTGGCGATGGGTGGCGGGGCTAGATGCGTCGTTGAGCACCTCTTCTAGGCGGCTAATGCGCGCAGGACTGTCTTGCAACGGTTGACTGTCCGTTTGTGCGATAGAGCAGGCGGTGTTTCTTGGTCGTTCGCTGGCGGGTCCCCGAAGCTTGTGCCTTGCCTGCACGCCGCTTTCATTTTTTTCTGGCGGCTTTTGCGATACGTCACAGAGAGGCCGATCGCGCGGACCGCGGTTTATGCGCATAAACCGCTCCGGGCAGGCGTTAGCTCTAGCCTCACCCAAGACAGTTGTTACGTCTAGTTTGCAGGGTTGGTAGTCAGGCTTCGCCTCGCACGGGACACTGCGTACTGCATGGTGATCGTCAAGTCGCCCCTCGCCCCTCGCAACACGTGGCCCACGGACCTACCAATCGCGTCGACTCACAAAGACACGCGCAAGCACTCCGGGATAGACGCGACTTTATGCGCATAAATCGCTTCGGGCGCTTCGGAACGAACCCACTGCATTGCGCCCACGCGCCACGCTGCCAAGCCCGCGCCCGCTCCCGCGTCTCGCGTCTCGCGTCTCTCGCGTCTCTCGCGTCTCTCGCGTCTCTCGCGTCTCTCGCGTCTCTCGCGTCTCTCGCGTCTCTCGCGTCTCTCGCGTCTCTCGCGTCTCATGCCTCGTGCCCATGCCTTATCCGCAATACGAGATCGCATGGGCAAGCCGACGCATGAGCCCACCGTGGCACGCGTCACATTCATCGCCAGGACGCCCCAATCGATCTTTGGGGACCGGCACGACATCGACGGGTACGAGGCGCATCCGCACAGCACAAACCGCGAAGCATTTCTCCCCAACCTCCGAATCGCCAGTTTCACCCGCCTTCTTTATGCGCATAAACCTAACCCGATCGGCCATTTCTATCTCTTTACACAAGAAACGATTGAAATGCGAAATCATCCAGGTAAAATCCTTTTGCGTCTAAAAAAGGAGGTGAACATTGGCAGCGGAAATCATCGCGGTAACTCAACAGAAGGGCGGTGTCGGGAAGAGCACAATCGCGATGCACCTCGGGGCAGCTTTTCATGAGAAGGGGAAACGGGTCCTCGTCGTCGACGCCGACGGTCAGAACACTCTGATCCACTGGGCGAGCGCCTCATCCGACGGTGATACCGGCATCCCGTTCCCCGTTGTCAACCTCTCCGAAGCCGGAAGCCAGATCCACCGCGAGATCAAGAAGTTCGTGGCCGACTACGACATCATCGTCGTCGACTGTCCGCCTTCCATCACCGAAAAAGTGTCGGGCGTCGTGCTACTGGCGGCAAGCGTCGCCGTCATACCGACGTCGTCATCGCCGGCCGATTATTGGTCGAGCATCGGCCTCGTCAAACTCGTTCAGCAGGCGCAGGTCATGAACGAAGACCTGCGCGCAGTATTCCTCTTGAACAAGACGGAAGAGAAACGGATGCTCACGCGTGAACTAAAGCGCGCGTTGGAGGAGCTTGGATTTCCTCTCCTTAAGACCCAGATCCCCACGCGCGAAGCCTACAAGCAGGCGATGGCGTTGGGTCAAACAGTGCTACAGATGAGCGATCGAGGCGCGAAGCTCGCCGCGATCGAAGTACGGGCGTGCGCGAATGAGATCGCCGCCTTGCTCCCGTGAAGTTTATGCGCATAAAGGACCCTGAATGAAACCCTCCCAATTCGCCAAAGGCTTTCAAGCACGTCCTGATACGACCAGCAGCGAGAAACGAACTGCACTTGACCGCCTGAACGCCATCGACGGTCTGGTCAAGAACAACGTCGCGAAGTCCCAAGACGGGACAGCGCGGACCTTGTCTTCCGTGATCCCGCAGGCGCACACCGACCTCGACACCGTTGATACGGAAAACGAGTCCGCCGCCTACCGCGCGTGGAGAATGGAACACGGGTATCGCCCCGGCCAGGTGATCGAACTCGCGTTGAAGACCATCAAGCCGAGCCCGTTCAATCCGCGGCATTTTTATCTGAAGTCGTCGATCGCCGAACTGGCCGTCAATCTGGCGAAGCAAGGGCAGCAGCAGGCAATTCACGTCATTCCCGACTACGACAATCCCGGCACCTACTTCGTCAGTGACGGTGGCCGACGCGTGCGCGCGCTGAAGGAAGCAAACAAGGAATCGGTGAAGGCGATCGTTATCGACCTGCCAATCGGAATCCAGAGCTACAAGCTCGGCTACGACCTCAACGTCCAACGTGATTCGCAGACCGTATTCGACAATGCAGTCGTTTGGAAACGCTTTCTGGAGGATCGCCATTTCCAGAGCCAGAAGGAACTTGCCGAGCACCTTGGCCTCGACGAGTCGACGGTTGCAGTCGCCTTGTCGATCGCCAAATTGCCGGAAGCGGTCATGCACGAGATGGTCGCGCGGCCGGATCGTTTCGGCTCCAACATGGCTTATCAAGTGGGCCGCTACCACACCGCGCGCGGTGCCGACGCGACGCTGCGCCTCATCAACAAAATCATCTCCGACGACCTGAGCACGCGGCAGGTCGCCGACATCGTCAAAGGCAGGGCAACCACGCAGGAAAGCACCAAGCCCGCGGGTCGCCAGCGCTACGCGCAGCGGCTGGAAATCAAGCTGGACGGCGTATCGGTGGGCGACCTGAAGTCGTACGGAGATGATCGGATCGAGTTGCGCCTGAAGGGTCTCACGCGTGAAAAGCGCGACGACATTCTTCGCCAGATCGAGAAGATGTTGAAGTAATAGACGCGGAACAAAGCGCAGAACCAGGCGCAGAACGAAGCGGCGGCACAACGGCGCGCAAGCCAATCGCCGCCGCCAGCAATCAGAGCGGCATGCGGCGAGGCGCGGCGCAATCAGGCCGCGCGCGACTGACTCAGCGTAAAGGCGAGCAGATCGCCATCGGTCGGTTCGCCCCACGTCTTGCGAGCGAGCCAATCGAAGAAAGCGGTTTCCACAATCTTCGAGTCCAGTCCCCGGCGGCGCCAGTCGTCGCGCATGTGAGCGCCGAGCCCCGGCAATTCTTCTTCCTCGAAAGACTGCCGCGCAATCTCGCGTTCCGACTCGCCCTGCTCGTCATAGAGCTCGCGCGCTTCTCGGCGACGATACGCGGAATACTCGCCCAACAGTCGCGCCTTCAGGTCGTCGGCGGGGGCCGCCACTGCAGCCTTCGCACTGCCGACGGACGGCACGGATTCGACCGGCGGTGCGTAGCCCTTCTTCAGCGCGTCCTTGAAGAGCGCCGGCGCGCTGCGGACCGGCGGCAACGACGTACTACGCATGCGCTGCTCAGTCATCTGCAGCGCCGCGCGGATACGGTTCTCCTCGCTGTCCGCGTAAAGCGTCTGAGCCTCTTTGAGCGGGATGCCGATCTTGACCATGCGATCCACCAGCGTGCTGTCGAATACGTTCGGATGCTCATCGAGCGCGAGCATCGGCTGCTTGCGCTCGGTCACGCGGAACTGGATTTCGGCGACGCGCCGGCCTTCGCGGTGCTCGATCAGCTCGACGAAAATGTTCGTGACCGCATTAACCTCGGCAATCGCCGGGCGCAAGTAGTCGCGCTTGAAGTACTTGTACTCGCGCTTCGCTTCGTCGCCGGCTTCCGTGTCGGGCGTGCCCGACAGGATCGGGCGCCACCATTCCCACGATTCGCGCATCGTCAGATGGCTCGGATTAGTCAGATAGCGCACGCAGATTTCGTACAGCGCGAGACCCGCGCTGCTGCGCAACTGGCTCTGGAATTGCAGGCTCAGGCGCGCATACTGGACCGGATCGAGCAGCTTCTTCTTGATCTTCGGCGCGAACGAGAACTCCACCCAGACCCGCCGCGTAGTCGGATCTTCGAGAATTTCGGCGTCGGCGATCAGCGTGGAAATGCCCCACTTGCGGCCGGGCTTCTGGCTTGACGTGCCGGTGCTCCATTCGACCTGAACCGACACCATACGGCGCAGATGTTCCTTGACGAGCGCGGTGTCGTTGGAATCGAAAGCGGAATTGGCGACGATGTCGGACAGCAACGCGCGGTAGGTATCGCCCGATTCGTCGGCCTGTTGTGCAACGGCAAGCAGCACGTTGAACAGCTTGCGCGTCAGCAGCGTGATCTTGCCGCTCTTCGGCTGAATGGCGATCGCCTCGACGGCCTTGCGCAACTCCGCCGAGCTCGGGCTGACTACATCGGTTTTCTTGGCGCGCTTCGTGGCCATGCGTCTGGTCAAGGAGGGATTTGGCGAGAGCATACCGACTGTGGTGATACGCGTCTATAGCGCGGCTCTCACCGTTGCGGGTGAAGGCAGTTTACGCGACGCGGCTCACCTCGGGCGACTCCCGAAAACCCTCACCTGACCATTTGACGCGAGATTCCGGCGATCCTTTAGCGTCGCGGCTTGGGAAAAAACCCGCGCTTTTTGTGCGGACGGAAAGGGGAACTCGTTGATCCCGAATCTTCTCACCTTAAAAAATTTTTGGGTTTTGGACCGCAGTGCTCGTCGCCCACGGTCGCGGCGCTGGCAAGCGGGACGCAGACAGATCGACGACGCGAATACTGCGATCTCGGCGGGCAAGCGCACCCTTTACCTATGCGTTCGCGGAGCGCCGCGGCCAGCTCAGTCCAGTTGTCCGGCGACGCATGCGATCAGTAGTGCCCGTAGCTTCCCGCAAAAGCTCACCATTAAGTGCGTTCAGCGCTCCGGATGACGCGGGTTCCAGCAACCCAGGCTATCGGTACTGCTTCAAAACAGTCCCGGAAGTTCTCACCTTTGGTATCGGCGATACGCTGGCGCAGTTGCCAAACCTTCCTCCCGAAAAGCCTCACCTTTCGGCTAACCCAGTAATTTCCCCTTTGTTGTCAGTGACTTACGTCGAACACAAAAGAACCACCATGCACCGCGCGCGGCTCTGCATCTCCCGTAAAACCTCACCTTAACGCCGAATTGTCTCTGTCCAGGAGCCTTGGTGCAGCGCAAGACGCCCCCGAAAACGCTCACCGTTCAGATCCAACTCGCTCGGGCCCGATGAAGATCAAGCCCCGTCCACAGGACATTTGCGGACCATAAAGTCGGCTGCTTTCCTGCATTCGCTCACCTTTGGGCGAAAAACGCGGCCGAAAATCTCCCGAAAAGCCTCACCTTTGCCTGTCGGCGCCTGGATTTTGAGCACCCGTGGCAAGCCCCTAGCTGCAGGTCCCGTATTTCCTCACCTTTAGATCGAGCGGTCGCCGCCGACCTCCCCCTCGTGGCAAAAACGCGTCGCTTGCATTGCCAACGCTCCCGAAAAAGCTCACCTACGCCAGTCGACTGCACAAAATCAAGGCAAAACAGGCTACCGATCCCCGTAAAACCTCACCTTGCATCCGCGTTTTCTCCTGTCTTCGCTCACCTCGAGGTTTTTGGACCCCCGAACAGGGGCAAAAACAGCGTGTTGCGACCGTCCTGTAAACACTCACCTTGGCTCCGCCGGCGCGAGAGATCGCTTTCTAGCGCAGCCGGGCGCTTGCGAATGATAAGCTCCCGCAAAATCTCACCTTGTGCCCGCACTCACTGCAAGGACGCTTCCCGAACCCGCTCACGATGTTTCCCGCACCGGCTCACCACTGTCCCCGAACCTCATCACTCTTGCGTCCCGCAGGATCTCACCTGGCTTCCCGGAAAGCTTCACCTTGCCGCCGGGAAACCCTCGCCAGGTAAGGCTTTCCCTTGGCGTTAACGTTTTTAACCTAGGTTCAAGGGTGTTTACTTTTATTACTCTCTAGTCTCGGACCCGCGAGTCCTCCGGAAAGAGCCACATCCCCAACCACCTTCCCAAGCTTGCGCATCGTGAAACAGTGCCTAGTGAAAGAAAAAGTGGATATTCAGCCGACAGAACAAAGACTTACATGACGTTCTTCGTTTTGTTTCACGGAAAAAACCAGCACGCACGACGCAACGAACAGGAAGCGCAGGCTACCCAGCATAAAAAGGCTCTGCCACAGCCACCCGCCAAAAAATCGTAGCGTCCGATACGTAACTTGTTATGATCGCTACACTTCACGACTCGCAGAGGCCTAAATGAACCTGGACGACGAACGTCGAGCCCTACGCGAAGAGCTGGACGCGATGCGAACCAAAGGCGCTCGACGGCAAGAACTCTCACTGCACGCCTGCAAGCGGCTGTTCTTCGATCTCGGCATACGTCCGTCGATGGCAGCCGTCCGCGATCTAACCCAGACCGGCAGCGCCAGCGACATCCCGAAAGACATCGACCACTTCTGGGAGCGCATCCGCAACGTCTCGCGTGTGAAGATCGGCGGCGGCGCAATCCCGAAAGCTTTGGAAGAGCGTGCCGGAGAACTCTTGGGCGCACTCTTTGAAGAAGCGGTCGCACAAGCACGCACCTCATTGGATGCCGAGCGCGACGAAGCACGCGCCCAAATCGCAGCAGCCGAGCAGCGTGCGCGCGACGCGGAAATCCGCCGCGACGCCTCCGAAGAAGCCATCAAGCGCAGTGAGCAACGGGCGGAAGCCGCGTGGGAACGCATCCGGGCGCTGGAAGCCGAGCTCTCCGCCGTCGCCACGCACGGCACCGCCCATCAGGAAGGACTTCAGGCAGCGGTGCGCCGGCTCGAACACGAAAATCAGACACTTCAGCAACGCGTCGACACCGAGCAGGCGACAAACGCGACGCTGCGCGATCGCATCGACGCCTTACATGTCGAGCTGCGCCAGAGCACCGAGCACTATGCCCAGCAGATCAAGGACGCCGTCGCGGAAGCCGAGCGCCGGGTCAAGCCGATGCTCGTCGAACTGGATTCGTTGCGCAGCATGGCCGCGACCTATCAGTCGGGTGTGCGCGACGCCAGCCGCAAGGAGTTCGAGTTCATTCAGCAACTTGCCGCGGCGAAAGCGCGCGGCGACCGGCTGGATGCGCAAATGCGCGAACAATCGGACGAGATCGACGCGCTGACGAAAGAACTCGCGAGCCTGCGCAGCCAACAGGGCATCGATCCGGCGATCGGCGGTTTGCTGTACTCGCTCGTGCAAGCCGGCCGTCTCACCAGCGACGAGTTGCGCACGATCGGCACCGCAGCCGATGGCCACGTGAGCTTGCCGTTGCGTTGTCCTAAATGCGAAGAAGGTGAGCCGGAACTGTCGCAAGTCGATCACCAGTTCGAATTGCAATGTCCGGAATGCGATCACTCGTCCGGGCCGGGCGATTCACGGCTGGAAGCCGTGAGCCGGTTTTTGTCGCGCGGCTCTTTGTCCGCTCCGGCCTGAAGCAAGGAGCCGAGGAGCCCGAGAGCCCGAGAGCCCGAGAGCCCGAGAGCCCGAGAGCCCGAGAGCCCGAGAGCCCGAGAGCCCGAGAGCCCGAGAGCCCGCAAAGGTGAGGAAATTCGGGACCTGAAACGTGAGAAGTTTCAGGATTCGGCCGAGCCTGCTTTCCTCGTAAAACGCCTGTCTGTGCGAGCTTCGGGCAGGAGCGGCGCGGCCGGATCGGGTTCCTCGGTGACGCGTGAATTCTGCTGTTCCATCCACGTTTGCCACGCGCGATACAGACGATTCGCGGACACGGCCTGAACAAATCCGAGCCATTGTCCGACCAGCTCCGCTTCCACGCCGCTCTCGAACAGATCCGCGGCAAACGTGTTGCGCAAGGTGTGCGGACTGGCGCGCGAGGTACGCGACGCCGCGATGCCCGCCGCGTCGACGAGCGCATCCACTGCGCGAAGCATCGTGGCTTTATGCATCGGCCTGCCGGAAGGCGACGCGGCAAAAACGAGATCGCCAGCGAGCCCGACCAAACGCCGCTCGGCCAGCCAGGCGTCGAAAATCGCGGAAGCGAACGGCGCGAGCCGTGTCCGCCGGACCAGCATGGGATTGGTCGAATCGATCGTTATCCACGGCGAGCCTGGCGTCGCGCAACTAACCGTAAGCGCGGCGGCCTCGCCCGTCTTCAGTCCGCCGCCGAGAAACACCGCGATCAGCGCGCGGTCGCGCCGTTCTTTCCAGCGCTGCGCGCGTGAGAGCGCCTGCACGGGCGAAAACAGATGCGCGATTAGCGCGGCGCGTTCGGCGTGATGAAGGAACCCGGTCGGCTCGTTGTCGCGCGCGTTGCGCCACGCAGCCTCGCCATCCTGAGCGATGAAGCGGGCAGGATTGGTCGACGATGCCTCGACTTCGCGCACATGATCCAGCACCCGCTCGATAAGCCGCAGATAGCGCACGCGTTGCGGCTTGCGAATCTCGAGCCCGGCGACGAAATCGGCGATGGTCTGCGTATCGACGGTGACGAGACTCTTTTGGCGCGCCTTCAGCCACTCGAGGAAAAGCCCCCACTGCGCCTGGTACACCTGCGCCGACGAGCGCCGGAAATGCTGCCGGGCGAGCCATGCGTCGAACGCGACTTGCGGATCGCGGCGCCAGTCTTCGCGTTGCTGATCGAACAGATCGGTGGACGATTGCGGACGCGGCACCGGGTCGGACAAATGAGGAGGCGACATGCGCTATCTATCGGTTAGTTGCGCATATTGTAGACGTGGTGCAAGCGCGGCCGCCTTAATCGCCCCAGGCTTGCACTCGCTTGTGGACAGCAGCGCCTTCGGAGGTACGTTGCGCGGCGCGGCGAGCGGCTTCCTCGTAAGCCGAGACAGCAAACGCGAACACGGCGGGCAGCGCGGTCGACATGCCGAAGTCCACGGCCTCGTCAGTCTCGGGATAGGGCAAATCCGACGGACGTTGAAACAGACCGAGCATGAGCGCGTCATGCCGGCTGGCAAATCCGAGGTCGGCGAGCGCCTCGGCTTCAATCGCGTGAAGCAGGCGCCAGGTGAGCGGCACTTGCTGCACGATATAGCGCCCGGCGATGTTGCGGACGATACGTTCGAGATCGCGCGCCGCGGTTTGATAGCGCAGCGCAGCCAGAGCGTGGTCGGTCGGGGCGGTTTTCAGGTCGTTCATTATCGGCTCCAGTCGATAGCCTGTACTGTACAAACATACAGTATCCGGCGCAACCTCGCGCAAGCCCCGATTCCGCGTAGACGCCTCTTGCTGCTCGATGCCTCAGCCGTGAATCACCACCAGCAACGCCTTCGCCTCGCCTTTGCCGGCATTGCGGATAGCGTGCGGCTCATCGGCGACGTAGCGTGCCGTGTCCGCGGCCTTGAGCCGTTTTGTCGTCCCGGCCGCCTCGATTTCAATCGACCCCTGTAGCACCGTGAGATGCTCGCGCGTGCCCGGTTCGTGCGCGTTGGACACGAGCGCACCGCACGCCTGCAGCGTCAATTCGTACCACTCGAATTTGCCGGCCAGCTCGATCGGCCCCCACACGCGCAACTGGTATTTCGCGTCGTGTCCGCTTAACGTAGGAATCTCGTGCGGACCTGCGACGGCGATCGCCTCGGGCGTCTTTTGCGGCGCGAACAGCGAATCCAGGCTCACGCCAAGTGCATTGGTCAGCCGCCAGGCAACCGCGATCGTTGGGTTCGCCTTGTCGCGCTCGATTTCGGAGAGCATCGATTTCGACACGCCTGCCGCACGCGACAGATCGTCGAGCGTCATGCGCCGCTCGGCGCGCAGGCGCTGAATCTGTTCGCCGACGCGCGGCGGCGCCGCGATTGCCGGCGCCGCGATCGCACTCGGAGTGGGTGCCGCGCCAGCCGCCGCACGGCGAATACCCGAACTTGCCATTTCCTGACCCATCGTTTAGAGTTGTTCGATATACCGGATTTTAGTTCGAAAAAACGAAAATATCCGATAAAACTGACAACCGACTATAGCAGGCCGTTGCCTGTTCGCCCACGTCGGTCTCACCCATTCAGGAGCCCGGTTCATGCGTGACTCATTTCTCGCCCATCTGCGCGGCACGCTCGAGCAGATTCGCGCCGACGGCTTTTACAAGAGCGAGCGCGTTATCGACAGCCCGCAATCGGCCGATATTCGTCTCGCCGACGGCGCCGAGGTGCTGAACTTCTGCGCGAACAATTATCTCGGTCTTGCCAACGACGCTCGCCTTATCGAGGCCGCGAAGCAAGGGCTCGACAACGACGGCTTCGGCATGGCGTCGGTGCGTTTTATTTGCGGCACGCAGACGGTCCATAAGCAACTCGAGCAGGCGCTCGCCGCGTTTCTGCAAACCGACGACTGCATTCTTTACTCAAGCTGTTTCGACGCGAACGGCGGCCTGTTCGAAACGCTGCTCGACGAGAACGACGCAATCATCAGCGACGAGCTGAATCATGCGAGCATCATCGACGGCGTGCGGCTTTCGAAGGCCAAGCGCTTTCGCTACAAGAACAACGATCTCGCGGACCTCGACGCCAGGCTGAAAGAGGCGGACGCGGCCGGCGCACGCTTTAAGCTCATCGCGACAGACGGCGTATTTTCGATGGACGGCATCATCGCCAATCTCGCCAGCATCTGCGATCTGGCCGACCGCTACGGCGCGCTCGTGATGGTCGACGACTCGCACGCCGTCGGCTTTATCGGCGAACAGGGACGCGGCACGCCGGAACATTGCGGCGTGCTCTCGCGCGTCGACATCATCACGGGCACGCTCGGCAAGGCACTCGGCGGCGCATCGGGCGGCTATATCGCCGCGCGCAAGGAGATCGTCGAATTGCTGCGTCAGCGCTCGCGCCCGTATCTGTTCTCCAATACGCTGACGCCGAGCATCGCGGCGGCGTCGCTGAAAGTACTCGAACTGCTCGCCAGCGACGAAGGCGCGCAACTACGCGCCCGCGTGCGCGAAAACGGCGCGCACTTTCGCGAGAAGATGAGCGCGCTTGGCTTCACGCTCGTCCCCGGCGAACATCCGATCATTCCCGTGATGCTCGGCGACGCGCAGCTTGCTTCCAGAATGGCCGATGCGCTGTTGAACGAAGGCGTCTATGTGATCGGCTTTTCATTCCCCGTCGTGCCGAGAGGCCGCGCGCGCATCCGTACGCAAATGAGCGCGGCGCATACGACGGAACAGATCGACCGCGCCGTCGATGCGTTCGCGCGCGTCGGCCGTGAGCTTGGCGTGATCCAGGCGGAGGGCGCATGAAGGCACTCGCAAAACTCGAACGCGCGCCGGGTCTCACGCTGACCGATGTGAAGCTGCCCGAAGTCGGCCATAACGACGTGATGATCCGCATCACGCGCACGGCGATCTGCGGCACGGACATTCACATCTGGAAGTGGGACGACTGGGCGCAAAAAACGATTCCGGTGCCGATGCATGTCGGCCACGAATACGTGGGCGAGATCGTGCAAATGGGCGAGGAAGTGCGCGGCTTTTCGATCGGCGATCGCGTGTCGGGCGAAGGCCACATCACTTGCGGCTTCTGTCGCAACTGCCGCGCGGGACGCCGGCATTTGTGCCGCAACACGGTGGGCGTCGGCGTGAATCGCGAGGGCGCGTTCGCCGAGTATCTCGTGATTCCGGCGTTCAACGCGTTCAAGATTCCGCCTGAAATCTCCGACGACCTCGCCGCGATCTTCGATCCGTTCGGCAACGCCACGCACACGGCGCTGTCGTTTAACCTCGTCGGCGAAGATGTGTTGATTACCGGCGCGGGGCCAATCGGCATCATGGCCGTGGCGATTGCGAAGCACGTCGGCGCGCGCAACGTCGTGATTACCGACATCAACGATTACCGGCTCGACCTCGCGCGCAAGATGGGCGCGACGCGCGCGGTGAACGTGTCGCGCGAATCGCTGCGCGACGTGATGGCGGACCTGCACATGGCCGAAGGCTTCGACGTCGGCCTCGAAATGTCCGGCGTGCCGAGCGCTTTTACGAGCATGCTCGAAGCGATGAACCACGGCGGCAAGATCGCGCTGCTCGGTATTCCGCCGGCGCAGACCGCGATCGACTGGACTCAGGTGATTTTCAAAGGCCTCGAAATCAAGGGCATTTACGGGCGCGAGATGTTCGAGACGTGGTACAAGATGGTGGCGATGTTGCAAAGCGGGCTCGACTTGTCGCCGATTCTCACGCATCACTTCAAGGTCGACGATTACCAGCAAGCGTTCGCGACCATGCTCTCCGGCGAAAGCGGCAAGGTCATTCTCGACTGGACGGCCGCTTAAGCATCACGACGCTTGCCGTCTTGCACACGCCCGCGATGCGCTCACGCGCCCGCGGGCGTTTTGCCGAATTCGGCCTGAATTCGTACGTGAATGTCGTCGCCCACTGCGGGATACCACGTCGCGAGGCCAAACTTCGCGCGGCTGAACTGTCCTTCCGCGGAAAAGCCGAGCGTGTCTTTTTTCGTTAGCGGATCTCGTGCGAAACCGTTGAACGTGACATCCAGCGTGACGGGTTGTGTTACGCCGTGAATGGTCAGATTGCCCGTCAACGTGCCGCGAGATTCGCCGGTGCGCTCGAACTTCGTACTCACGAACCGAATCTCCGGATAGCGCTCCACGTCCAGCAGGCTTTCGCTTTTCACCATCTTGTCGAGCAGCGGCACGTTCGTGTCGATGCTCGCGGCGTCGATTGAAACCGACACGCTGCTTTTTTCGAGACCGCCTTCATTCCAGTTCAGTTGCCCTTTCTTGCGATCGAAGCGCATGGTGAAGCGCGAATACTTGAAGTGTTCGACGTCGAACGTAATGCTGCAATGATCCAGGTCGAGGTCGTAGCGCCCGACCGGCACGCGCGCTTCGTTCTGGCTGACCGAATGCGTCAGCACTTGCAGCGGCGTGCAGGCCATTGATGTAAGCAGCATTGCGGCGAGTAAAGCGCGTACGGCAATGCTGCGGGCAGTGAACGCATTCATCAAGTGAGTTCCGGTTGTTTGCTGGCAACCAGGATAACAGGTGCCGCGCACGTCGTGCAAAAAGCGGCAAGACTTGACGAGGGAGAATGATCGTTCTACCCTTCGCACATGGCTACGGATACTCTCATGGAAAAGGCATCGGCGGCTGGCGCGCGTGAGCGTCTGCTGGACGCTGCCGAAGCGTTGATCTACGCGGGCGGCATTCATGCAACCGGCGTGGACGCGATCGTCAAGCAGTCGGGCACCGCGCGTAAGAGCTTCTACACGCATTTCGAATCGAAAGACGCGCTCGTCGCGGCCGCGCTCGAGCGGCGCGACGAACGCTGGATGAACTGGTTTGTCGAGGGCACGCAGCGGCGCGGCAAGAGCGCGCGCAAACGGCTGCTCGGCATGTTCGACGTATTGCGCGAATGGTTCGCGTCGGAGGACTTTCACGGTTGTGCGTTTCTGAACGCGGCCGGTGAGATCGCTTCGGCGGAAGACCCGATTCGCATCGTCGCGCGCGAGCACAAGGAGCGCTTGCTGACTTTCGTGCGGACGCAATTCGACGAGTTCATCGCCGAAAGCAAACTGGACGCGAGGCGCGCCGCCCGTTTGTCGCGGCAGTGGCTCGTGTTGCTCGACGGTGCGATCGCCGTTGCGCTTGTGAGCGGCGAGCCCGATGCGGCGCTCGACGCGCAGGCCGTCGCTGTCACCTTGCTCGACGCTCAATCAGCCGGCAACGGGAACACGCCCGCACGCAACAAAACTTCAAGCCGACCTTCACGCAAGTCCCCGCCGACGAGGCGACCCGCATCCTGACTGCCCACCTGACCAAAAGCGAGGTATCTCATGACCGATCCGATCGAAACCCGTCCGCCGCTGCCGCCCTTTACGCGCGAAACCGCCATCCAGAAAGTTCGCGCCGCGGAAGACGGTTGGAACACGCGCGACCCCGAACGTGTGTCGCTCGCCTATACGCAGGACAGCGTGTGGCGCAATCGCGCGGAATTCACACATGGCCGCGCGGAAATCGTCGGCTTACTGCGCCGCAAATGGGCGAAGGAACTCGACTATCGCTTGATCAAGGAACTGTGGGCGTTCACCGATAACCGCATCGCCGTGCGCTTTGCCTACGAATGGCACGACGATTCCAACAACTGGTTCCGCTCGTATGGCAACGAGAACTGGGAGTTCGACGAGCATGGATTGATGGCGCGCCGTCACGCCAGCATCAACGATCTGCCGATCCGCGAAGCGGACCGTCTGTATCACTGGCCGCTCGGCCGCCGTCCCGACGATCACCCTGGCCTTTCCGACCTCGGTCTATAAACACTCTGCCTGCAACGTGAAAACGCGTGAAAATGCGGCGCGCGTCTTCACCGCTTTGCCATCGGTCCTCCATTAGAGTTGTGTTGACGCTTGCCGGCACGTCTTGTGCCCGCAAGCCCGAGTGCGTCTTCAACATCGCGCGAGTGGCTTGCGGTACAGTGCGCGACGGGCGGCACGCACCGATATGAGAACAGCATCGCGCCGGCGTTCGACTGGCGATGGAGAGGACATGCATCTTCGGCAGATCAGCAGGCGGATGACCACGCAAATCGGCAGGCAAATCAGCCAGCACAAAAGCCAGCACACCGGCCAGTTCAAAACGCACTTTTGCCGCGCATTGTTCGCGCTTGCCGCGAGCGTCGCCGGCACATCGGCGGCGCATGCGGGCAACTGGTGCGAGGGCGGCGTATGGGTCGACGCGATGCTCGGCTCGTATCACATCAATCCCGACCCGGACAAACACTTCGAGCAGTTCAACCCAGGCCTCGGCGTCGAGTGCTGGCTCAACAATCAATGGGCGCTGACGGCGGGCGGCTTTCGCAATTCACTGCGCCGGCCGTCGTATTACGGCGGCGGCGTCTGGTCGCCGGATTTTCTGCACTGGGGCATTGTCCGCATAGCGGCGATGGGCGGCATCATCTCCGGCTATAACTATGGCAACTGGGGACTCGGCCGCGATCACACGATCGGACCCGTGCTCGCGCCGCTCATCATGGTCGAATACAAGCGTGTCGGCGCGAACTTCATCGTGATTCCGCCGATCCCTTCCGACGATCTTCCCTTCACCATCGGCTTTCAGGTGAAGGTCAAGTTTTAGTGCTTATTCACCTTTCAGTGAGCGCCGCTTTCGTGAGTCCCACTCCCCGAGACATCGTCCGGGAAAAAGCCCAGGAAGGTAGCGCCCTCTGCTTCCCAAGCCGACGTTCTCGATACGACCGCATCAACTGAATCCAATGCGTTCGCCGTCTCACTTCGGTTCGAGACAAATTGCCAGGAACTTGCCGTGGCCGTCTTGACCATTTGCGCCGACTCAAGAGCGCTTAAGAGACTGGATCGGTCTGGCGTGTGAACAACGAACCCTTCGTTGCTCAAGGCCGCACTGCTGATTCCGAGCGTTGTGCAGAGGGCGGCTTTCGCCCAGACATCGGCAGCATCCGTGTTGCGCGACTCAGCGACTAGCGCGGCGATCTGCGCGTCGACAATTTGTCCTTGACGCAACAGTGGCGAGCTCGCACCCGTCCAGGCCTCTGGCGGACATGCTTTCTGCGCTGGGTCCATGGAAATGAACGGGTTAATTTCCGCAGGATAAATACGGCATACCAGAGGTCGACTCTCGTAAGCTCCGCATCGCATATCTTCCAGCAGGTTCGGACATGGACCATCGAATGCTGCAACGATGACAACGACCACTCGTACGGGCAGAGAACCGCTTGTAGCCGCAAACGAGCGCCGGCGCTTATGTGCCGCGACCAGATTGTCTTCCGGCGGCTCTTCCGGCCACGGCAGCGCTTCAACAAATAGCTGAACGTCGTGGCCTCGCTTGAGCCACGCGATTGCTTCGGATACGGTCAGCGGCAACCGAAGGTTGTGACAACATTTGCCGCACATCGTGCAGTCGAAGTCGATATCCATCCGTCAAGCTCCTTTGGCCAAATCATTCTTCCCGTGTTGCGTTTGATAGTTCGGACGTTGTCGCGCTATCCAGCACGGGTGATGTTGGGCTTAGTCGGGGCTGCACCAAAAACCTGACACTGCTTTTCAAAAAAATTGTTATGCGGTGGCATCACGGCAATAGCCGACGCAAAAACGCTTCGCGAGAGCCTGTCACGGCTCTCCAGTATCATTGCACCCTTCCACCATCCCCACCGCCCTGGAGCCTCTCGTGCCCGCGCGTTTGTTCCGCTCCGCGAAAGCCGACCGTAACCGTTTCATTGCGCTCTACATCAGCATGGCCATTGGCTTGCTCGTCGCAGCCGGTCTGTTCGTGTACGAAGCGAAGATCATTGTCGCCGACGGTCTGCGCGACGAGGAAGCGTTCGCCGTGCTCGGCGCCGCGAATCGCGTGCTGCACGATCTCGAGAACGCGGAGACCGGCCAGCGCGGCTATCTGCTCACCGGCGATGAAGCCTACCTCGTGCCCTATCGCCAGGGCATTCGCGATCTCGACGACACCGTTTTGCGTTTGCAGCAGACAGCAGGCAGCGACGAAAAATCGCTCGAACTCGTGCGCCGTGTCGAGCATGCGAAGACCGACAAGGTGGTCGAACTCGCGCGCACGATCGAACTGGCTCGCAGCGGGAATCGTGCGGCCGCCATCCAGCTCGTGCAGACCAACGAAGGCAAGGCTTATATGGATGGCCTGCGCCAGGACCTCGGCGAACTGCTGAACGAGTGGCGCGAAAGGCGCAAGGTCGCCACTCAGGATGCGCATCGGCGCCTCGTGTTCGGAAGCGCCGCGCTCGTTGCCATTGCCGTGCTCGTGTGCTGCCTGATGGGGTACACGGTGTATGTTCAGCGTCGTGCGTTCGCGAGGGTGCACGCGTATTCGAACATGCTCGATCAACAGGCCGCGCAGGATACGCTGACGGGACTTCCGAACCGCCGCCGGCTGCTGTCCGCCATCGACGCGCTCTCGGGCAACGAGGCCGAGTCGCGCCGAATCGCGCTTCTGTACCTCGACATAGACGGCTTCAAGAAGGTCAACGACGCGATGGGCCATAGCGCCGGCGACGTGTTGCTGCGTCGGCTTGCAGAATCGCTGCGGGCCGCGACGCGGCAGAGCGACATGCTCGCTCGTGTCGGCGGCGATGAGTTCGTGCTGCTCGCAACCGATTGCGGCGACGACGCCCAATTGCGGGAACTCGTCGAGCGCCTTGTCTCAGGTGTGCGAGCAATCGGCGACAAGGAGTACGGCGGCCGTTTTGCGATTGGCGTGAGTATCGGCATCGCCACGTTTCCGGACAGGGTGCAGAGCATCGCAGGCTTGCTCGACGTCGCCGATGCCGCCATGTACGCGGCCAAACGCAGCGGCCGTTCGACGTATAGCTTCGGCAGTTCGTCGGCTGCGGGGCTGTCGAATGTCATCAAGCTGACGCGATAACGTATCGCGTGAGTCCGCACGTTGCTTGCGGATATCGCCAAAGGTGAGCCGTTCCAGGATGGTGAGGAATTCCAGGAGACGGCATCACCATCGACGTCTTCAAATTCAAAGGTGAGATGTTCCAGGAGATGACGCGACGCGTGCAATGGTGAGTCGTCCCAGGATTCACGCCGCACCTTTGATGCATTTCACCCGACAGCGTGCGTAAAGGTGAGGAGTTCCAGGAGGTCGCCGCAAAGGTGAGATCGTGGATGAGTCCAGTACTGTGCGCGACGAAGTGGCGGGTTTTCTTTCTGAACCGGAACGGTCTCGGCATCGACACGAGCGATGCACGGCAAAGCATGAAGCTCGCTGTTCAGCGACGTAGACGCGCGTATATAGCCGGCCTCACGATGGTCAAGAAAATTCGCGGCGAACTCGCGAACAAGACCGTCAACGTCATCATGCTCACAACCGAAAGCAGCCCGGCAATGAAAGAACGCCGCAAGGCTGCGGCGTCAAGGGCTCGATCGTGAAGCCGTTCAAGGGCGACGCGGTGCTGGAGACGTTTCATAAGCTCGCGAACTGACGCTTGCGCGCCACGCCGTCAAAGGTGAGGGTTTTCGGGAGCGGTTCGGCGCGTGAGTTCCGCGCTTGATTCGCACGCGTTATCGTCGCGGAAATGGGCGAAATCCGCTAAATGTCCGCCTGGTGCGGAGGCCAAAGCTGTGTCGTCCCGGGGCTTCATCCGCTCTAAGGTGAGGGAATTCGGGAGCACTTCGACGCTGCGGCGATCCGTGAGCGACTGGAACGCATGTGCCTCACCGTCCATATCGAGTCGGACGGTTCGCGGTTTGCGAGTCATTTTTTCACCGCACCCGACATCGACGTCTTACCTGGGTATCCCGATCATTCGCGTGCTTCTAAAGGTGAGAGTTTTCGGGATTCGCCTGTTCTGACGCCTTCGGCCCACGCCCAGCATGGCTTTGCGGGCGGTCCGCAAGCGCTTAAGGTGAGGGTTTTCGGGAGTTGTGAAACTGCTCCCTCCTGCCGGCCTTCGACTGCTGTGTGCCAAAGGTGAGGATTTTCGGGAGCCCGCTGTTCTGGCGCAGGTGGCGATGCAAGCCGCAGCAGCAGCGCGGTAAAACCACTGCATATCAAGCGCAATTCGCGCGACGCGCCGCTGCAAAAAGCACACGAATCATCGCCGCCCGCGCCCAAAGGTGAGACTTTTCAGGAGCCGCGATAGTGACTGTGCACCCCAGCGCATCAACAGCGCATCACGCCCGCTTCCCAACCTCGCGAATATCAGCCACCGGCGTTTCGCCGAATGCATCGCTGAACGCATAGTCGAGCAATTGAGCCGCAGCTTGCTCGGGCGTCGAAAGCTGACCGTTGCGCTTCAAGTCCTCGAACTTCTCACGCATTGGAAACTGTTCGACGCCGGTGCTGCGAATCTCCGCCTGCATGTTCGTATCGATGACGCCCGGCGCGAGACTGCAAATACGCAGCGCGCGAGTGGCATCGAGTGCGACGGCGCGCGCGTGGTGGTCCAGCGCGGCCTTCGTCGCGCAATAGATGCTCCAGCCGGCGTAAGCGTTGCGCGCCGCGCCGCTCGAAATATGCATGATGCGCCGGTCGCTTACATCGGGGCTCGCCGCGGCGAGCGCGCTTGCGAGCATCAACGGCGTGGCGACGTTCAGGCTCACTGCGCTGGCAATGGCCGCTGCGTCCTGCGCGTCGATCGGACCGATCGGCTGCACCATGCCCGCGTTGTTGATCAGCAGCACAGTGTGCGCGCCGCTGACGAATGCCCGCAGTGCATTGGTCGCCGTCCATTGCGCAACACGCGACGTATCGGCGAGTTCGAGTTCAACTTCATCGAGCAGCGCGGGAAAGCGCTGTTTGAGCGACGCATGACGCGAGCGTGAGAGACCGAGCACCGCGACATCGCGCTCAAGCAGTTGCGCGGCGAGCGCCGCACCGAGGCCGCGCGTATGGCCGGTGACGATCGCGCGAATGGGAGAAGAGGGATTCATGTCGTTCCTTGAAGATAGCTCATGCAGGCCGTTATCTTCTCACGCATGTTTCGCACGCGCAGCGGCGCCGCTCGCGCGCTTTCACGCCGCGCGAAAGCGCTCGCGGTATTGCATCGGCGTGACGCCGATTCTCTTCACGAAAACGATCCGCATGCGATCCGCGGTGCCGAAACCGCAATCGTAGGCAATCGCTTTCAGCGCGGCGCCGCTGCTTTCCAGCAGCTTGCGCGCGGCATCCACACGCGCGCGCTCGACGAATTCATGCGGCGTCACGCCGGTTTCCTGCACGAACACGCGCGCGAAATTGCGTGAGCTCATGCCGGCGACATCGGCGAGTTGCTTGACTGTAAAACTCTCGTGAATGCGCTCCATCACATGCGCCTGGACTTTCGCAACCGGCGATGTTTCGTCGACGGGCGCCGTGAGATACGGACTGAATTGCGACTGTCCGCCCTGGCGCTGTGCGAACACGACGAGCCGCTTTGCCACCGCGAGCGCGATCTGCGCACCGTGATCTTCGGCGACGAGCGCGAGCGACAGATCGATGCCCGCAGTCACGCCCGCGGAAGTGACCAGTTGCCCGTCGCGCAGATAAATGCGGTCGTAGTCGACGCGCGCTTTCGGAAACTGCGCGGCGAGTTGGGCCGCGTGCTGCCAATGCGTCGTGACGTTGCGCGCGTCGAGCAGACCGGCATGGCCGAGCGCGAAAGCGCCCGTGCAGATGGAGCCGTAACGGCCGCATTGCGGCGCGATGTTGGTCAACCAGTCGAGCAACGACGCCTCGGGCGGAGCGCCTTCGGGGAGCGCGGGGCCGCCCGCGACTAACGCGAGGTCGAACGGTTTGCGAGCGCGCGCGAAGACGGCGTCGGCGATCAGCGTCATGCCGTTGGACGCGCGCAGCGGTGCTTGTTGCGCGCTCAGCAGCGTGACTTCGTAGCGCGCGTCCGGCGCGATGAAGCGGTTCGCTTCGGAGAAGACGTCGACGGGACCGGCGACGTCGAGCGCCTGCACGCCAGCAAAGATCGCGATCGCGACGGTGGGCATCGAATGATTCCTTTCACGATAAGCAAACCGCGGCAGTGAACGCGGTGCGATGGGCAGCGTTCGACGGCCTCGCGCGATTGTCGGGGAAAACGCGGTGGCCCAGCATACCAAACGCGCTTTGACGCTGCACGGCGAGGCCAAACAGCCTCGCATACTCGTCGCGCAAGCAATGATTCACGCGCCGCATATGGGATGATTAGCCACTGACCGAACTTCCGGCGCCGCGTCATGGTGATTAAAAACCTTCTCCGCAAGCTCGACCTGACCACGCTTCAACTGTTCCTCGCCGTCTACGAGGAAGGCACGCTCACGCGTGCCGCGGAGCGCGAGGCCATTGCCGTCTCCGCTGCGAGCAAGCGGCTGCTCGAACTGGAACAGGCCGTGGGTGCGACGCTCTTTCAACGCAACGCGCGCGGCATGACGCTCACGCCGGCCGGCGAAACGCTGCTGCATCATGCGCGGCGCGTGATGCGCGACATCGAAAACATCGGCATCGAACTGGCTGGGCATGCGAGCGGCGTACGCGGCTATGTACGGATGATGGCGAACCTGTCTGCCATCGTCGAATTTTTGCCTGAAGATTTGCGCGCGTTCCAGTTGCTGCATGAGCGCGTGAAGCTCGACCTCGAAGAGCGGCCCAGCGGCGGCGTGGTCGAAGCGGTGGACGACAGCCTCGCCGATCTCGGCATCTGTTCCGCCGATGCCGACACGCGCGAGCTGCACGTCGAGCACTATCGCCGCGATTCGCTGGTGCTCGTGATGCGCGGCGATCATCCGCTCGCCGCGCGCACGAGCGTGGCGTTTGCCGAAACGCTCGACGGCGATCACGTCGGCCTGCACGCCGCGAGTTCGATCAATGCGCGAACGCATATCGCCGCGCGCGTCGCCGGCAAGCCGTTGCGCTTGCGCATCCATGTGCCGGGCTTCGACGCCGTTTGCCGGATGGTGCAGGCGGGAATGGGCGTCGGCGTGTTGCCGCGCAAGGTCTATGAACTCATGGGACGGCCGCTCGGGCTCGTCGGCGCGCCGCTCGAAGACGACTGGTCGGAGCGCAGCCTCGTGCTGGTCGTGCGCGATGTCGATGCGCTCTCGCCCGTGAGCCGTTTGCTGTTCGATCATTTGCGTTCGATAGAAGCCTCCGAAGCCACGCAAACGCCGGCGGCATGAATCTGCGCCGCGCTTGAGCGTTCGTCGTTCGCGAACGGTCGTTGGCGAATTGCGGTTGGACGCCGCCGCCGCACGCCTGCAAGCTGTCTCCCAACAGAAAACCACTTCGGAGACAGCACATGGGTGGACCCCTTCAAGGTATCCGCGTCGTTGAAATCGGAACGCTGATCGCCGCGCCGTTTGCCGCGCGCCTGATGGCCGAGTTCGGCGCGGACGTCGTCAAGATCGAAGCGCCGCAAACCGGCGACCCGCTGCGCAAATGGCGCAAGCTGCACGAAGGCACGTCGCTCTGGTGGTATCTGCAGTCGCGCAACAAGAAGTCGGTGTGCGTGAATCTGAAGTCGCCGGAGGGTGTCGAGATCGTGAAGCGGCTCGCGGCCGAGGCCGATGTCGTCATCGAAAACCTGCGTCCTGGTGCGCTCGAAAAGCTCGGCATCGGCTGGGACGTGCTGCACGCGATCAACCCCAAACTGACGATGGTGCGTATCTCCGGTTACGGCCAGTCGGGCCCATACCGTGACCGTCCGGGCTTCGGCGCGATCGGCGAAGCGATGGGCGGCATTCGCTACACGACGGGCGAGGTGGACGGCGCGCCGGCGCGCGTCGGCGTGAGTCTCGGCGATTCGCTCGCGTCGCTGCATGGCGTGATCGGCGCATTGATGTCGCTGCTGCGTGTGAAGACAGGGCAGGGCGACGGGCAAGTGGTCGACGTGTCGCTCGTCGAAAGCGTTTTCAATCTGATGGAAAGCCTCGTCCCCGAATACGATCTGCTCGGCCACGTTCGCGAGCGAAGCGGCGGGGCGCTGCCTGGCATCGCGCCGTCCAACACCTATCCCACTGAAGACGACGGCTATGTCGTGATCGCCGGCAACAGCGATCCGATTTTCCGGCGCCTCATGCAGGTGATAGGCCGCGCCGACCTCGCCGACGATCCCGCGCTCGCGCACAACGACGGCCGCGCCAAACACTGCGCGATGCTCGACGAGGCGATCGCCGCATGGACCTCGCATCATTCCACCGACGACGTGCTGGCCGCGCTCGAACGCGCCGAAGTGCCGGCGGGGCGCATCTATTCCGTCGCGGACATCGTCGCCGATCCGCACTACCAGGCGCGCGACATGTTGTTGCAGGCACAACTGCCGGGCGGCGCCTCGGTGAAGATGCCGGGCATCGTGCCGAAGCTGTCGGAGACGCCAGGCGAGGTGCGCTGGCAAGGCCCCGCGCTCGGTGAACATACGGGAAGCGTGCTGAGCGAACTCGGCTTCGCGAGTGAAGAGATCGAGCGGCTGCGCCGCGAAGGAGCCGTGCAATGACACATGCAACGACACATGCAACGAACGGTGCAACGAACCGCGAATTGAACGCACGAGTCGCCGACAAGCTCATCGTGCAGGAAGTCGCGCCGCGCGACGGCTTGCAGATCGAACCGACGTGGGTCGACACCGCCGACAAAATCCAATTGATCAACGCGCTCTCGACGGCGGGCTTCACGCGTATCGAGGCCGGCTCGTTTGTCTCGCCGAAAGCCATTCCTGCGTTGCGCGACGGCGAGGCCGTGTTCCAGCAGATCGAGCGGCGCGCGGGCGTGATCTACGTCGCGCTCGTGCCGAATCTCAAGGGCGCCGAGCGCGCGCTCGCCGCGAAGGCGGACGAACTGAATCTCGTGATGTCCGCGAGTCAGACGCACAACCGCGCCAACATGCGCATGAGCTGCGAGTCGTCGCTGGCGGCGTTTGGCGACATCGTGCGTCACGTGAAGGGCGCGGGCATGCTGTTGAACGCATCGGTCGCGACGGCGTTCGGCTGTCCGTTCGAAGGCACGATCGACGAGGACCGCGTGGTCAGCATTGTCGATATGTATCGCGAGATGGGCATCGAAGGCATCACGCTCGCCGATACGACCGGCATGGCGAATCCGCGCCAGGTGGCGCGGCTCGTCGAGCGAGTGCTGCAACGCGTGCCGTCGTCGGCGCTCACGCTGCATTTTCACAATACACGCGGACTTGGGCTCGCCAATGTACTGGCCGCCTACGAAGCCGGCGCGCGCCGCTTCGACGCCGCGTTGGGCGGTCTCGGCGGATGCCCGTTTGCGCCCGGTGCGTCGGGCAACATCTGCACCGAGGACCTCGTGAATCTGTGCGATGAAATGGGTATTCCCACGGGAATCGACCTCGAGAAACTGCTCGCGCTGTCGCGAGCGTTGCCGGCTTTGCTGGGCCACGACGTGCCCGGGCAAGTGGCGAAGGCGGGGCGCAATCGTGACCTGCATCCCGTGCCGGACTACGTGCTGCAAATCTGACTTTCCCTGATCCACTAAACGACCGGACGGCACAGCCGAATCCGGCATTGGAGACGAATCATGAGTGACCTCGGCGCAATCGCAACCGGCGGCCGTGAACAGAGCGCGGACGGCGCGGCGGCCATCATCCGCAAAGTGGCATGGCGGCTGATGCCGCTCATCATGATCTGCTATCTGTTTGCGTTTTTCGACCGCATCAACATCAGCTTCGCGAAGTTTCAGTTGCAAAGCGATCTCGGCTTGTCGGACACCGCATATGGTCTCGGCGCGAGTTTGTTCGTGATCGGCTATGTGTTGTTCGAGGTGCCGAGCAATCTGTTCCTCTACAAGGTCGGTGCGCGGCGCTGGATTGCGCGCATCATGATTTCGTGGGGACTCGCGACCGCGGCGATGGTGTTCGTCAACACCGAATGGCAGTTTTACGGCCTGCGCTTTCTGATTGGCGCGATGGAAGCCGGCTTCGCGCCGGGCGTGCTGTACTACCTCACGCTGTGGTTTCCGCCGAGCTATCGCGGTCGCATTACGTCGATGCTGTTTCTCGCGTCGGCGTTTTCGGGGCTGGTCGGCGCGCCGCTGGCGGGGCTAGTCATCGGCCATATGAACGGCGTGCTTGGCATGCCGGGATGGCACTGGCTGTTCCTGCTCGGCGGCCTGCCGTGCGTGTTGCTCGGTTATCTCGTGCTGAAGCTGCTGAAAGATCGCATCGACGATGCGAACTGGCTGTCGCCCGCGGAGAAGTCATTCCTGTCTGAGCAGATTGCGCAGCAGAGCCGTCATCCTGAGACTGGGCATTCGTTCATCGGCGCGATAAAGACGCCGGGATTTCTCACGCTGGGGCTCGTCTATTTTCTGATTCAGGTGGCGTCGTATGGATTGAATTTCTGGGCGCCACATTTGATCCGCGTGGCAGGCACGCATAATCCGACGCTGATCGGTTTGCTGACAGCCGTGCCTTATGTGTGCGGCGCGATCTGCATGGTGGTTGTGGGGCGCTTGTCCGATGCAAGCGGCGAGCGTCGCAAGTTCGTGTTCGGTTTGCTGGTGATGTCGGCGATCGGATTCTTTGCGGCCGGTTTCTTCGACAAACAGACGGGCTTCCTGATCGTCGCGCTTGCGGTGATGGGCGGGGGCGTGGTGGCGTCGATCCCGGCATTCTGGGCATTGCCGCCGAAGCTGGTGACGGGGGCGGGCGCGGCGGGCGGCATCGCGTTGATCAACACGCTCGGACAGCTGGGCGGGATCGTGAGTCCGATCATGGTGGGACGCGTTAGGGATCTGACTGGGAGTACGACGCCGGCTTTGTATGTGATCGGGACGATGAGCGTGATTTGTGCGTTGATTGTGTTGCGGGGGTTGCCGGAGTCGCTTCGGGCCAGGGATGGGGTGCGGTAGGGCGCTTGAGGTGTAGTGCGTTTCTATGTGGGGAGACGCGCACTTTGGTGCGCGTTTGCGCAGTTGGGGGGAAATCGAGCCGCGTCAGGTAGTTGGTGCGGTTTTCGGCGGGTTATCCAGGAGTTGTTCCAAAATAGCGCGGATAACCGCACATCGTTCCGGCGACTTCGGTCGCCCTTTTCCGTTTGACAACAGACTACGGACTTTCAGACACATCTGATTGAAGTGAATCACCCCGCCAGGTAAAAACGCGTGAAGAGCTGAAATGGCTCCAGATCGCGGCCAGCCTGAAGTTTGCAGTCCTCATGTACCCGGCCGCGTCTCCCACAATCAGCAAGGAGGCCGGGTCATGGCAGACCTGCAAGACGCGCTGCGTGCCATAACCGGGCGCCAGGCATATTTTCTCGACGTACCCGGCACGGACAGCGCGGCGGCGCTGTCGGTCGTGTCGTTCACGGCAACCGAGAAGATGGGCGCGCCCACCGAGGTGCGCATCGAGTTGACCCACCCGCAGCAGCTTGCACGGGCTGACTATCTGAACCTCGATGCGGTTTTCGGCATCGAGAATGACGATGGAACAGTGCGGAAATTCAGTGGTTTCATCGAAAGATTCTCCACGATCCAGATCACCAGGGACTACGTCAGATACGAATTCGTTCTGAAGTCGCACTTCGGACGGCTCCAGGCGGTTACGGACACGCACGTCTACCAGCGCGTCACCACACCGCAGATCCTCACGGCGGTGTTGCGCCGTCACGGCATCCGCGACCACCAGACATCGTTCCGTCTGCGCCGTCAGTATCCGGTCCATCTCTGGCGCTTCCAGCACCAGATGACGGATTTCGATTATGTCCACATGCTGATGGAGAAGGCGGGGATCTACTGTTTTATCGTGGAAACGGAACACGGTGACCAGATCGTCTTTGCAGATGACATCGATCATTACCTCTACGACGATCCACGGCGGATCGTGCCGTACCGCGAAGCGGCCGGTCTCGAAGCGGGCGGCGTGGAGGCGGTGACGACACTGAAGACTCACACAGAGACAGTGCCGCAGTCGTTCATGGTTGCGGACTATAACCCTGAGTCAGCATGGGAGCGATACCGGGATTCGGCTAACGTGGCGCCTGGCGATTCCACGACCTACGGACAGCCCTACATCTACGGCACGCATCATCTCGACCAGGCGGGCGCCAAGTGGGAAGCGCAGTTGCGCCACGAGGCGGTCATCGCACGACAGGTCATTTACGAGGGCGAAAGCAACGTACTCGCATTGCAGTGCGCAAGCGTGC